>JAEZXR010000004.1 GCA_023419605.1 Bacillota bacterium | reverse complement strand
TCAGAGGCTCATTGTCAAGAGGACCGTGGAATAAATGCGGTACAGTGGTACATTTTTCACTTTTCAAGGTGCATTTTACTTTCTGATAATGCCAGGCAGCGTTTTTCATACGCTACTTTACACTATCAAGTTTGGGGAATTATTTGAATACTTTCCTTAAGCTATCGATAACTTCTGACTTGATTATAGATCAGAGAGGAGATGAACTGAATGAAATAAACGATACTACTTTGTAAAAATCGCTCCTACAAAATATATCGCTTATAAATGTGCCGAGAATTTATTGACACCCAGTATCCGATTGAACCATGACCTGCGTTAACCGTCATTCATGCATGTGCAGAACTATTCAACTTTTTACATAGCTAACTCTGGCCGTTCTGATGTTCTCGTATTCACTTGGTGAAAGCCCGAACTTCTTTTTAAAGGATTTACTGAAATAGCTTGCATCGTTATAGCCTACCCTATCAGAGATATTCGAAAGCTTGGTGTTTCCGCTTCCTATGAGCTCTTTCGCCTTCTGTAACCTGATATCCACAATATAATCATTAACCGACATGCTCAGTTCCTTCTTGAACACTTTTCTAAGATAACTAGAATTGATATATATACCGTTTGCAATTCCTTCAACACTTAGATTACTGTCATGGTAATTCTCCTCAATATATTTCCTGACACTGTCAACAATCTTTTTCGATTTAGTATGCCGTCCTTCATCGGAAACGGACAGCGCAGTTTCAAAAAGCCCTACCGACCACCGGTGCAAACCTTCAAGCGAGGTTTTTGCCTTCATTTCCGTATAAGGGTAAAAATCCTTGCCGAATACCTGGTCGGTGTTTTTCCCGATTTCATTCACATAGGAAAGGCAAAGTGAAACTAAGCCCATAACTACAATGTACACATACTCAAGAGAAAGCCTCTTTTCCTTAATAAATTTAAATATGTTCCCCAGTAATCCCATAACATCTTCACTGTCATTTGTTCTCAATGCAAGAATGAGCTTCTCATTGATTTCGTTTGGATAAAGACCAATGCTCATGCTCTCCGTCCCCAAAGCGGATACCGGAATCACCTTGCCGTCGCCTGCCAGCAGCTTATTTTGCAGTCCAACTAGCGATTCCAGATAGGAATTCCTGAGAGACTTTATGGAGCCTACCGGATTCCCTATGCCGATTGTAATGGAAAATTTGAGGTACCTTCTTACAAGTTCGCAGGCTCTCCGGAACATTTCTATATAGTCCGGTTCCTGTCCCCTTCCCCTGTCCAGGCCTACAACCAATATGATTCTGCCTTCAGGGCCGTTAAAAACAAACTGCTTGCTTTCGGTACCCATGACTTCACTCACGATATTTGAAACTGCAAACTTCCAAAGCAGGATTTCTTTAGCATCCTTCCACATACCATACATATTGTCGATTTCAATACTGGCAACTACAAACTCTGAGCAATCCAGTTCGATACTAAAGCGCTTCAACTGCTCAACAATCTCTGCTTCCCCTGAAATCAGCTCTCCGCTGATCAAAAGATTCTGGAACCTCTCCTTCATGAGATTGAAATTTCTTTTCTCAAAATCCCTCTCAACCTGGCGTTTCTGAAGATTCGCTTTGACTTTTAGCAGTGTCATAAGCAGTTCTTCCTTCTCAAAGGGCTTCAGAATATAATCAACCACGCCAAGTTTAACTGCTTTTCTTGCATATTCGAATTCACTATGCCCCGTTATCAGAATAATCGCCATATCTGTTCCCAGCCTATGAACCTCTTCAACAAGTCCAAGCCCATCAAGGAAAGGCATATTGATATCAATCAGGGCAATATCCGGCTTATACTCCTTTATCATCGTCAAAGCTTCCGTGCCGTTTCTCGCCTCGCAACAAATTTCAAACCCATGCTGACCCCAATCCATAAGAGTTCTCATATATTCTCTGAAAATAATCTCATCATCTGCAACTATAATCCTAAACATCAGCCGACCTTCCTTCTTTCCGCTTTGGGACCCGAATCGTAGCCGTAGTCCGCTGCCCTTCAATACTTTCAACCTGCAGACCGTATTCTTCACCAAAATACAGTTTTATTCTTTCGTCTACACTTATAAGTCCAAAGGACTGTCTGGATCCCTGCATAGGCTTCAAGACCTCTTTCAGCTTTTCTTCCGGGATACCTACGCCGTCGTCCGAGATTTTAATGATAACATTCTCATTCAGGGTACAGCTTTCGATCAAAAGCCTTCCAAAACTGCCTTTAAGCTTAAGGCCATGGTAGATGGCGTTTTCGACTAACGGCTGAATGGTAAGCTTGGGTATATCGAAATGTACAACTGCCTCTTCTGCTTTAATCTCATAATCAAATACATCGGCATATCGAACCCTCTGTATTGATAGATAATTTTCAACATTTTTCAGTTCTTCCTCTATTGTGATGATTTCTTTTCCTTTACTAAGGGCGATCCTGTAAAAGTCGGCCAGATTCTTTGTCGTACTCTGAGCCTCCGTATTTCGCCCCATGCTGCAAAAGATATAAATAAGGTCCAGGGTATTGTAAAGAAAATGAGGTTTTATCTGGGCCTGCATCAATGCCAGTTCAAACTCCCTCTTCTTCTTTTGCTCCTCCTTAACTTTATCCAGAAGGCTCCTTATCCTTTCAAGCATTGAGTTGAAGCCGGAAGCCAGAAGACCGATTTCATCCGTCGAGTTTACATCATATTGAATGTCCAGATTTCCTTCCTTAACCTTCTGCATCTTTTTTGTCAATTTCACAATGGGCTTTGCAATCAGGTTGGAAAGCATGCTCCCTCCCAAAAGTGCAATGGCAAGACAAACCAGGCCAATCCAAAAAGTTATGTAGGACAGCTTTTTGATTTCAGAGGTAAGCTGGATCACATTGGTCTCATTAACGAGAGTCCAATTCATCTTTTCTATGGGCATGGATGTAACCAATATCTCATCCTTTCCCGATTTGATTGTTTTCTGCACGTTCAAACGGGATTTGAAGAGTTCATTAGCCAATTCAGCTTTTTCAGTTCTGAAAAGGTCGTTTTTATTCTTTGAAGAAATAATTTTGCCGTTATCATCTACAATATAATAATTACCACCCTTTGAAGTACCCAGTTTGTCATAAATAGAAGCAATGGTATCTTCCTTTATATTCAGAATCAAGGCTCCAAGCATGTTGCCGCCGTCAATATCAAGCACCTTCTTACCCACGGTAAGAACTGCTTCATTTTTATCTCCAACCAGGAAAGTCCTTCTTTGCATTGGAAACCAGAGGTTTATTCCGTTTGATTTTTTTATTCTTTCTATTATCTCACTGCCCGTAGCTTCATCATAATCCTCATTCATGTTTTTACTCGTACAGTAAAGCTCATTTTGAGTATCAATAAAGGCCACCGATTCTACTTCAGGAAAAATTATCAGTGCGTAATTTAATATATATAAAATTTTTTTCTGCTTTTCAAAGGCTAAGGCCTCATTCCAATCCTTTAGTGAAAACAAGGGCTTGATATCGCCTGCATTCATATCCTTCACAATTATATTCGCGCAACTTTCAGAATTGGAAACTAAACTGTTGATTCGGGTCACAATAAGCGTTGAATCATCCTGGACATTGATAAACGTCTTTTTAATTATTTCCTCTGTGAACATATAGTTTGAAATCCAACCAAGAATAAATAATGGCAAAATAATCAAAGGAATATAAATAATGATGATTTTATACCGGATTAAGATGTTACGGAATAATGATCTTATCTGTTCCATATCCTTCTCCCCTAATCTTTTGACTATTTCTTGGATTACTATGTCCGCTTATATAATAACATAAATAAAACGTTGTTTGTAAATTTCGAATATTAACACGCTGTCCCGAATCAAGGACTTGCATAAGATAGCTTGTGTTTCCTGCGTTTACATAAAAAACCTTGCTGATCTCATTAAAAATAATACCCCCTCATTTTCCTCCACGCCGAAGTGTCAGCCTTTTACTGCTGATCCCACTGTAAGGGCCTTTTCAACCTGTTCACTGAACATTAGATATACTATGATTGTCGGAATTGCAGCTATGACCATAGCGGCACCCATTCCACCCCAATCGGTATTAAACTGTCCCTTAAAACTTACAAGACCTAAAGGCAGTGTCCGTAACGCTTCCTTGTTGATCAGCATAAGGGCGACCATAAATTCATTCCAAACATTCATGAAGGTGAATATAAGCACCGATGCAATCGCCGGTACAACCATCGGAACGATGATGCTTGCAAAGGTCCTGACGATACTTGCGCCATCGATATAAGCCGCCTCTTCAATCTCAAAGGGCAGTGAGGTCAAAAACCCGTGGAACACAATAGCAGCAAAGGACATCTGGAATGCAACGTATGGAATAATCAGACTCAGGAAGGAGTTCGTCAAGTGCAGGCTTTTAACCAGAATTACCAGGGGTATGAGTATAATCTGAACCGGAATGAACATCCCTGCCGTAACATATATTCTGGCTACAGTTGAGAATCTCCATGTCATACGGGCAGTAGCATAGGCAAACATCAGGGAAATGATGATTGTGGCTGCAACCGTTATGATTGAAACAACCAGGCTGTTTTTAAAGTACAATGGAATATTAAAACTATTCCATGCGTTGATGTAGTTTTCGATCCGTAAAGTCTTTGGTATGCCAAAGCTGTTTGACACTGTAATTTCTTCATTGTTTTTCAAGGAGAAAAACAACAGCCATATAAAAGGATAAATGCTGCAAACCGCATAGATGCTCAGAAATATGTAGAGAGCTGCTTTTTTTAGATTTTTCATGCTTTCCCTCCTAGTAAACGATTCGATCGCGGGCAATGAATTTATTGATAAGAATTGTGAAAACTAAACATTCCATAACAAGAACGGTTGCTATCGAACAACCGTAGCCGAAGTTATTTGCTAAAAATGCCTGTTTGTACATCATAAAGGTGAGGGTATTTGTATAGGTTCCAGGACCGCCATTTGTCATGACGTACATTTCATTGAAGGCTTTTAATCCGCCTGTTATCGATATTACCAAACAAAACTTGAAGGTTTCCCCCAATAAGGGAAGGGTTATCTTTCTGTGCGCCATAAAATTTGAAGCCCCATCAATTACAGCTGCTTCATAATAATGTTCAGGTATCGATTTGATTGCGGTATAAATCAGAATAAGGTGAATGCCCATGAACTGCCATGCGTTTACAAAAGTAACTGCAAAAATCGCCATTTTATCGTCACTAAGCCAGGATTGTCTGTAGCTTAAACCTAAAGCTTCAAAAATTTTATTAATCATACCGTAATCGGGATTGTAAATCTGAAGCCACAGCTGTCCGGCAATGATGGTGGATATAACGACCGGCATAAAATAGGAGGTTCTGAAAAAGCGGCCGTTTCTTATGCCTTTCGAGGAAAGCGCAAGTGCCAAGAACAGCCCCAGGCCGATCTGATAAACGGTAATCATTCCGGCAAAAATCAAGCCGTTTTTATTCGCCAGATAGAAATTGTCACTGTCCAGCATTTTTGCATAATTTTTCAAGCCGATAAATACAGGCTTGCTCAAGCCATCCCAATCAAAAAAGCTTTTATAGATGGACTGCAATACGGGATAGCAAACAACCACAGTAAAAAGTATCAATGCAGGCAATGTAAAAAAGAGTACGTTCAGCCTATATTTAATGTCTTTTCGCATAATAACCACCTTAATTTATCAGGCTGCCACATACTGATGGCAGCCTGAATTTTATTGAATAGCTTTTACTTCAGAACATCCTGCAGAGCTTTATCTGTATCGGAGATAAATTTGTCCACCGGGTAAGAGCCGGTAAGCAGCTTCGCAACGTTTTCACCCAATACTACATTTGCTTTTTCATTAAGTCCCCACGGAAATCTTGTCGTAGCCTTGAAACTCTTTGATTGTTCTGCATACTTGAGAGCGATTGCCGGATAAGGCTTTTCAGGTTTTACATCATCCACCGTAAGCGGGTATGCTTCACTTGCTTTTATAACCCTTCCGTTTGCGGTTTCAAGAGAGAAGAGACATGCATATTTAGCAGCAATATCCTTATTCTTAGAGTTTGCTGCTACCGAGTACCCGCCATCAAATCCGCCGCCCGGCCTGTTAAGCTTTGCAGCTTCTACCGTTGCTGTGTCGGCCAGAGGGAAATCGAGGTAATCAACTTTATCACCGAGTTTATCGCCGATAGGTCCTAAAGCCCATGCACCGTTGAAGAAGTATGGGCATTTACCACTTGTAAACTGGTTGAATGCCGTATCATAGTCCGTGTTGAAAGCTGCCTTTGAGAACATCCCTGCCTTAACACATTCCAGAAGCTGAGTAGCAGCTTTTTTATAAGCATCTTCGGTTATGCTGCCCTTTTTATCGTTCACTATTTTCATAAGTCCGCCTGCATCATATCTTGTTGCAAAAGCGTCAAAAAGCATGACTCCAGGCCAGGCTTCCTTAGCAAACAAGGAAAGGGGCGTAATTCCTTTACCGCTGAATGCTTTTATAGACGCAAGAAATTCATCATAGTTGGTTGGAACCTTTATATCATTTTGGGCAAACAATTCTTTATTGTAGTATAGGATCAGCGTTGGTGAAGCAGTACGTGGAACTGCATAACAGTGTTTGTCGGCATCCCACAATAATCCCTTGTATATCGGACGGATCCTTTCTTCGATCTTAAGGTCTTTAACATATTGGTCAAGTTGGATAATATTATTCGATTTCTTGAATAAATCTATAATACCCGCTGTAACTCTAATTATGTCAGGCAAATCACCTGACGCAGCGAGGGTCTTCAGCTTTGCATTGTCATCCTGAGGCTCGATATCAAGTTCAAGCTCCACATTCGGCATAACTTTGGCAACCTGTTCCTTAGCATAATCGAAAGGCTGCTTTTCCTCAGGCAGTGAGTACTGGGAGAATATCTTGAGCTTTACCTTATCCTCCTTCTTAGCGTCACCTTTCTTCGGCTCTTCCTTTTTGGTATCAGCTGCCGCACCCTGCTTGGCAGTTTCCTCTTGTTTTGCTGTACCACTACAAGCAGTGAGTGATAATGTCATAGCAATAGCCAAAGCTCCACACAAAGCCCGGTTGAACATCTTACTCATATTATTTCCTCCTGAAAATTGTTAAGAAATGGTTGAAATAATGAATTCCTTCCTTATTAGCTATCGATAACTCGTGGCTTAATTATATTGCAGATAAATAGCAACTTGAATGTAAAAAACGACACTACTTGGTAAAAAACGCTCTTAATGGTTTGATTGTGCGGAGGCAAGACATCAGGGATAAAAATTAGGGGACTATTCTGCCCGGGCTGAAAATATTTTCAACCCAGACAGAATAGTCCCCCAAAATAATTGCCGTAAGATCGAAACATTCCTACTTTAAAGCATCTTGAAGCGCTTTGTCAGTGTCAGCTATAAATCTGTCTACCGGATATCCTCCCGTAAGAAGTTTGGAAACATTCTCACCGAGAATTACATTGGCTTTTTCGTTCAGAGCCCATGGGAATCTTGTAGTTGATTTAAAGTCCTTGGACTCTTCTGCATACTTAAGAGCAATTCCAGGGTATGGTTTTTCCGGTTTAATATCGTCTACTGTCAGGGGATAAGCTTCACAAACCTTGATAACCCTGCCGTTTGCTGTTTCAATGGAGAATAAGCAGGCGTACCTTGCAGCAATATCCTTGTATTTAGTATTTGCAGATACAGCGTAGCCACCGTCAAATCCACCACCCGGCCTGTTAAACTTTGAAGCTTGTACTGTTGCAGCATCAGCCAGAGGGAAATCCAGATAGTCGACTTTGTCTCCGAGTTTGTCTCCAATGGGCCCTAATGCCCAGGCTCCATTAAAGAAGTATGCACATTTTCCGCTTGTAAACTGGTTGAAAGCAGTATCATAATCTGTGGCGAAGGCAGATTTGGGAAGCATACCGGCTTTTACACATTCATACATTTGGGCAGCCGCTTTTTTATAGGCATCCTCTGTAATATTTCCCTTCCTTTCATTCACAATCTTCATAAGGCCACCAGCATCATACCTTGTTGCAAAGGCATCAAAAAGCATGACTCCAGGCCAGGCTTCCTTGGCAAATAAAGAAACAGGCATAATTCCTTTCGCACTGAAAGTCTTTATTGAATCAAGGAATTGATCATAGTTGGTCGGAATCTTAACATTGTTCTTTTCAAACAGTTCCTTGTTGTAGTACATAATATATGTAGGTGATGCAGTACGCGGAACCGCATAGCAGTGTCCTTCAGCATCCCATAACAATCCTTTATATGCGGGACGTATCCTGTCTTCAATCTTCAATTCCTCTATATATTGATCCAGTTGAATAATATTGTTTGACCTTTTGAACAGTTCCGTTATACCTGCAGTAACACGGATAATATCCGGGAGAGTACCGGATGCTGCCAACATCTTAAGTTTAGCACTATCATCTTGAGGTTCAATGTCAAGATCCAGCTCTACATTTGGCATCACCTTTGCAAGTTGGTCCTTTGCATAATCAAACGGTTGTTTTTCCTCCGGAAGTGAATATTGTGAGAATATTTTAAGCTTAACTTTCTCGTTCTTATTTGCTTCATCTTCCCTGCCCACATCCTTTTTGCCTTCGGTTGATGCCATTTCTGTCCTATAAGTACCGGCTGGCTTTGAAGTAAATTCACAAACAGTAAGTGATAATGTTAGAGCAATTGCCAAATTTAAACATAATACCTTGTTAAGCTTCTTGCACATAGCGCTCCCACCTCTTGAATTGCGATTTTTCATGATTTTTACTACTTTTTCACTCGCAGTTACACAGTATAGGCCATAATCTCTCCTAAATTCCTTCATGAACTTTGACAGGAAAACTCAGTATATAGATATCACTACTATGGTCTTTGGTACTAAATCAAATGGGATCTGTCTATCGTCATAAATTAAATTTACAAATTACCCTATGAAGCTCCATTGCATTACATAATATTAATTATATCTATGAATTACTAGTTGTGCAAAACATTTCAGCAGCATATTGAATATACTTTCCTAACTGAATCCCGTTTTCATTCTTCGTTGATACGGCGGCGCAGCATAGGGATATCTATTTGACGCAATTCACATAATGTAGCCAATAAGGAGTAAAGCATTTCTCTCTTCACTATCAGTAAAATCGGAATAGATGCTATTTCTTTTATTTAAAACTAATAATAGAACTTTTGGAATGAGTCATTTTACAATTCAACTATATAAATTCTAGCTCATTAAATCCTAAGCTTTTCAATTTACAACGGAAACTTAATGCTATTCAGCAGCTTTTCATGCAATTCCTTGGTAGATGCAGCAATGCAGGACTGCTGATTCTTGTAGCTTATATCCATCAAAAGAGTCTCCTCCAGTGAATTCCCATAGGCATCCGTAATAATGACACCGGCCTTTTGGGCAATGTATACGATGGCGGCTATATCATAGGGAAAAAGGTGTAACACCATGCCATTGCCTACCCGCTGAAATTCCGGAAGCAGTGCCGGATTGTCCTTCAACAGGCGGTTTCCGATATCGACATAGGCATCCATTTGACCCGTTATGATCCTGGAAATTGAATAGGTGGCACTGTTGAAAATAAATACGCCGCCATTGTTGGCCGAATTATCCACCAAATGCCCGTAGGCTTCATACATAAGCTTCATGGGATGACCGTTAAATTCGATGGTCCAGAACATTTTATTCAAATCTACGGTTTTGCTCAGGTTGGGCAGCGGAACCTGATAGCCTTCGTAGAGGATCCCCTCCTGGGAATGATCGCTGTAGAGGTAGGAACCGGTTTTCAATTCCATCACCAGTGCATATTCAATGTCCTTGATCTTTGCTTCTTTGGAATACCTGGCTGCTGCTATGGATATACAGGCCATTTCCAGTCCCGCAGCCATGGGCCGGGTGCCATCGATGGGGTCCACGATGAGAATATGTTCAGGGTTTTTACCAAATACCTTTAATCCTTCATCTTCCGAGTACACTGCAATATCCTTGTTGCTTTCCTTGATATACGCAAGAACTGCATCTTCTGCCACTGTGTCAATATTAAACTGGGCATCCCCCCCAATGGAATACCCGTTAACAATTCGATTCTTCAAAGTCCCCTTTGTGCTTGAAACCTTTTTGAATACATATTCCGCCAGCGCCATTATGTAATCCTTCATTATAACTACTCCTCTCAAAATAAACAATTTATAGGCTCTCCTAAATCAAATACATCATAGTACTTTTACCGTACATCGGCAAGAGTTCTCTCCAGCCTGTCACAAAGCTCTTCCGCTTCCTCCAGGGTGATGGTCAACGGCGGACGTATTTTAAATACATTACCGAAGCCGTATCGTGAAGTCCTCAGGATCAACCCGTACTCCATGGCATTCTTTGCAATCCGGTTGGTTAGTGCTACATCCGGGCTGCCCTCCGAATCTATAATTTCGATTCCGATCATCAGTCCCACGCCGCGAACATCCCCCATAAATTTGAATCTTTCCTGCATCTTATGCAGCCTTTCCATTATGTAATGGCCTACTGTCTGTACGTTTTCCAGGAAGCCCGGGCGGACTATGATTTCCAGGGTCTTGCTGGCCGCTGCGGCGGCTAAAACATTGGAGCCATAGGTAAAGGAATGATGGTGTCCCTCCATTCCTGCATACTTTTCCTCGGCCAGTATGGCGGCAACTTGAAAGCCTGTGCCGCCCAGCCCTTTAGCCACCGTCATTATGTTGGGCTCCACTTCATAATAGTCCGCTGCAAACATTTTTCCCGTTCGGCCGAAGCCGGTTTGGATTTCATCCAGAATCAATGCCATACCCTGTTCTTCGCATAACTTTTTTAAAGCTCTCAGATACCCCACAGGAGGAACGATATTGCCGCCGTTTCCGGATATGGGCTCCACCATCATGCAGGCCACTTGCCCGCTGCTGGCATATTCGATAAAGTCATTGATTCTCTCCACACAAAGCAGATTGCAGGTCTCCGGCTTTTGCTTGTAAAAGCACCGGTAGCAATAGGGGTCCGGCACCTGTAACCCCATGGAGCAAGCTGAAGGAAACGGTTCCCTTCGGAAAGCGTTTCCGGAAAGATTCATCATCATATAGGTTTGGCCAAGATGGCTTCGAAACAAACTGATGACATCCCTTTTCCCGGTGGCATATTGGGCCATCTTAATGGCTCCTTCATTGGCAACGGAGCCTCCGCACACTTTCGGATGCACCTTTGTCAGGTTTTTCGGTGCTATGCTTACAAGCCGCTCCACCATGGTATTGATGGCAGTGGTCTGAAAAGAAGAGGTGGTATGCACCAGGTTTTCCATTTGTTCTTTCACCGCATCCGTCACTTCTTTGTTGCTGTAGCCTAAAATCAGATTGAAGGTGGCCGATGCACAGTCAATATATTCTTTCCCTTGGGAGTCGTAAATGTGTATGCCTTCCCCTTTTTCCATCCGTACATCTTCTACATGATAATAGATATTATCAATCACACGATTGGGTCTGTTCTCCATAATAGTATCCCCCTCCTTCCTAATACCAAAGCCGCCTGCTCTGCATCGCTTTGTAAACCAAGCTTTTTGCTTCGGTGAGTACCTGAATATCCAGCTTTTCCGCTGCTTTAAGCTTTTCCCGGGCTTTCTCCACCGCGTCAACATTATAGGCTTGAGCTGCTTCAATGATGAGGTCATAGGCAGTTTGAAGTTCATGGTTCATGCAGGCAATATTTTCAGCAATGCTGCTGCTTAGCTTTAAAAATCCATTGTCGTTCAAATAATTCAGCCTGTACAGCAAGTCTTTTTTATTGTCGGTAATCTTTAATACCCCATAGGAGATGAACCGGTTGTTGGGATTTTCACGAAATCCTCCCTCCGCTTTCACAATATTCAGCAATTCATCATACAGGCCTTTGAAGATGGATACTCCATACCGGCACTTTTTTGACTTGTATGACGTTGGGAACAATACGTTTTCCGTAGAATAATTCTCGCAAATAAACTCTCCCCCGCGCAGATTGCCGTCAATGGCTTCATAAATCTTTGTCAAATTGATTTGCCTTCCTGGAGTGGGTTCTTTTAGGTAGATCTCGTGCAGCGGCAGATTCAGTATATATTGCCAGCAGTATTCCACCTTTTTTATCTTCAGATACTTCAAGGAAGAGGCAAAGGATTTTTCAAAGGCGTCAAAATCCATGGTCATATCGACGGCACTGGGATTCATTTCAGAGTCAAAGAAGTGAATTACCCTTTTATCGGTGTCATAGCCGTAAATCAGGATATCATGCAAATAATGCTCTCTCCTGTACCAGTCGCAGTCTTTCAAATAATACCGGTCATAATACAGGTTAATATAGCCGTTATTATTCAGCGTCTCCATCACACGGGCCAGAATGTTGCTCTTATCATAGATTTCATTAATGACCAGCGGTTCATTGTACAGGCTTAAGGAAGCAAGGGAACCGAATTCATGATACATGGCGCAGTAATGCTGGTCCAGCATGATACTGATGAAATTCTCCAAATACCAGGGAAGGAACCTGTCATCCGCAAGGGCCGCAGATAACCGCAGGGCGGTCCAGCACTCATATTTGTCAGTGCGGTCCAGTCCATCATACCTTTTGATAGGAAGCATTTTTTTCATTTTGTTATCCCCCTCATACTTTATGTTTTTACAAATGGTAAAACAGTGTGTTTTCCCGGTTTAAAACTCCTTAACGCAGCAGCACCAGCGTCTGCGAGTCCAAATGTTCTTCAATTGCATCTCCAAGCAGGTCACAGCCTTTTTTCAGCAAAGGGACTTCGGTGGTCAAGGGGGGCAGCAGCTTAATTACATTGTGTTTACGCCCGGCTCTTTCTATAATCAAGCCCTTTTGGAAACACTTTGCGACGATTTCATTGGATATGCCTTCTTTTTCACAATGGGAAAAATCGATCCCCCATATCATTCCCCTGCCCCTGATTTGGATTTGTCTGCTTAAGGGCGCAATTTTGCTATATAAGTATTCCTCTATGAACGCTTCATTTTCCATGACTTGACTTTCCAGATTAAATTCCCGCCAGTACTCAAGGGCGGCTTTTGCAGCAACAAAAGCAAGCTGATTTCCCCGGAAGGTCCCGTTATGTTCCCCCGGTTTCCAAATGTCCATTTCCGGTTTGAGCAGAAGCATGGACATGGGCAATCCATACCCGCTGATGGACTTTGACAGTATGACGATATCCGGAACAATGGAGGCATGCTCGAAGGAGAAAAATTTGCCTGTCCTGCCGCACCCTACTTGAATATCATCACAAATCAGAAGTATATCGTTCCTTTTGCATAAATCCGCCAATTTTTTAAGCCATTCCAGGGGAGCCGGAATGACTCCCCCTTCGGATTGCAGCGTTTCAACGATGATTGCGGCAGGTTTTTCAACGCCGGAATGGTCGTCGTCCAGGATGCTTTGAATATAGCCGATGGTATCCAACTCTTTCATGAAACCATAGGGATAGGGCATGAAAGTAACATTGTCCAAAGGAACACCGGCGCCCCTTCGGGATTCAGTATTACTGGTTACTGCCAGGCTTCCTAAGGACATTCCATGAAAAGAACCCATGAATGCATAGATTCCGGACCTGTTCTTAACCTTTCTCGCCAGTTTTAATGCTGCTTCCACTGCATTTGTACCGGTAGAACCGCAAAATTGCATTTTATAGTGTAAACCTCTCGGTTTGAGAATGAATTCCGAGAAATCTTCCATGAACTCCATTTTCGCCTTGGTATGCATATCCAACCCATGGGTAATGCCATCCGATTCAATATAGGCCAGAAGCTGTTGTTTAATAAAGGCATTGTTATGTCCGTAATTGAGCGCACCGGCCCCGGAAAAAAAGTCCACGTATTCCTTCCCCGATTCAGAATACAATAGGGTTCCCTTAGCGGTATGGAATACTTCAGGAAAGTCCCTGCAATAGGAACGTACGTTGGATTCCAGTTCATCGAAAATATACATGCTTATTCCCCTTTGTCAAAAAATTTGCCGGTTTTTTGAGTCTGAATCTGAACAATGTATAGTGCAAGATTTTTAACGGTAGCATCCGCAAATATTTCTCTTATGGGCAGCTCTACAGAAAATTCCTTTCGTATTCTGGATGCAAGGGTGGTAATATTTAATGAATTGCCTCCCAGTTCAAAAAAGCTGTCATTGATTCCGATCTTTTCCACCCCCAGAATCTGACTCCATATGTCGATGAGCTTCTGTTCCGTTTCATTTCGCGGAGCCTCATATTCTACCCCTTCAACCACAGTCTCGGGTTCCGGAAGTGCCTTTCTGTCCATTTTTCCGTTGGATGTCAAAGGCAGCCTTTCCATTCTGACAAAATAGGCCGGCATCATATAGTCCGGCAATTCCCCGGACAGATGCTCCCGTAATTCCGAAAGAGTTATGTCCCGGTCTGAAACAAAATAAACACACAGGTACTTGCTGCCTCTGGCGTCCGTCCGGTCCACTGCAACGGCTTCTCTTATATCCTCGTATTTTAGCAGCTGATTTTCTATTTCTCCCAATTCAACCCGGTACCCTCTGATTTTTACCTGATGATCTTTCCTGCCGAGAAACTCGATATTACCATCGGGAAGCATCCTTCCCAGGTCTCCCGTCTTATACATTTTTTCACCGGGGATGAACCGGTTCTCTACAAAAGCTGCGGCTGTTTTCTCCACATCGTTGGCATATCCCCGCGCGACTCCCACCCCGCCAATGTAAAGTTCTCCTGCAACCCCGTAGGGTACCACCTTTCGATTGTCATCCAGTATGTAGAAATAATTGTTGTCCATGGGTTTTCCGTAGGGAATGCTGGTCTGATACTCCGTAACTTTCTCGATGGGATAGTATATGGACCATACGGTTCCTTCGGTGGCACCTCCCAAACTGATCACTCTTGCATGGGGAAAATACTTCCTGACACTGTCCGGCAGCCTGACAGGAATCCAGTCACCACTCATGAAAACGATTCGTAGGTCTGTTTGACAGTAGTCCTCTTGGTTTTCCTCGATGGAATTTACAATGTAATTCATGGTGGAGGGCACAGAATCCCAGAAGGTTATCTTTTCTTCCTTGAGCAGTTGTTTAAGCTGCCCGGGGTCTTGAATCTGCTCTTTCTTCGCAATCACTATTTTCCCGCCGGCGGCCAGTGTGCCAAAAATATCATATACTGAAAGATCAAAGCACATGGACGTGATAAACAATAAAGTATCTTTTTCAGTCACAGCAAATTCTTTGTTGACCCAGCTTATGAGGTTCACTGCGGAATGATGCTCGATCATTACACCTTTTGGAAACCCGGTAGAACCTGATGTGTAAATAATATAGGCAAGCTCCCTGGAGTCTTTCACAATACCGGGATTTTCAGCAGAGTAGTTCTCCATCTCCCCATAGTCAATTCGTACAACGCCATCGGAATCAATGCCGTACTCCCTGTCTGCGACGACAGCCGTAACTTTGGAGTTGCCCATAATATATGCCCTTCTTGCAGCAGGATAATCAGGGTCGATGGGTACATAGGCGGCCCCCGCTTTTTGTATGCCCAGCATACCGATAATCATTTCGAAGTTTCTGTTGGATAGAAGCGCTACATTGTCACCGCAGCAAACCCCTTTTTCAATCAGCATGGCTGCAAGCTGGTTGGACCTCCGGTTTAGTTCCCTGTAGGTCAATTTTTTATCCTCAAATACCAGGGCGATATTGTTCGGTACCTTGCCGGCCTGCTCTTCAAACAGTTGGTGCATCAGTCGATGTTTTGCATAGGGGGTCTTTGTAGCATTAAACGCATATAGGATTTTATTCTTTTCTTCCGCCGATATCAGTCCTTCAATATCCAATATCTCGTCATCGCCATTGGCGAATTTCTCCAGTATTTGGACATAGAGCTTGTATGCAGTTTCAATGTCACTTTCATAGAAATAATTGGGCGAATACTTGATCTGTAAATTGAATATCTTTAACGTTCCCGATATTTCAAGGTCAAACAATGTATTGGTCATTTCGTTGGATTCGTACTGGTTTTCCTCCTCTGACTCCGACAAATCCGGCATTTCCATCCCCTCAAGGATATGGAAATCCGTATAATTAAACAATGTATCAAATATCGGATTACCGTTGCCGGATCTGCTTTCCCCGATAATACCGGCAATATCGCC
This sequence comes from Bacillota bacterium, assembly GCA_023419605.1. GTDB lineage: Bacteria > Bacillota > Clostridia > Acetivibrionales > JAEZXR01 > JAEZXR01. The sequence goes on along the minus strand of JAEZXR010000004.1, from coordinate 21,104 downwards.
TAAAAACAGTTCGTGCACCTTGGATTTGACCTGATGTTCTTTTACTTTTTCCACCAAAGAAGATTTCGTAATAACACCATTCATGTCAACCCGGATGGGAACGGTATTCAAAAAGCAGCCTAATATTTTGTCACTATCTTCGATCGCAGGTCTGTCATGGGTTACTACACCGGTTATGATGTCCTTCTCCATGGTGATAATTCCCAATAAATAGATGTGGGCGCTTAGACAAATTTCCTTTAGGGTACAGTGATACTTTTGAGCCGCCGCTTCAAGTTTTTTCATGAGTGCCGTACCAAGGCTTCGGCGAAAAATTCTGCTGCCTGCCACATTGTTGATTTTTTTGTTTGAAACATTGAAAGGCAGTTTATTTCTGGTGTACCCTTCCAGCATTTTCTTCCAATACATTTCATTTTCTTCCGTCTTGCTGCGCCCAAGGGTATAAGCCACATACTCCTTGTAACTGTTCTTGAGCTCCGGCATGTCCGGTTCTTTCCCCTCAACCAGCAGAGCATAAGTTTTAGACAACTCATGGATGAGTACAGAAACGCTCCAGCCGTCAAGAATCGCATGCTGGAAGCTAAGAACCATGCAATGCCGGTCTTTGCTTATTTTGAAAATACCCAATCTCCAGAGCAGTCGGTCCCCAACCATGAATTTATCCTTTATGTCATGTTCCAGATAATCATCAATGCATTTTTTCTGCTCCTTTTTCTCCAAAGGTGAAACATCTGCCAGAGAAATTTCCGGAATCCGGTTCTTATGCACAATTTGCATAGGCTGATCAAAGCCATCGGTAATAAAGGTAGTTCTCAGAATGGAGTGCTTCTGGCAAATCAGCTCAATGGCTTTCTTAAACCGGTCCGGGTCAAAATCCCCTATTCTTACGTCATATACAAATTGGTCATGATAGATGGGTTCTTCGGACCTCAGTTTTGAGAAAAACATCATTCCTTTTTGAATGGAGCTTAAAGGATAAATATCTTCAAAGTCCGGCGGAAGTTTTTTCTCTTCCGGCTCACCTTTCAGTATTTCCTGTTTGACCTCCTCCATCGCCGCCAGTCCCTCTTTCAACATATCTTCAACCACTGGCCTAACTTCCTTTTGTATGCAGTCCGCTAACTGCTCAATGGTCTGGTTTTGATATAAGTCTTTGATCTGGATTCCGGTTCCCATGAATTGGTTTGTCTTATTAATAAGGCCTATGGCTTTGATGGAATCTCCTCCCAGGCTGAAAAAGCTATCCTTAACGCCTACTGAATCCACTGCCAGCACTTCCATCCATATCTTTGCCAGTTTCTCTTCCCTTTCATTCCTGGGCGGCACAAACTCCGTCCCCGTATTTATACTTCCACCGGGTTCCGGCAGCGCCTTCCTGTTTACTTTCCCGTTGGAAGTCATCGGAATTCTGTTCATATGAATGAAGTAGGCCGGAATCATGTACTCCGGAAGTGTATCCTTGAGTTTTTCCCGAATCTCCATGACAGGCAGCGGAGATACCGCCACATAGTAGGCACATAAATGGATGGTGTCGGAAGTCCCGCCTCTGGCTAATACCACCGTTTCCTTTATAGTATCGATTTTTAAAAGTTGATTTTCGATTTCTCCCAGCTCGATCCTGTGCCCTCTGATTTTTACCTGGTGGTCCAGCCTGCCCATATACTCCATCTCTCCGTTGGGCAAAAGCCTTGCCAAATCACCGGATCTGTAGATTCTTTCCCCGGTGTAGGAGTTCTTCACAAACTTCTCATTGGTAAGCTCCGGCCGGTTCAGGTACCCTCTTGCCACACCGTCTCCGCCGACACACAGTTCGCCAACAGCCCCTATGGGCAGCAGCTTCATATTTCTATCCAGTATATACGTTGTAAGTGTAGGAATTGGTTTTCCGATGTTGCTGATATTGAGCTGGATCTCTTCCTCTGTGATTTCCTTATAGGTTACATGCACCGTGGTTTCTGTGATTCCATACATATTGATCAGCTTTGCTGCGGGATATTTTGCCCTCCAGGCTTTAAGCATAATGGGCTTCAGGGCTTCTCCGCCAAAAATCACATACCGGATCTTCAGACTATGGTCCCTATTTTTTCCTTCCTCGTCGGACAGGCTGTAGAAAGCGGTAGGGGTTTGATTTAATACAGTGACTCCCTCATTCCTTATAAGCCGCAGATACTCACCGGCATCTTTAGCCATAAGACTGGGGACAATGACAAGCTTTCCGCCGTAAAGCAGCGCACCATACATCTCCCATACCGAAAAATCAAAACAGTAGGAATGGAACATCGTCCAGACATCATTTTCATTGAAATCAAACTGATTTTTACTATTGAACAAGAGTCTTACAACATTTTTATGCTCAATCATTACCCCTTTGGGATTGCCGGTAGTACCCGATGTATATAGGATATAGGCCACGTCATTTGAACTGTTGATATGCTCCAGGTCCCATGAATCCCCTGTGTATGTCTTTTCATCATCAATGTATAGGATTTCCCCTCCGTACTCAATATTTTCAGTTAATCCTCTCTGCGCCAGCAATAACCCTGTCCCGCTATCCTTCAGCATAAAACTGATCCTCTCCGGCGGATAAGCAGGATCGATGGGCAGGTATGCACCTCCGGCCTTCAATATACCGAGAATACCGGTGATCATCTCTAATGAACGTTCGGCCATGATGGCTACGATGCTGTCCGCCTGTACTCCTTTTTTCCGTAATATCCTCCCCAGTTGATTCGCCCGTGCATTAAGCTCCCCGTAGGTGAAGGCTTTATCCTCATACACGGCGGCGATGTTACCCGGTGCCTTTTTTACCTGCTCTTCAAACAGTTCATGCAGGGTCTTGTCCTTGGGATAATCAGCCTGTGTGGCATTAAAGTCAAAAAGCACCTGCTTTTTCTCTTCTTCTGCCATCATGTCAATCCCGGAAATCATAACTTCCTCGTTTTGTATCACACATTCCAGTATGTTCCTATAGTGATCTGCCAATCTTTCAACGGTTTCTTTTTTGAAGAGCTTTGTGCAATATTCGAAGGTAAACACCAGCTTCTCATTGACTCGAATAGCCTCCAATGTAAGGTCGAACTTTGATACTTTGATGTCAAACTCGTAGGGCTTAAAGTTCAAATTTTCTATGGCCAGCTCACCGGCTTCTACGTTCTGCAGCACGAACATGGCAGTAAAAAGAGGATTCCGGCTCAAATCCCTGTTTAAGTTCAGGCTTTCTACCAGCTCTTCAAACTGGAAATCCTGGTTTGCATAGGCCTTCAATGCGTTCTCTTTGACTTCATTCAGAAATTGGCCAAAGGTCTTGAAGCTTTCGGGATAATTCCTCATCGCCAGGGTGCTTACAAACATACCGATTACACCCTCCAGATCGGCATGGCGACGTCCTGCGATGGGTGAGCCGATGACAATATCCTCCTGCCCGCTGTACTTGGATAAAAGTATATTGTATGCAGCCAGAAGCACCATGTACAAGGTTGCTCCCCGTTTTGCCGCTATATGGTTCAGGCCTTTTACCCTATCCTCACCCATTTCAAAGCTTATGGCATTTCCTTCAAAGCTTTGTATGGGGGGGCGCGGGTAATCGGTGGGCATGCCAAGAACCGGTATTTCTCCTGAAAACACCCCGAGCCAGTAGTCCTTCTGTGCCTTCATTGAATCGGACTGCAGCATCAGATTTTGCCATTCCGAGAAATCCTTATACTGGATGGTAAGCGCAGGGAGGCTTCCCCCGTTGTACAGGGTATTAAACTCCCGGACCAGTATGCTGCTGGATATGCCATCGGATATGATGTGATGCATATCAAAGAATAGGATATGTTTTTCTTCCGATACTTTTACCAACCCTACTCTAAGCAGAGGGGCTTTGCTTAAATCAAAGGGCCTTATGAAGCCTTTCAGGATGTCTTGCAGTTGATCCTCTTCCGCCTCCATAAAGGTGATTCCAAATTCTACCTCCCCATGTACCTTTTGCATCGGTGTACCGTTAACAAGTTCAAAGGAGGTTCTGAACGCTTCGTGCCTCTTTATAAGGCTCCGGAATGCCCCCTCGATTCTCTCCCTGTCAAGAGGGCCCTCAATGATGAGGGCGCCGGGGGTATTATAGCTGGTACTGCTGCCTTCAAGCTGCCGGAGTATATACATCCTTTTTTGTGCAGGAGACAACGGATAATATTCCTTTTTCTCCGCAGTACTTATGGGTGCAAAACGTTCTTCCACACTTTCGATATTGCTTTTTTTAAAGTATTTCTCCAATAGCTTTCTTCTTTCAGGAGAAAGTGTTTTTAACCTCTCTGTTATGTTATCCACAATCCTCACCCCATCCATTTCTTTTGTTTCAATTTTATACTTGTGAAGAGTCATCTTCTTCCAACAGCCTCAGCACTTCCTCGTCGGACAAATCTTCCACGTGAAGCAAAATCTGTTCCAATGCATCCATTTTGTTCTTCTTTACCCCCATCAGTTTTGCCTGGGTAGCCACGGTTTGGTTTGTAAACACTTCTTCCAGGCTCATCTTTATGTTTAAAAGCTTATGGACTTTTGATACAAGAACCGTGGCTCTCAAGGAGTGCCCGCCCAGCTCAAAGAAGTTGTCGTTGATTCCGATCCGGTCTACGCCAAGGATATCCTTCCATATCTGGACCAGCTCTTCTTCCAGTTGGCTGCCGGGCGCCTCATAGCCGCCTCCTGTGCCTACGCTTCCATCCGGGTCGGGCAGTGCCTTCCTGTCCAGCTTTCCATTGGCATTCAAAGGCAGCTGATCCAGCTGCACGAAATAGGATGGGACCATATAGTCGGGCAGTACCTTTAAAAGATGCTCCCTTATATCTCCTGCTGTCAGCTCTCTTTCGGATACCATATAAGCGCAAAGGCTTCTGCTTCCGTCCGGATCTTCCCTGGCGATGACCACCGCTTCCTTTATGGCTTCGTGTTTTGACAGTTGGCTTTCGATCTCTCCCAGTTCAATTCGGAAGCCCCTTATTTTTACCTGGTGGTCCATTCTGCCCAGGAACTCTATATTTCCGTCCGGACGCCATTTTGTCAGGTCTCCGGTTCGATACATCCGCTCTCCCTTTATGGAAGGATTTGGGACAAATTTGGCTGCGGTGAGTTCCGGCCTGTTCAGGTATCCCCTTGCCAGCCCGTCTCCGGCGATGCAAAGCTCCCCTGGTATGCCTACCGGCAGCGGTTTGCCGTTTTTGTCCAGGATATACAAACGGATATTGTCAATAGGCTTTCCGATAGGAATGGTATCAGCCTCTTCTCCTGTAGAACAGTCGAAATAGGATACATCCACCGTAGCTTCTGTAGGGCCGTAAAGGTTATGCAGGGTTGCACCGATGCTTCTATTCAACAGCTCATTGAATTGCCGCACGTGGTTCAGGCTAAGGACTTCACCGCTGGCAAAAACCCGCCGGAGGCCGGATAATCCATCAACACCCGCCTCTTTTACATGTTCCAGGAATATGCCCAGCATGGAGGGAACAAAGTGTAGTGTGGTCACTTTATTCTTTTCTATGGCCTTCATGATTTCTTCCGGGTCTTTTTCGCCTCCGGGAGCCAGCAGGCACACGGTGGCTCCCTGGAAGGACCACCAGAACAGTTCCCATACCGATACATCAAAGGTAAAGGGTGTTTTTTGCAGTATTACATCACTCTCTCCGATGGGATACTTCTTCTGCATCCAGTTCAGCCTGTTTATTACGGAGTAGTGCTCAATCATGGTCCCTTTCGGCATACCTGTAGAACCGGAGGTGTAGATCACATAGGCAACAGAATTAGAGCTTCCCCGGACATCCAGGTCTGTGTTCTCATATTTCTTCAGAACACCGGAATCAACCTGGTATTTTTTCTTTGTATTCTTGACCGGTTTGTCACTCCGGGCTTTATCGATTTCCAGGATTGCATCATATCGGTATTGGGTTAACTCGTTCTCTATGGTATAAATCTTGTTAGAAAAAATAACCTTTTCTATGTTTTGGATGTCTGCCTGCAAATCGCTGAAGTAGTCTCTGGATACAAAGAGTTCTGCCGAGTAATCGGTTTTAGTTCTATATTTTGATGATAAATGTTCCTTTTTGAAATCCACCAGCGACTTTATAAGGTCGGCTTTTTTCTCCTGGTCGATGATGTCCCCGATGAATAGGATGCCCTTCCGGTCCAGCCTGTCAATGGCCTTTTGCAAGACCTTTCTAAGGTAGTTATGTCCCTGGAAAAGATGAATGACACTATTGATGATGATGATGTCAAATTCCTTCTCCTGAATCTTGTCAATCTCATGGGCAGCCAGGCGTTCCAACTGTACGTTTTGTATCCCTTCCCGGATGACCCGCTGCCTGTCCCTTTCAATGATAGTGCCGGACAAATCCGTAGCATAATAGAACCCTACATGCGGAGCCACCTTAAACAGGGTCAAGCCGGAGGCGCATCCGATTTCCAGTACCCTTGTGTCTTGATGCAGATAGGGCTGCAGCTTTTGGAAGGTATTATCCGCATACTCATCCATTTCTTCTTTGGAAAAGCTTTGCCCCGTGTAGCTGCTGGACCAGCCGCCGCCTTCTATGTCATCGGCCGCACTGCTTCCGATGTACTCCCACAGCTTCTCATCCATCAACCCATTTTCCTGGATGTCCTCTTCTCCATATACATCTTCACTGTCCAGGCATAAGAAGGAGGTCAGTGCCGGACACTCCCACTGCAGCCGGTGTAATGTCCGTATGTTTTTTTTGCTTGAAATCAATACCCGGATGCCGGCATCATTCAGTACCGTCTTCATTCGTTCTTCAGGATATTCCGGGTCGATGGGGACATAGGCGCCCCCTGCCTTCAGTATGCCGTAGACGGCGACTATCATATGGTGGGACCTTTCCATCATTACCCCCACCATGGAATCAGCGGTAATCGCATGCTCCTCGCAAAGGAATCTGGCCAGCTGGTTTGCTCGCTCATTCAGTTGCCTGTAGGTGAGTTTTTCATCTTCGAAGACAACAGCCATGGCATCCGGCGTCTTTCTTACCTGTTCTTCAAACAGTGCATGAATCGTTTTATTTTTCGGATAATGGGCGCTTGTGCCATTGAATTCAAAGAGTACCAGCCTTCTCTCCTCCTCCGACAGCATGCCGATTTCTGAAAGGGGGATTTGAGGATCTTCCGCCACCCGCTTCAGTATGTTTACAAAATGCTTCGCCAGCCTTTCCATGGTTTCTCTCTTATACAGCGCAGTGCAATATTCCAGATTGCACCGCAGACCCTCATTTCGTTCTTCCACTTCAAACCGGATATCGAACAGCGCCACCTGGTTTTCAAAGGAAACCTCTTTGAGATGGAGCTCCTTGGCGTTGAATTCCGATATCTCCATATTTTGAAGTACGAACATCACATCAAAAAGCGGGTTCCTGCTTACATCCCTCACCAGGTTCAAGTGATCCACCAGATCTTCAAATTGATAATCCTGGTTTTCATAAGCTTTCAAAGCGTTTTCCTTTACCTCGGACAGAAACTGGGCAAAGGTCTTATGACTTTCAGGGAAATTTCTCATGGCAAGTGTATTTACAAACATGCCGATGATATTCTCCAGATCCGCATGCTGCCTTCCTGCGATGGGCGACCCGACGATGATATCTTCCTGCCCGCTGTATTTGGACAAAAGTATGTTATAGGCCGCCAACAGCAGCATGTACATCGTCACTTCATGCCGGGAGGCCATGGCCGCCAGCGTATCGGAAAATACGCGGTCGATTTCAAAGCTTATATGGCTCCCTTCAAAACTTTGCACCGACGGTCGGGGGAAATCTGTCGGCATATTCAATACCGGTATTTCTCCTGCAAACAGATCCAGCCAGTACTTTTTCTGCTTTTTAATGGAATCGGTTTCCAGCATCCTGTTCTGCCATTGGGAGAAATCCTTGTACTGTATTCGCAGCTCCGGCAGTGTTTCACCGCTGTACAAAGCTGACAGCTCCCGGGTCATGATGCTCATGGAGACCCCATCCGATATGATGTGGTGCATATCCAAAAACAGGATGTGCTTTTGTTCCGATACCTTTACCAGGGCGACCCTCATCAGTGGAGCAATACGTAAGTCAAAGGGCTGGATAAAATCTTTGGCAGCAGATTCTATTTCATCCTCTTCCGATTCCATGGAGGTTATTTTGAAATCTACAGTTTTATGTACTTTCTGGACCGGTATCCCATCAACGACTTCAAAGGAGGTTCTCAGATTTTCATGCCTGTCAATGAGCTGACGGAACATAGCTTCCAGCTTTTCCTTGTCAAGGTTTCCTTCCACAGCGATGGCGGTAAATCCGTTGTAGCTGATAGTACTGCCTTCAAACTGCCGGAGGATATACATCCTTTTTTGTGCAGGGGACAGCGGATAGTATTCTTTTACCGCTGCCGGCTGCAATGAAGGGTATTCGGTTCCTTCGGCGTAATCCAGGTGCAAAGCCAGTTCCTTTATGGTAGGCGTTTTAAATATCTGCCTTAAGTTCAATTCCATATGTAACTGTTTATGTACTTTGGATACCAGCGTTGTGGCCCGGAGGGAATGCCCTCCCAGCTCAAAGAAATTGTCGTTGATGCCCACCCGGTCCACTCCCAGTATGTCCTTCCATAGATGGACCAACGCTTCTTCCAACCGGTTCCCGGGGGCCTCGTATTCCATCCCGGTACTCATACTGCCATCGGGTGCAGGCAGTGCTTTTCTGTCTACCTTTCCATTGGGGTTCAAAGGCAGCTTATCCAGCTGTATGAAGTAGGACGGAATCATATAGTCCGGTAGCTCTTTTACCAGGTATTTCCTCAACGCTCCTGTAGTCAGGGGCTCATTTCCAACGATGTATGCGCATATGGATTTACCGGTGGGAAGGTTTTCCCTTACCAATACGACAGCATCTTTTATGGAAGCATGGTTTTGAAGCCGGGTTTCGATTTCTCCCAGCTCAATCCTGTATCCCCGTATTTTTACCTGATGGTCCTTTCTTCCTAAAAATTCAATATTTCCATCCGCCAGCCAGCGTCCCATATCTCCTGTTTTGTATAGGCGTACTCCCTTTTCTTCACTGTAAGGGTCCTCTATAAATACTTCTGCGGTCTTTCCAGGGTTATTTAAATATCCCCGCCCCACACCGATACCGGAGATGCATATCTCTCCTTCTACTCCAATGGGACACAGCTGCATGTCTTTTTGCACGATATAGAGGGTGGTATTTCGCAGAGGCCTGCCAATGGGAATGTTTTCGGAGCCAGGCGCACAATCCATGGTATACTGGGCCACATCATCCGACGCTTCCGCAGGTCCGTAAGCATTTACAATCTTAATTCCGGGATTTAGCGCAAAACACTTTCTTACAATGGAGGCTGGCACCGTTTCCCCCGTTATCAGCAAATAGCGCAGATGGCCAAGGTCCATTTGTACTTCCTCCTGATATTCCAGCATGCACCAAAGATAAGAGGGGACCACCTCCAGTATGGAGATTTCATCCTGTACTATCCTCCGTGTGAATTCTTTGGGATCTGCCACCAGTTCATTGGGATATAGCACCGTTTTTGCGCCTACGGTAAGTCCGGCAAAAAACTGCCATACGGAGATATCGAAACAATGGGATGCATTTTGCGCAATTACACTATTTTCGCTTATCTCCAGCTCACGTACCTCGGCCTCCATATGGTTCAGCATTCCCAGGTGTTCGATCATAGCACCTTTGGGCACCCCTGTTGAGCCGGAGGTGAATATAACGTAAGCAAGATTGCTGCCATCTACAGAAGTGACGATGGGCTCGGAGCTCATTTCTTCAATCTCACCCATACGCTCATCCAGCTTGATGATGCTCCCCGGATAGGCTTCCTCCAGTTCCTTTGAAACATAGCCGGACATGGTTACCATAAAGGGCGCCTTTGACTCTTCAAGGATCTGCAGTATCCTTCCGCAAGGATAGGCAGTATCAAGGGGAATATAGGCTCCTCCAGCCTTCCAGATGCCCAGGATGCTTTCCGCCATGGTGAGGGAACGGTCCAGCAGAACTGCTGCCAAATCCTCCTTTTCCATGCCCTTCTTCAGCAGCAGCCTTGCGATTTGATTTGATTTTTCACTTAATTGCCGGTAGGTCAGCCGGGTACCCATGCATGAAAAAGCGATACGATCCGGCGTTTTTTGTGCCTGCTCCTCAAAGCGGGTACAGAGGGTAGCAGCCTTTGCGTACTCCTCTTTTGTGTCATTGAAATCTGTAAGGATTTGCCGCCTTTCTTTTTCAGACAGCATGTCCATATCCGAGAGTTTTACCTCACAGTTGGCTGTGATGGCCCGCAATAGGTTTACATAGTGTCCGGCAAAGCGTTCCATGGTTTCCTTCCGGAAAAGCTTTGTACAATATCCAAGGCTAAAGGTTATTGTTTCATTTTCTTCCACGGCATCCAGGGTAAGGTCAAATTGGGATACCTCCCTGTCAAAGGCATAGGGTTTAAAATCCAAGCCTTCTATACGCACTTCACTCATTTCCATATTCTGCAGTGAGAACATCGTGTCAAAAAGAGGATTGCGGCTTAAATCCCTTTTTAAATCCAGCATTTCTACCAGCTGCTCAAACTGGTAGTCCTGGTTTTCATAGGCTTTCAACGAGTTCTCCTTTACTTCCTCAAGGAATCGGAGGAAGGGTTTGGAGCCTTCCGGATAGTTTCTCACGGCCAGGGTATTTACAAACATTCCTACGATATTCTCCAGGTCGGAATGCCTTCTTCCTGCGATGGGCGTACCCACTACGATATCTTCTTGTCCGCTGTATTTTGACAAAAGTATGTTATAGGCCGCCAACAATACCATGTAGAGGGTGGTACCTGTCTTCGCAGCCAGCTTTGCCAGCCCCTCTGCCAGTTCTTTATCCAGTTCAAAGTCCAGGCTGTTTCCTTCAAAGCTCTGCACAGAAGGCCGCGGATAGTCTGTGGGCATATTCAACAGGGGGATTTCTCCTGTGAATACCTCCAGCCAGTATTGCTCCTGCTTCTTCAGGGGATCCGTTTCCAGCCTCCGGTTCTGCCACGCAGAGAAGTCCTTGTATTGTACCCTCAGTTCAGGGAGCTGCTTTCCGGTATAGAGTGAAATAAACTCCCTTATAATGATGTTCATGGAAATCCCGTCGGATATAATATGGTGCATGTCATAGATGAGGATATGCCTGCTTTCTGAAACTTTGATAAGCCCGGCCCGGATCAAGGGGGCTTTGGTGAAATCAAAAGGTGTAACAAACTCCTTTATCTTTTGCGGTATGTCTGCCGCTTCCAATTCCCAATAATCCATTTGGAAGTCTGCCTGCGGGTGTATTTTCTGCACCGGCTGTCCATCCATGAATTCAAAGGTGGTTCGTAGGGATTCGTGCCTTTCTATCAGCTTTTTAAAAGATTCTTCCAGCCGGACCTTGTCCAGGCAGCCCAGGATCTCTATTGCCGCAGGCATGTTGTAGGAGGTGTTTTTCCCTTCCATCAGATTGATCAGATACAGTCTTTTTTGTGCAGAGGAAACAGGGTAGTACTCCTTTTCCTCCACGGGCGCTATGGAAGAATACCCGCTTTCTCCAGCATCCTTTATGTATTCAGCCAACTCTTTGATTGTAGGGCTGCTGAATATTTCACTCAGCGGCAGTTCTACATTTAACTCCTTACTGATCTTGAAAGCAAGCGTAGTAGCCTTCAGAGAATGTCCTCCAAGCTCGAAAAAGTTATCATGGATGCCGATCGTATCTACCTTAAGTACCCCTTTCCATATAGCAGCCAATTCCTCTTCCAGTTTGTTGCGCGGAGCTTCATACAGAGTCTCTGTATTCATACGGGCATCCGGCTCGGGGAGGGCTTTGCCGTCTATTTTTCCATTGGGGGTCAAAGGCATTTTGTCCACCTGCATAAAAAACGACGGGATCATATAGGCCGGCAGTTTACTGGAAAGGTACTCCCTGATTTCTCCCGGAGCCAATTCTTCTTTTGCTACCATATAGGCACAAAGCTCCTTGCTTCCATTCCTGTCTTCTCTTGCGACGACAATAGCTTCCTTAATGGATTTGTATTGGAGCAGGTGGCTTTCGATCTCTCCCAGTTCGATGCGGAATCCTCTTATTTTTACCTGGCTATCCATCCTGCCCAGGAATTCGATGTTCCCGTCCGGCAGCCACCGTACCAGGTCCCCTGTTTTATACATCCTTTCAGTAGGAGAAAAAGGATTACTCACAAATTTCTGCGAGGACAGCTGGGGCTGGTTCAAGTACCCGGCTGCCAGACCATCTCCCGATATGCAGAGTTCTCCCGGAACTCCCGGTGCCCGTAAGCTGTCATCCTTGCCCAATACGTAGAGTCGGGTATTGGACAGCGGCTTGCCGATGGGGATTGTAGATTCCAGGTATTTCAGGCTGTCTACAGGGTAGCTGGTTGCAAACACCGTTGTTTCCGTAGGCCCGTAGACATGAAGGAGCTTTCCGGGTCCCAAAAACGCAAAGGCTTTCTTTACATGTTGGACAGATACCCGTTCTCCTCCAAAAAGAACCTTTCTAATCTTTCCAAAGCAATCCATGTTTAGATCCACCAGGGTATTGAATAAGGCCGTGGTCACAAACATGACCGTTATTCCGCTGTTTTTTATTACTTCCGACAGTGCATGTACATTCAATACCGTATCCTGATCCACAAGAACCAGTTTTGCTCCATTCAGCAGTGCACCGTAGATGTCGAAGACAGATCCGTCAAAGGCATAATTGGATAACTGCAGCAGTGTATCCTTGGCTGTGATTTCAATATAATCGGTATCCTTAACGATACCCAGCACGTTAAAGTGGGATGTCACAGTACCTTTGGGATTGCCTGTCGAACCGGAAGTATAGATTACATACGCCGGATTTTCAGGAGCAGTTCGATTCTCAAGGTTTGAGCTATCTCCGTCATACAGGGATGGGGTGTCAATCAATAAATACTCCACTTCCAAATCCACGGCCTGCATCAGCGGCTTACGGGTCAGCAGCAGTTGAACTCCGCTATCCTGAATCATATATTTTATTCTTTGGGAAGGATAGCCGGGATCAATGGGCACATAGGCCCCTCCGGCTTTAAGTATGCCGAGGATTCCCACCATCATCTCCATGGAGCGCTCTATCATGATTCCCGCCATCACATCAGGGCCTACACCCTTATGCCGCAGTACTCTTGCCAGTTGATTGGATTTTCCATTTAGTTCCCGGTAGGTCAGTTTCCTGTCATTAAATTCTATGGCGGTGGCATCCGGTGTACACGCGGCCTGCTCTTCAAAGAGTTCATGGAGGGTTTTGGTTTTGGGGGCATTGGGCTTTGTCCCTTGCCAGCCTTCCATCAGAAGCTCTTTCTCCTGTGGGGAAAGAAGGCGCATATTGTCTTCATAATTTCCCTGGGGATTCTCTGCCATCTCTGCAAATGTACGGATATAATACCCTTCGATGGCTTGAATCTGTTCCCGGCAAAATTCATTGGTATCATAAATTATACGCAAAAGCACCCTGTTATCGGAGATACGAAGGGAAAAATCCGCTAAAAAAGGAAAGTTGGTCTGTTCAAAATCTTTATTGTTACTTTCCTGGTCCGGTACGGGCTCATGGTTAAATTTAGAACCCTTATAGACATGAAAGTTTGTAAAGTTAAAGGCAGATTCGAACAATACGGATTTACCCAGGTCTTTTTGTATTTGTAAAAGAGGATACCTCCGATAGGGAAGCAATTCTTTCTCAGCATCAAAGGTTTCATGGATCAGTTGAACCCAGGACCCTCCGGTCATTTTCATCCGGAAAGGCACGGTATTGAGAAAAAGCCCCAGAATCCGCTCTCCGCCTTCTTCTTCCAAACGGCCGTTGGTTGCAAGGCCTGTCACAACCTCCGAGTCTCCATGCACCAAATTCATTACCCGTAAGTGGGCCGCCAACAATATGTTTTTCACCGGAACCCCAATTTCCTTGGACAGCCCCGTTACTCCTTGTGAAATCCACGAGGGTATGACAACCTCGCTGCAGGCAACACCGGCTTTTCCTTCTGTCTTTGGCCAGCGGTGTATCACCGAGAAAGAGCTGTCCTGCAATTTGTTTTTCCAATAGTCTTTACTTTGGGCACTGACCAATGCCTGCTGTTCCAATGCTACATAGTCCCTGAAGGTGATTTTTGGCAGCGGCTCAAAGAAGTAATCCGTACCTTCCACTTTCGATAAATAAAGATTTCCTAACTCTGTCATTAAGGAAGCCACACTCCAGCCATCAAGAATGGAGTGGTGAAAGCTGAACACCAGATTAAATTGATACTCTGAAATTCTAAAAACATGGAAACGGTACAGCGGCCCCACTTTCCAATTGAAGCTTTTTTCCTTTTCTTTTTCGATCCACCGGGATATGCGGCGATCCCGGTCCTCCTTTGGAAGAGGGCTCACATCCTCTTCACTTATGGGTACGTCCACCTGGCGGTGTACCAACTGCAGCGGCTGGCTGAAATCATCCATATTAAATGAGGTTCGAAGCACTGCATGACGCAGCATTACCTGCTGTATGCTTTCCTTTAAGAGAGCAGTGTCATACCTGCCAGGTAATGGATACATGAAAATATCATGATAAACGGCGGAATCGGGATGCAGCTCACTATGAAAAATCATTCCGGCTTGAAGCATCGTCAATGGATACGCATCCACGATATCAGTAAAGTCCGTTTCTTTTTTACTCATATTTTGACCCCCTTTATTGATCTTTATTTAAAAAACAGTGCACGATCCTCTGGAGAAAGCATACCAAAGGCTTGGGAAATCTCTTCCCGCTCCTCCGGCGCATCAGACCTTTTCATCTGCTGGGCAAGTTCACGAATTGTAACGTGTCGGAAAAGCTGCTCTACCGAGAGGTCGAACCCATACCTTTTTGCCTGGGCTACCACTTTTATGCTAAGGATGGAATCCCCTCCGATGTCGAAGAAGTTATCATCGATGCCCACCGGACCTACCTCCAGCACCTCCTGCCATATCTCTGCCAGCTGTTTTTCAGCTTCTGTCTGCGGTGGAGCAAAGCTTTCCTGCCGCTCAGATTTTTCTTGTTCCAGTTGATGCAAGGCCCGGGTATCGATTTTCCCATTTGCAGTCAGCGGAATGACGTCCAGCACGATAAAGAGAGAAGGGATCATATACTCCGGCAGTTTTTCTCTCAAAAAATTCCGTATCAATCCATCCTCCAGCTTTTCATTTCCTCGGGGAACCATATAGGCGACCAGCCTCTTTAGGGTTTCTTCCTTCTTTTGACTGCGGGCCAATACCACAGCTTCCTTTATGGAGGGATATTTCCTCAGTGCTGCTTCGATTTCTCCCAGCTCTACCCTGAAGCCCCGTATTTTTACCTGATGGTCCATTCTTCCCAAATACTCCATTTCTCCATTGACCAGCAGCTTTACCAGATCTCCCGATCGATACATCCTTTCCTTTTCACTGTATGGATTCATTACAAACCTGGCGGATGTCAGCTCCGGCTTGTTAAGGTATCCTCTTGCTACTCCATCTCCGGCTACACAGAGTTCTCCCGCTACCCCTACCGGCAGCAGCTTCAAATTCTTATCCATTACGTAGGTTTTCAATGTCGGGATGGGTACCCCGATATTGCTTATATTGGCTTCTATTTCTTTTGTGGTTATTTCTTTATAGGTTACATGTACCGTGGTTTCGGTGATTCCATACATGTTGATGAGTTTCGTTAAGGGATATCGTTCCTTGAAGCTTTTCAGTTTGGCGGGCTGAAGCGCTTCCCCGCCAAAGATCACGTATCGCAGCTGAAGCAGCGGTGCGGGATGCTGTACTTCTTCCTCTGTCAACCTGTAAAAGGCGGAGGGGGTCTGATTGAGTATTGTCACCTGCTCTTTTTGCAATAGCTTTACATATTCACTGCTGTCTTTGGCCACCATTTTGGGCACCATAACCAGCTTCCCTCCGTACAATAATGCCCCGTACATCTCCCATACCGAGAAGTCAAAACTGTAGGAATGAAACAGGGTCCATGTATCTGCGGGGGTAAAGTCAAACTTCATTTGATCATTCACCATCAGCCGGACGACATTTCTGTGTTCGATCATAGTCCCTTTGGGCTGATCCGTTGTTCCGGAGGTGTAGATGATATAGGCCAGATTCCCCGGAGTGTTAACTCTGTCAAGATTGCTGTCATTTCCCTCATACAGGGTCTCGTCATCAATTGCCAGCAGGGTTCCTGCATATTCAGCCTTTTGCCTTGCCTGCTGCTGCAGCAGTATATTTGCCCCGCTGTCTTCCAGCATATACTGGATTCTCTCTTTGGGATATTCCGGGTCGATGGGTAAATAAGCACCTCCTGATTTGAGGATGGCCATGATTCCCACCATCATCTCCAGGGAACGCTCTGCCATGATGGCGACGATACTGTCCGGCTGTACTCCTTTTTCCCGCAATACCCTGGCGAGCTGATTCGCCCTTGCATTAAGCTCTCTATACGTCAACTGCCTGTCTTCAAATACCACGGCGATATGCTCCGGCGTTTTTTCCACCTGTTCTTCAAAAAGCTGATGCAGGGTCTTGTCTTTCGGATAATCCACATCGGTGCTGTTAAAGTCCTTCAGAACCTGCCTCTTTTCAGCCTCCGACATCATGTCGATGTCACACATCCGGATTTCTGGGTTTCCAACTACAGAACCAAGGATGTTGGTATAGTGTCCCGCCATTCTTTCCACGGTCTCTTGCCGAAAGAGATTGGTATTGTATTCGAGGTCAAATACAATTTTTTCATTTACTTCTGCTGCAGTGAGCGTAAGGTCAAACTTGGACACCGCCCAATCAAACTTGTAGGGTGAAAACTCCAAACCATTTACAGACAATCGGGCTGTTTCCATATTCTGCAATACAAACATGGCATCAAATAAAGGATTGCGGCTTAAATCCCTTCGGAGGTCCAGGTCATCCACCAGTTTTTCGAACTGGTAGCCCTGATTTTCATAAGCTTCCAATGAATTTTCCTTTACTTCATGAAGAAACTTTGCAAAGGTCTTGGTGCCTTCCGGATAGTTCCTCATGGCGAGGGTATTTACGAACATTCCCACGGTGTTCTCCAGGTCGGGATGCTGCCTTCCGGCAATGGTAGACCCCACTACGATGTCTTCCTGCCCGCTGTATTTTGACAAAAGGATGTTATAGGCCGCCAACAGTACCATGTACAGGGTGGTGCCTGTCTTTGAAGTGATGCCTGCCAGACCCTCTGC
This sequence comes from Bacillota bacterium, assembly GCA_023419605.1. Lineage (GTDB taxonomy): Bacteria > Bacillota > Clostridia > Acetivibrionales > JAEZXR01 > JAEZXR01. Next base: position 3,866 of record JAEZXR010000004.1, on the reverse strand, counting down.
CAACGCTTTATCGATATCAAACCGTATGCTGCCTCCTTCAAACCGCTGCATAGCTGGGCGAGGATAGTCTGTCGGCATATTCAGTACAGGTATTTCCCCGGAAAATACATGCAGCCAGTGTTCCTTCTGTTTCTTCATGATATCCGCTTCCAGCATTCTGTTCTGCCAGGCGCAAAAGTCCTTGTACTGCACCTTTACTTCAGGCAAAGGCTCTCCATTATAGATGGAAAGGAACTCTTTTATTAGAATGTTCATGGAGATGCCGTCGGATATAATATGGTGCATGTCATAGAGCAGGATATGCCTGTCTTCTGAAAGTTTTATAAGCCCAACCCGCAGCAACGGTGCTTGATCCAGAGCAAAGGGCTTCACAAATTCTTTTATTGCAGCCTCTATATCTTTCTCTTCACCTTCCCGGCAGCTTATGGTAAAGTCAACGGATGGGTGCAGTTTTTGTACCGGTTCTCCGTCAACTACCTCAAAGGAGGTTCTTAAGGATTCATGTCTTTCTACCAGCTTTGTAAGGGCTTTTTCAAACCGGCTTTTATCCAGCAGGCCCTTTATCTCCATGGCAGCAGGCATATTATAGGAAGTATTCTGGCCTTCGATCAGACGGATCAGATATAAGCGTTTTTGGGCCGAGGATACAGGGTAAAATTCCTTTTCTTCCAGAGGCAATATGGATGTGTATATACTTTTCTCCGTATTTCTTATATAGTTGGCCAGCCCTTTGATTGTGGAGCTGTTGAACACTTCCCTGAGCGGCAGTTCCACATGGTACTCCTTATGGAGCTTCTGCACAAGAACCATGGCCTTCAGGGAGTGTCCCCCAAGTTCGAAGAAGCTGTCGTTGATTCCAATCTCCTCTACCTGGAGCAGGTCCTTCCATATCATAACCAGCTCTTCCTCCAGCCTGTTCCGTGGAGCCTCATACTCTTTTCCCGTTTTTATACTGCCATCAGGCTGGGGCAGCGCCTTTCTGTCCAGCTTTCCGTTAGCGTTCAAAGGCAGCTGATCCAACCGGATAAAGTAGGAGGGAACCATATATTCAGGAAGTTCCCTGGAAAGGTATTCCCTCATTTCTCCCACCGTCAATTCTCCTTCGGATACGATGTATGCACAAAGGTTTTTGTCGCCCCTTTCATCTTCTCTTGTCGCTACTACCGCTTCCTTGATGAATTCATGTTTCAACAGTTGAATTTCTATCTCGCCAAGTTCGATCCGGAAGCCTCTTATTTTTACTTGATGGTCCATTCTTCCAAGGAACTCTATATTCCCATCCGGCAGCCATCTTGCCAGGTCTCCTGTCCTGTACATTCTCGTCCCCGGCAGGAAGGGGTTTTCAACAAACTTTTCTGCTGTAAGGGCAGGCCTGTTCAGGTACCCCCTTGCAAGCCCGTCTCCTGCGATGCACAGCTCACCGGTCACTCCTACCGGCTGCAAGCGGTTTCCTTTGCCCACCACATAGAGCTGGATGTTATCGATGGGCTTTCCGATGGGGATTATTTTTACTGACTCCTCGGTGGAACATGCGAAGTAGGATACATCCACGGTTGCTTCTGTGGGACCGTACAGGTTATGCAGCTCTGCGCCGATGGTCCTGTACAGCATTTCGTTGAACTTTTCCACCTGTTTCAGGTGCAGGGCCTCTCCGCTGGAAAATACCTGCTTCAGGCTTTCCAGTCTGCCGAGGCTTCCTTGTTGCTCCATATACTCCAGGAACAGGCTCAGCATGGAGGGGACAAAGTGCAGGGTGGTAACTTTGTGCTTTTCAATTGCCTTCACGATTTCTTCCGGGTTCTTTTCCCCGTCAGGCACCAGCAGGCAGACGGCAGCTCCCGTGAAGCTCCACCAGAATAGTTCCCATACCGATACATCGAAGGTATAAGGTGTCTTCTGGAGAATCACATCCCCTTTGCCAATGGGATATTGCTTTTGCATCCAGTGAATCCGGTTGACCACCGAGTAGTTCTCTATCATTGCACCCTTTGGTTTTCCTGTAGAGCCTGATGTGTATATTACGTAAGCCAGACTGTGGGAGGACGCGCAGCTCTCCAAATTGGAGCCGTCGCCCTGGTATAGGCTTTCATTCTCCAGTGCAAGAACCTCCCCGTTAAAGGGAATCTCTTTGGGGAGCCTGTCCTGTACCAGCAGCACCTTTGATCCGCTGTCCTCCAGCAGGTAGCTGATCCGGTCGGCAGGGTTCTTGGGGTCCACTGGCAGGTAGGCGCCTCCGGCCTTCATGATGCCCATGATTCCCACCATCATTTCCAGCGAGCGCTCTACCAGGATTGCGACGATACTGTCCGGTTTCACGCCTTTTGCCCGCAGCACCCTCGCCAGCCGGTTTGCTTTTTCATTGAGCTGCCGGTAGGTTAAATGCCTGTCTTCCGATACAACGGCAATACGGTCCGGGGTTCTTTTTGCCTGCGCTTCGAACATTTCGGCCAGGGTCTTGTCCTTAGGATATTCTGCACGGGTATTGTTGAATTGGAACAGGATATGTTCCTTTTCTTCTTTTGAAAGCATTTCCACATCGCAAAGCTTTGCATGGGGCTTGTCGCAAATGGATTCAAGTATATTTATAAAATGTCCCGCAAGTCTTTCCATGGTTTCCTTTTTGAAAAGCTTTGTGCAATATTCCAGCTTAAAGCTGATACTTCCCTTTGTTTCTACAGCGTTTAAAGTAATATCAAATCTTGATACCCCTGTATGGGGTACAGAGTGCTTCAATTCCAGGCCCTCTATGGAAACTTCTTCCGAGGTTGTATTTTGTAATACAAACTCCACATCAAATAGGGGATTTCTACTCAAATCCCTCTTAAAAGTAAGCTTTTCCACCAATTCTTCAAATTGGTAGTCCTGGTTTTCATAGGCCTTTAATGCCTTCTCCTTTACTTCCTCTAAAAACCCGCTGAAGGTTTTGCTGTCGGCCGGATAATTCCTCATTACCAGCGTATTTACAAAGAGACCTACGATATCCTGCAAATCATCGCGGGGCCTTCCTGCCACAGGACAGCCGATGAGGATATCTTCCTGTCCCGTATATTTGCATAGCAGTACATTGAAGGCGGCCAGCAGCACCATATACAGCGTCGTCCCTTTTTCCTTTGCAAGGTCATGGAGCTTTTGGGTGACTTCATGATCTGCAAGGAATTTGACCGTATCACCCTCAAAGCTCTGGATGGGAGATCGGGGACAATCGTAAGGCATGTTTAATACCGGAAGGTCTCCTTTTAATGTCTCCAGCCAGTACTCCTCCTGTTCCTTTATCCTGTCTCCGGCCAGCAATTCCTTCTGCCACAGGGAATAGTCTTTATACTCCAGTTCTTTGGGCTTCCATTCCACTCCTTTGAATACTTTCAGGAAGTCTTTCACAATGATATCCAGCGATACTCCGTCTGAGATGATATGGTGCATGTCCACCATCACAACATGCTTTCCTGTACCGGTCTTTGCCAGGCAAACCCGCAGCAAAGGTGCCCTGGACAAATCAAAGGCTTTTACGAATTCTTTTTCCACATCCTTTATTTGATCTTCCGGTATCTCGCGATAGAGGACACTGAATTCTATTTCCTCATGAATCTTCTGCACCGGCTCCCCGTCCATCATATGGAAGGAGGTGCGGAAGGCATCATGCCTTTTGACAAGCTCACAGAAGGCTTTCTCAAAGCGTTTCCTGTCCATATCACCCTCTATATGTATGTGGAAGGGCATATTATATGCAGTCCCTACTTCCTCCATCCGGTCAAGGATATAAAGTCTTTTTTGGGCGGCGGACATGGGGTAATATTCGCGCAGCTCTGCCTTGGGAATAGACACATAGCTGCTGTCGGTTGCTTCCTCTATAAATGTGGACATTTGAG
>JAEZXR010000138.1 GCA_023419605.1 Bacillota bacterium | reverse complement strand
AAACCTCGGCCCCCCCCCCCCCCTTTTAGGGGGGGGGGGGGGCCCATCTTATGCCTCGTTGAAACGGACTGGTCGTAAGCAAAGCTTACTGCTCGCCCATGCAACCTGGGTGTGTTGAAATTACTATGCAATTTCTTCCGTTGTTATAAGGAGGCTCATCATGATAAGAGTAATTGAGTTGTACTCCGGATTGTTTAAGGGAAATATCCAAGAGCAAATGGAAGCCGTCATACAGGAAAAAGGTATTACACGAGAAAAGCTGATTGACATTAAATACACCCATGATAACGGAGCCTCCTTTGTGCTGATTATTTATGAAGAGTGAGACTTTTGTACCGGAGTGCTCCAAAAGCGGCTGCCATAGTAGAAAGACTCGTAGAAGCAGGAGAGCAGGCAACTACTGTCCTGACGGAAGGGTAAAGCATATGGATGGGACTGTACAGGCTTCTATACAGTCCCAATTCCATTATACAACCTTGTTCATCCAATCCAAGATATGACTGAATACCTCATCTCTGTTGGTTTCGTTCAGAATTTCATGCCTTGCGCCCGGGTAAAGCCTCATCTCTACATCTTCCATACCAATACCTTTGTACATCGCATAAAGCCTTTTTACACTTTTCCCATAGTCTCCTACCGGGTCCCCATCACCGGCACAAATGAAAACCGGCAGCTTCTTCGGTATCTGCATGATCTTATCCTTGCGGTAGAGCTGGGACAATCCGTTGAAAAAGAAGTAAAAGAAATTAGCGGTAAATACCGTGCCGCAAAATGGATCTTTCTCATATTTGTTTACTTCCTCTTCATCACGGCTCAGCCATGCGAAGGGCTGCTTCGGGTTCGCTATCCTGCTGTTAAACCTGGAAAAGGCCAGAGAATTGACCAAATGGCTTTTTTTCCTGCCGCCATAAAGCTTCATCTCAATGGCTGCAATCGATTTTGCCGCAGTAACATCCGGACCGGATTTACAGGCGGATCCTGAAAGTATTATTCCTCTTAGTTCACTTCCGTACCGGGTTATATATTCCTGCCCCACAAAGGAACCGAAGCTGTGTGCAAATACAATCACAGGGAGTCCCGGGTGGTTGGCCTTAATCCGATGCGTTAACAGGTGTTCATCTTCCACTACGCTGTTAAAGCCGTCTTCTCCCAGATAACCAAGTTCTTCTATGGCTCCGGCTGTTTTTCCATGCCCTCTGTGGTCATCGGCATATACGATGAATCCGTTTTCATTTAAAAATTCTGCAAACCGTCCATACCTTCCACCATGTTCGGCCATACCATGAAATATTTGCACCACACCGCGAGGATTTTGTACCTTATCCCAGCACTGAACAAAAATTTCCTTGCCATCCTTTCCCTGAATGCAAAAAATTTCTTCCTTCTGCTCCACAGGAATGCTCATGAAAATTTCCCCCTTTCGATAACGGATCAGTATTTTACGATAGAACATAGGAATTGCCAGATAATACCGCGTCAGCCAACGGTTGCATCCAAATAAAAACATACCGGGTGTCCAGTTTCGAATTAAGTGTATCAAGTTTTGCTATACCTGTCAATGAGAGGGAATGGAGGAAAGTTGATGCATGCGTGCATCCTTTTATGCTGATATGATTATGATACCAACAAGCAGCGTGCCCGGGGAATTTATTCAATAGTCCCGCTGCCCAAAAAAACTCTTTATCTGAGTAATTTCCTTTAAAATGGCCAAAATATTCCTAAAAGTTAAAGTAGAAATAATTCCTAAAGGGATTTGGAAACAGGAGATCCTCATGTTTAAACGATTTGGGAAAAGTACGGAGAAGGTCTATGTGGAAAAGAAAACGGACTGTAAGGAGAGCCCCAGGCTAACAAAGGGGTTGGAGGAAAATATGGGGTTGTTTAAAACTATATTTTCCAATGACGATACCTTTATGGTTCGGGAGTTTCAAAACAAATATTTAAAAAAGGTAAAGGGATGTTTGCTATATATCGAGGAGATGACGGATAATGAAATAATGAATGAAAATATTATCCAGCCTTTGCTGGATAATGACTTTAAGGAGCATATCGATGAAAACAATCTTTTAGAAGAAATAAAGGTAAAGATTATTGCCTCCAACAGTGTCGAGAAATCCTCCGATGTCTATGGGATTGTCCATTCCATTATAAACGGGGATACTGCTCTTTTGCTGCAGGGGCATGACCAGGCGCTTGTCATCGGTTCAAAAGGCTGGCAAACAAGAGGGGTAGAGGAACCGCCATCCGAGAGGGTGGTCCGTGGACCGAGGGAAGGTTTTAATGAGTCCCTGATGATCAATTTATCCATGGTACGGAGAAAAATCAAAAACCCGGATTTGAAGTTTAAATTCAAGGAACTAGGAGTCCGGACGCGAACCAAGACTTGTATATGCTACATTGAAGGGCTTGCCTCCGATCAAATACTGAGAGAACTGAATATCCGTCTGGACAAGATTGATTTGGATTCCATACTGGATTCCGGATATATACAGGAATTTATTAAGGATGCTCCCTTTTCTCCCTTTGAAACCATAGGGAGCAGCGAGAGACCGGATACGGTTGCGGGAAAGCTGCTGGAGGGCAGAATCGCGTTGTTTGTGGATGGAAGTCCTTTTGTTTTGACGCTGCCGTTTTTGTTCCTGGAATATTTTCAAGTTAATGAGGACTACTATAACAATTACATATTTTCCTCCTTTATCAGAGTACTCCGTATTGTCGGAGCATTCCTATCGGTGAGTGTTCCGGCGGTTTATGTTGCATTAATCACATTCCATCAGGAAATGATACCGACTCCCCTTCTTTTAAGCATATCTGCGGCAAGGCAAGGGGTGCCTTTTCCAACGATACTGGAGGCTCTTCTCATGGTATTCATCTTCGAGGTGCTGCGGGAAGCAGGGGCGAGAATGCCCACAGTTATCGGCCAGGCCATTAGCATCGTGGGTGCTCTGGTACTGGGTGAGGCTGCTGTGGAGGCAAAAATTGTAAGTGCCCCCATGGTCATTGTTGTAGGTTTAACAGGGATCACTTCACTATTAAGCTATAAAATGCAGGGCTCAATGATTTTTTTTAGGTATACTTTCCTGCTGTTGGCCTCCTTTTTAGGCATGTACGGATATGTTTTCGGTTTGTTGGGCTTAACGATCCATCTGATGGGCATCCGTTCCTTTGGGGTTCCCTATACCATGAGCTTTGGTTCCATGAAGCCTGAGGATATCAAAGATAGCACGATCCGTGCACCGTGGTGGTATATGGATTTGCGGCCAAGACTTATCACCGCTAAAAACATTGTTAGAAAATCAAGAAAATAACAAGGGAGAGGCTGAGATGAAAATACAGCGAGTACTGATACTGGTCATTTTTATCCTATCCAATGCATGCATCCTTACGGGATGCTGGAACTATCGGGAAATAGACAAGCTGGCAGTGGTAGCGGGACTTGCCGTAGATAAAAGTGAGGAAGAGGGAAAGTATGAGCTGACAGTGGAAATTGTGGATATCAAAGGGGGAAAGGAAACGACGACAGGTTCCAAAGTTGTCAGCGCCAAAGGAGATACCATGTTCGACGCAGTGCGGAACATGATCGCTTCGACGGGTAAAAGACTGTACTGGAGCCATACAAAGTTAATTATTATCAGTCAGGACGTAGCAAAGGATGGAGTCCTGAAAATCGTAGACTGGTTCGATAGAGACTCGGAGACAAGGGAAGATACCGATTTGCTGGTAGCGAGAGGGGAAAGGGCCAAGGAGATTTTCACAGGAGAGAGAAAGACGGAGGAAGTGATATCTTTTCAGCTAAGTGAAATGCTAAAGAATGAGAAAAGTTTGTCCAAGGCGCCACGGATGGAAATCTGGGAATTTATAAATGATTTGGAATCAGAAGGAGTATCGGCATTGGTCCCGGCGGTCGAGCTGAGTAAAAATGATGGCATTCCTTCACCGCGTATCAATGGTGCTGCAATCTTTAAAAAGGATCAAATTGCAGGCTTTGCTGACGGAGAAGAAACGAAATATATACTATTTGTAAAGGACAAGATTCAAGGCGGCGTTCTGGTTCAATATCAGGAAGAAAAGGATACGGTTACACCTATAAGCCTTGAAATATTTAAAAGTAATACAAAGACAAAACCTGTGATGGGAGATAAGAATGTGCAAATCAATATCGATATCCAGACCATGACTGCCATCGATGAAGTTCAAGGTACGCAGAACTATGTTGATGGAGAAGGAAGGCTGAAATTGGAGAAGGGCGCGAGCCAAATGCTCAGCAGGCAAGTTGAGGGTATAATTCATAAAGTTCAAGAGGAATACAACAGTGATGTATTTGGGTTCGGGGCCAAAATAAGGGAGGAACTGCCGGAGGTATGGAATGGTCTGAAACCCAACTGGGATAAAAAATTTAAAACGTTGCAGGTAAGCGTGAATGCAAAGGTAAAGGTTAAAAACAGTGCAATGCTGTCAAAACCACTGGAAATGGGGGATTGATCAATGGCCGCCCTAGTTGTTTTTGCGTATATTTTCATTGGATTTATTGAGCTGTTTCCTTTATACCGGAAGGATAACAGAAAAGACTTTTGGGTTGCCACAGGGTTTACGGTTTTGTCCTTTATAATTGCTTTGTGCTTAAGCCTTGGTGTAAATATACCAAGCCCGGCAACACCCATAAAAAATTTGGTTGTTTCCGTTTTTGGAAAGTAGTTACGGATTATTGAGAGAGAAGGAAGAACGTATGGATCGAGAAATTATTACCGATGGACAGGCCTTTTGCATTGCCGCTTTTTTTATTATGGGCAGCACCCTTATCGTCGGAACAGGCAGGGGAGCCCAAAATGATATGTGGATAAGTATTATTGCAGGGGTGGTTATGGCACTTCCTGTTGTGCTGCTTTATGCAAGATTGCTTTCTCTTTTCCCCGGGAAGGATTTGTTTGACATCGTCCATATCCTTTTTGGTAAATTTGTCGGAAAGCTAATTGCGCTGCTCTATGTCTGGTACGCCTTTCAACTGGGGGCACTGGTCATAAGGAACTTCGGGGAGTTTATCAATACCGTCGCCATGCCGGAGACTCCTTTTCTGGTTCCAATGCTGCTTATTACTGTATTGAGTATTTGGACTGTTAAGGGTGGAATTGAAGTAATGGGGAGAAGCGCAATATTCCTGTTGCCTATAGCTATGCTGGTAATTATGATAACCCATATATTGGCAATGCATCAATATAATGTAAGCTTTCTGAAGCCTGTATTGAACAAAGGGTGGAAACCTGTTTTAAAAGGCGCATCTTCCGCCTTTTCATTTCCTTTTGGCGAGACTATACTTTTTACAGGAATTTTTTATTCCTTAAGGAAAAAAAATTCACCCTATAGGGTGTATCTTTGGGGATTGTTATTTGGCGGAGGGGTTATATTGATTGTTACTATAAGGAATATTACGGTTCTGGGGGCTAAGATGCTGGAACGATTGTATTTTCCTTCCTATGTAGCAGTAGCCAGAATTAGCGTTGGGGACTTCATCCAAAGGATTGAAGTTACTGTAGCCATTATTTTTGTCACTGCAACCTTCGTTAAAATAAGTGTGTGCTTACTGGCTGCCTGTAACGGGATCGGAAAACTTTTGGATTTGCAGAATTACAGGTCGGTGGTGGTGCCGGTAGGGCTTTTAATGGTGTATCTTGCGTATTTTATTTACGACGGTATCTCGGAAATGCAGTTATGGGCAACTGAAATCTACCCGATTTACGCGTTTCCTTTCCAAGTGGTTTTACCGGTATTGATCTGGATTGCAGCGGAAATAAAGGCCAGGAAGAGGAAGGGCCCTGCCTGTTCGTTGCGCGAGCATGGGTAAATTCCGTTCCTCCCGGCAATGGACTGCCGGCAGACAAGGTAGAAGCGGGAATAATACCGTATAAAAATGAAATCATAAAATACCACGTAGAATTGTGGTATAATAAAGCACATGGAAAAGGACAGGTGACCTTTTATTCGGTTCATGAAATAGATACAATAGGATTTGTAAATGCCGTAGCAAAGGATTACAGGTATGAGCGAGGTAGCCGAAAAACGGGTTTTATCCTGTCGATGAGGAATATGTATAAGAGGGTACCCTATGCATTTGGATGAGTTGATGGATTATGGACCGGTGCTGCAAAAATTATTATCCGGCATGCCGGCGGATATAAAATCAAAATGTGTTGTTAAGAGATTTCCTGCTGGCAGTACTGTCATGAAAAAGGAGGACGTCCTGGAATACGTCTATCTTATTCTTAAGGGTGAGCTTAAGGTTGTTAATGAGTTTGAGAATGGAAACATTTATGCCTTTGCCAGCATACTTCCGCTTAGTTTTGTCGGCGAGCTGGAGGTGTTGTCGGAAGAACTGGAATATGCTGTGACTATTGAAGCCATTACCGACTGCACTACGATACAGATTTGCTCCGGGGATTTTGAAAAATGGATTCAACGCGACCCGGCCGCCCTTCTGACCGTCGCCAAGGGACTGGCAAAAAAAATGTACCCTACTTCCTATGAAAATGGGAATGTTTTGTTCCAGCCGGGCATACGCAAGGTACAATCCTATATCGCCAAATACTGCAATCAGAGACTCCGGAATGAGGGTGCTCTTCTTGTGGAAAAAAATCGGCAGCAAATTGCCGATGAGGTCGGTATCAGCGTAAAATCAGTCAACCGGAGTGTTAAGAAGTTGAAGGAGGAAGGATTTATTACCGTCAGAAAGGGAAAAATCTATGTTAATAAAACCCAGTATTCCAGGCTGCTGGATGCCATAAGCGAAAAGGAATAACGCACGCTTTCTTTATATACTGAACAATCCGCACTAAAATAATTCACATCGAATCGAGAATAAAATCGGCATTCTTAGCGAGAAGCCGCTGTTTTGTCAGCTGCAAGAAGCTTATCTATAGCTACATTATTTATTATGCAATAAAATCGTGCAATCTCAATGAAACATAGATTTATAAATGATATAGATAACGAACTTTAAACCTTACTAAATCGGAGCCGAAAAACAGCCGGCAGTTATATACAATAGGATTGGCGGCTGCTGATTCTGGGGCTGTGCGAACGTCGAATCAGCGAAGTTTCGTCCTGGTTTGTATAGGATGGTTTTCGGCGGAGTAAATTCAACTTTAAAGTTCGTTGTCCGTAAATCAGCGAGGGGGAACTATGGGCACTGGAAAAGTGATTATGATCGTTCTGGACAGCTTCGGAGTTGGAAAGCTGCCAGACGCATGGAAATATGACGAGGAGGAATCCAATACCTACCTGCATGTCGCAGAGGCTGTTGGAGCCCTTACCGTACCGAATATGGAGAAGTTGGGACTGGGGAATATACTGGAGGTCCCTGGGGTTCGAAAACAGGAAAATCCAATGGGGGCTTTCGGGAAAGCCGAGGAAAGGTCCTGTGGAAAGGATACGACAACGGGGCATTGGGAAATCGCCGGTATCGTTCTGGAGCAGCCGTTTCCTACCTATCCTGGAGGGTTTCCGGATGAGGTGATAGAGTCCTTTGAAAAAGCAATCGGAAGAAAGGTCTTAGGGAACAAACCGTCTTCCGGCACGCAAATCATTGAGGAATATGCCCAGACCCATAGGGAAACCGGCTGGCCCATCGTATATACTTCTGCCGACAGCGTGTTTCAAATCGCTGCCCATGAAAGTGTGATCCCGGTAGAACAGTTATATGAATATTGCAGAATCGCACGGAAAATCCTTCAGGGACCCCATGCTGTGGGAAGGGTAATTGCCCGGCCCTTCGTAGGGGAGAAGGGAAAGTACAAACGGACTTCCAACCGGCATGATTTTTCCCTGGTGCCTACGGGAGTTACGGTTTTGGACATTATTAAGGAGGCGGGTCTTCCGGTCATGGGAGTAGGGAAAATCAACGATATATTTGCAGGCCGCGGGATGACGGAGGTGATCCACACCGGCAGCAACATGGAGGGTGTGGATCAGACCCTGGCGGCCATGAAGAAACAAACCGGCGGGCTGATTTTTACCAACCTGGTAGATTTTGACCAATTGTTCGGGCATAGGAATGACCCTCACGGGTATGCAGGGGCATTGGAGGAATTTGACCGCAGGCTGCCTGAAATCATGAGCTGCATGGAGGATGAGGATGTTCTGGTTATTACAGCAGACCACGGATGTGATCCCACTACAAAGAGCACCGACCACTCCAGGGAATATATCCCTGTACTGATATACGGAAAAAATATTAAGAGCGGGACCAACCTGGGAGTAAGGAAATCCTTTGCAGACATCGGAGCTACGGTAGCAGAGCTGCTGGGTGTACAGACACCTGCAAACGGAGAAAGTATGACAAAACTTTTATTTGAAGGGGCAGAATAAAAAATGAATCAACATGATGAGATCATAGCATACCTGGAAAGCAAGGTGAATTTCAAAGCGGAAATCGGAATTATTTTAGGTTCAGGCCTGGGCATTCTGGCAGCGGAGCTATCCAATCCCATTGCCGTACCCTATAAGGAAATACCTCATTTTCCCGTTTCAACGGTAATGGGACATGAGGGGCAATTTGTTTTCGGCGATCTGGGAGGAAAGCCTGTGGTTTGCATGCAGGGAAGGTTCCATTTTTATGAAGGGTATGAGCTGAAAGATGTTACACTTCCCGTTTCGGTAATGAAAAGACTGGGAGTCTCCACCTTGCTGGTAACAAATGCCGCAGGGGGAGTAAACGAGAAATTTGCTCCGGGTGACCTTATGATGATCGAAGACCACATCAACCTTTCCGGTGTAAACCCCTTAAGAGGAAAAAATGATGATGAAGCGGGACCCCGATTTCCGGATATGTCGGAAGCCTATAACGGGGAACTCAGGGAAATGGCGCTTTCAGCAGCCAGGGAGCTGGACATCGATATGAAAAAGGGCGTCTATGCAGGACTTAGTGGTCCCAGTTTCGAGACTCCGGCTGAAATACGGTATTTGAGAATCATAGGCGCCGATGCCGTAGGGATGTCGACGGTTCCTGAGGTTATCGTGGCCAACCACGCAGGAATGCGGGTTTTGGGGATCTCCTGCATCACGAATATGGCTGCCGGAATCCTGAAAACAAAACTGAATCACCAGGAAGTAATGGATACGGCCAATATTGTAAGGGAAAAATTTGTATCACTAATTAAACGAATTGTAGAAAAATTGTAATATAATATAAAGGATTGCAAAACGAATGAGCTACCCTCACCCCTAGCCCCTCTCCCAAAATTGGTAGAGGGGAACTGGAAACAGCTTCAAAGCTTTTCTACTTCTCCCTTCTACCGAGCTCGGGAGAAGGGAGCTAGAGGGATGAGGGTTGAAAAGAGGAGGAATAAAATCATGATGGAAGCTATTTTGGCTGTACTTACAGGGTTTATTGTAGGTGTGATATTTAAGCTGTTAAAATTGCCGCTGCCGGCACCGCCGGTGCTTTCAGGAGTCCTGGGTATCGTCGGCATATACCTTGGCGGTATGGCACTGCCGGTAATACAAAAATATGTATTGCTGATTGTGAACCGGTTGCATTAATATAACGCGTTGTGCCAGCTGCAAGAAAAGTGTCGTGGAAAGCAGCTTCACTGACCAACGAATATCCGCATCAGCGGCATATTCTACCTTGATTCGCTGCGCAGCAATTCATTAAGGAATCCCTCTAAGGGAAGCGACTTTATGCTCGAACCCTAGAGACATTTCCCGCAAAGTCGTCTGAGCGTTGCTATTGAAGCTGGCCTGGAATGACACTTTTCTTAGCAAAGCTAGCACAACGCGTTAATATAAGAAATGGAACCGTAGATAAAAGGATATAGAGACGGAAATATAAGCGCACAAAAGAGAGGAGAAAGCCTTTTGTGCGTTCTATATAGGTAGGAGATTCATGTGAACATATTGATAAAAAATGCAACGATAATGACGTTGGAAAGTAAAGATAAGGTCCTTGAGAGTGGATTTATCGGCATCACCGGGGACAGGGTCAGTTATGTAGGAAAGTCCGCCCCTGAGGGATTTATGCCCGATGAAGTCATCGACGGTTCCGATAGAGCTGTTTTGCCGGGGCTTATAAACATGCATTCCCATTCCCCCATGGTGCTGATGCGCAGCTATGCTGATGATTTATGCCTGCAGGATTGGCTTTTTAAAAAGATATTTCCTCTGGAGGCGGAGCTTTCACCGGAGGACGTCTATTGGGGCTCCCTGCATGCAATTATGGAAATGGTGAGTTCCGGAATCACCTGCTTTACGGATATGTACTTCCATGCGGATGAAATCGCGAGAGCAGTAAAGGAATCCGGTATACGTGCCTGCCTGTGCACCGGGCTTCATAATACCGGAAAAGACGGTGATTTTTCAAACAACCGGTATATTGTTGAAAACAAGCGGCTTTTTAAGGAATGGAACGGCGAAGGGAACGGAAGAATCTCCGTTTATCTGGGTCCTCATTCCATCTATACCTGTGATCCGGAATTTTTGCGGTATATCGCAGAAGTAGCAGGACAACTGGATACGGGAATCCATATTCATGTTTCGGAAACCGCGAAGGAAAACTACGAATGTATCGAAAAATACGGAAAAACTCCCGTAGCCTTGCTGGAAGAAGTCGGACTGCTGAGTTCGAAGACCCTGGCGGCGCATTGTGTCCACATCACGGATGAAGATATGGATATACTCAAAGAAAGAGAAGTATCTATCGTGTATAACCCCAGCAGCAACCTGAAGCTGGGGAGTGGAATTATTCCGCTCAAGCGTGTCCTGCAAAAGGGAATCAATGTTGCTTTAGGTACCGATGGCGCTTCCAGCAACAATAACCTGAATATGTTTGAGGAAATGAACCTGGCGGCCCTTATATCCAAGGGCGTCGAAATGGACCCTACCCTGGTTGACGCCTACCGGGCCCTCCAAATGGCGACGGTCAACGGTGCCAAGGCATTGAGGAAGGAAATGGAATTTGGAAGGATCAAACCCGGGATGAAGGCGGATTTAACCCTTATAAATCTTGACAAGCTTCACCTTTACCCCATGTATAATATTGTTTCCAATAGCATTTATTCCGCACAGGCATCGGATGTGGAAACTGTAATTATCGATGGAAAAGTGGTCATGAAAAACCGGGAGTTTACCGCCATTGACCGTGAGCAGGTGATTTATAACCTTAAAAGAATCGCCGGCAGGATTAGCGGAATACTATAGGAGAGTGTGAAAAACATAGGAGTTCTTTTGCGCAGACCGCTCGTAGAGCGCAACGTGCGGGGGAGTTCAACCTATAGACCCCCTTTTTTCACAGCCTCCTATAACGGTAAAAACGATGGAGCATGATTAGCGGCTTCAATGGAGGGGTGGATGGAGCCGCTATGGTTACATAAGGCGCTATAAAATGTATAAGTAAGGAGAAAAGGTTTTATGAGAATGTATGACATTATTTTAAAAAAGCGTGAGGGCGCTGAACTTACAAGGGAAGAAATTGATTTTTTTGTAAAGGGGTATGTAGCTGGGGAAATACCGGATTATCAGGTCTCAGCCCTTCTGATGGCTATCTATTTCAGGGGCTTAAGTAAAAGGGAAACTGCTGACCTGACCACCTCCATGACCTATTCGGGAGATGTGGTGGACCTGTCACCCATACAGGGAGTAAAGGTCGACAAGCATAGTACCGGGGGTGTAGGCGATACAACGACATTGATCGTCGCTCCCCTGGTTGCCGCATGCGGTGTTCCGGTGGCGAAAATGTCCGGAAGAGGGCTGGGTCATACCGGAGGAACCCTGGACAAGCTGGAATCCATACCGGGCTTTAACATTTCCATCGGCATCGGTGATTTCATCGACATTGTGAACCGGGTTGGCGTTGCAGTAATCGGACAGACCCAGGATTTGGTGCCGGCAGACAAAAAGCTCTATGCCCTTCGGGATGTTACCGCGACCGTAGACAATATGTCTTTGATTGCAAGCAGCATCATGAGCAAAAAAATAGCCTCCGGTGCGGAAGCCATCGTGCTGGATGTAAAAACCGGGAGCGGAGCATTCATGCATACCCTGGACGATTCCTTCGCACTGGCAAAGGAAATGGTGGATATCGGGACCCATGTAGGACGTAAGACCACTGCCATCGTTACGGATATGGATCAGCCTTTGGGAATGGCCATCGGAAATGCCCTTGAAGTCAAGGAGGCCATCGAAGTTCTGAATGGCAGTGTTGCCGGGCCTTTGAGGGAAGTTTCCCTGCTTCTGGCTTCCTATATGCTGTATACGGCAGGCCGGTGCAGTGATGTAGAGGAAGCCCGGAGCCTGCTGGAAGATGCGTTAAACAGCGGAAGAGGACTGGAAAAGCTGAAGGAAATGATCCGTGCCCAGGGGGGAGAAGCTGGTGTTGCTGATGATACCTCCCTGCTGCCCGGTGCCAGCCGCATTCTGCCGGTAAAAGCGAAGACCGGTGGATATATAGCCTCCGTCAAGGCGCAGGAAATCGGTATGAGTGCGCTTCTTCTCGGAGCCGGAAGAGCCACCAAAGAAGATATCATTGACCCGGGGACCGGTATTGTCATGAGAAAACGTGTGGGTGACCCCATAAATGAAGGAGATATATTAGCTGACTTCTATGTAAATAATGATCAGAAGTTGGATGAAGCTGTCAAAAGGTTTTATGATGCAATAACGATTGAAGAGCAGCAGCCTGAAAAAAGGCCGTTGGTCTATGGCGTAGTGACCGAAAAAGGAATAGAAAGGTGGTAATGGAGATGGATTTGAATAAAAACATGCTGGCTTCTTTGATTGACCATACCCTGCTTAAAGCCACGGCGACCAGTGAAGAAATCAGAACATACTGCCGGCAGGCTGTAGAATACAAGTTTGCGTCGGTTTGTGTAAACCCGTGTTATGTAAAACTTGTGGCGGAAAACCTGAAGGGTTCGGAGGTAAAGGTATGTACTGTTGTCGGTTTCCCACTGGGGGCCAACACTCCCGAAGTTAAAGCTTTTGAAGCGGCGAGGGCTGTAGAGGAAGGGGCCCGGGAAGTGGATATGGTCATTAATATCGGTGCTCTGAAAGAAGGGAACATAGGCTATGTAGAAGACGAAATAAGAGAAGTAGTCAAAGCTTCAAAGGGCGCTCTCGTGAAAGTGATTATAGAGAATTGCTACCTTACGGAGGAGGAAAAAGTGCAGGCCTGTGAGGCCTCCAAAAGAGCAGGGGCCCATTTGGTTAAAACTTCTACCGGCTTTGGCTCCGGCGGAGCCAGGGCGGAGGACATCTCCCTGATGAGAAGGACAGTAGGAGAAGCTATGGGTGTAAAAGCCTCCGGCGGCGTTAAGAGCCTGAGGGATGCCATAACCATGCTGGAAGCCGGCGCAAGCAGAATCGGTACAAGCTCCGGAAATTCGATTGTTGAAGAGGTTGAGTAAACAAGATGGATCTAAAATAAAGTCGAAAAAAACAATTTTTTAAAAAGGGACATATGTCCTTACTGAAATCTGATCAAATAATTAAAATAGTATATAGGCGGCTGTGAAAAAAGAATATCTATGTTTTCACAGCCGTTTATACAGATAATGAACTTTACGCCATAATCAGCCAACGGTTAAGAGGGTTTCGGCGGAATAAATTTAAGGTTAAAGTTCGTTATCCATATAGATATCCAACTTTAGACTTGAATTTATCCAGTGACAAAACTACCCCAAAATCCGGGCATTTTTGCCACTGGAAATTATAAGGTTTAAAATTAGATATCTGTAAAGCCGCTTATTTTTCACATTAGAGGCTATTCTTAAAACCGTATTCAGTTTTCTTGGTTTATCCAAGATCAAAATAAACAAGATCAGAATAAGTGAGGAGACTATGTTTATGAAAAAAAGAATTCTTGCATTATTTGTAGCATCCGTGATGAGTTTTTCAGCCCTTCTGACAGGATGCGGAGCAAAGACAGAAACTCCGTCCGGAACTGAAAAGACATCACAAAATGAAGCAGCAGCAAAAGCCTCAAAGATAGCTATGGTAACGGATACAGGAGGCGTTAATGACAAGTCCTTCAACCAATCCGCCTGGGAAGGTATGCAAAGAGCTGAGAAGGAGCTGGGCATGAAAGCCAGCTATATTGAGTCAAAACAGGAAGCAGATTTCAGCCCGAACCTGGAAACCCTATATGATGCCAAAAACGATTTGATCTGGGGAATTGGTTTTATGATGGCAGATGCAGTAAAATCAGCAGCCGAAACCAATAAAGATGCAAAATACGCTATCGTTGACTTCTCCTATGACGAAAAAACACCGTCCAATGTAATCGGCGTGGTATTCAAAGCAGAACAGCCTTCCTTCCTTGTAGGCTATATCGCCGGAAAAATGAGCAAAACCGGAAAAGTTGGCTTTGTAGGCGGAGTGAAGGGAGTTGTAATTGACGGTTTTGATTATGGCTTCAGAGCCGGTGTAAAATATGCCAACAAAGATGCCCAGGTATTGGTTCAATATGCCGACAGCTTCAATGATTCCGCGAAGGGTAAGGCCATAGCCAACCAGATGTATCAAAATGGTGCTGATATCATATTCCATGCGGCAGGCGGCGTAGGTCTGGGTGTTATCGAATCTGCCAAAGAAAACAAAAAATATGTGATCGGTGTGGATAGAGACCAGAACAACCTGGCACCGGATAATGTAATCACATCCGCTGTTAAGCGTGTAGACAACGGAATCTACAATGTTACAAAAGAACTTAAGGAAGGCACATTGAAAATGGGAACAACCATTTCTTACGGTTTGAAGGAAGGCGGCGTGGATATTGCTCCAACTTCGGACAAGCATGTGCCGGCCAATATTCTGGAAGAAGTGAAGAAGCTGAAGCAGGACATTATTGATGGAAAAATCAATGTTCCTTTCAATGAAAAGACATACAACGAGTACGCTGCGACTTTGAAATAGTTTTTCTTGAAAAGCTATAGGAGGATATGAAAAACATAGGGGTTCTTTTGTACGGGCCGCTCGTGAAGCGCCACGTGCGGTGTAGCGCAACCTATAGAACCCCTTTTTCGCAGCCTCCAGTGTAAACGGTAAACAATAATAATCCTGTGTGCGTGGTAGTTTGATGAACGGCAGGGCTGTGCCGGGAGTCGAACACACATGTATACAGGATTTTTATGGTTAGGGGCTTTTTATATTCTTCTGTTTGTAGAAAGATGTCGATTTACTTAATTTACATAATAACAAAAGGACACGTGTCCTTTTTATTTTTGTGCAAAATAGCTAAAATTATAAATGTCTATTACTGATTTCTTGGACGAAATTCTACTCTGAAGGGTGTCATTATTGCAATATCCCATTCAAAAAATAGTACATTGATGTGATATCTTCCAGTCCAGGCATAGGGTCTGGCTGTCGTGATAGTAAAGAAGGAGGGGGCAGATTTGGGGTCTGTTGACTTAGGAAGCAAGATGATAGAAATGAAAAGCATATCCAAGACATTCGGCAGTTTTTGTGCAGTCGACAGTGTTAGCCTGACGGTGCATAAAGGGGAAGTGCATGCACTTCTGGGAGAAAACGGCGCGGGTAAATCAACACTGATGAATATTCTCTACGGCTTATACCGGCCTACCAAAGGTGAAATTCATATTAATGGGAAAAAGGTGGATATCAAAAACCCGAATGTTGCCATCAAGCACGGAATCGGCATGGTACACCAGCACTTTATGCTGGTTGAGCCCTTTACGGTAGCGGAGAATATTATCCTGGGAACCGAAACTACGAAATTAGGTGAGGTCCTGGATATGAAAAAGGCGGTAGAGGATATTCAAAAGCTCTCGGAACAGTATGGGCTGCATGTAGATCCTCACGCTAAAATCGAGGATATTTCGGTAGGAATGCAGCAGCGGGTGGAAATACTGAAAGCCTTATACCGGGGGGTAGAGGTTCTGATTCTGGATGAGCCTACGGCGGTTCTTACACCCCAGGAAATAAAGGAATTGATTGCCATTGTAAGAAATCTCACAAAAGAAGGCAAGACCATTATTATCATAACGCATAAATTAAAGGAAATAAAAGAGATCGCAGACTACTGCACCATCATACGAAGAGGAAAATATATCGATACCGTGGATGTCAGTGTCACTACCGAACAGGAACTGGCTTCAAAAATGGTAGGCAGGGAAGTTTCCTTTAAGGTAGATAAAAAGGAAAAGCAACAAGGGGAAGCGGTCCTGAAAATTGATAACCTCACAGTAAAAGATAACCGTGGAATTAACAAGGTCAATGGGCTTTCCCTGGAATTGCATGCAGGAGAAATCCTGGGCGTCGCAGGTGTGGATGGTAATGGTCAGACCGAATTGATCGAGGCTATCACGGGGCTGCGGCCGGTTGAATCGGGCACCATAGAAGTAAACGGCAGAAATGTAGCAAACAAGAGTCCCAGGGAAATTATCGAGAGCAAGGTTTCCATGATCCCGGAAGACAGGCAGAAAAGAGGTCTGGTTCTTGACTTTTCCATCGCAGAGAATATGGTTCTTGAAAATTATGGAAATGAACCCTTCTCCAAGCGTGGCTTGCTGAATTATAAAAATATAATTCAGTTCTCCAAGGAACTGGTGCAAAAATTTGATGTAAGGCCCCAGGATGAATCCCAGGAAGTAAGGGCATTATCCGGAGGAAACCAGCAGAAGGTCATTATCGCCCGTGAAGTTACCAATAACCCTGACCTCCTGATTGCCGCACAGCCGACCCGAGGACTGGATGTGGGAGCCATCGAGTATGTGCATAAGGCCCTGGTGGAGCAGAGGGATAAGAACAAGGCGGTATTGCTGGTATCCCTGGAGCTGGATGAAGTTATGAATGTGTCAGACCGCATCGCGGTGATCTATGAAGGGAAGATCGTAGGCATCGTGGATGCAAAAACGGCGGATGAAAACAGCCTGGGGCTGATGATGGCTGGAGGGAGTGCAGGAAAATGAACAATAAAAAGAGATGGACCGAAAAATCACTGGTTATCACTTTAATCTCGATATTCATGGGATTTCTCGTCGGCGCTGTGATATTAAGTGTCGCCGGGTATAATCCGTTACAGGCCTATGGGGTTTTATTCAAAGGCGTCTTTGAAAAACCGAAATATATTTCGCAAACCATCATCAACAGTACTCCTCTGATTATCACAGGGTTATCGGTTGCGTTTGCCTTCCGGACAGGGTTGTTTAACATCGGAGTTGAGGGACAATTCATTATGGGTGGGCTTGCAGCCGCTCTGGTAGGGTATTTTGTAAAACTGCCTCCTGTAATCCATGTGATTGCTGTCATACTGGCCGCGGCTTTGGCGGCAGGGCTGTGGGGAGGAATCGCAGGATACCTGAAGGCAAAATCCGGTGTGAATGAAGTTATAACCACCATCATGCTGAACTGGATCGCTTTCTATTTCCAGAATTTCGTTCTCACCTTCAAGGCCTTTAAAAAGCCGGAAAGTGAGTCTTCCTATGACATACAGCAGACAGCAAGTACCATCCTGCTGGAAAAGTGGAAGCAAACAGCGGAAGGGCGGGACTGGCTGGGGAACCATCCCATACTGAAGGAAATTTTTAAAACCGACCTGAATGTAGGAATTATTATTGCTGTTGCATTGATTATTCTTGTGTGGTTTATTTTAAGAAGGACGACCCTGGGCTACGAGCTTCGTGCAGTGGGGTCCAACAAATACGCTTCGGAATATGGGGGCGTTAATGTAAAGAAGAGCATCATTGCCTCCATGATGATTGCCGGTGCTCTGGCAGGTACAGCCGGTGCCCTTCACGTTATGGGCGTTTCCCACAGGGTATCTACACTGGCAGCCATGGAAGGCTATGGATTGGATGGAATTTCGGTAGCACTGATCGCAGGAAACTCTCCTATCGGGTGTTTGTTTGCAGGACTCCTCTTCGGCGGCCTGAAGTATGGGGGATCAAAGATACAGCAAGCCATGGGTGCACCTTCTGAAATTATCAGTATCATGATCGGTACCATTGTATTTTTTATAGCGATGCCAACACTGATTCGACTGGCAATGACCTTTATAAGCAGAAAACGGGGTGATGAAAATGCTTGATAACTTGGGGCTGATTATAGGAATTACGTTAATGTATGCTACACCGCTCATCTTTGTGGCCTTAGGCGGTGTTATATCTGAAAACTCAGGCGTTGTCAACATCGGACTGGAAGGACTGATGACGTTAGGCGCATTTGTGGGTGCTGCCGTAGGCTTTTATGCGCATAACCCCTGGCTTGCCTTCCTGGCAGCAGGTATAGCAAGCGGCCTTCTAGCTTTGTTGCACGCCGTAGCATCGGTTACCTTCAAAGCCAACCAGGTTGTATCGGGTGTGGCCATCAACTTTATCGGGGCGGGCGCGGCTCTGTTTTTAAGCCGTCTGTTCTTCGAGGGTGCTACCATGACAAAGCCCATCGACCTGAAGTACAAAATGCCCAAGCCTTTCGAAGGCCTTTTCCACAATTTATCCGCCGGCAATTCCTTTGCAGCACAGGTATTTAACCAGTACATCACCGTCTACCTTGCATTCTTTATGGTGCTTGCCGTATGGTTTGTGCTTTACAAGACCCGTTTTGGGCTGCGGGTACGCTCGGTGGGAGAACATCCGGCAGCGGCGGATACCCTCGGAATCAATGTTTACGCCATACGGTATATCTGTGTCATTGCATCGGGAGTTTTTGCCGGTTTTGGTGGAGCAGCTATGAGCCTGGCAGTGGTTTCACTCTTCAGTCCCACACTGATCTCCGGTCAAGGCTTTATCGCATTGGCGGCTATGATTTTCGGAAACTGGAAGCCTCAGGGGGCCATGTGGGCCTGCCTGCTCTTCGGAGGAGCACAGGGACTGGCGGTATTCCTGGGAGGAAGCGGGCTGGGTTTCCCATCGCAGATATTGGCTATGATGCCCTACGTGATCACGCTCTTTGCGCTCGTTCTCTTCGTAGGAAAATCCAGAATGCCGAAGGCAGATGGCATACCCTATGAAAAAGGTAAGAGATAATTACTGGCGGTTGTGAAAAATATAGGTATTCTTTTTTGCGGGCCGCTCGTGGGGCACCACGCGCAGTGTAGCAAAACTTATAGAATACCTTTTTTCACAACCGCTTGCACCAACTGTGAATATTGCTTAACGGAAAACACCCTCCGGCTTTGTCATGGCAGAGCCGGAGGGTGTTTTTATATGCGGTCTTGCATCTGGAGGTTTGGCAGTGCTTTTTGGAAGCTGGAAAGATGCTTATGGAGCGATTCCTCCCATGGCGCGGGTGTGAAAGAATTCTTATAGTTGATAAAAAATATAAAATTATGTAAAATAATGTTTATGATAGCGTTGGGTGGGAAATTATTACTATTAATTTTCTTTTACATAGCGAGTAGGGCGTAATAAAAAGGAACACTTCAGATAAGATTTTTATTTGTAACTACAGTCGGGAAGCATGATTTGATATTATTTCAGGAAGAGGGGGACTCTGTATTGCGGAAGATTACGTTTGCCTATAAGATGACTATCCTCGTACTTGTAACAGCAATTTTTTCCTCTGCTATAGAAACCTATGGCTACGCAAATAGCAGCCCTAAAAATGTTTTGATACTGAACTCCTACCACAAGGGGCTTTCCTGGACGGACGGGGAAACGGAAGGAAGTGCAAGCAGCCTTGCGAATTCCGGCGTAGGATGTTCCATCGCTGTCGAATACATGGATTGGAAGAACTATCCTACCGCTGAAAATCTGGATCATTTATATACCTATCTCAAATATAAGTATTCCAACAAGCAGATTGATTTGATTATCACTACCGACGATGCGGCATTGGAGTTCGCATTGAAAAACAGAATGGACCTGTTTTCAAATGCACCCATAGTATTTTGCGGTGTAAATGAAGATGGAGCGGGCAAAATTACAGAGGGCCATTCCAATGTGACAGGAGTAATAGAAGAAGTCGATCCTGAGAGGACGGTCAGAGCTGCCCTGGAGATAAACCCAAACCTTAAGGAAATCTTTGTTGTATATGACAAAACGGAAAGCGGGCTATCAACGGGTGCTTTGACCCTTCAAGCCATACAAAGGGTAAATCCGGCGATTCAAGTAACCTCCTTAAATGAGGAGAAGCTGGAGGATATCATGGAGAAAGCAGGACAGGCACAAAAGGATAGCATACTGCTTGTCACTACCTATTATACGGATGTGGAAGGGATTGTTGTCGGGTTTGAAGATTTCTGCCAGAGGCTGAGTCAAAACAGCAAAGTACCGGTATATCATTTATATGATTTTGGGATCGGACATGGTGCCATCGGCGGGAGTATGGTAAGCGGGAGGCTTCAGGGGGAAAGCGCCGGAAAAATCGCAGCAAGGGTTCTGCAGGGGGAAGATATCTCCCGGATTCCTGTAGATACATCAGGAACAACACGAAACATCTTTGACTATGAACAGCTTAAAAGATTTAACATTCCCTTGCAACAGGTACCCAAAGACAGCGAAATCGTGAATAAACCCTTCTCCTTTTTTGAGACCTATAAGAAGCTTGTCATCACGGTACTCATCATCTTTTCACTGCTGGTGGCATTTATATGCATACTGATTTTCTATTTAAGGAAGATCAGTGCTATGAAACAGGAACTGTACGAAAACCATCAGGAGCTGACGCAATTGTATGAGGAACTGACAGCTTCGGATGAGGAATTGCGGCAGCAGTTCGATGAACTTATGGAGATGCAGAAAAGCCTGACGTCCAGTGAGGAGCGGTATGCATTGCTTTTTGAAAGGATGTTGAACGGTTTCTTTGTCTTTGAGCCTGTTCTAAATAAGGAAAATAAACTTACCGATATACGTTTTATCGATGTAAATCCGGGCTTTGAAAGTCAAACAAACCGAGGGACGGGCGATATTCCGGGAAAAACATGGACACAGGTTTTTAACTATCCCAATAATGATTTGAATCTATACCAGAACATTTTACAAACCGGAAAAGCAGAACATTTTGAGACATATTATCCCGACGGCGATACGTACTATCTGATGAATGCTTTTAAAATCAAGGAAAACCTGGTGGGTGTGGTATTCGATAATATTACGGAATACAAGCAGGCCATTAAGGAAGTCCGGAAGCTGAATGAAGAGCTGGAGCGGCGTGTTATCGAGAGGACAAATGAGCTTCAGAGCGCTATGAATGAGCTTGAAGCCTTTACTTACATCGTGTCCCATGACTTAAAATCTCCCCTACGGGCTGTGGACGGATACAGCAGGATCATTCTTGAGGATTTTGAAGAAGAGCTTGGGGAAGAAGCGGCAGAAATGCTCCTGAATATACGAAATATATGCAAAGACATGATTGACATGATTAACAAGGTGTTACAGTATTCCACTACCTCAAGGTCCGCTTTGTGCATGGAGGAGATCAATACCGAGGAGATGTTTGTATCCATATTCAATGAACTGAAATCCACCTGTCCGGGGCGGGATCTGGAGCTTAAAATCGAGACCGGTTTGCCTAAAGTGACGGCAGATCGAGTGATGCTGCGGCAAGTGGTCTACAATGTATTTTCCAACGCCTTCAAGTTTACGAAAGGCAGGAGTACGGCCCTTATTAGCATCGGCTGTATGATTACAGCGGGTGAATATATCTTTTATGCCAAGGACAATGGAGTCGGTTTTGATATGGAGTATTCCGGAAAGCTTTTTGGCATATTCCAGCGTCTCCATACCAGTGACGAGTTTGAAGGAAGCGGTATTGGACTTGTAACCGTTAAAAAAATCATACAGAAACATGGGGGAAGAGCTTGGATCGAAGGCAAGCTGAATGTAGGAGCCACCGTGTATTTTACATTGCCTTTGACATAGTAACGGATAGTTAACGTAAAGGGGGGGCTGTTGTGCTTACGGTAATGATAGTGGACGACATGGAGATAACAAGGCGGGAAATAAAACGGCTGCCGCTTTGGGGTGAGAAAACCGGTTTTATGGTTTTCGATGAAGCAAAAAATGGATATGAGGCATTGGTAAAGCTGGAGAAAAACCCGGTAGATCTTGTTATAACCGATATCAAAATGCCTAAAATCGATGGGATCGAGCTGCTGCGTAAAATCGTGGAAAAAAATTTGTGCGCGTGCGTTGTATTATTGAGTGATTTTACCGAATTTAGTTTTGCAAGGCAGGGACTGATCCTGGGGGCCTTCGACTACATGACAAAGCCCGTGGATGAACATGAGCTGAATCAATTACTGCAAAGAGCCGGGCAGTTTATCGTAAGTAGAAGGAAGGAAGAAGACAGGATAAAAAAGTTAGAGGAAACAGTGGATGAAAAGGTGGGAGTTTTCTTTCCGGCGGCGGATATCAAACGGCTTACTGCGCTTATATGTGAAGGGGATGGAAAGGCCCTTGGCGCCGCAGAAGAGATTGTTGATATCATAGGGGCAAATGTAAACCATGATTTGATAAAAGTGCAAAGTGTCCTTAAAAATGGAATGCTGGAAATGGTAAACGGGGTTCTGGAAAGCTGCAAATGGCTGGATAAGTTTGTTACTACGGATCGGTTCATAAATATTGACTTCTCTCAATGTGACCGGTTTGATTCCATAAAAACTGCTTTTATAGCAGCCGTTCAAGAAATCATTACCCTTCTGAATACACTCCAATGCGGTATGCAAAGCGGAGGAATTGTGAGATCGGTTTGTAGCTATGTGATAGAAAATGTAGAGAGTGAATTATCGTTAAAAATCGTTGCAGAGGCGCTGTTTATGAACAAGACGTACATAAGCGAGGTTTTCAAGCAAAAAACAGGAATATCCTTTGTAAATTATCTCACACTGGTAAAAATGGAAAGGGCCAAGCAGCTGATTCAGGAAGAGAATCTAAGGGCCTATGAAATCGCCGAAAAACTTGGATTTAAGGATATCGAATACTTCAGCAAACTTTTTAAGAAATATACAGGCTGCTCACCTACGGAGTTTCGACAGATGAATGCCGGGAAGGACTAAAGTCTATAAAAACCGAAATTTTTCCGGGTATGAACTTACAATTTTTCATTCTTCTCTGAAGGATAATTTTGTACTATTAAATTACAGTACAAAGTTATCCTTTATTTGTAGCAGTGAATTTATAAAAGCCGGCAGGTGGTGAATGATGAAGCAAATTTCGGTACTTATAATAGAAGATTCCGTTTATTCTGCGGATTTGAATATTAGAGAGATCAGAAAGGCAGGGTTTATAGTCGAACACCGGAGAGTTGCAAGCGAAAAAGCAATGCTGCAAGCGCTTCACGAAAGTCCTTGGGATATCATCGTAAGTGATAATTCCATGCCGAATTTCAGCGCCTTGCAGGCTCTTGCCATAAGAAACAGTGTAGACGGAAGTATTCCCTTTATTATTGTCTCTGAAGATATTGCAAAGGAAGATATCAATCGAGCCTTCGAAAATGGGTGCTGCGCTTACATAGCCAAAGAGAATTTGCCTGAGTTGCGGAAGCTCGTGAAAAATATGCTGTAGCATTTAAATAATACAAAGGTTAGCTGGATGGAAGTCCTGAGGGACAAGTGAAGGGGATGGAGAAACAAAATGGTCGGAAAAAACACATACAATGAAGGCAGGATGGAAGATGTGCGTTCATTGGAAAGGCTCTCCCACGGTTTCTTCCGTATCGGTCAGGGTGAAACAGGAAAGGTTTCACTAAAAATCGCAGTGATTTATCTTGTTGTAGGTGCAATATGGATTTTATTATCCGATAAAGTTCTTGCGTTTTTCGTCAATGACAAGGAAACAATGACGCTTATCAGTATGGTGAAAGGATGGCTGTATGTTAGCGCTACAGGGGTGTTTATTTTTACCATGGCTTTTACTGCGCTTAAAAGAATAAAAACTGCAGAGCAGGAACTGGTGAAAAGCTATGGGAGCCTGGCATCCGCCAACCATGAGATCCAATCCGCGCACGCAGAGCTGAAAGCGTACGAACAAAGGCTGCATCACCTTGCATACCATGACCAGCTGACAGGATTATGCAACCGTCGGTCATTGAATGAAAGACTGGCTGTGCTAATGAGTGAAAAAAAGGATCTGCGCTGCGCGCTGCTTTTTATTGATATCGATAATTTCAAATACGTAAATGACACCCTGGGACACACTTTCGGAGACCAGCTTCTGGTGAAGGCAAGTGAAAGGCTTCTTCATCTTCAGGAATGCAGCTGCTCTGTTTTCAAGCTGGGTGGCGATGAGTTTATCGTACTTATGGAAAGCTTTAAAGGAATAGAGGAGATTGAGAGGCTGGCGGTCAAAATTCTGAAGGAATTTAAGGCTCGCTTTGAAGTGGGCAAGAGCAGCCTGTTCACGACCGTAAGCATTGGTATATCCATATATCCGGACCATGGGGTTAGTATGGATGAATTGCTGAAAAATGCGGATATTGCCGTATACAAAGCAAAAGAGACGGGAAGAAACAGGATTGTTGTCTACAATGAACCTATGAATGAAGCGGTTACGGAAAGAATGTACATCGAGAAGTATCTTCGGATGGCCTTGGAGAATAATGAGTTTGAGCTGTATTACCAGCCGCAGCTGGATATTAATACAAATAAAATTTCCGGGTTTGAAGCGTTGATCCGATGGAGAAATTCCGAATGGGGCTTTATATCCCCACAGAAGTTTATCGGTATAGCAGAGGATACGCATTTAATCGTCCCTATCGGGGAATGGGTTTTTAGAAATGCCTGTCTTTTTTTAAAAAGACTTCATCAGGAAGGGCATACGGAGCTTAATATATCCATTAATATATCCATGCTGCAATTACTGCAGGAGGATTTTGTGGATATGGTGATGGAGACGCTTGCATCCATGAAGCTGAACCCGAAGCAGATTGAACTGGAGATTACCGAATCCATCCTTATGGAATCCTATGAGACCATTGCCGGAAAGTTAAAGCTGCTGCGGGAAAAAGGCGTAAAAATTGCCCTAGATGACTTCGGTAAGGGATATTCCTCCTTAAATTATTTAAAGCAGCTGCCGATAACTACTCTGAAAATCGATAAATCCTTTATCGATACCATCCATAATGATGAGAAAAACAAGTCTTTGACAAATTTGATTGTAAAAATCGGTAAAAGCATGGATTTGTGTGTGATAGCGGAAGGAGTGGAGACACAGGAACAGATGGATTATCTGGTGAAACACAAGTGCAATAAGATACAAGGATATTTGTTCAGTAAGCCAATCAGTGAAAATGCAGCCTTTATGAGAATCAGAGAACAATGAAATCACGCCGGCGACAAGCAGGGAGCTTATTTGCTGTCGGACAAGCACTTTACGGGAGCAAAGGAACTCCGGACATTGGCAGAAAGGTTTAAAATATAGTTAGGTACAAAAAGAATGATGATTGATGAAATTGAAATTTTAAGGGAACGGTTAAATACCATGATTATGTCGGAGAATGTTACGTATGAGGAGGTCGTAAAGGTCAGCCAGGAGCTGGACACTTTATTAGTGGAATATTTAAGGCACTCACTGCTTCTGCGGGGGTAGTGCATCGAGTGAGCAAGGTAATAATAAAAAACCCCACAAGAAACGGGAGCTACCTGTTTCTTGCGGGGTTCGATTTACCATTTACCGATTACACTTTGACAAATGGCTTTATTCCATGACCTAGCAGCTTCATACAGTCAAAGCTGCCTTAATGATCAAATATTTTATCGATGAACTTCTTGGACTTCAAAGCGGTCCGTGATCCGCAGTTCCTGAGAAGTATCTTTACATACTTCTTATAAAACATATCAAGCAAGGCAGCAGGGTCTTTACCCCTGTTTTCGGGATAATCAGGGTATCCGGTAACGATGGTGGCTTCCCGGTCGGAAAAACATGCACTTGTTCCTTAAAATAAAAATATGGCAACAAAGTAAATGACCAGCAGTGCCAATCCGATGGGAGCCCCTGTGATTGCCCATTCACGGCTTTTAATATTGAGTTTCCCGGCGGAAATAATATTGGGAATGTTGCCGGGAATCAGCATACCGCCGCTGATGAGAAGGCCCATCAGAATGGCTTTTATTTGTATCACCGTCATGGAAGGGCTTATTTCTGCGGCTGCCAATGTAGCATTATCCAGGACTGCGGAAGTCATATTAATCCAATAGAGAAGCCGGCTGTCCAGGTGGATAATATACGTATTTACCAGAGGCTTGAATCCCGCGCCCAGAAGCTCCAGCGCGACAACAAAAACAAATATTTTAAAGGCCCGGATAAAAACAGCTTTAAGCTCTTCCTCCTTTTTGATCTCAACACTTTCTTCCTTGAAGCAAATTGCCTCTGCAGTTTCTTCCGACGTAGCGGCAGTACTGTCCGCTGCTTCCTTCCGTTCATCACGATGGAGGATGAAGATACTGAGCAAGCCCATGGCAATAACCCCTGGGACGACATATACGCCGATTAAGTGAAAAAGATACCAGAAGTCAGCCTTCAGTGAAGAAACGACTATGGTAGATAACGGTTCTCCTATGGGCGTGAGAACGGCTCCCAAGCCGATGGAAAAACAGGAAACAATGGCGAGCTTTACTTTTGTTTTATGTTTTAGCGGGAGAGCATGCAATATCTCCACCAGAACCAATGCTGCAATAATGGCTGTAATGAGGCTGGAAGCGAGGCCTAAGACAGTAACCATAACAAAAATAAAAAGTTTCAGCGGGATACGTTTTAAAATCGTGCCAACCATCCAATGAATCTTTTGAATGGAATAATTGAACAGAAGTCCTGCAATCAGCACTGCAGCCGTAATAAAATATAAAAGCCTGTTTCCGAATATATGAGAAATCAGGTGTACCGAAAGGCTCCCGGATATGACTGTAGCCAGTAACCCCATGGTAAATAAAAAGTATTCCAGGTTATGTTCGATCACTCGAAATGTGAAGGGTAAAATCAATACCAAAGCCAAAACGATCATAAGTCCAACCGTCATCTATCTCGCTCCTTTAATTATTTTAGTGCCTCATATAGGTAGGCTGTGTCAGGTGATTCCTTGCTATGCAAAAAAATAGCGCAACTCCTTTTCTGCACACAAAAAGGGCAGCAAAACTCAGTAATGAGTTTCCCACCCCAGAAACCTGCAAACTCTTGAAAGCGAAAACGAATTCGCCCAACCGGAATAGCTATTCGATTACATTTATAATAACAGAAAAATTAAACCTTGGCAATATGGGCCGGAAGATTACCCGGACAATGGCGAATTTATGTATGAGAAGACACATGGGCCCCTTCGCTGTTGTTGCATTTTTTCAAACGTGAAAGAAATGCACGCTTTAGCTTTATGTGGGACTCGTATTCCTCATGCGTAATTTTTCCTTCGTTTTTAAGTTTTTCAAGCAATTCGAGCATAATCATGGTACATTCTATTAATTCAAACATCAATATCACCAAGAAAAGATTACCACAAAGGAATACAAAAAATCAACATAATTTTACATTATGTTCCAAAAAGGTACATGTGACAAAGTGGAACTTTATGCCTTGCGTCAAAATTTATACCTAAATATGAGAATATTGGGAAATGGATGTTATGATTTCCTTGCGTGGGGGTATATAAAGTAGAAGCTAAAGCAGACAAAACAGAATCTTACATTTACGCTTTTCAACAAGACAAAAACATATAGGGGGATACATTCGATGGATAGCACCAAAATATTCGAAATTCTTGAAGAATCAAATAAGGTACCTTCTCTTCCTCAGCCGGTTAGTGAAATATTTTATAGTATGTATGAATCTGAAAAGCTTGATATGAATGAGTTGAGCAAAAAGGTTTCAAAATGCAGCGAACTTTCGGATTTATTGATTAATTGTGTAAATTCCAGCTATTTCGAACTGAAAAGAAATGTAACAACTGTAAACGAAGCCATTATCTATTTGGGTCTGCGAACTGTGAGGAATCTGTTATTATCCTTTACATTTCAATTACTCCTGCCCAAAAAGTTGGGCAGGGCAAATCAGTTTAATAGAGAAAAATATTGGAAGCATTCCATTGGTACTTCCATCGCCAGCAGCATGCTTGCGGAAAAAACGGGCCTGTGCAAGGGGCATGAGCTTTTTTCCTATGGACTTATCCATGATATAGGAATTGCCGTATTGGATATTTGCCTCCCGGAAGTCATTGACCAGGTTATAGCAATACAGCATAAGGGTGTCTATCAAATTCCGGCGGAAAGAATTGTCATGGATGGACTTACACATTCGGACATAGGGGCATGGCTATGTAAGAAGTGGAAGCTGCCGGAGGATATCCGCAACATTGTTGAATATCACCACAAGCCATTGCTGGCACAAGTGAATAGTACGGAAGTTAAACTCATGAATCTTGGAGATATCATTAGTACAGCCTACTATGAAAAGCTGCTGGGCTTGAATTTATATCACGGGTTTAGCACGCTGATCTTAGAGTCTGTGGGTGCCAGTGAAGAATACATGGGGTACATCGGAAAAATTTTGCCGGAGGAAGTGGAACGGGTGGACCGCCTCCATGTGTTTAGATTCTAGGCAGGTCTTTATCTATTTACTAACGGACAGGTTTTGAGCACCTTCATGAGGACTCCCAGGCCGCCTTAGCTCTCGAGCCGAATTTTATGAAGAATTATCTGAAATATGACATACAGTTGTTATAAATGATAAGGTAAAATGAAGCTACAAAATCGGGAAAGGCATGAAGGAACAAGCGATGAAAATCTGCCAAAGCTGCGCGATGCCGATAGAAGATACGAGTTTACAGGGGACCGCTAATGAGCTGATTTCATAAAGATGGTTCCCTCAAGGAAAACTATGAGTACGTTCTTTGCGGGACTTTTCTCGTGGATAATTGTTTTGCATTGCAGGTGTGGGGGGGTTATCTTGCGAATAACGTGTGTTTTACGTTCGTGACAACTGGAATTGCTGGCGGACAAACCTTGAAGTTGGGATAAGATAAGGTGTTAGGGGTTGGTGTTGAATTAAGTGTATTTTATTTTTGCAAGTTGATTTAAATAGCATGCAAAAAATCTTGCTTTTGTTTAAAAACCAGTATATAATATAATGAAAGGTAATAAATCGTTATAAAAAATTCTTACACAAGGACCACGTTCTCCTGTTATGCCATGTTCGCATGCAAGAGTGAATATCTAAGCGTATTCGTAGAGTCATTCCATCCCGAAGGTTATACATTCTTAAATAAACTGCAAATCTCCAGGACGAGGTTTAGATAATGAAATCCTGATTTCCAACAGGGAAACCGGGGTAAATACGTTGTGGAGGTGAGGGCTTATGAAGGAAGATGTAAAGGAATTGATCGAAAAAATTGCAGAGAAGAACAGGGTTTTAAAAATCTATTCACAAAATAAAAAGGCGAACAGGGAAGCGATTTACCGTACGTCCTTGGAATTGGATCAACTACTGTATTTGTTCTATAAAAAAATTCGTTGTGCATGAGGGAATTGTGTATGATTATTTGGAACATGAACTGAAAGTCCTCGAGTGAGAATAAATTTCTCCTTTGAGGATTTTTTTCATGTCGCCGGTATTTATTTTAATTTCTATTTTAACTGTAAAATTAAGGATGGTATAATAGGGGCGGAAGGATTTTAAAATTTTTACATAAGGAGATTCAACCATGATTCGTATATGCGATGACCCTAAAGGGGAGGCTTATGGGAAACTGATGGATTATGCGGTAGGCAGATGCAGCCAATTTGTTTTAGTGGTACAGGATGACTTAGGATTTTCAGAGAGCGGGCAAAGGGTTTTGGCTGCATTAGAGCCGCATTTGATGGAAAAAACCAGGTCCGATCGATGGCCTGGGACAAGGATTTTAGATAAAACAGCGTGGGTTTGCTATTACCGGTGCAGCGAGAAGGCCGCCGAAGTTTTAAAGGAAGCCGCCAACAGCCTATATTCCTGGCAACAGCCTGCACTGCCCGAAGACCTTAGCTTTTTGACGGAAGACGGTACTCCCTGGCTGGTCAATACAGCCCATGAATCATGGGCTGGAATAAATGGGGAGCCGGAGGAAGCGATCTCTCTGTCCAATTCCATCCAAGGGCTGTTTTTGGGAGGGGAATTCAATGAGGGCTTCGAGGACTTTATCCGGGACGCAGTCAGGCATCAGCCGGAATCTTTAGAGGTGGCAGGGTATCATATACGGAAGCTGCCGGGCTGGGTAGGAAATCTTACGGAGTTAAAAACCCTCAGTGTCTTAACAAGGGACCTGCGGGAAATTCCAAAGGAAATCGGGAAGCTGGAGAACCTCAGGCGGCTGGAGATTTGCTGTGGTTCCTACATGTGCGAAGAGGGTGAAGCAGTAGAGCCTTTGGGTATACCAAGGCTGTCCGTACTGCCGGAGGAAATCGGCCGGTTAAAGCAATTGGAATACTTAAGTATCGGCTGTACATCCATTACTCGATTGCCCAGGGAAATCGGCAATCTCTATAATTTACGATCGCTTCATCTGAATTCCAACAGTATTGAAGCTTTACCCGAGGAGATTGGGAATCTGAAAAACCTGGAATCCCTATGGCTGGATAAAAACAAATTGAAAGGGCTTCCTGATACAATCGGGAGTTTATCCAGGCTGCAGTTTTTAAGTGTAAGCGATAATGAACTCCTTTGTCTGCCGAAGACCCTTGATAGGCTGGAAGCCCTTACTTATATAAATTTGAGCAATAATACCTTGCCGAAAAGTGAAATTGATAACGTAAGGCGATGTGAAAAGGTAGAAATTGCCCTTTAATAAGCGGATTGAACATTTAATGACGGTCGGCATAAATATTTCCAGGGCCCACAGGGTACATTCCGGTTGCAGAGCCATGTTCAGACATATCAATATGGACCGGGCCGCAGGAATCGGTAATGTTCTATAGGGCGAATTTATTTTCGCCCTTCTTCGTTTTTATTGTTGCACGATCTACCGTAGACTTCCCATAAATGGGGACTTTTGCTGTACACACGAAATAAAAGCATTTTATGTTTCGCCAACAATTTTACCGGTCTCTGAAAGGTCGTAACCGCCGATTCCCGTAAGCTCCATTTTAAATTCCTGGGAGCGGAGAATTTCGATGATGGCCTCGAAGGGAGGTTTATCCATATCCTCTTTTTTTATCACCAGTTCGTAGCGTTCCTTTTGCAAAGGGATAAAGTCAATGCCTTGAACCTGTAGGCCTGTTTTCTCATTGCCTACGGCTATATCGGCTCCATCCCGGGCTACTGTACTGGCAACGGCCAGGTGGGAGAGGCATTCTCTGGAATATCCCTGGATGCTTTTGCCCGGGATGCCCAGCAAACGCAGGTGTTCATCCAGAAGAACCCGTGTGCCGCTGCCCTTCTCCCGGTTGATCATGGTAATATCCGGTCTTTTCAGGTCTTCCCAGTCTTTAATTTCCTTGGGGTTTCCCTTTGCAACATAAAATCCCTGCGTCCGGCCGGCCAGGTGAACGATGACCGCAGGGGTGCCGGGAAGCATTCTTCGTACATAGGGAATATTGTACCGGCCTGTATCTCCATCCCAGAGATGCGCTGTTGCCAATTGAACATCTCCCCGGTATAATGCGTATAATCCGTTATAGCTGCCTACGTAGGACCGCAAGGTGCGGACTCCCTTCGGATGCTGCTCCAGGTAACGGGACAAAATGTCCAGGAGCACATCCTGACCGCAGAGGACGAAACCTTTCTCGGCAGGAAATTCCTCATAATTCAGTGGGTTTGTCTTTGAAAGAAGAAAAGAGTTTATATCAGAGGTATAGTGAGCGCCGGTTTTTCTGTTTTTCGACCGATTCTTGTACTCTTCCACGTCTTTTACATCCACCCGGACTTTTTTGCCCACTCGATAACCGCTTAATTCTCCTCGTTTGATTAATTCATATACAGTATTTTTGGTTATTTTTAATATATCGGCGACTTCCTGGGGGGTTAGGGGGATATTTTCTTCCATATGCACACTCCCTTTCAATGGGATAACCTGTTCCTTCCCTTTACTATAACAAATAATTTGTGATACGTGCAAGAGTAAAATCGAATGCCTTCATTTATGATGCGAAGGAGGAAATGGGTATTCCTATTATATAGCAGAGCTTGATGGATGCGATCAATAAATAATGCGTGAGAAGTGATGTTGAAAAGGAGTGTCTTTTTAGAAAATTGCAGGATTTAAAATAAAATATTTCAAACTATATTGATTTTTGTGTGAGATGATACTATAATGTAAAATAACAAAACATAACAAAACATTATATACTTTTCTCGAACGAAATGCCACGTATTGCTTTGTTTTGCCCTGTATGCAGACAGAGTCGCATGCGTTTACGTCCTATTCTATATGGATGTTTCCACGGTGTTTTGTTTTTTTATTTTCAATACGTACTTTACATCTAAATATTGCAGCTGCCGCTTTGTTTTTCTGAGGACAGGGTAACTATCCGTTTCAAAAAGTTGTCATCTGTGTTTCTTCAATTGTCAACGCTTTTGGAAACTATAGGGCAGCATCATGGAATACGATGGAGCTTCGCTGATGTGAAGGCCATGCAGTCATGGAACCATCAGCGGTAGTGGCCGGTCGTATTCCATAAAAAATGCAAAGAGAAATTGGGGGGATTTCCATGAAAAGAAACAAGCAGCTCCTGTTAATTTTGCTGCTGTGCACATTCACTGTGCTGACCTTCGGATGCAGTAAAACGGAAGTAGCTGAGCAGGTATCCGCCGCTGTGACAACACCGGAAGTAAAACCGGTTTCCTTAACCATATCGGCGGCTGCCAGCCTGAAGGATGCCATGGAAGAGATAAAGCAGCTTTATAGCAAAGAAAAAGCCAATGTTACCATAACCTATAACTTTGGTGCGTCCGGTTCATTGCAGCAGCAGATTGAACAGGGCGCTCCGGTAGATATCTTTATGTCGGCAGCAACCAAGCAAATGGATGCCCTAAAACAGAAAAGCCTGTTACTGGATGATACGATCCTGAATCTACTGGAAAACAAGGTTGTACTTGTGACGCAGAAGAATGCTGCCCGGATAAAGGATTTTAAGGATATGGCGGAGGAGACGGTCCGAAAGATTGCATTGGGTGAGCCAAAAAGCGTCCCTGTAGGACAGTATTCGGAAGAAATCATCAATTTTCTGGGAATCAAGGAGAAAGTGCAGCCCAAGGTCGTATATGCCAAAGATGTACGTGAGGTGTTAACCTGGGTTGAAACAGGAAATGTAGATGCGGGGATTGTGTATGAAACCGATGCGAAAATATCGGACCAGGTAAAGGTTGTTGCCTACGCCCCGGAAAAATCCCATACTCCGGTTACTTATCCCGTGGCAGTATTAAAGGACAGCCGGAATGTGGAAGCTTCAGAAGAATTTCTTACCTATTTGACGGGTACTACTGCAAAAGCTGTATTCGAAAAGTTTGGTTTCAGCAGAGCGAAATGAACGAGTTAACCCTCACCCCTGGCCCCTCTCCCAAGGCTGGGAGAGGGGAACCGGAAGTGCTTCGAAGTTTTCCGGTACTCCCGTCTGCCGAGCCGGGGTAAGAGAGATAGAGGGATGAGGGTTGGAAGTGGAGGTGTCGAGGATGGGAACAGACCTATCGCCCATATGGATCTCACTGAAAACTGCATTCGTTGCTACGGTGATTACCTTTTTCATAGGGATTGCAGCCGCGCGCTGGATGGCAGGGTATCAGGGAAAGTTGAGAGGTTTGATTGACGGGTTGTTTAATCTACCTCTGGTTTTACCTCCTACGGTGGTGGGCTTTTTCCTGCTTTTGCTGTTCGGGCGGTATGGACCCGTGGGGAAGCTGCTGTTTAAACTGGGAACGACGCTGATTTTTACCTGGCCTGCTACAGTCATTGCCGCATCGGTAGTAGCGTTCCCTCTGATGTATAAGACATCCCGGGGCGCTTTCGAGCAAATCGACAATACTCTGGTGAATGCAGCCAGAACCCTGGGGGTATCGGAGTGGCGGATTTTCTGGAAGGTGATTCTTCCGCTGGCCTGGCCGGGGATTGCGGCGGCTACGGTGCTGGCCTTCGCCCGTTCGCTGGGAGAGTTTGGCGCTACATTGATGATTGCAGGCAACATTCCGGGAAAAACCCAGACGCTTCCGGTAGCCATCTTCTTTGCGGCAGAAGGAGGGGATATGGACAAGGCTCTGATGTGGGTACTTCTGATCGTTGGCATATCGCTGGTGGTGATTCTGTTGATGAACTATTGGACCGAATACCAGCGTAGGTTTTTATCTTCCGGAAGCAAAGGGAAAAACAAAAATTGAAAATTGAAAATGGAGAATTGAGAATGAAAAATCTACATGGAGGATTAGAGACGCTGGTCTGCGTCTATGAACCATTGTTTGTTGTTTATTTACGTTCAGTAATAATTTTCAATTTTCCATTCTCAATTCTCCATTAATAAGCGGGGGTTCGCATGGAATTAACAGTGGATATGGAAAAAAAGCTCAATGGCTTTTATTTGAGGGTGAAGTTCAATACTGCAGGAGAGGTCCTCGGGTTACTGGGAGCTTCAGGATCGGGAAAGAGCATGACTCTTCGCTGCATTGCAGGACTGGAAAGGCCGACACGGGGGAAGGTCGTTTTAAATGACCGGGTGCTGTACGATTCTGAAAGAGGCATTGACCTTCCGGCGCGAAAAAGGAAAGTGGGTTTTCTTTTTCAGCAGTATGCACTGTTTCCCCATATGACGGTAGTGCAAAATATCGGCTTTGGGCTGGAAGGAATGTCGAAGGGCAGTAAGGAAGAAAAGGTTCGAAATATGCTGGGACGAATGCATCTGGAAGGTCTGGAAAACAGGTATCCTTCCCAGTTGTCCGGGGGGCAGCAGCAAAGAGTAGCGCTAGCCCGCGCCTTGGCCATTGAACCGGAGGTGCTTTTATTGGATGAGCCCTTTTCTGCCCTGGATAATCATTTAAGAAGCCAGATGGAAAACCAATTGTTGGAGACCCTGGCAGAGTACTCCGGTGTAACACTGTTTGTTTCCCACAATATGGAGGAGGTCTACAGGGTGTGCGAGAAGCTTGTTGTTATGTCGGAGGGGAGCGTGGCTGCTTGCGGACCGAAAGTGGAGATTTTTCAGAATCCGCCCACGTTTTCGGCGGCACGACTTACGGGGTGCAAGAACATATCGGTGGCAAGACTGGATTCCAAAGGGTTAGTGGAAGCGCAAGACTGGGGAGGCTGTAGGGTCAGAGTGGAAAAGCCCCTCGATTCTCCCTTTTCTCATATAGGAATACGAGCGCGCCATATCAGGCAGGTGGAAAGGGACTGTACTCGTCCCAATGTTTTTGCATGCCGTCCGGCTAAAGTTGTAGAGGGTCCTCATTCGGTTACGGTTTTGCTGTACCTGGAAAACCATGCCGGGGAGAACAAGGAAGGCCTCCTGCAATGGGAAGTATCGAGGGACCGGTGGCGGAGTTTGAAAAACCTTTCCCTGCCGTGGCATATCGAACTGCCACCGGAAAAAGTGTTTATCATACCCTAGGCACCATCAATAAAAGGAATGAACCTGGTTCAAGAAAGGGGGATGACGATGAATGGTACAATTGCGGTACTTATAGATTCGATGGGGCAAACGGCCTCTCTGTTTGAAGCCACTGCCATTAAGCGGTATGGCAAAAGCGCGGGCAAATGGATGGTAATGGAGGAATGTCCCTTCCGTATTGTCGCCGCACAAGGGCTAAAGGCTCTTCGGGAAAGCCTTATGGAAATCATTGTGGCACTGGGTGACACTAAAATTATCGCGGGAAGAGAAATTGCGGGATTACCCTATAATATCTTCGATACAGCAGGCTTTCGTATCTTTGAGGTGGAAGGGAGGCCGGAGATTTTTTTGGACTTTATATCGAAAGCAGCGGAGGAAAATATGGAATCCCTGCTTCATCCGGTGCAAGAGGAGCAAACAGTTGCCCGCCCTCAACAGACGGAGACCGAAGGAGTATATTGTGTGAACCTCAAAGAGCTGCAGATCCGTAACCCTGAAATTACTTCCAAAAAGGTATTGCTTCCTTTTTTAAAGAATGAAAGTTTCTATGAACTGGAAGTGGTATGCAGTCATGTTCCGCCCTGGTTTGAAAGGGACTTTGACAAACTGGGACTGAAATTTGATGCTGTGCCCACAAGCCAGAATGAGTGCCGGGTGAAGATTTACCGCAAAGTTTGCGGCGAATCACAGGAGGAAAGGAGTGATTGAATCATGCGGTCGATCCTTACAAAATATGGGGCTTTGGAGGGGGTGTCCCATGTAGAGTACTATGAAGGCGGAAGTGTAAAAGAGTGTATGGTTATTAGGGAGAATCGGATTGCAACCCCCTATGGTCTGCTGATTCCGCAATATGAGCAGGACGGAGTGCGAAGAAAATATACAAAGTCTTTATCCTTTCATGAAAACGGTACGGTGAAAAGCATATCCTTGCAGGAACAAACGGCGATAAAAACCTCTATAGGCGTATTTCCTGCAGAACTGGTAACCTTTTATGCAAGTGGTGCTGTTAAAAGGCTATTTCCTCTAAACGGCAAGATCACCGGATACTGGACGGAGGAAAACGAATACGGCTTGGCCCAGGAATTCGAATTCAGTTTTCCCTTCGGAAGCTTCCGAAAGAAAATCATTGGGGTTCATTTCTACGAAAGCGGTGCTATAAGGAGCCTTACTTTCTGGCCCAGGGATTCCGTTACCCTACAGACTCCCCTGGGAGAAGTTACGGCGCGCATCGGGATCGCATTGTATCCGGAAGGCGGCATCAAGTCCATAGAGCCCTACAAACCGGTAACGGTAGACA
This sequence comes from Bacillota bacterium, assembly GCA_023419605.1. GTDB lineage: Bacteria > Bacillota > Clostridia > Acetivibrionales > JAEZXR01 > JAEZXR01. The sequence continues at coordinate 48,514 of JAEZXR010000138.1, read as the reverse complement.
CTCCCATCGGGAATATCACGGCTTTTGACAGAAAGGCTGCGGGTATCCACGGTGATACAAATTCCCTGGGCTTTTATGAAGATGGGAAAGTCAGGTATGTGACAACTTCCTCCGATAGAATCCTCGTAAAAGATTCTACAGGAAGAGAAAAGTGCTATGAACCCGCTTTAAAACCCAGCCTGCTTCAAGTGGGGAAATTGAGTATTGAGCCTTTGCAAATCCGTTTCTTTGATGGGAAGGTGCAGTTGGGCGGAGAAACTATGTATGATATCGGTTCGTGTATTTTCACCATTGAAAGTTCTGAAAGGATACCGGGGAATGCGTGCAGTGAGTGTTCCGGCTGTGACGCCTGCGGTTGACGGGAACAGGTACCTGTAAGGCGTTGCAGTGCCGGGGGAAACCGGCAGGCAGCGGCTTTGTTTTGCATTTAAACTTCTCTAAAAACAGCATTTGCCAGGGAAGTTTCCTCCCTCCTATATATTATGGCTATCGTCTTATGTTATAATTGGCATAATAAAGGTGATGTTATGTTTATACAATGTAAGAATGGAACTTAGTTGATTCGACGCCCGCATAGCCCCAAAAGCTTTGGCTATGCAAACGCCAAATCAGCAGTTGCTAGTCTTATTATATCTAGCATATACCACCGATATATAGCGAGGTGTTGCAATGAATACGAAATATCTTCAAGCGGCCTTTGTCCGTTTTATCGAGCAGCAGGACTATATGCCCGTGACCTATGAAAATGGAGAAATACCGGAGAACCCAAATATAAAGGTACTTTATAAAACTTCCTTTGGGAGCCAGATGGCCCTTGAACTGGTCAATGGGGATTTCTTTAGTGCGGAAGAAATAAGGGAACGGCTGGAACTTTGCCGCACCAATATAGAGAACATGAAAGGGAGAGGGGCGTGGTACTATTTTCAGGTGTTTGTTTTCAATTCCACTCCCGACCCTGAGAAACTGCAGGTCATCCGCCAGGGGCAGCATAAAAAGGTGTTGGGAAGGAAATACCTGAGCTGCATTTGTGTCAGCCTTTCGGAAAAAAAAGTGGAAAAGTTGTTTACGCTGCCGGCTGCAACCGGAGGGGTTGAAAAGCTTCTGAAATCCTTGCTGGAAGAGGACTTGGAGAAGCATATGGCTGCTGTCGACCTATATGAACTCATGGAAAGAAAAGAAAAGGAAAATAGTATGGATTTTTCCGCCAGCACTTCCTGGGTTACCTACAGTCTCATTGCCGTGAATATTGCAGTATGGGCACTGCTCATGATCTATGAACGGATCTCGGGGATTTCCTATGGTTCCTTGATTGTCAGCTTGGGTGCAAAGGAAAATACACGCATTATTGTATCCGGAGAGTACTGGAGGTTCCTGACGCCTATTTTCCTCCATGGAGGGACCGTTCATTTGCTGGTTAATTCCTATTCCCTGTACGCACTGGGAAGAACCGTGGAAAGGCTCTACGGCAATATTAAGTTCATTTTTGTCTACCTGGTTGCCGGTATTATAGGAAATATCGCCAGCTTCATGTTTTCCTCCACTCCTGCAGTCGGTGCTTCGGGGGCGATTTTTGGACTGTTGGGGGCATTGCTGTATTATGGAATTGAGAACCCTGTTTTGTTCAAAAGATACTTTGGCTATGATGTAATTACTACTATTGTCATCAATATCAGCTATGGTTTTTCAAGGTCCGGAATTGATAACTTCGCTCATTTGGGAGGTCTTGTAGGAGGCTTCCTGGCCGCGGGGATCGTAAAAATAAAAGCCGTAAACAAAAAATACCTCAGCAGAACGGCATTTTTAGTGGCAACTCTTTTGATCACCACGTTGGGATTGTTCTATGGCTTTACCAATCAACAGAACAGGGCGTTGGTGAAGCTCAATGAGATGGAGCGGATGAAGAATGCAGAAAACTGGGGAGAAGTAGAGCGAATTGGAGAAGAGATCTACGGTATGAAGCTCTCAAACCACGACATACTGCTGAGAGCTTTGTGGGAATTAGCCGTTGCGGAGGATTCACAGGGGAAATACGAGGAAGCTATCCAGCACGCGAAGGAAATCGTGAGGCTGGAACCGCTGCACGGGCATTATCTGCTGGGTGCTGTCTATTATGACGCAAGGCAGTACCCGTTGGCGAAGCAGGAACTATTGGAGGCAAAAAAGATCGGAGCCCCCTATAAGGAGGAGATCGACAGACTTCTGAAAAAACTGGAGGCTGCGACAGCTCCATAGCGGAGGATAAGCAGGTGCACTGCCGGAGGGAAAGGGCAGTGCACCTGCTGCTTTTTACAGGAGGGTGGCCGGTTACTTCTCCAGCTTCTCCCGCTCTTCCTCAATGACTTTCTTGTCAATACGCTGGAACAGCAGCTCCGGTTCCTTTATTTCCAGGCCTGCCGGTATTTCAACAAACTCCCAGGAAGTACTTCCGACGGACAAACAGTCTTTGATTTTCCGACTGGAAAAAGGAAGGAAGGGTTCAAGTAAAACAGCCAGATTGGCAATGATCCCGACACAGTTGTATAAAGTGTCCCGGCATTTCTCCAAGTCTTCTCTAACAGTGATCCAGGGTCTTTCTTCATCAAAATATTTATTGGCTGAGCGCACAAAGGAAAAGATCAAGTCCAGAGCCTCCTTGAAATTTCCTTCTTCAATTAGGCTTCCCGCTTTTATATAGAGAGCCCGGATTTCATTTTCAATGGCAGGGTTCGGTTTCCCATGAGGAACCTTGCTTTCAAAGCTTTTCTTAAGGAAAACAAGGCTTCGATTGACGAAATTACCGTAAGCACCGAGAAGTTCGCCATTGTGGCTGTTGATAAATTCCTGCCAGGTAAAGTCCGTGTCTCTTTTTTCGGGACCGTTTGCAGTAAGAAAATACCGGATGGAATCCGGGTCATATTTTTCGAGAATATAAGGCACCCAAATAGCCCAGTTTTGGCTGGTGGAGATCTTTCTTCCCTCCAGGGTCAGGTACTCGCTGGAGACGATCCTGTCAGGCAGATGCAGGCCGCCATGTGCCTTTAACAGCGCCGTAAGAATAATGGAATGAAAGGGGATGTTATCTTTGCCGTGAATATAGTAATGGAGAGCATTACTGCCCCAAAAGTCAAACCAGTCAGCACCGTTATGGTTCGCCCACACAAAGCTGGCAGATAAATATCCCAGCACATTTTCAGCCCAGATATAGATCTTTTTCTCTTCGTACCCTTCCAGAGGTACATCGATACCCCATTCCATGTCCCGGGTGAGAGCCCTATCCTGGAGCCCTTCCCGAATATACCTTTCGGACATGCCGATGGCATTTTTCCGCCATCCGGCGGCTTTTGCCACAAATTGTGAAAGGAATTCCTCCAATTTGGATAATTCCAGGTACAGGTGAGAGGAGGGCCGGAATTCGGGTTCATTTCCACAAAGGCTGCATTGGACAGACAACAGGGATTCAGGGTCCAGGACCTTCCCGCAGTGCTCACACTGGTCCCCTCGTGCGTCCTTGCGGCAGAAGGGACAGATGCCCACAACAAAGCGGTCGGGCAAAAACTGGGTACAGGCTTTACAGTAGGCCTGGTCCTGCGTTTTTTCACAGACATACCCGCTTTCATAGAGCTTTTTATGGAAGTCTGTTACAAAGGCCTTATGCTCCTCACTGGAGGTTTGCCCGTAGTAATCATAGGAAAACCCCAATTTTCTGAAACACGCCTCGAATTCGCGGTGATAACGGTCCGCAACTTCTGCGGGACGGGTCTTTTCCTTTTTGGCACGGAGAATAATAGGGGTTCCATGGCAGTCGCTGCCGGAGACATAGCACACCTTGTTTCCCTTGAGCCTGTGATAGCGGGCAAGGATATCACCGGGGAGAAGTGCTGCGATATGACCGATGTGAAGGGAGCCGTTGGCATAGGGCCAGGCTCCGCCAATAAGAATATTCATTCAAAATACCTCCTCAATTAAACTAAATTCGGACAAGCTGGGTTTTACCGGTTCCATTTCACCATTGTCTATGGAACGGTTCGTTTATTTATATTTTTGCGCAATTAAAAAGCTCTCACCTCCAGGAAAATTCCTGGGGACGAGAGCTTTAAAGGTCGGTGAAAATATAATTTTCACTCTCCTATACTTCGTGGTACCACCCCGGTTCACCAATGCCTTGCAGCATCGGCCTCAACAAGTACGGCGGAATCAATGAATTCCGATTATACTCCGGCACGGTAACGGGTGCGTCCGTCGCAGCCTAACAGGGAAAAGAGATATACGCCACCCATGGATAGTGTGGAAAGACCTCTCTTGTTCGGTACGAATGCTCCGAGACCATGTTCGGCTCCCTATTCCCTGCTCCTTCTCAGCTTCCGGAGTTCTCTGTAAGAGACATCGACAGCGTACTCTTCTCTTCATCGCAACATGTATTTTACTCTATTATATGTGAAAAAGGAAAAAAGTAAAGATATTTTGGAAATTTAATAGCAAGGACTCTAAATCATTCATTTTATAAAGTTGACATACTGCTGTCATATTTATTATGATATCCTTACCACATACTGTATTTTGCGAATGAAGGGGAATGCTATGGAATTGATTCCGGCTAAGACCATTATCAGCCACAATAAAAACCCCGAATACTGGTTTGGGAATGATTATACCATGAACCTATATAAAGGGTGCTGTCATGGGTGTATTTACTGTGATTCAAGAAGCGATTGTTATCAGGTTGCTGATTTTGATACGGTAAGGGCGAAGGAGAATGCCCTTTTGCTCCTTGAAAAGGAACTGGCCTCCAAACGGAAAAAAGGTATTGTGGGAGTCGGTGCCATGAGTGATCCCTACAACCCTTTCGAAAGGAAATACATGCTGACGGGAGGAAGCCTCGAACGGATGGACCGGTATGGGTTTGGCGTTGGCTTGATCACAAAGGGGACTCTTGTAACGCGGGATGTTGACCTGCTGAAAAGGATGAATACCCACTCACCGGTATCTGTCGGTTTTACCGTTACTACGGCGGAGGACAGCCTTTCCAGAATCATTGAACCCCATGCACCGGTAAGCAGTGAAAGAATTGCAGCCATGAAGCTGCTGGCAGATAACGGTATTTATACCGGGGTGACCATGATGCCCATTCTGCCTTTTATCACGGACAAGGAGGAAAGTATTCTGGCCATTGTCAGAAAAACGGCGGAAGCCGGAGGAAGGTATATTTTACCCATGCTGGGAGTTACCTTGCGAAACGGGCAGAGAGAGTATTTTTATGAAAAACTGGATGTGCACTTTCCAGGGTTGAAGGAAGAATACATAAAACTTTATGGCAGTAAATATGAGTGCAGGTCTCCCTACGGCAAGGAATTGTGGAGCAGGTTCAGGGCTGAGTGTGAAAAATACAAGCTTATCTATACAATGCCGGAGATCATCAAGGGGATAAAAAATAGTGTAACACAAGCCCAATTGTCGTTGTTTTCCATATAATGCGCCGGATAACTGCTGCTTTGGAAAGTAAAGTTTAAAATTGGTTATCTGTAAAGTAAGCAAGGAATGTCAGGTATTTTGCTCGGGCATAGAATATAATATAGAATAGAATACATGGAGAGAACAGCTATAAGGAGGTGGACCATGGACTATACAATGAACATACAAAACTCAATCGATTACATTGAAGAAAACCTGCGTGAAAAAATAAAAGTAAGTGATGTGGCAAAGCATTCCCATTTTTCACAGTTTTATTTTCACAGGCTTTTCCATGCGGTGGTTGGCGAACCCATGATGGAATACGTGAGAAAAAGGCGGCTTTCGGAAGCGGCTGTAGAGTTGGTGAAAACAGATAAAAAGGTCACGGATATAGCACTTGCGTACCAATTCAGTTCGCTGGAGTCTTTTACACGGGCTTTTAAAAAAATATATGGCATGACCCCGAGAGAATACCGCAATAATCAAAAAAATATTGTTTTATATAAAAAGCGCATTGTGTTTGAAGCCAATTCCAAGCTGCCTGTGCCCGCAGGAGCTGCCATTCGCATGGCTGCGTAACGGAGCCGGAAGTTAATTGGAAGCATACGGTGTGTGATAGAAGGAGTGGTAAAAATGAGTCTTGTACCTGTAGTTATTGAGCAAACCAATTATGGAGAACGTTCTTTTGATATTTACTCACGATTGTTGAAGGACCGGATTATTGTGTTGAGCGATATGGTCAATGATGCAACTGCCAGCTTAATTGTGGCGCAAATGCTGTTTTTGGAATCCGTGGATCCGGATAAGGATATCCATTTTTATATAAACAGTCCGGGAGGATCCATCACAGCAGGGTTTTCCATCTACGATACCATGCAGTATATAAAACCCGATGTATCTACCATCTGCATGGGCGTGGCAGCCAGCATGGGTTCCTTTTTATTGGCAGCAGGTGCAAAAGGAAAGCGTTTTGCCCTGCCCAACAGTGAAATACTCATCCATCAGCCCATTGTTACCGGGGGTATACAGGGGCAGGCAACAGATATAAAAATTCATGCCGATTGGCTGGTGAAAATAAAAAATAGAATTAACAGAATCTACAGTGAAAGAACAGGCCAACCCTTGGATACCATAGAAAAAGACGTGGAAAGAGACTTTTATATGACGGCAGAGGAAGCAAAAGCCTACGGTTTGGTAGATGAAGTCATGGTAAGAAAGTAATCGTTAAAGGGACTGTGCCGCTTATTAAGCGGCACAGTCCCTTTAGCAGTAAACTATAGCTGAAGTGTTTGACTCATGAAATATGCCCTGTTTTTTCGGACAATATCTCCTGAATCAATTGCACATAAAAATTTCCTTCGTGCTTTCGCAAACGACCCAGAATATCTTCAATAAAATAGTCATTTTTCAGAAGCCGGGCTTTCGTTTGAGCCCTTATAGCGGATAGGCCCGCCTCTGCGCTTTCCCGGTCGGCAAAGACTCTTTCCTTCCTTCGGTCGGAAAAAACAAAGGTATTTACAGTGTCACCCTTAAGACGGACCCATAGACCTTCACTACTGTATTCAATCAGATTCCCCGCTTGAATAACACCGTCCTCCAGATCGATATAAAATAGCCTGCCGCCCTGCTCTTCGATTTGCCGTATCCAATTCTTGTCTTCTTCATCATATTGTAGCATAGTATCCTCCCGTTCAATTCCATACGGTCTGTGGAACTCTTTTAATTTCTAGGTGGTTCCAATATATTTTCGGTGTTGCGATTTATTCATTATATATCATTTTATAGGAACTATTCATATTTTTACTCGATTTGGCAATAAAATCAAGAAAAATTATTATTTCAAGAGGATTTTGAAAAATATTGTCGAATAATAATTTCTGTGAAGCAATATTATGTACAATAGCATGGAAAAAGGTCTATATAATCTGAATTTCAAAAGAGATGCATACTACCTGAAACACATCAAAAAGGGGGCTTGGTTCTATTGGGATAAAAATCCGTGTGTTTAACGGGACAGGGTTGTGGTAAATAAGTATAGACTAAATTGAAGGCGGGGGTCGCTATGAAATTAAAGTATAAGCTAATGCTGGCTTTTTCACTGATTCTTTTGGTATTTTCCACCCTGGTATTTACTGTTGCATACAGCAGAATCACGACCATTGTAAATGAGACCTTTACTAAAAACATAGAAGCAGGTGCAGCCCTTGGGTTGGAAATTATTGATACGAAGTACCCGGGCAAATGGCTGGCGAAAGAAGGTAAGTTATACAAAGGAGAAAAGCTCATCAATGAAAACTATGAGGTTGTAAATACCATAAAGGAAAGAACAGGGTATCTTGCCACAATATTTCTGGAAGATATGCGTGTTTCCACAAATGTAGTGCAGAGTGATGGAAAACCGGCCATCGGCACGAAGGCTTCCGCACAAATAAAGGAAAAAGTGTTGGGGCGAGGAGAAGACCATAGCGGACCTGCTACGATCAATGGAATGGATGCCATAACACACTATTCACCTATAACGGATTCTTCAGGGAACCGTATCGGTATGTGGTTTGTCGGAATCGAGACAAGCCGGGTAAATGAGCAAATCAGCCATACCCTCCTGCAACTGGGCGGTGTTATGGCGGCAATGCTGTTCCTGGGAATACTGCTTTCCTATTATCTGGCTATAAAGATGTCAAAGGCGGTAAAGGCAGTCGGCGTCCAGTTGGAAACCATGAGTGAAGGAGACTTCAGTAGGGAGATACCAAAAAGCTATATGAAACTTAAGGATGAAATTGGTGACATGGTCCGGTCCGCCGAGAAGATGCAGCAATCGGTAGGAACCATGATCCGCTCTGTTATGGCTGAAACCCGGGAGATTGATAAAGCCGTAAGCATGACGCTGAATCAGATCGAAGAGCTGAATGCCAATATTGAAGAGGTTTCCGCAACAACCCAGCAGCTTTCCGCCGGTATGGAGGAAACTGCAGCTTCTACCGAGGAGATGAGCGCAACTTCCGAGGATATTGAGTCTGCCATAGGAAACATCGCAGTAAAAGCCCAGGAAGGTGCTGAAACTGCCAGGGAAATCAATAGGAGGGCGTTGGAGTTGAGTCTGAAAGCCGGAGAATCCCATGCCCATGCCAATGAAATTTATTCAAAAACCAATGAAAGAGTGAAGGCGGCCATAAAACAAACAGAGGCTGTTGAAGAGATTCATGTTCTAACGGAGACCATCCTGCAGCTTGCATCGCAAACCAACCTGCTGGCTCTCAATGCGGCCATCGAGGCAGCGAGAGCAGGAGAAGCAGGAAGAGGATTTTCCGTAGTTGCGGAAGAGATACGGAAGCTGGCAGATGATTCAAAGCAAACTGTCAACCGCATCCAGGCAGTGACCAAGAGCATTTCCCAATCGGTCGGAAACCTCGTGGAGAGCTCCCAGGAGGTGTTGGAATTCATCGATCATCAGGTCATCAGGGATTACGAAATGTTTGTCGAAACCGGAAAACAATACGAAGAGGATTCCGGTTTCATGGATAACCTGGTTACCAATTTCGATGCCACATCCCAGCAGCTGCTTTCCTCCATCAACAGCATGGTAAAGGTCATCGGTGAAGTGGCCGTAGCTGCCAATGAAGGCGCCGGAGGAACTTCCAGTATTGCCGATGCAATTATGGATATTACCGACCAGAGCAACAATGTGGCCCAAATGGCGGACAAGCTCTCCAAAACCTCGGACTTGCTCAAAGAAAATATAGACAAGTTCAAGGTGTAAGCCAGGGACATAGAAAAAAGATTTTGAAGATATAGATGCAAGCAAGAGCACCGTATTTGAATGGATATGGTGCTTTTGCTTTTTTTATGCGAGGAAGATAGTTTCATCTGGAGTCCGACTCCCATTCGGTATCTGCCCCGGTAAATGAAATTGAAGAATTGCGTATGGAAGAAAAAGGCTTTTTGTGGTAATGTAGAATATAGAATAAAAATGCCGCAGATTTTTAGCGCAGCTGAAAGAAATGACTATATCAGCGAAGCAGGACAGTTGTATGGACGAGAGAAATGATACAGAACGTGCTACCGGGAGAAGTGTTGTTTAGGAGGGAAACGTGTGTTTGACAGACGGAGAACCAAATACCTGATCATGATTTCGATATTTGCCCTTGTACTGTCCGGATGTGGTTCTTTCGGCGTAAAGGGCGGTTCTGAGGAGGAAGCCCCGGAGGCGCCGAATACCGATAAGCAAATTGTTATCGGGCTGGCATTAGGGACCCTGGCGGAAGAACGATGGGTGAACGAAAAAAAGTATTTTGAGGATGAGGCGGCGAAGTATGGTGCGAAAGTACTGTCCCAGGATGCCAATATGGATGAAAACCTTCAGAATGCGCAGATCGAGAATTTAATCCGGCAGAAGGTGGATGTGCTGGTGATTGCGGCTGTGAATGCAAAGACGGCTTCCGCAAGCGTAACGGCAGCCAAGGCGGCTGGAATCCCTGTGCTGGCGTATTCAAGGATGATTAATGGAGCCGACCTGGATGCCTTCATCGGCTTCGATGCCATCGCCATGGGCGAGACTCTTGCCAGAGCGGCTGTTTCAAAAGTTCCCAGGGGAAACTATATGATTGTCAATGGCGCTCCCATCGACAACAACGCGCGGTCCCAGCATGTAGGATACTTTAATATACTTCAGCCCTTTATCGATCAAGGCCAGATTAAAGTAATTTCAGACCAGTGGTGTGACAACTGGGCGCCGGAAAGGGCTCTGACCGCAGTAGAAAAGGCGCTGGAAGAAAACAATAATAAAATCAATGCCTTTCTCGTATCCAATGATGGGATGGCTGGCGGCGTCATTCAGGCTTTAAAGGCGCAGGGGCTGGATGGAAAGGTGTTTGTAAGCGGTACCGACGGAGAAAAGGCGGCGTTGCAGAGAATTGAGGAAGGCTCCCAAAGTGCCACGCTTCTGTTTCCACAGAAGGAATTTGCGGAGGAAGGAGCTAGAGCGGCCATTAGCCTGGCGAATCGAATGGTACCCGCAGATGCCACGGGAAAAACCTTTAACGGCTGCAAGGATGTTCCCACCATATTTGCTAAAATCGTCCTGGTGACGCGGGCGAATCTGAATGAGGTTATCATGAAAAACCATATCAGCAGGGTAGAGGAGGGATATACAAATGCTCCCAAAAACGGAAAGCCCTAATCATGTGCAGGTCCTGCGTCTTCATTACGACAGGATAAGAAATATAATCATGGGCCGGGGCCTGCAGCTCAGACTGGTATTGCTATTTGCTCTTGTATCTCTGGTTCCTCTTCTTTCCCTGGGCTTTTTCTCCTATTACAAATCTTCAAATACCTTACAGGATACCACAAGTAAATATTCCAGCGATATTATCAGTGAGATCAATACCAATATGCTGCTCCGGTTTAAAAACATTAACGATATCGGAAAAGTCCTTTTAAATAACGGTACAGTGAAGGAAATATTATCAAGAAATCCTGAACAGACGGCCGACTATTTCACAGAGGATGAAACCAAAATGAGTCTGCTGCTAAAAACCATCTATGACAGCAACGAAAATATCCGGAGCGTGTATATCCTGACCCATAAAAACGGAAATATATTTGCCATCGGGGATGTCACCAACGAAAGCGGGCTGGTTTTTTTAAACGACGAGTACCGGAAAAGTTATAAGGAATCTACATTGTATAAAACCACCATCGATTCCGACGAGAAATATATCTGGTGGCCCACCCAGAATGTCCTGGGAAAGAATGTTTTCATACTGACGGAAAAGCTATATGACGAAAAAGAGGGGATTCTCGGAGTTCTGGTGATTCATGTAGGTGCGGAGATCATGGATGGCATATACAGCAGCATCAAAACAGGCACGCATTCAAAAATGTACCTGCTGGACAGCAGTGGAAGAATTTTGTTCCATCCGGCCAAAGCCTATATAGGAAAGCAGCTGACCAATAATGAAATATTGGAGCGGATCAGCCGGAAAGAGGAAGGCAGCTTCGCCATCAAGGAAAACAATGAGACCATGTTTGTAGTTTATAATACCTTTTCGGTAACCGGCTGGAAATCCGTCGTCGTAGCCCGTTATGACGAGCTGATTGCAGGAGCGGAGAAAATCAGGGATGCAACCCTGCTGCTATCCTTTGCCTGCCTGGCTTTTGTCCTTCTGTTTTCCATCTTTGTCTCAAAAAGCATCCTGAACCCCATCTATAAACTCATCCACTTGATGAAAAAGGGGTCTACGGGCGATATGAAGGTTCGGTTCAACGTAAAGTACAACGACGAAATCGGTCAATTAGGTACTTCCTTTAATCGGATGATGACGGATATCGAAAAACTGATCGAGATGGTGGAGAGCGAAAGTCAAAAAAAGATGGAGGCGGAGATAAAGGCCTTAGAGGCACATATAAATCCGCACTTTTTATATAATACCCTGGCATCCATCTACTGGAGTGCCATGGCCAAGGGGGAAATTGAAATCGGCAAAATGGCAGCGTCTCTTTCCAAATTTTTTCGCCTGGGTCTCAATAAGGGAAAGGAATTCACTACGGTAGAAAACGAGGTAGAGCATGTGAAGGAATTTCTGAGCATCCAGAAAATGCTGTACAATAGCCTGTTCGAGTATGAAGTGGTGGCATTTCCCGATATACATAAATATAAGACCATCAAACTGATTCTCCAGCCGCTGGTGGAAAATGCCCTGATTCATGGAATGAAAAAGAAAAAGGATAAAGGCTTTATAAAGATTGAGGTAAGCAAAAAAGAGGACCGCATCTTCTACTGTGTAACGGATAATGGAGTAGGGATCGCTGATTTGAAGGAACGAGGCCTGGAGAATATTATTGAATGCGGGTATGGGCTGAAAAACATCCGGGAGAGGGCGCGGCTGTATTTTAATAATAATTTTACCTTGTCTTGCACGAGCACTCCCGGGAAGGGGACTGTTTTTGAAATATCCATTCCGGCTGTAGACAGCGAGGAGGTAGTTAACGGTGTACAGGCTTCTGATTGTCGATGATGACGAGATGATTCGAAAGGGTATCAAGAACGCGATTCCCTGGGCACAGCATGGGATTAGCGAAGTGAGAACCGCCGAGGACGGAGATGCGGGTGAAGCGGTTTTTGCCGCATTTCTTCCGGATATCGTCCTCACGGATATCCGAATGCCCGGGATGGACGGGCTGGAACTCATGGAAAGGATAAAGGACATCAAAAATAGCGTCAGGGTTATTATTCTCAGCGGCTACGATGACTTTTTTTACGCACAAACGGCCCTGAAGCAAGGTGCCTTTGATTATCTCCTTAAAACCGCGGATATCGAGGAGCTTTTGCGGGTTATAGACAGAGCCATAGAGGATATAAAAAAGGAGCGCGAAGAGGACAGAACCTATCGAAAGCTGAAACAACAGCTTACCATGAGTCTTCCTCTGCTTCGGTACCGGTATTTGAATGAGCTCATCCATGGCAGTATGGATTTGGACCATCTGAAAAAAAGAATGGAATTTGTGGATCTGAAATTCGGCGGTGATTGTTTTATACTCACGGTAGCCGAAATTGATGATTTTGAGCTGCTCCATGAAGGGAGGACGGAGGAGGAGCGGCTGCTGTCGAAATTCCGGGTTATGAATGTGATAGAGGAGCTATTGGGAAACCAGGGGCTATGCTTTGAATCAACCTATGGTGAAATCGTATGCATTTATTTTTGTGAGGATAACAGAAGTGCTGAAGAAAATAAAGGGCTGCTCTTACAGAAGTGTGAAGCCATGGGCGGTGCCATCTCCCGGAAACTTGCCTTAAGCCTGAGCATGGGTGTAAGTAGCATCGGCTATAGCTTCAAATCCATAAAACCCTGCTATGAAGATGCAAAGAAGGCCCTGGAGTATAAACTGTATAGCGGTAAGGGCAGCATCATCGATATCCGGGACATATCCGGCTATACAAGCACAAGCTTTAGCGTGGGCTATGAACTGGAAAACAGGCTGATCTCATCCATACGCGTCGGGGACAAAAAAACGGCACTGCACATCGTTGAGGATGTTTTTGATCAGATTCACCACCGGCGGAATCTGGGAGTAGGTAATTTCCGGAGAGTGTGCATTGAATTGCTGGGGTTGGCATCCATGGTATTGAGTGAATTTGAGGCAGACTTTATGGATCTCTACGGTAAGGAATTTTTGTACTTTGAGGAAGTAAAAAAATATACGAATGTAGAGGATGCCAGAAGCTGGATGCTTTTGCATTTTGAGAAGATTCTGGATTATATACGGAATACGAGGGTGTTGAAGGCCAAAAAAATCATAGAAACCGCCAAGCAGTACATCGACGAAAACTATAACCGGGAGTTGACTTTAAGCAAGGTAGCGGACATCGTCCATATGAGCCCCAATTATTTCAGCAGCCTTTTCAGCAGTGAAGCCGGGGAGAGTTTCCTGGAATATGTGATTCAGCGAAGAATTGAAAAGGCCAAAATCCTTTTGGGTGAAAAGGATGCGAAGGCCTGGGAGGTAGGTGAAAAAGTAGGCTATGGCAACCCGTACTACTTTAGCCGGATCTTCAAGAAGTATACAGGGGTGTCGCCCATGGAATATAAAAAACAGGTGGAAGGTTCGGGGAGGGAGTAACCGGAACATCCCCTGCCGCGAAGGTAAAATATACACAGAAAACAACAAGATTTATCATGGAGTTCGAGGCAAAACGAAGTAAAATAGAAGCTATATAAATCGCGAAAATGATTTTACGAGGAATGAATCTGATTTTCGCGATAGGCAAGCAAGGAAATACATGTGAACAAAGGAAGGAATGGAAAAACCTTTGTGCGTTGTATATGGTATCAATGGATGAAGTGATAATGATTCATCGTATGAATCATAGTGTAGATTTATACTGGATGGAGGAACATGGGATGAATAGAATCGCCAACGGAGTCTGGAAAATCCGGCTGGGAGAGCCGGAAAAGCTTACTCCGATGACTTTTAAGGAAGAGCGGGCGCTGCTGGAAGTGCTGGAGCAGCTCCCCTGCCAGGATGAAAACCCTTTAAAAACTGAAGATATACGCTTTAAGACGACAGCCCGGGGATGCGTCATTGAACTGCCTCTGCAAGCGACTGAAAAAATCTATGGTTTTGGGTTGCAGTTGAAGGGCGTCAATCATACGGGAAAGAAAAAACAACTGCGTGTAAATAGTGATCCCGTCTATGATACAGGGGACAGTCATGCTCCGGTTCCCTTCTATGTATCTACCGGTGGATACGGAATTCTGGTAGACACGGCACGCTATGTGACCTTTTACTGCGGAGGCAGCCGGAAGGTGGTACAAAGAGAGTTTGACCGGTATGGAAGGAAGAAAGAAATTGCTGACGACACCTTTGACCTGTATGGAGTACAGAAGCTAAAGGAAGATGCCAATGTGGTTATCGAAATCCCTCATGCACAGGGGGCGGATATTTATGTGTTTTCCGGCCCGGACATGCAGACGGCTGTACAGCGCTATAACCTTTTTTCCGGTGGCGGCTGCATGCCCCCCTACTGGGGTTTGGGCGTATGGTACCGCATTTATGGGAAATCCGACAGGAATCTGGCCATGAAAATTGCCGAAGGGATGCGGGAGGCCCGGATTCCTTGTGATGTTTTCGGGCTGGAACCCGGCTGGCAGACCCGCTCCTATTCCTGTTCCTACCGGTGGGATGATGAGCGGTTTCCCAACCATCCGGAAATCCTTGAAAGATTGTCTGGAATGGGGTATAAAATCAATCTGTGGGAGCATGCCTTTGTTCACCCCTCTGCTTCCATCTATAATGATCTGAAGGCATATTCCGGAGATTATGAAGTGTGGGGAGGACTGGTTCCCGACTTCTCCCTGGAAAAGGCAAGAGGAATCTTTGCCAAATACCATGGAGAAGAACTGGTAGACAAAGGAATCACCAGCTTTAAGCTGGATGAATGCGACAGCTCCGATTACAATCCTGCCAATTGGTCCTTTCCGAATTGCTCGGAGTTCCCTTCAGGGCTGGATGGAGAACAGATGCACAGCCTTTTCGGAGTTTTGTACCAAAAGACGGTACAAAGCGTTTTTGAAGAACGGAATCAGCGCACCTACTGTTCGGTTCGGTCTTCCTATGCCTTTGCAGCACCTATGCCTTTTGTACTCTACAGTGACTTGTACGACCACCGGGACTTTGTACGGGGCGTGGTGAATATGGGTTTCTCCGGGCTGCTGTGGTCGCCGGAGGTACGGCAGTGTGCTTCGGTAGAGGATTTGGTCCGACGTTTGCAGTCGGTGGTATTCTCTCCCCAGGCCTTGGTCAATGCCTGGACCTTCCCGAATCCCCCCTGGCTGCAGTTTGACCGGGAGAAAAACCGGGCCGGGGAGCTTCTGGAAAACTATGAAGAGGTTCAGGACCTCTGCCGGAAGATTTTTGAGGTGAGGATGCAGTTGATTCCCTACCTGTATTCCAGCTTTGCCCGGTACGCCTTCGAAGGAATCCCACCCTTCCGTGCCCTGGTGTTGGATTACCCGGAAGATGAGAATACCTACGACATAGACGATGAATACATGATGGGGGAAGCCCTTCTGGTGGCGCCGGTTTTTGCCGGGCAGAGCGGTAGAAGCGTCTATCTGCCGGAAGGAGATTGGTATTGCTTCTGGACGGGGAAAAGGTATGAAGGAAAGCAAACCGTTTCCGTGGAGACGGAACTGGACACTATTCCGGTTTTTGTTAAAGCGGGAACCTTGCTTCCGCTGGCAAAGCCCGTTGAATACATTACGCCGGAGACCTGCTTTGAAGTTACTGTTCGCTGCTATGGCGAAAACTGCTCCAGCGCCGCCTTGTTTGAAGACGATGGACAGACCTTTGATTTTAAGAAGGGTCGGTACAACCTCGTACATCTGGAGTGGAGCCGGGACGGTAAGCATAAGACCATCCGCAAGGGAAATTATCCTGGAGAAAAATACAGGGTAACAGGCTGGGAAACTTATAAATAAGGCAGAAGGTATCCTTGATTTTCACTGACTTGCTGTAAAAATCAAATCATTATACGGAGGAGAATGCAGTGCTGGTTGTACCAATTAATGAAGCGGAAGCAATCATAGAGCCCTATTGGGATGGAGGAACGGTGGACCATGTAACCCCGAAACGGTGCCTCCTGGAAGAATATAGAGTTACAGTGCCGCCATCGGTGGCAGCAACAGTAAAACAAACCTGGTCCGGTGTGCGGATCAGTATTGAAAAGGCACTGCCGGGGGAAACTGCGGTAGTGATGGAACGGGAATGCGACATCTTCATCGAAGGCTATGATATTTTCCGGGTTTTTGCTCCCATACCGCAGTGGGTTGTGCTTACAGTCACTGCTGTAATTGATGGAGAAGAACAAATCATCCTGAACCATGTGCAGGGAAAAGGCGTGAATGATGAATACGATGGGGCTCTCCGGGGAAAACACCTGATCTATTTAAAGTTGCAATTTGCGGTATCAGAGGAAAAGCCCGCGGGAATCGATTTGTTTTGGCTGGGGTTATCCAATAGGGAAGCCCAGGAACGAATGGAAGCCAAAAGGAGTCCCTATAATGCAGCATGGAAAGGGTTTCTGAATGATGAAATAGAAAACTTTACCCCGGAAATCGGAATTTTTTTTGATGGTGAAGAGCTGGAAGGAATCCGGGAAAAGGTTACACACGGGTATTTACAGGAAGCCTTCCGGCAAATCCGGGAGAAAGCCTTGGAGGATATGAAGGTGAACCCGGAAGCAGAAGTGGGAGAATTTGTACCCACGGAGGATCGCCGGTGGTGCCGGAACCGGGATGTAAAAAGGGTTTGTACCGCAGGGAAAATGGAGCGGCTGGCTTTTGTGGGGATGGTGGATAAAAACAGGGACATGTGCAGGATGGCTGCCCGAATGGCGCTGGCCGCCGCACACAACCGCCACTGGTGTGAAAGCGTCATGGGTACAATGCCCGGAACCACATGGCACCATGCCTCCTTTACGGAAGAAGTATACAGTAGGGCCTGCGCCCTTGTACTGGACTGGGCGGGCTTCTGTTTTACTCCCCATGGAAAGCAGTTCCTGCGTGATGCGATTGTAATCAAGGGCCTTTCCCGGATTGAATCGGATTTTAAACGGGCCGAGTACCTTCGCGCCATGAATCAGGGAATTGTTTTCAGTTCAGGTCGTATTATGGCATTGCTGGCTCTGGTTCACACTTTCCCCCGGTATAAGTCCCTCCTGGAAGAGGCAGAAAGGGACCTCTACGAGATGGTGGATACCTATGTGATGGAGGACGGAGGAATTCTGGAAGGACCCCACTACTGGGACTATACTTTTGAGCATGTTCTACCGCTGGTGTATGTTTTGGCCCGATATCATGGAAAAACCTTTGAGGAGTATGCTTCCGATACCATTAAGAAAGTGGGGGATTATCCTCTCGGCATTCTTTCCACAGTAGGAGATGGAACCGCATACCTGGCATTGAATGACAGTTTGATGGGGGAAACCATTGCCCCCAGTCTCATGGCTGCCTACAGCCGGGTTTCAGACCGTGCGGAGTGGAAAAGCCTCTATGGAGCCATGATCAAATCCGGAAGCATCCGCCATGACCTCTACCACATCCTTCTCTCGCCGGAACAGGTAGAGGAAGCCGGACCGGTGATTCAGCCGAAGTTCCTACTATTGCCCAAGACGGGGGAAGTGAGTTCGGTACGCCAGGACCCGCAGCTGGGATTTGTGCACTTTCATATGAGCAGCGGGCCGGTTCCTTCGCTGGGGGCACACTGCCATGGAGATAAGGGAAGCTTTATCCTGGAAGCGGCAGGGGAGCATTTGGTCGTCGATGCGGGCAGACCTCACTACGGTTCTTCTGAGGGTGCTTTTGTCCATTATGCGAACCGGCATAATCTGGTGTGTCCTGAAAATCATGACGGCAGTGTAATTCATCAGAATACAAGGCCGGGTGGAGGCCGGATCGCTTCTGCTGTCGAGGAAGATGGAGTATTGCTGCTATGCAGTGATCAGTTATGTGCCTGGCCGGAAGGCTTGTTCAAAACCTGCTTGCGCAGGGTGGTTTCTCCCTGGCCGGACCTCTATCTCCTTGAAGATTGGATGGAGATGGATCGCCCCAGGGCCATGAGCTTTCGACTTAACTCACTGCATGGTATGAAACCGGAGAAGGATTCCATTGAGATTGCTGCCGAAAGGACAAGGCTTCGTGTTACTCCGCTGAACTGGTGTCCGGTAAAAAGGGAACTATTGGTTCAGGGAACTACCTGCCATTCAGAGCCGGTGCATCATCTGAAGATGCTGACGGCATGTTCCGCTGCTCATAGAATGTTGACGGTATTACAGGTATTGCCTGTTGGTGGAGAAGCTCAGGAATGCTGGAAAATCAATCCGGGGGAGATAGTTTCCCTTTCCCGGGGCTCTCGTGAAGTTCACCTCGGCACTTCCATAAAAGACGAAACAACGGTGGTACTAAAGGAGCAAGGCCGTGTTTTAGCCTCGGCAGTGTGCCAAAAGGACCAGTGGAGGTTCGTGAGGTAAAAAAATGATAGGAAAGAACAAAAATCATCATGGAACTGGTGGTAGGGAGATGGTACTATACGAGTGTAATCGGAACCAGAGGCTTTTGAGAATCGCAAATCCTTAGAATGCAATGCTCTCGTAACGGCAAAGTACGCTGCCCATAATAACAGTAAAAATGAAATCTATATACAAATGGATTATTGCAATCCGTATCATACTTCAGGGGAGTTGTTTAAATGAATAAAACCGGTGTCCAGGTTAAAAAAGGATCAGGGACGGAATCGCTTAAAAACAGGCTGACAAACATGAAATTCTCCATGGTGAAGGACAACATGTCCCTTCTGCTGCTTGCACTGCCTGCAATCCTATACTTTATCGTTTTCAGTTACCTGCCCATGATTGGCGTTATCCTTGCTTTTAAAAACTATAACTATGCAGGTGGCATTTTCGGAAGCCCTTGGAACGGCTTGAAGAACTTCGAATTTTTCTTCAAATCCCAGGATGCATTTCGAATTACCCGTAACACTTTGTTATATAGCGGGTCCTTCATTGTGATCGGTGCCGTCTCTTCAGTGGCTATTGCCTTGCTGCTCTACGAGATTCGAAATAAAGTAGCGTTAAAGGTGTACCAGACTTCCATGATCCTTCCGAGGTTTCTGTCCTGGGTTATTGTAGCCTATATGGCCTATACCGTGTTAAACCCTGTTCTGGGAATTGCCAATCAGGTGTTGAAGGCAGTAGGCATGCAACCAGCCAATTGGTATTCGGAACCTAAATATTGGCCCTATATATTAACCGTTATTCATATTTGGAAAGTAATCGGACTGGATTGTATATTTTATTATTCCGCGTTGTTGGGAATCGACCAGGAATTGTTTGAGGCGGCAAAAATTGACGGAGCCAACCGATGGCAGCAGACCCTTTATATCTCCATACCTTCTTTGTTCTCCCTGATGACTATCCTAATCATCCTTGCACTGGGTGGAATTTTCCGTGGAGATTTCGGACTGTTTTACCAGCTTCCCCGGGATATCGGGGTGCTGTACCCTACAACGGATATTGTAGATACCTATGTTTTCCGTGGCTTGCGACAGGGGACTGTGGGGGTGACCACAGCCATCGGATTGTTCCAATCCGTAGTCGGCTTCATCATGATCATGGGTACAAACGCCGTCGTAAGGAAAGTAAAACCGGAAAATGCACTATTCTAATGAAAGAGGGGGTTCTTGGCAGTGAGTGCAAAAAGAACAAAGATTTCAGGCTCCAGCCTGCTTATAAATTCATTCTTTTCCTTATTCAGTCTTACCTTCATCATACCGTTCCTATTGGTGGTGGCAGTCTCCTTCTCCAATGAGGAGGATATACAGAACTTCGGCTATAAGCTGATTCCGAAACGGTTTGATGTTATGGGATACAAATGGGTGTTCAGCAATCCGCAGCAGATCATCGATTCCTACAAGTTTACAGCGCTGCAATCGGTGCTGGGAACCTTTTTGGCGGTACTGGTAATGGCCCTGTGCGCCTACTCCTTATCCAGAAGAAGCTTTAAATTCAGAGGCCCCACCACCTATATGATTTTTTTCACCATGGTTT
Source organism: Bacillota bacterium (assembly GCA_023419605.1). Lineage (GTDB taxonomy): Bacteria > Bacillota > Clostridia > Acetivibrionales > JAEZXR01 > JAEZXR01. The sequence goes on along the minus strand of JAEZXR010000138.1, from coordinate 27,987 downwards.
TCAGCGGCGGTTTGATGCCGTCCTACATTCTGACCAAACAGTACCTTCATCTGGATGATACGTTATGGGTATACATCTTGCCTGCATTGGCCAGCCCTTTCCAAATCATCGTTTTCCGAACCTTCTTTCAGGAGCTTCCCGCTTCACTGATGGAATCGGCGAAAATGGATGGTGCCAGTGAATGGAGGATTTTCTTCCAAATCGTAATGCCGCTGTCAAAACCGGTAATGGCGACCATTTCACTGATTTGCTTGTTGGACCGGTGGAATAACTGGAATACATCGCTGCTCTATATTCAAGACCAGAAGCTTTATACGCTGCAGTACCTGTTGCAGCGGATTTTGCGGGAAGCCGACTATATTCGAAGCATGGCCAAGGAAGACCCCATGGGCGCGATGAGCGGGCAGGCGATGCAGATTCCCATGGAGACCATGATGTTCGCCATGTGTGTTGTAGCAGCAGGCCCGATGCTTCTTGTATTTCCTTTCTTCCAAAAGTATTTTGCCCGCGGATTGACAGTGGGAGCTGTTAAAGGATAAACAAATTCCAGGTTGGATTAAACCGGGCATACTCCCGGATTTAATAAGATTCACCTATACAAATTCGGATGGGACTTAGCTGATTTGGGCCTCGTAAAGCCCCAGAACCGTTGGCTGTACGAAGCCCAAATCAGCAGTTGCCAATCCGATTGTATATAGCATGGAGGGCAAGTTGAAATATTTTCCGTAATTTTTGCAGATTCGATTCCAGACTCATCTCCATGCCAGGTTTGAAATTAAAATAAGGAGGAACAGTAGAAATGTCAAAGTTTAAAAAAGGACTAAGTTTGCTGGTAATTTTGAGCTTGAGTGCTACGATGGCACTGGCAGGCTGTGGCAAGACAGAAACAAAACCCGGCAGCAATGAGCCGGCAAAGACGGCAGAGGCAACACCAAAGCCGGTGAAACTGAAGTGGGTTATGGTGGGACCCGCAAAACAGGCTGATGCCGATAAGGTATATGAGGAGTTCAACAAGAGGCTCCAGCAGAAACTGCCCAATACTACCGTGACCATTCAGACACTGGAAAACGCGGAGATCAACGAAAAGTGGAACCTGATGATCTCCTCCGGCGAACCCATCGACCTGGCATGGACCGGCTACAAATTCGACTACAGCAGTGAGATTCAAAAGGGCGCCTATCTGCCGCTGGATGAGCTGTTGAACAAATACGGCCAGGATCTGAAAAAGGAAATTCCCGATTGGGCCTTCGCAAAATCAAAAGGAAGCGACGGAAAGCTTTATTCCGTACCGAACTACCAGCAGATGAACGCCATGCGCTACTGCATATTTACCCCCAAGGAACTGGCAGACAAGTACCTGGACATGAAGAAGCTCAGCGAATACGCACAGTCCCAGAAAACCATGGATGCCGGTACCTATGATATCTTTGAAGCTTACCTGGCAAAACTGAAGGCGGATAATAAACTGCAAAAGGGATTGGGCGTAGGCTCCTTTGTTTGGATGGCTGACAAGGGAATGGAGTCCGTGAACGGCGACTTCAAGTTCCGTATCGAGGATAAGAGCGTAAAGATTTTTAATGCTTTTGAAAGTCCCGAGTACAAAATGATGTACGATAAGATGGCCGATTGGTTCAAAAAAGGCTACATCCGCCAGGATGCCCTCAGTGTACAGAACATAAAGCAGGATGAAGGAAGAAAAGACGGGTATGTAATATGGACCCATGGTTATTATAATAACTCTTCCGAGACATCCTCAAAAATGAATGGGTTCCCCATTGAAGCAGTACCGATAGCAAAGGATTACTACATCGGCTATGGCCTTTCCTCTTCCAATACTGCCATTGCAAGAACTTCCCAGAATCCGGAAAGGGCCATGCAGTTGATTGATCTGATGAATACAAAAAAGGGTGCTGACTTGTATAACTTCCTGGTATGGGGCTTTGAAGGCCAGCACTATAAGAAGGTAAGCGACAACAGGATCGAAACCGGTTATGGCAGCCAGGCGAAGAATGAGAACAAATACGGCTTGTGGAAATGGGCTGTAGGGAACGCCTTCAACGCCTATGAAACCGAAGGAGACATGGCTGGCTGGAATGACTACATTGTAAAGGAAGTTCACGGAAAAGCCATTACTTCACCCTTGATGGGCTTCAAGCCGAACGTTTCCAATATCTCCAATGAGCTTGCACAGATTGCAGCCGTTGTAAAGGAATACCGTACGGCGTTGGAATACGGGGTGCTTCCAGATCATGAAGCAAAATACAAGGAATTTATAGAAAAGATGAAGAAAGCCGGTTCCGATAAGATTATCGCAGAACTGCAAAAACAAGTAGACGAATTCCTTAAAAACAAAAAATAAAAAATTCAGGTACCTTAAAACAGTCGGATCACAGTTGGTCCGGCTGTTTTTCCCAATTGGCAGATAAAATAAAGTCATTGGAAAGAGGTCAAATAAACACAGTAAAGGTCAAAATCAGTCATGGTGCTGACCCGTGGTGCGTGATACAATAAAAATGGGCAAATGGCCATAACAAAAGGCTTTACAGGGTTTAAACTTTATAAGTATTTTTATAATTTTCTTAAAGAACAGGACAAAATGTGTTATACTAAAGGAAGTATTGTGGAGATGACGCGCGCACAGGTATCGTACCTTGATCTTATTGGCCGGCTTACCCAGCGGAAACAGCGTCAGCGTGTCGCACCAGCATAGTGAAAGACGATCCTATTGTAGGAAATCGGGGGAGTTTTATGCGTACTTCTGTAAAAATTCTGGCTCTATTTGTAAGTGTAATGATGGCAGCATCCACTGGGCTGACCGGGTGCATTTGGAATGGCAAAAAAGATACGGAGCCAAGTCCGTCGAAAAAAGCTGCAAGCAATGAAACAAAAGCTCGAACAAAACTTTCCATTACCAACTGGGTGACAGCTCCTGTTTATGCTGACAGCTTTGTAGAAAGGGAATTGGAAAAGCTGTTTTCGGACATTGATTTTGTGTTTCTGCCCTTCGATAGGGAAAACTGGAATGATCAAATCAATACAAGGGTGGCCAGTGGAGATATCCCGGATGTAATTTACCGGGACAACAGAAACCGGATCAGTGAGTATGTGAAACAAGGCGTCCTGGCAGAAGTTCCCTATGAGGTTATCAAAAAGAATGCTCCGGGGTATTTTAAGGAAACCTTGGAATTTGGCTCAGAGGTGTGGATGGTGACCGGCATTGATGATAAAAACTATGGAATGCCCATCATGCAGCCAGACCAGACCAAACCGGGTACGGACTTTTGGCGCATGGATTGGCTGGAAGCGGTAGGAATCCATAAAGTGCCGGAAACTATCCAAGAGGTGGAAGAGGCATTTATCCGCTTTACCTTTAATGATCCCGATAGAAACGGGAAAAAGGATACCTATGGTATTTGCCCGGAAGCCAAAGGCGGAGAAGGGACCCGGCAGATCATGTCTACATTCTTCGGCGCCTATGGTGTATTTCCCCATATGTTTTGCCTGCAAAAGGATGGAAGCGTTAAAATGGGGATTGTGACGTCTCAGGCAAAGGAAGCCTTTACGCTGTTTCATCGCTGGTATTCTCTGGGTGTTATCGATCCGGAATTTATTACCGCCGATCGGGATAAAATCAGAGCTAAGTTCATCAATGGAAAGATTGGCTATATCGATAGCACCTGGACCCGGAATGGTGAAGCAGGTGGGTTTTACAGCGCATTAAAAGCATTGAATCCATCGGCGAAAGGCGTGCAGGCGCCGCCGCCCAAAGGGCCGGAGGGCTATTATGGATATCATAACTGGGGAAAAATGACCTCTGCTGTCAGCTTTGGCAAGCAGATGGAAAAAGAACCGGCAAAATTGGAACGTACCATACAGATTTTTGAAAAGCTTCTGGGCGACAAGGATATTTATGCCTTGACACATTATGGACAGGAAGGCGTGCATTGGAAGCGAAGTGAGGACAATAACGCCGTTGTAAAAATAGATACTTACATGGATGATAAGAAAAATGGAGCAGCAGGTACGAACTTTTTCGGGGCTTTTCACGGGATTCCCAGTGTTCAAGCTTATTTTTCCGCCACCAACAAGGCGGAGATTTCAAAGTACGGAGCCATGGCAAACGTGATAAATGGCAGAGATTATTTTAGCTGGATTACGGACCTGCTTCCGGCGGAGGCAGACCAGAAGCTTCGTGCAGCCCAAACAGTACGGGACAAATGGACCATCGGGTTTATTACAGGAAGCAAGCCCGTGGAAAGTTTTGATCAATTTGTTCGTGAATGGGAAGCGGCTGGAGGGGCGGAAGCCACCCAGGCGGCGAATGAGGTATTTAAAAAAGGAGTATCTGAGATGAAAGATATTTTGCCTCAGATTAAATAGGGGTGGGGGAAAATCCATGCGACACATTCAGAATAAGCTGGTTGTTCTTATTATTGCACTATCGCTGCTGCCAACCCTGGCCATAGGTTTTTTTGCCTACTCTATTTCTGCCCGTGCCTTGCAGGAGAAACTCAATCGATCCTCTCTCTCCACGCTGGAGCAGATCAATCGAAATGTGGAAGTAAAGTATCAGAAGGCTGCGAAATACATGGACCAGTTTTTTGCGGGAGATAAGATATCCAAGTTCATGGATGACATGGACCTGGTGAATAAATCGGTAGAATCCTACGAATCGGCCCAGGAGATCGATAAGCTCTTTGAGTCGGCATTTTTTAAGGACGGGGACATCGATAGTGTGGTCCTGCTTACCAATAAAGAGTACGGATATGCTTACAAGGGGTATGTGCCGGAATGGCAGCAGTTGAAAGAAAATGAATGGTTTAAAACCATTGTTAAGGGGAATGGAGAAAGCGTATGGGCGGGAAATGTTCCAAATCCCAATACCATCAGCAGTTCCAGCCGGGCCTTTCTAGTGGGCCGGGTGGTGAGAGACATCTCCTATAAAAAAGACTTTGAAAGTAAGGGTGTTTTCGTTCTTGTATTAAACAATAATATCTTTCTGGATATCTATCAGAATCTGGTTGAAACCCCCTATGCAGCTACAGTCATCACCGATGCGGAGGGAAAGGTTATCTCCCAGAACAAGGAAGACTATTTCAGTGATCTGAACCGGTATTCCTTTTCTTCCCGGATTTTGAATGAGAGCAAAGGCTATTTCCGGGAAAAGATGGGGAACGAGGAAATGATGATCACCTTCTATACCTCACCGGTTACAGGCTGGAAAGTAGTGCAGGCGATTCCCTATTTCTACTTTATAGAGGAGATACGCAGTATTCGCTGGATGACGCTGGCACTTTCGGGAATCTGTCTTTTGGTGATTCTATCCATTTCCATGGTAAGTGCCAGGACCATCTCAAAGCCCATCAAGCAATTGATGCTGGCCATGCGGAGGGTGGGTGAGAAGGATTTTGACGTTACAGTTCCGGTGAATACCAAGGATGAAATCGGTATGATTTGCTCCGGATTTAATACCATGGTAGGCGATTTGAAGGCTCTGTTTCAGGCCGTAGTGGAAGAAGAAAAGCAAAAGAGAAAAGCACAGATCAAATCGTTACAATACCAGGTCAATCCCCATTTTCTTTACAATACCCTCAGCTCCATCCGGTTTACCGCCAGTTTGCAAAAAGCGGATAATGTAGCGGAAATGATCATGGTTCTCAGCAGACTGCTGCGCAACACCATCAATAAAGCGGATATGCTGATTCCCATATCGGAGGAGATCGGAAATCTGAAGGATTATATCTATATTCAGCAAATACGGTATAAAAACCGCATACAGGTGGAATATGATATTGACGAAGCAATTCAAAAGGTAAAAGTTCCGGGGATGCTCCTGCAGCCCCTGGTAGAGAACTCTATCAGCCATGGCCTGAGCGAAAGGCTGAATCAGGAAGGATGTATGGCCCTCATTAAGGTAAAGGCCTATGAGAGGGCGGGCAAAATCTGCTTTGAAGTCTGGGACAACGGGGTGGGGATGACGGAAGAACAGATCAATAATGTTTTTGACAGCAAATACCAGTTAGAAGAGATTCCCAGAGTGCACGTAGGTATAAAAAATATTCATGACCGAATCCGGTATCAATATGGAGCGGATTATGGAATCCGGATTCAAAGTGTTCCAGGGGAATTCTCCCTTATGGAAATCAGTTTGCCGGAATTGGGAGGTGCGGTAAATGGCTAGCTCAAAGGAAGTTCTTACGGTATTGCTGGTAGATGATGAGCCTTTCATCCGGGATATGCTGAAATCAATCATTGATTGGGAAGCTAATGGGTACCGGGTCGTCGGTGACTCCTACAACGGGTTGGAGGCATTGAAGGTACTGGAGTCCCAACGGGTGGATATCCTGTTGACGGATTTGAAGATGCCGGTGATGGATGGTCTGGAGCTGATCCGCAGAGCCCGATCCCTCTACCCGTCCCTTCGGATTGTGGTAGTAAGCGCCTATGACGAATTCGGTATGGTGAGTGAGGCTTTTAAGCTGGGGGCGGAAGAGTATCTCTTAAAAGCGGAAATGACTTCCGGGCAGGTTACAGGGGTATTAAAAGGCATTGGAGAGAAGATTTTCGAAGACAAGGAGAAGGCACGGGAAGCGGAAGAGCAGAAGCGCCTGGAACAGGAAGTGAAGCTGAACAACCAGCGGATGAAGCAGCTTTTCCATCAGAATAAATGGGCCATCCGGGAGCAGCTGCTGAAGGAAGCCATCTGGGGGGAAGTACCCGTAGATGACCGGAAAATGCAGGAGTTTCAGGAGTTTGACATCAAAATCGGTCCAGGAAGAAAAAAAGTAATGCTGGTGGAGATTGATGATTATATCCGGCTGGAGACCAATCTCTGGAAGGATAGCAGGGAACTGCTGAACTTTGCCATCTTAAATGTCATCGAAGAGATTCTTGGAATCCACCAACTGGGAGATGCTTTCCGGAACTCACCGGGGCAGTATGTCATTATTTTCAGCTTCGACGGTATCACCAGCGAAGTAACCCTGGAAGAAAAGACGGTACGGATTTATCAGGAGATTCAGAAGGGAATCAACAGCTGCTTTGCTGTTAATACGGCGGCCGGAATCAGTGAAGTCGGGAGTGGCTTCAAGAGTTTGCGGAAGCTGTACCGGCAGGCATTGGAGGCAAAGGAGTACAGTTTTGTCAATGGAAAAGGAAGGCTGGTCAGCTATATAAAGCTGCCTGCCCGGTCAGGTGCATCGCAGCTCCTGCTGCCGGAACGCCTGGATCATTTGAAGGAACTGCTGAGGTCCAAGGATTCGGAACGGATGATGAAAGAAATCAATGCACTGCAGATTATAGACAAGGACATCCTTCCCCAGCAGATTGACGGCGTTAAAAATTTGTTCGGAAAGTATTATTACCTGCTCCTGGATTTTGCGGAACAGAACCATATTTCTGAACTCCTTTCGAGCATACTGGAGGAGTACAGGGGATACCTGAAGGATTACGGCACCCTGGCGGAATTAAACGGCTGGCTGGAGAGAGTTTTAACACAGATCGGTTCTGCGGCTGGTGAAGGGAGTCAGTTAATCAATAAGGCAAAAAATTTCATTCACAAGCGTTACCAGGATAATATATCCCTGACGGAATTGGCGGAGGCGCTGGGGGTTAGTCCCAGTTATTTGAGCCGTACCTTTACCCGGGTGGTGGGAATGAATTTTGTTGAGTACCTGACCAATGTACGTATAAAGGTAGCGATGAATTATATGAAAAATACGGAATTAAAGGTATATGAGATTGCTGAAAAAGTAGGCTATGCCACTCCGGAGCATTTCAGCCGGGCCTTTAAGAAAGTAACGGGGAAAAGCCCAAAAGAATACTTGGGATAATGGAAAGGAGACCGTAAAAGGTCTCTTTTTTTATGAAGGGCTTGAAATAGTAAAAAGCAGATAGAAAAGGTAAAGAAATATCATGGTAATTTACGAAAAGTTACGATAGGATTTTTTTGTCGGGGGAGTTTTTAGACAAAAATAGACAGAATTTTTAAAAATGAGCCTGATATAGATATCCAACTTTAGATTTGAATTTACCCAGTGGCAAAACTGCCCCAAAAACCGGCATTTTTACCACTGGAAATTATAAGGCTTAAAGTTGGATATCTGTAAATTCTTAACAGAACATTCCTCTATGAAAGGAGGGAATAAAGGCCGTCCAGGTTCTATCTATATACAGGTATAAAATGTAAAGGGAAAAGTAAAATTGAGGAGGTAGTATTGTGTACAAATGTAAAAAAATCTTTGCCCTTGCCGTGTCTCTTGCTCTGGTACTGAGCATGTTCAGCGGCATTTCTTCCGTTCATGCAGCCGGCGTGCCGGTCATTTTTGAGGCGACACCAAATCCGGCAGGACCTAATGAAACGGTGCAGTTAATCGGAGAGAACTTCGACCAGAACAGTATGAAGCTGTACCGTTTGCCGGATACGGATTTCAGCCGGATCGACAGCATCATTGGCATCAATCTCGATGAAAGCAGCATTACCCAAACACCGGCCACCGATGTAACAGTATTGAAGAGATCCGCCAACGCCATTAGCGGTGTGATTCCTGCCAATACTGCATACGGAGAATACATCCTGTGGGCGAACAATGCAGGAGGACTCAGCAATCCACTGCTGGCAAACAGGACGGAAGTATATCATGTTTTTCCCGATGTAGTAAACGTGGCGAAAAGCAGAGAAGTGACCGTTATCGGTAAAAACCTCTCCTATAACAATAGTACTGCTTTGACGGATGGACATGTATACCTGAAAAACGGTTCCAGCTATTATGCCATGGCCTTAAAGTCCGTCAACCAATATGAATTGGTCTTTGACCTGCCTCAAAGCTTGCCCAATGCCAACTATGAAGTATGGGTGAACAACGGCCACGGCGGTGCCTATGGTTGGGGCAAGGTATTCTCCCTCAGCGTAGTCAACGCGCCCACCCCCTCCGATACCTTCAATATCACCAGCTATGGGGCTGTTCCCAATGACTCCGCAGCGGACACTACGGCCATCCAAAGTGCCGTTGATGCGGCTGTAAATGCGGGAGGCGGAACTGTTTTAGTTCCTGCAGGACAGTATATCATTGACAGCACTCTTTACCTGAAACATGACATCGTGTTGAAGGGAGAGGGAACCGATGCTTCCGGCAACTACAAATCCATCATTAAGTATATCGATGGGACAGCGATCGGAGGAACTCCCGGAAGCACAGGCCCTGAAATGATGAATATCGAAACCCGGGTTTCGGTAGAGGGGCTGAAGATCGTGGGAAGTGTCAGTATCGACAGGGGTGTCGTTATTAATAATGGTGCCACCGATGTTGTCTTCCGGAATAACTATGTGGACAACTGGTATCCCGCTACGGGGAATAAAGGATATTTCGGCGGCATCATGATTCAGGGAGGACCGTTGGAAACCAAGAGAATCCTCATTGAAAACAATACCTTCAATGCAGGAAACAGCATAAACCTGGATGCTGCGACTCTAAGCAAGGTATCCAATAATATGATTTACTGCCGGGACTGGACGCCGGTGGCTTTAACCTGCTCCTATAACAACATCGTCAAAGGGAATACGATTGACGGCAGGAATGCAGATGGGAAACGAGTTGCCCACAGGGGAATCACCGTCAATGTAGGCACCGGTTTTACGGATCCCGGCTACCACAGCAATGAAATGAACTATTTCGCAGAAAACGATATTCAGTATGTCGGAGATGAGATTGCTCCCACTAACGACGGGGAAATCATCATCTTTGATTCCATTGCAGACCTCAACTACCCCTTTATGTATTTTGGAAATGCGGCATCCGCTACATCCAACACCATTTCGGCCAGCGGCACTGCATGGACTGCCGACCTCTTTAAAAATTCCTATGTTCTCATTACCTATGGAAAAGGAGTAGGGCAGTACAAAAAGGTCCTGTCCAATACAGGTACAACACTGACGGTAGAGGGTGCGTGGAAAATAATTCCTGACACCACTTCCAAATTCACCGTAACGCGCTTCCATACAAAAAATATCGTGGCGAATAATACGGCTTCTCATAACAAGGGGATTCCCATCCGGCTCTGGGGAAACTGTCTGGCCAATACGGTGGATGGAAACCAGACAGCGGAGGGCGGAGCCTGCATATCCGGACTGGATATGGGCAGAGCCACCGGGTATCATCCTTCCTACTATAACATTGTAAAAAATACCACAGGGCCTTCTGCGGACCTGGACTACAGATTCTATACAGGATATGGGACCGTAACCAACCCGAGACAATCCTATCTGGTATTTGCAAACTCCATCACTAAAAACACCGTTACCGGTATGCGTATGATGGAACGGCTGCACCTGGATAATCCTTCTACCCGGCTCATGCCGTACAACCTGATGGAAAATAACCGGGGGATTACCTCCACCATCGATCTCGTACCCTATGCGGAAGACACCATTGTAAGGAATAACCAGACCAGCGCTGCTGTAAAATATGCAGATGCCGGGCTGGATACCCTGCTTATGGAGAACGATACGGTAGTGGTTTTGCCTACGCCGACACCGCTTCCCAACAGTACTGCCAATACCCTGCTGGATGAGGATTTCAGCGACGGTGTTGCCGATGGCTTCAATATCTCCGGTGGAACCTGGTTGGCAGCCGGCGGCAAATATGTGCAGTCCAATGGGTCCGGATACAGCTTCGCTACTTATGCCGGCGGCTCCAATTGGACGGATTATACATACAGCGCCGACGTGAAAACCTACGGTGCATTATTGTTCCGTTTCAAGGATACCAACAACTACTACGCCCTGCGGATGTGGGACGCCTCCAACATCCGGTTCTACAAGGTAGTCGGAGGAACAGCGACCTATACGAATTACGCCTATACCTTTACGCCCGGTACCAGTTACAGGCTCAAAATCGCCGCCATCGGTAACAGCTTCAGCTTCTATGTGAATGACACCCTGCTGGGAACCGTTACGGATTCCACCCATGCCTCCGGTACCGTAGGCTGCTATACAGGATACCAGACCTCGGAGTTTGATAACCTGTACGTGAATAACCCGGTGCTTTTGAATGAGAACTTCACCGATGGTGTAGCCGACGGCTTTACCACTACCAGCGGAACCTGGTCTGCTGCCGGTGGAAAGTACACCCAGACCAACGCGACAGGCTATCACTTTTCCTACTATGCGGATGGATCAAGCTGGGTCAACTACACGGTGAGTGCTGATGTAAAAACCTATGGTACGTTACTGTTCCGTTTCAAGGATACCAACAACTACTATGCACTGCGAATGTGGGATGCTTCCAACATCCGGTTCTACAAAGTCGTGGGCGGAACTTCCACCTATACCAACTATAGCTATAGCTTTACAGCCGGAAATACCTATAAATTGAAAGTGGTGGCAAACGGAAACCAATTCAGCCTGTATGTAAATGATACGCTGCTGGGTACTGTAACCGACTCTGCCCATGGCTCCGGAACCGTCGGCTGTTATACGGCATATCAAACCTCCGAGTTTGATAACCTACTTGTGGTTTCGCCAACGCCCATGCTGGTGAACGAGACTTTCAGCGATGGAGTCGCAGAAGGTTTAACTACCACCAGTGGAACATGGGCCATAACAAACGGAAAGTATGCCCAGTCCAATGCAACCGGCTACCACTTCGCTTACTATACGGAAGGAATGAACTGGACGGATTACACCGTTGCTGCCGATGTAAAGACCTATGGCACCATTGTATTCCGTTTCAAGGATACCAACAACTACTATGCACTGCGGATGTGGGACGCTTCCAGTATCCGGTTCTATAAAGTAGTGGGGGGAGTATCAACGTATACTAATTATTCTTATAATCTCACAGCCGGAAATACCTATAAATTCAGAATTGTAGCCAATGGCGGCAATTTAAGCTTCTATGTAAACGATACGCTTCTGGGTACCGCTGCCGATGCCGCTCTTGCCTCGGGTACCGTAGGCTGCTATACGCCGTACCAGACTTCGGAGTTTGACAACCTCTTTGTACAATAAATAGCAGCTTACTACAGTAAAGAATGTGAAACAAAGTGACAGCTTTGTTTCACATTCTTTTTTCATTGGCACGGTAAAGCCAAGGTGAAAAATCGGTAGGAAATGACAGGATCTATCATGAAAGTTACCATCGTTTTCTAAACTTCTGGGGAGAGGCTCCTGTTGTTTTTTTGAATAGTTTTCTGAAATATTCCGTATCGGTAAATCCTGCTTTTTCAGCTGCAGTTGATGGCTTATCCCCTTTTTCCAAAAGCTCTTTTGCGTACCCTAGACGGAGGTCCAACAGATATTGGTTAAAGCTTTTCCCAAGATGCTTTTTCAAAAGGACGCCCAAATAGGTAGGGTGGTACCAGAACTTTTCGGCAAGCAGCTTTAAAGAGAGGCCGCTGCAGGTAAAATTCCCATCGATATAACGCACCACCTCTGAAACTTCATTACCTGTGGGGCGCTCGGACAAGGTGAGGGCAAGGCTCTGGAGCTTATATTTTATAAAACCGTGGAGACTGCTGATATTATTAATCCGGTGAATCTCCAGGTACGTATTTTGAATATCCTTTGAAAGCTCCTGCCGGATGAAGCTGTAAGAACTGTTTAATTGATGCAGGAGCTCACAGTAGGTATTTTTTATCTTTTCTTCGTTCCATAGATTCCTTACAAACCCATCACGGAGGTTTTCAAGGATACGTTCCAGTTTTTGAGGATCGCCTCTTTTAATGGAATCTGCCAGACCCATAAAAGTAGCATCGTTGAGTAAGGGGGCATTGGATAGCGTTTTGTTTGTGTGGGTTTCCAAAATGACATAGAGGGTATTTTTAAACAGGAAATCACTTTTTAAAACATTTTCTATTTTCATAAAGCTTTCCAGTAGGTTCCGGTGAGTATCCACCGTATGTCCGGCGACTAAGGTATGGTGTTTTGAGGATACCCTGTTGATGTCAATGGCAATTCTTTCGTAAAGTGCCTCTTTAGCACTGTCAAGGTATCCATGGCCGCAGAGCATGCCTACATATTGGCCATAGGTAAAGGCAAGACAGTAAAGATGCTGTCTGCAGAATTGCAGGAATACCTCCCGAATGGGGTCCTGCGAACTCGCAGGATTGTCACGGGTGGTTGCTACGATCTGGTAGCTTTTCCAGGGAAGTTTGAAATGCCATTCTGCATTTAGTTTCTCCACAATTTGAGAGGAGTTACCGGTTAGGAGGTTGATAGCCACATTCTCGGAAGCATTTTCCAGGTCAAAGCCCATCCGTTTGGAAAGCTCTTCCTCCCGCTGCAGTTCTTCTCTGACAAAGGTCACCTGGAGAGCCAGCTCCTCGGCCCTCACTGGCTTGAGCATGTAGGTTTTAGCACCGATTTCCAGAGCCTTGCGGGCATACTCAAATTCCGAATAGCCGGAGATAACAATAATCTTGCAGTGGATGTCTTTCTTTTTTAACGTATCCATCAGGGTAATGCCATCCATCACTGGCATTTTCACGTCCAGCAGTACCAGGTGAGGACGCTCAGCCTCAATTATTTCCAGGGCGGTATTCCCATCACCGGCAGAGCCGCAAATGGAGAAACCCAGGTTCCCCCAGCGGATCAGATGGGTGAGCCCTTCTCGAATGCTATATTCATCGTCTACAATCAATACTTTATACATGAATTTATCCTCCCATAATACGCGCAGTAATCACGGTTCCTTTTCCCGAAACGCTGGAAATAGAGAGCCCGTAGGCACTTCCATAATACAGCAGCAGCCGTTTGTGTACATTGGGGATGCCGATGTGCTTGCCGTCCTCCTCGTAGGGGGGAGAGAGGAGGGCGGTCCGGATGGAGTTCAGCGTTTCCACCCTCATTCCGGCTCCGTTGTCCCGGATGGACAGCAGTACATCCTGGGGGGCATCCGGTGCATAGCAGACGGAGATGTCAATCCGGCCTTCTCCTGCACAATCCCCCAAACCATGAATGACGGCATTTTCCACCAAGGGCTGCAGGATAAATGGAAGAACCGGCAGGTTTTTGTCCACATCCTGGCACACAATGGAAAAGTCAAATTGGCTGCCAAAACGGAATTTTATCAGGTTCAGATAATTTTCGGCGGTTTTCAGCTCCGCATAAAGGGGGATGGGCTTATTCACCGTTTCCAGACTGGCGCGAAGAATATCTGCCAGGATCTGGATAGCTTCCGCCGTCCGGGTATCCTTTTCCCGGAGCACATTCATCCGGATGGTATCCAGGGTATTAAACAGAAAATGGGGATTGATCTGGTTGGCGAGCATGCGGAGCTGAGCATTTTTATGCTGGATTTGCAGCGCGTTCTGCCGCAGCAGGTATTCCTCATTATCCTGCATTAACTGTTTGATGCAATTGGACATTTCCGAAAGATCCTCCGCCAGTTGTCCAATCTCATCGAGGCCGGAGAGATCACTTTGAAGCTCCAGGTTGCCCTCTGCCACTTGGGCGGTATAATCCCTTAGTTTTCGGATCCGGTAGGACAGGCTGCGGGCGAAAATGATGATCAAAATAACCGCAAGCAGAAGGCAGGCCATAATAGCCGTAAAACCGGTGATCAAAGAGCTGTTTACTGTCCGGCTCATCTCGTTCAGGGGGACCAGCGTATAGAGATAAAGAGGATCCCTGCTGTCCTTGATTTCAATCGGCAGCTGGATGCTGAAATACTCTTGCGATCCGTACCGGACGGAACGCTCCTTTCCGGTGGTGCTGCTGTCGTAGTTTTGCCCGATCATGAACTCGTCGGTGGAAAAAAGGATCTTATTGTTTTTATCCACAATCATGGCTGGATAACTGGAGTTACCGATTACCTGGGCGATAGCGGCAGGATTAATGGCCAGAACGATCAGCATTTCCGTTCCGTTGTGCCGGTCATCCAAATAGTAGGTCAACAGCAGATGCTGGGACTTGTTGAGGAACACTCTGGGAATGGGCCTGTATTCAAGGCAGATCTTTCCAGGACTGTTGGAAACGCTTGGGAACCAGTCGCTGGCCTTCAGTTCCGGCGTCAACTGGACTAATTCGCCATTTTCCATCATGTGAGGATTGGATAAGAAAACCTTTATTTCACTGATTTCCGGTGTTACGCTTTTGAACAGAGCGATGCGGTTATAGCTATTGTAAAGCTGTATGAAGTCATAATTGGAATTATAGGAGGAAACCGCAATCCGCTTTAAGGTATCATCCAGAATCAGGCTGTCGATAATAATAGTACTCTTTTGGAAAACATCGGAAAGTCTGCGTGAAAGCTGGGTTGCAGTGCTGGTAGCATTCTCGATGATACCTTTTTGGGTGCTGTTGGAAATCTGATGGATCAGCATCAGTCCGATAATGGAAATGGGGATCAGCACTACAAGCAGATAGGATAAATAAAGTTTTTTGCCGATTCCCATATTGGAAAAAATTTCAAGAAGATTTTTCATAATGAATACCACCATTTCTTTATGAAATATGAACATGAGCAAAAAAGGAAATCACAGCACAAAAAAAAGCATCAAAAACAGGAAAATAATGACTGTTGACCGGAAGAGCAGAGGAATCTTTAAATTTATTGTAGCATAGAGAAACCAGGATGTAAATCTGTAAAATTTACTGGTTTTTTTCTTTATTTTTTCTCTACCTGCAAAGAGGTATCCTGCGCTATAATGAAAACATGAAGGGAAGGAAGAGAAACCTCCGAAAAAAGGTCATCGAGAGGACATGGAATTGCTAAAGGAAGACAGGAAAATGAATGGAGGACAAAATGGATGACAGAAATTGTAAAGCTTAGCAGGAGGATATGGAACCAAAGATATCTGTTTTTAATGTCAATCCCTTTCATCCTATGGTTTGTGGTTTTTAAATATATACCGCTCTGGGGATGGTCGATTGCTTTTCAGGATTATAAAATAGAAAAGGGATTTTTTGAACAGGCCTGGGTAGGGCTAAAGCATTTTAAAGCGGTATTTGCAGATGCGAAATTTTACCAGGTTATGCGGAACACGCTGGGAATGAGCCTTTTGAACCTTGTATTGGGATTTCCCATGCCCATTATCCTGGCACTTCTGATCAATGAAATAGGAAACAAGCATTTTAAAAGGAGCGTACAGACTTTATCCTATTTGCCGCACTTCGTGTCATGGATTGTAGTTGTAGGGTTAGCTTCCAAGATGCTGGCCAGTGACGGGACTGTCAATGCCCTTTTGCTGAAATTGGGAGTTATCGACACCAGCATCCAGTTTACAGGGGTGGGCAAGTATTTCTGGTGGGTGGTTACTTTTAGTGATGTATGGAAGGAAATGGGCTGGAAATCTATTATTTATCTTTCTGCAATTAGTTCTATAGATCCTACATTGTATGAAGCAGCAGATATAGATGGAGCAGGGAGGCTGCGCAGAATCTGGCACATCACTTTGCAGGGTATCCGGCCTACCATGGTGATTCTCCTGATTATGGCCATTGGAAATATTGTGAATATCGGCTTCGAAAAGCAGATGCTGTTCAGCAATCCCATGGTGAAGGAATATTCGGAAGTGCTCGATCTCTATGCACTGCAATACGGAATTGAGATGTTCCGCTTTTCCTTCGGTACTGCCGTTGGAGTGTTTAAATCGGTGGTTAGCATCATATTGTTGCTGATAGCGAATACCGTTTCCCGCAGGTTGGGTGAAACGGGAATCTACTAAGGGAGGAGATAAGGGAATGAATATAAAAAAGAATGGCAAAGTCCGGAACGGAGGCAATATACTCATTGATACGGTAGTGTATATCCTTTCTTTCCTGATTGCAGTAGTAACGGTTTATCCCTTTTTAAATGTTTTGGCTCTTTCCCTCAATGACTATATTGATACAGTAAAAGGCGGAATCTATATTTTCCCGCGGAAATTTACCTTGCAGAACTATCTTTATGTGCTGCAAAATAAATTTTTGCTCACAGGCCTCAAAAATTCGGTACTGCGCACCGTCCTGGGAACCGGCTTTAGCCTGATTTGCAGTACTATGCTGGCGTATACCCTGAGCCGTAGGGATTTTATAGCCCGGAAGTTTTTTTCGGTACTGGTGATTATCACAATGTATGTAGGGGGAGGCTTGATCCCGGACTATCTGCTGATTATGAATTTGAAACTGAGCAACAGCTTTTGGGTGTACATTTTCCCCATGCTGTTATCGGCCTGGAATGTATTTATCCTTCGCTCCTTTATTGAAGGAATTCCCGGAGCCTTGGAGGAGGCGGCTATTGTGGATGGTGCTAACGATCTGACCATTTTTTTCAGGGTGATCCTGCCCCTTTGCACACCAGCCCTGGCAACCATTGGTCTTTATTGTGCTGTAGGTCAATGGAATGCATGGTTTGATACTTATATGTACAACTTTTTCGACCGCTCCCTGACGACGTTACAATATGAACTGATGAAGATTCTCCGGGAGTCTCAAACCGACAGTATTATGGAGGATGTGCTGGCGGGTTCCGAAAGTGCTGCCCGGGTATCGCCGGAATCCATTAAAATGGCTATTACCATTATTGTCACGTTGCCCATTGTTTGTGTATATCCTTTTATTCAAAAGTTTTTTGTGAAGGGTGTTACCCTGGGAGCGGTAAAAAGTTAAGGTGTTATAAAATCTGGAGTGAAAGAATAGTAGATGCATATGCTATTTTTATTACTCCATAGCAATAAAAACAACAAGAAAGATGAAAGATGGAGGAGTATTATGGTAGCGAAAAAAGTTGGATGTTTATTGTTGTCCCTGACCCTGCTGTCTTCTGGATTGGTAGGCTGCAGCGGAAAAGGGGAGGCCGGAGAAAAGGGAGCCACCCCCGCACCGACGATAGAAGGCGCTAAAAAGCCTGCTGAGCTGGTGGTACTGAAAGGTGTGACAAAAAACGCAAAACCATTCGATTGGGATTCTCCTATCGGTAAAGAATGGCAGAAGCAAACCAATGTAAGAATCGAATTGGAAGCTTTTCCCGACTACAATGCACGATTGGCGGTGCTGGCTTCCAGTCGGCAGTGGCCGGATTTGGTGGAGCAAACGGACGATAATACGGTATTCTATGATATGGGGATGCTCCGGCCTATGGATGATCTTATCGATAAGTATGGTCCTAACATTAAGAAAATGTTTTCCTACAACAATCGGGATACATTGATAAATCTTAAAAAAAGTCCCGGCGATCCTAAAATTTATACCTTGGGAAGGACTACCTTTGAAAAATCTCCTGTAGGGATGGTCAGCCAGCCTTATGCTTTGCAATTGGAAGCAGTGAAGGAAGCAGGCTACCCTAAAATACGAACTCTTACGGATTATGAAAATGTGATCCGTGATTACATGAAGAAATACCCAACCATTGATGGAAAGCCGACACTTGGAATATCGCTGCTGTGTGAGACCTACTGGAATTTTGTGTTCAGCGTTACCAATCCGGCTACTTTTGCTACGGGAGCGCCGGATAACGGAGATTTCTATATTGATGCCAACACCGGAAAAACTTCTTTTGTCCAGCTGCGGCCGGAAAATAAAGAAGTGTACCGCTGGTATAATAAAATGTGGAACGAAGGACTTTTAGATAAGGATTCTTTTGTACAGAAAAAAGACCAGTACCTGGAGAAGATTGCTTCCGGTCGTGTACTTGGTACAGTTAACACCTTGGGGACCTATCAGCCTGCAACTACTTCTTTGAAAAAAGATGGCAAGGAATGGAGAACTTACGGCTATTTCCCTGTTACCGTAAATGAGCAGCAGGAATCCGCCATTTATTGGAATGCATATGGACGAAATCTGAATTGGGGCGGGCTGATGTTGACAACTGCCTGCAAAAATCCTGAAGCGTATATTCAGTTTGCCGACTTCTATTGCTCCGATGAAGGACAGTATTTGCTGGACTGGGGCTTGGAAAACGTTCACTATAAAGTGGAAAACGGACGTCGGGTTCGGGTTCCGGAGGTGGCTCAAAAGCTGGCTTCCGATCCTACCTATATAGCAAGCCAGGGCTTCCAACTGTTTTCCGGGCTCATGCCTTTTTACCAGGAGGGTATTAAGGATTCCAAGGGAGGTTATTATAAGCCCGTTACGCCGGAAACTATCACCAGCACTTACAGCAATGCGGAAAAAGAAGTTCTTTCAAAATATAATGCCACCATTTGGAAAGATCTGTTTAAGACGGAATTTCCACAGCCTAAGTATGCCAGCATTGGTAATAATCCTTTTGGAAATCCTGAGATAACAGCCACCATCACCCGATGCAGAGAGATTATCCAGGAGAAGCTGGTTCAGGCCATTACAGCAGCACCTCAGAATTTTGACGCCAGGTATGACGAGATGGTATCGGCGCTGGTGAATGCAGGCATGAATACCATTAATGAAAAGTATGAGGTAGAACTGCATAAAATGCATAAGCTCTGGGGCATAGAATAAACCTGGAATCATGGAGATGATGGAAGAATCGGGGGGCGGGCTGAAAAACCGCCCCTTACAATTTAGGATGGAATTAGGAGAAGTGGTATGAGGACGATTAAAATCGATCTGAGAGACGCAGGTTTTACTTTTGAAGGAATTGGTGGTATTACCAGCAACGGCATGTCCAAGCTGCTCTTTGACTATGAGGAAAATATCCGGGAGGAGATTCTTGATCTGCTGTTCAAGCCGGGATACGGAGCCAGTCTGCAGCACCTGAAGGTGGAAATCGGCTCCGACGTGAATTCCTCCTGCGGTACGGAGCCCTCCCACATGCAAAGTCAGGAGGATTTTGACATTACCCGGGGAGTGGGCCTGGAAATGGCGGCAGCGGCGAAAAAAAGAAATCCGGAGATTATGCTGGATGCCCTTCGGTGGGGAACGCCCCGATGGATAAAGGATTACGACCAAAAGCTGCTCTATTATATCAATTTTTTAAAAGGAGCCAGGGAAAAATACGGGCTGGAATTTGACTATATCGGACCCGATATTAACGAAGGGGATTTTGACCCCATCTGGACTACCTATGTCCTTCGGCCCGGATTGGACCGAAACGGTTTTGAGAAAGTGAAAATTATTGCGGCGGACCATGACAAGGATTGGCGCATTGCGGATATGGCCGCCCTCTGCCAACCCTTGCGGGACAGTTTGGACGCCATGGGAATCCATTACAAATCCTTCAGCACCGAGGTGGCAAAATCCCTGGGTCTGCCTCTGTGGCTATCGGAGGATCTGGCGCCCTACCGGCATGATTTTGGTGCCGGGGTGCTGGAAGTGGCATACCGGATGCTGCGGATGTATCCCGATGGGAAAATGGTGAAATATGAGCTTCATCCCATTGTAGAAGCCCAGTATGAAACTACCCCCTTCGGATGGAAGAGCATTCTCGTTTGCAATACCCCCTGGTCCGGTGCCTATGAAGTAACGGCAGGCCTGTGGGGCGTCGCTCACATTACCCATTTCGTGCAGCCGGGCTACCGTTACCTGGATGCGGGATGCTGCTATGATGATGCCAGTGCCGTTTGTACCTTTTTATCTCCGGATGAAAAGGACTTCAGTATGGTTTTTGTAAACAGGTCAACAGAATGTAAGGAGTATGAACTTCACATCTGCAGTACATTGGAGGGTAGGAAGGCAGAAGCCTTTGTAACCACGGAATACCGGAGAATGGAGAGGGACCTTGACGTTATCGACGGGAATACAATAAAAATTCCACCCAATAGTATCGTAACAATCTCGACCTCCGGTGAAGAGCCTATTACACCTAAGCAACCCCTAAAGCTTTCTACAGTGGCTTTCCCACTTCCACTGCGATATAATTTTTCGGAAATTCCTACGCATCAGCCCCCCTATTTTCTAGACCAGGCAGGAGCCTTCACCCTGTGTGGGGAAGGTGGAGAACGCCGGCTGCTGCAACAACTGGAGAAGAATCAAAAGCCGGAAAACTGGACGTATCGAAGTACACCGGAGCCCTATTCCCTCTTTGGTGCGACGACTCTTACAAACTATAGTGTGCGGGTGAAGGCTTGCTTTGAAACACAAGAAGAGAATTATATATTGCTTGCGGGACGGGTTAACTATTGTGAAAGGGATGTTTCATATCCGGGTGGATACTATTGCCGGGTGTTTGCAAATGGGCAGTGGGAATTGAATTTGGGTGCGGATACACTGGCACAGGGGAAAATCGAAGGATTTGACGCTGCCGTTCTTTTTTCACTCCAGCTGGATTTTACAGATTGCAATATTTCTCTTTATTTAAATGAGATGGAATTGACCTGTGTAACAAACGGACAGATCCCCTCGGGACAGGCAGCTATAGGGTCCGGCTATCATAAGGCAGAGTTTTATGCTATAGAGATCATGGAAATCGAAGGATATACTCCTCATTGTCAACAAATCGGCGTGGTTGACGATAAAATAGAGTTTACAGGCAGTTGGGAATTGTTAAAAGGGAACTACAGGCATTATTTCCGGCATGCAAGAAAGGCGGGTAGAGGGGCTGTTTGCAGGTTTACCTTTACTGGGACGGGTTTTCATATCCTGGGGCAGGCGGAAAAGAGAAGTGGCTTTATAAAGGCTGTCGTGGATGGAAGAGAATATCAGGATAAGAACAATGTCTGCCTGAGAGAAGGTTTCAGGCGGTCGATATTTTCACTGTACGGACTTGACAAAGGAGAGCATACCGTAGCGATTTACTTTACGGAGGGTAGAATTTTTGACAGTGTGGAAATCGTGGATTAGCGTGTAAAGCCTGATACCCGAGAAGGGTCTGCTTAGAAATCGAAAGCACTGTTTTATGAATCCCTTAACCCGGGAGAGGACTCTGCAAGCGGATAGATATAAAATGCGCAAAATACACAGGTGTGGAAAGGAAGAATGAGAATGGTAAAGAGCAATCCGGTGAACTTCGTCGGAGATATTCATAAAATTGATTATACTACGATCTATGAGAACGGTAACGTGAGTTACAAGGATATGGTGGCGGATAGCGGGAGGTTTAAGGAGTCCCTGAACGGTCTTTGGCACTATGGAATTGACCAGTATGATACCTGCCTGAGAGCCACCTGGTTTGCGGAAAAATATGTGGATAACTGTGGAATGCAACTGCCTGTCGATTTTTCCTTTGATCAATGGCCTACCGTCCAGATACCATCCTGCTGGAATACGCAATCGGAGCGGCTACAGCTTTATGAAGGTACTGTGGTATACACCCGGACTTTCAAATATAAAAAGCAGGAGGAGGAACGAGTTCTGCTTAGAATCGGAGCGGCAAATTATGTCGCGAGAGTATTCCTGAACGGCAAATTCGCAGGAATGCATCGAGGGGGCTCCACACCGTTTTTCATGGATGTCACCGGGCTTTTGGAGGAAAATAATCGCATCCTTATTACGGTAGACAACACGCGTCGCCCGGAGCATGTGCCTTGCGAGAATTATGACTGGTTTAATTATGGCGGTTTATACCGGGATATTGAACTGATACGATTGCCTAAGGCATATATTAAAGACTATTTTGTGCGATTGGTTCCCGATGGCTGTTATAATAAGATTGCGATCGATGTGACAGTAGCTGGAGTGGACGATGGAGTTGTGACGATAAGGATACCTGAGCTTGCCGTAAGCACGGAGGTTACAATACAGGACGGAAAAGGAAATGTGGTGATCCGTGTTCGACCACAGCTTTGGAGTCCCGAGGACCCGAAGTTGTATGACGTAGAGCTGTGCTTTCACGGAGATTGCGTAGCTGAGGCCGTTGGATTCCGGGAAATTAAAACTGCCGGGAGGGACATTTTACTCAATGGTAAACCTTTATATATGTGTGGTATCAGCTGCCATGAGGAGAGTGTGGGGAATGGAAAGGCAGTAAGTGAAGCGGAAACCCTGGAAAATCTTACTCTGGCTAAAGAGCTGGGCTGTAATTTTATGCGCTTGGCTCACTATCCACACAGCGAAAAAACTGCCCGGATGGCCGATAAGCTGGGAATTATGCTGTGGGAGGAGATTCCTGTATACTGGGCCATCCGTTTTGAACGGGAGCAAACCTGCCTGGATGCTGAAAATCAGCTTTTGGAGCTGATTCTAAGAGACCGGAATAGAGCCAGTGTGATAATCTGGTCCGTGGGAAACGAGAATGCCGATAGCGATGAGAGACTGTCCTTTATGAGCCGTTTAGCCCGGAGTGCCCGGAAAGAGGATAATACCCGGTTGATTTCCGCCGCTTGCATGATTGACCATGTGAATACAAGAATTACCGACCGCCTGATAGAGCATCTGGATGTCATCGGTGTGAATGAATACTGCGGCTGGTATTCTCCGGATTTTTCAAAACTGCCACGGCTTTTTAACAACAGTGCACCGGAGAAGCCTGTCATTATTTCCGAATTCGGTGCAGATGCCAAAGCCCGCCATCGAGGGACTATTAACGATATGGGCAGTGAGGACTGCCAGGGTGAGGTATATAGAAAGCAGATCGAAACCCTGCGGAAAATCTCCTATGTGAAGGGCATCAGCCCATGGATTCTCTATGATTTTCGCTGTCCACGGCGACTGCATTATCTGCAGGACTACTATAATACCAAAGGGCTCTGCTCTGCTGATAAAAGTTATAAAAAGCAGGCGTTTTACATTCTCCAGCAATATTATAAAGAAAGAGCAGGGGGTCATACATGAGTTACGGTCATTTTAACGACATGGGAGATGAATATATCATAAAAACTCCTCGTACGAAGGGTCCATGGAACAATTATTTCTTTAATGGGGATTATTATATGGAAGTTTCCCAAGCCGGACAGGGAAAGAGTATGATCCTGAAGCCAGAGATCAAGAGCATTAACCGGGGATACCGGTATATTTATATTCTGAACCGGACTGCTGGAGAGTGCTTTTGTCCCGGTTATTACCCGCTAAAGAGTCCTATTTCGGATTATTCCTGCACCCATAGGATTAACAGCACCACCATAGCTTCTTCCTATGGAAACATGCAGGCTGAAATAACAGCCAGGCTTCCTGCAAGCGGTGCTTTTGAAATCTGGGAAGTGTCTGTCCGTAATCAAGGCGAAAGTGATATTGCCTGCTCAGTCTTTTCGGCATTTTCACTGGAGCACAGCGAGGTGATGGGGGGGAAATGCCAATTTCTTTGCGATGCGGAGATGATTGTCAATGAAGCTTTTCCATACTATTCAAAATATGAGGACCAAGAGGCCGCGCTGGCAAAAAAGCAGTTAACCTTCTGTTTTGCCGATCGGGCAGTCACCTCCTATGATTGCTGTGAAAGAGACTTCTTTGGCGGCGAGGATACCACGGATATGCCGGAAGCCTTGGTCAACAGGATGTGCAGTGGATCTCTGTGCGAAGGGGAGAGGCCAATAGGTGCTATGGAGGTTGTTCTTGAACTTAAAGCAGGACAATCTGCTGTAGTCCGGTTTATAAGCGGATCGGCAGTGGATGTGCAGGAGGCGAAAAAGATCAAAAGCCGGGTACTGAGTCCGGGATTTGAAGAGAAAGATAAGGCGGAAATCAACAGCCAATGGGAAAAACAGTTGAATGCTTTCCGGGTAAAAACGGACAATGAAAGCATAAACCGATATGCGAATTACTGGGGGAAAAAGCAGGTGGCCTTCCTTGCCCTCAGCAATCGCATTACCAATTGCTGTCCTGTTCGAAACCAGCTTCAGGATGCCATGGGATACAGCCTTCTAAATCCCAAAGGGGCCATGGAGCTCCTGGTGAAAGTCTTACAGCTTCAGCAGTCAGACGGATTTATCCAGCAATGGTATATGACGGATGGATCTGCACCCAGGGGGTTGTGCCTGGTTCGACATCTGGATGGGCCGGCCTGGATTGCCATATGCGGGGCTATTATTGTAAGCCGGGGCAAAAACAAGGACTTCCTGCAGATGAAGATTCCCTACAAGGATGGCGGGGAAGATACGTTGTATAACCATCTGGTAAAATCCATTGATTATCTGGGCACCCAGCGTGGTATACATGGCCTAGTGCTGATGGGGGATGGAGACTGGACAGACCCTGTAAACGGTCCCGGAAGGCTGGGCCGTGGAGAATCCACCTGGACAACCATGGCGTTGGCGTATGGAATTTTACAGGTTCTGCCGATCTGTGATGCTGTAGGAGACGCCGCTGCCAGAGCGAGATTTTTAAAGCTCTATGAGGAACTAAAGTCCAGCTGCAATGAAAAGGCCTGGAATGGAAAATGGTATGACGCAGGTTTTACAGATGACGGTGAAGCTTTTGGAAGCAGTGAAAATCTGCCTCCACGGATTTTTCTAAATACGCAGACCTGGGCTATATTTTGTGGATTTGCAGACAAAGAAAAGCTTCAAGCCATCAAGGAATCCTTGAAGGTATTGGAAACTCCTTTCGGACCAAGACTACTGCACCCGGAATTCCATGAATGGGATGCTACATGGGGAAGAATCAGCGTGAAGCTTCCGGGGACTACGGAGAATGGCTCCGTCTACTGCCATGCATCCATGTTCAAGGCGCTGGCGGAGATTGTGGCAGGGGATTGGGAAGGCGCCATGACTGTCCTTGCCCAAACACTGCCGGATGAGGAAAAAAATCTTCAGATCCCTATTTTTTTGCCCAATTATTATTTTGGACTTCCCGAATCTCCAAACTATGGGCGCTCCAGCTGCAGCCATTTCACAGGTACTGCTTCATGGTTCTTATGGATTCTAGTGGAACACATGAAGGCGGGAGAAAAAGAAAATAATGTAATGTAGGAGCTGATACCTTTGCGAGGTACAAGGTGGTCTGTTTACTCGACCCTGTTGGACACCATTACGGATGCTGCGCATGCTTCCGGGACTATGGGCTGCCATATGGCATACCAGACTTCGGAGTTTGACAACCTCTTTGTACAATAAATAATCCCTTTACGGTAAAGAGTGTGAAACAAAATGACAGTTTTGTTTCACACTCTTTTGTTTTTCTACCGAAACCCAAGGTAAAAAATCGGTAGGAAATGACATGATTCATCATGGAAGGGGCGTCTGCAGGATGGTATCCTTGAAAAAGGAAAATTCCATAGTAAAATGTGGAGTGATAAATTGGAGGTTCTTATGAAAAATTATATCAATGCTATAGAATTTGTAGCCCATCCGGATACACTGGACATGACCCCGGTGGTTTTTACTGCGCTGCAGAAGTGCAGGCAGGTGGAAAATCCGGTACTGACCTTCCCGAAGGGAACGTATCATTTCTGGCCTGACAAGGCCTTTGAACAGTTTTATTTCGTATCCAATAACGACCAGGGATTAAAAAGGATTGCCTTCCCTTTGCAGGGAATACAAAATATGACTATTGACGGGAATGATTCCGAATTTATATTCCACGGACGGATTCTACCTTTTGTAGTGGATGGAGCCTGCAATATTACCATCCGAAATGTCAAAATAGACTATGAGCATCCCTTCTATAGCCAGGGCGAGATTATCAATGCCGGGTATGATTTTATCGATCTTCGAATCTCCAAGGAAGACTACCCGTACCGCATCGAAAGGGAATCGATTGTTTTCTACAGGGATACCTGGGAAAGTACTGCGGTGTTTTCACTCCTGGAAATCGATCCTAAAACCTGTGCACCTGCCTATAAAATGGGGGACGAGTGGATTCATAACCCTGAGGATATCACTGTAGAGGAGATGGGAGAAGGAATTGTACGGTTCAAGGGTTCTTTCACCAAGCTCCATGGAAAAGGGAATCTCATGGTCATATCCCATGAGAAACGGTTAAACCCGGGATTTTTTATCACCGGAAGCTCGGAGGTTACCCTGGAGAACATTCATATTTACCATGCGGGTTCCATGGGTGTTATCGGCCAGCTCTCCCATAATATTACGCTGGACGGAGTGAAGGTGCTGCCCCGGCCGGGTGCCGGAAGGCTGATCTCCGCCATCTCCGATGGGGCCCATTTTGTGAACTGTACCGGTACGGTCCGGGTGGAAAACTGCATTTTTGAAAACCAGAAGGATGATCCTTTAAATGTCCATGGCATTTATACGTTGATCTCGGGGATCTATGCACCGGATACCATTGAAGTGGAATTCATCCACTACCAGCAGTTCGGCATCAATATTTATGCTGCGGGCGACCAAATTGCCTTTGTTAACAGGAAATCCCTTCTTTCCTACTATTCTGCGGAGATCAAGGAAGTGATTCCGGTGAACCAGAAATACATCCGGCTGGTCCTCACGGAAGCGATTCCTGATGAAGCGGCAGTAGGGGATGCCATAGAGAATCCCGGCCGTATGCCGGACCTGGTGGTTCGTAACTGCTGTGCAGGAAAAAACCGTGCCCGTGGATTCCTGATTACAACGCCGGAGAAGGTCCTTGTGGAAGAGAATACCCTTTATTCGGCGGGAGCCGGTATCCTTATTACAGGGGATTGCAATTTCTGGTTTGAATCGGGTCCGGTAAAGGATGTGACCATACGAAATAACCGATTTGTGGATTGCTGCTATGGACCCTGGGGAAGGGCGGTTATTGATATCAATCCGAAAGTGGGGGAGGCGCAAGTTGGCGGGGAGCATTACCACCGGAACATTTTGGTGGAGAACAACCATATCCAGGCCTTTGATCCGGCCATTCTGGCGGCACTTTTCGTGGAGGGGCTGAAGTTTGTCAATAATACCATCCAGCAGACATTTGCTTACGAACCGTACAAAGGAGCAGAGTTTCTGCTGGATGTGAAGAAATGCAAGGATGTGACGATTGCAGGGAATACGGTGATTGGATTTGAGGGGGTGAAACTGGCTTCCCGGGAGGATTGGCTGTATGAAAATGTGAGGGTTGAGGAGTGAGTGCAAGGAATGGTACGAAACTTCAATTAGAAATTATTGTTTTTTTCCTGACCATTGTGGTATATAAGCAAATAGGACAATATTACAGTTGTTACTTTTATTAACAGGATAGTGTAAAGTAGCGTATGAAAAACGCTGCCTGGCATTATCAGAAAGTAAAATGCACCTTGAAAAGTGAAAAATGTACCACTGTACCGCATTTATTCCACGGTCCTCTTGACAATGAGCCTCTGA
>JAEZXR010000113.1 GCA_023419605.1 Bacillota bacterium | reverse complement strand
TGCTCGACCAGCCGGCCGGCATTGGTGAACTCGTCCTGTGCCGCGTAGAGCTGCACCCCGTCACGATGCCGGGTCATGGCGACATAGGTTAGATGCCGGTCCATCGTCCCCGACGCCATCACATAGGAGCGATCGACCGTCGCCCCCTGATTTTTGTGAATCGTCGTCGCATAACCGTGGTCGATCGCCTGATAGTCGCCCATCGGCACGGAAACACTATCGCCGCCCCGGCCGTCGAGCTGCGCGACGATCCGGCCCGCCTCGACATGCTCGACCGTGCCTAGCATCCCGTTTTTCACGCCAAGGTCGCGGTTGTTCTCCAAGAACACGATGCGGTCGCCCGGCGCGAACTCCCTCTGCCCGGTATTGGTCTGGAAGGTCAGCGCCCGGCCCGGCCCTTCCCGCTCATGGGCGACGTCGCCCGGCGCAAGGCTGTCGTCGGCCACGCGCGCCAGCTCGCCCCGTGCCAAAACACCCCGGTCCTGTAGCTCGGCCCGGATCGCGTCATTGATGGCGCGAACATCGGCCCGGCGATGCGCCATCGCAACCCGGGTGCCGTCCGGACGTTCATCGCGATCGGCAAGGTAGTCCCGCACGATCTGGCCGCGCGCGTCCTCGCCTGTCTCGGCAAAGCTGATATTGCCGTGATCCCGATAGGCCGCCAGCCCCTCGGCCGTCCGGTGCGTGGCGAAGTCAATGGAAGCGTCCCGCTGCCAGTCCACGCGCTGCCGGCGAATCTCCGACAGCTCGGCATGGCCGATTTCCTCCGTGATCGCCCGGAACGGTGCGCCGGCCCCGATCGCCTGCAACTGCTCATGGTCGCCTACAAGGACGATCTTCGCCCCGCGCGCCTCGGCCTCGCCAACGAAGCGGGCGAGCTGGCGGCTCCCGACCATGCCCGCCTCGTCGATCACGAACACGTCGCCGCGGCCGATCGTGCCGCGGTCGTTCTCCCAACCGCGGGACCATGATGCGAGGGTGCGGCTCTGGATGCCGGAACTTTCCTCCAAGCCCTCGGCCGCCTTCCCCGACAGGGCCGCGCCGTGGACCTGATAGCCTTCGGCCTCCCACGCCTCGCGCGCGGCCGCGAGCATGGTGGACTTGCCAGCGCCGGCATAACCGACAACGGCCGCGATCCGCTCCGGCCCGGTGATATGCTCGATCGCCCGGCGCTGCTCGTCCGAAAGTCGCGCCGTCTCGATCTGGCGTTCACGTTCGCCGGCGTCCAGCTCGCCCCGCGCAACCTTCCCGGCCGTGTCATGGGAAACGCTCGACCGAATGGCGGCGTCTTGGGCATCTATCGCCCGCTCGACATGCCGGCGATCGACGCCATGACCATGAGCCGCGTGCATCCGCTGCGCGCTCTCGATCATGCCGGATTCGATCTCGACCATTTCGCGGGTGGAATAGCGAGCAAGCTCGATCTCGCCCGTTGCCGGGTCCGCGCGCTCGGGCTGCAACTCGACCAGCGCCGGCGAGGCCATCACCTTCGCAAAGGCGCTCTGGAACTCCTGCGGGTCGTCGTTGATGTAGCGATGCAGCGCCCGCGCAACGTCGTGGCGATCGAACACGCTCTTTTCCCCGGTGATGAGGGTTAGAACCTGCTCGGGCTTCTCCCGGATCAGCTCGGCATTGCGCCGGGCCGCATCCTCGTCCAGCCGCGACCGCGACACGTCGAGGCCGCGCCGTTCCATCTGCGAGGCATGGACGCCCATATGCTCGGTCGGCGCGATCTCAAGCCCGCGCTCCATGTGCGAACGATGGTCGATCCGAATATCAAGCCCGGCCATTGCAAGCCGCTCGTTGGCGATCCCCTCCCACCTCTGGCGAAGGTCGCGGAGCTGCATATCGGTCGTCGGCAGGTCGTGCGCCAGCAGCCATTTGTTTTCGCGCTCAAGATAGGTCTTGTCGCCTAGCCCGTTCTCCGTCACCTGCCGCGTGGTCATAAGGATATGGGCATGGTGATTGCGAACGTCGCTCGCCTCGTGCGGTGCATGAATGGCGAAATCCACGGCCGCGCCGTAGCGGTCGGCCAGCTCCTGCGCCATCTCCCGCGCCGCCTCTAGCCGTTCCTCGGCCGAAAGCTCATGCGGCAAGGCAACCTCGAACTCGCGGGCAACGCGGGCATCCTTCCGCTTCTCGGCAAACTCGGCGGCGTTCCAGAGCGTCGAGCGATCCCGCGCCCAATCGGCGTTGACGCCTTCCGGCAAGACGATCTCGGCATGTTCGACGCCCTGCTTTGCCGTGTAGTCGTGCGTGATGCCGTCGCGCTCGTTGGTCAACTTCTCCCCGGCACGATAAGCCATAGAGGCGACGGCGCTACGGCCCTTCGCCCGCGAAACTGGCTTCATGCTGAAATGGTAGATCGCCAACCCGTTGCCTCGATCCCGTTTCCGCCTTTCCCGTCAGCTTTCTAGCTGACAGCGCGCTGAGTTACGCAGTAACTCGTAAGTGCGCCCTTCTCAACTCAATCGCTCCGCTCTTTCGTCGCTCGGTGTGGCGCTTGCGGCAAGGTCGATGCGATGAACTGAGGCCCGGATTGTGCTGCAAAACCGTCGAAAACTCAAGCTCAACGGGCAAACGCTGGAAAAGGCAGCCGGGAATGATAGTCTAGGCGAACGACCGGAAAAGGAGATTTGAAGAATGGCGCGCAAAACGATCGAACAACGCTTGGCCGAACTGGATGCGCAGCGCGCCACGCTCAAGGCCCGTCTGTCGAAGCAGGAACGCGCCAACGACACGCGCCGCAAGGTGCTGCTCGGCGCGCTCATCCTGCATCGCCTCGAAAACGGCCACGATGAAATCTCGCGCGCCCTGCCCGACTGGCTGCGCCGTGAGCTGCCCGACTTCCTGACGCGCCACGGTGACAAGGAACTGTTTGCCGACCTGATCGGCAACGCGCCGGCCGCCGAGACGACAGACAGCGCCGGGGGGACCGCCGCATGAGTCAGGCGAGACTTGCATGGGGTGCGTTCAAGAACATGATGCGGCAGGCCGCGCGTGATCCGCTATGGGCGTTCGTCGCTCTGCTCGCCGCACCTTTCCGCATCTGGAAACCGCTTCTCGGGCTTCTGTTCCTCCTTGTTATCGTCCTGTTCGTCGTCGGCTTCGGCGGCCGCTTCGCTCTCGAACAAATCGGCTTTCGCGTCGGCTCGGTTCCGGTTCTCCTGCTCGATCTCGTCACGCTGCTGGTGCTGCTGGCGCTCGCTTTCCGCTTCCTCACCAATCCGCTGATTATCCACTTCGGGGATATGGACGGCGAAACCCACGGCTCGGCCCGCTTCGCCACTGACAAGGAAACCGCCGCCCTCGCCCGCGCCGATTCCGGCCTGCTGATCGGCCGTGACGGCAAGACCGGGAAGCTCCTGCGCTATGACGGCCCGGCCCATCTGCTGACGATGGCTCCGACCAGAACCGGCAAGGGGGTGGGAACCATCATCCCGAATCTGCTCACCGCCGACCGCTCCGTGATCTGCATCGACCCCAAGGGCGAGAACGCGAAAATTGCCGGCCGCGCCCGCCAGCAATTCGGCCCGGTCCACGTCCTCGACCCCTTCGGCGTCACCGGCCAGCCCTCGGCCGCCTTCAATCCGCTGGAAGGGCTCGACCCGGCCGGCCTCGATGTCGCGGAAGATGCAAGCACCCTTGCCGACGCCCTCGTGTTCGATGAACCGGGCATGGCCGGCGAAACGCATTGGAACGAGGAAGCCAAGGCGCTTATTGCCGGCCTGATCCTCCATATTGCCGCCACCGGGCCGCGCGACAGGCGAAACCTCGCCACCCTGCGCGAATATCTCACCCTCGCCCCTGAAGCCTTCGCCGCGCTCCTGAAGGACATGCAGGCGTCAACGGCCGCCTCCGGCCTGATCGCCCGCGCCGCAAACCGCCACCTCGGCAAATCCGACCGCGAGGCGGCCGGCGTCCTCTCGGCCGCGCAGCGCCATACCCATTTCCTTGACTCGCCGCGCATGGTCGCGGTCCTCGGCCGATCCGATTTCCGCTTTGCCGATCTCAAGCGCCGCAACGTCTCGGTGTTCCTCGTCCTGCCGCCCGATCGCCTCGCCACCTATTCCCGCTGGCTGCGCCTGCTCGTCGCCCAAAGCCTCACCGACATGGCCCGCGATCCCGCCAAGCCGGCCGTGCCGGTCCTCTATCTGCTGGATGAATTCGCCGCCCTCGGCCATCTGGCTCCCGTCGAGCGCGCAATGGGCCTCATGGCCGGCTACGGCGTCCAGCTCTGGCCCATCCTGCAAGACGTTCACCAGCTCCGCGCCACCTATGGGCAGCGGGCCGGAACCTTCCTGTCAAACGCCGGCGTCCTACAGGTGTTCGGCGTCAACGATCACGACAGCGCCCGGCTTGTCTCCGATCTGCTCGGGCAGGAAACCGTTGTGTTCCAGACCATGAGCCGCGCGCTCGATTCCGACAAATCCGGCATTTCCTACGGCGAGCAACACACGGCCCGCTCGCTGCTCACCCCGGATGAGGTCCGCAACCTGCCGCAGCATGTCGAATTGCTGTTCCTCGCCGGGCAACGGCCGATCGTCGCCGGCAAGCTCGCCTATTATGCCGATCCCGAGTTCCGGGGGCTGTATGACGCTGCCTGACGTGACAAGAAACGGACCCGGCGATAGCGCCGGGACTTTGTTACGAACGGCCCTCCGGCTCTCTACGGCGCTATTGGGGGCGCGTTCGCCGCCGGGCCGGCGCGGCTTACGCCGCGATCCACCCGCCGACCTGGTGCAAGCTCTATTCAGGGAAACACCACGGCCGCGACGGTAGCCCCCCGGCCGTCCCGCTCTCATCATCTAGGGCCGTAGGGACGGCCGGGGGGCGGGTCATACGCGTAAGCATTAGCGTATTTAGCTATTTACGTATCAACGTGCATAAGGCTCGATCGGCGGCAATCCGTGCTGCGCCAGAACCGCCGAAAGCCCGGCCTCGGCCATCGCCTGAATTGTCGTTCCCTCTGCATCCGCGAGCTGGCGAAGGCGCTGCCAGTCCGATCGCCGGACCTTGACCGTAAGCGCAACAGTCTCGCCCCCTCCCCTCTTTCGCCTCGGCGTCGGGATTTCCACGGCCGGGCGATCGTCCTCGATCGCTGCAAGGCTGGTGGCCTCCGCGCCGGCCTTCGGGCGGGTGAAGGCCGCGAGGCCGGTTGCTTTCTTTGCCATAGGTTTCGCTCCTTCAATACGCGCTTACGTATTTAGCTATTTACGTTCTAACGTGCCTTTAATCCACGCCCACAAAGCCCGGATTTCCTCCGCTGCTTTCCCTTCGGCCTCGAACTCCGTCACGGCGCTGCCAGTCGTGACGGCGCGGGCGAACGCGCGCCGGTCGGTAATCTCGCCGGGAACGATCGGCAGTCCGTAGGCTTCCAGCGCCGCGCGCGTCTCCCCGATCTCGGGCGCACGGAACGGGCAGGCAGACAGGACGAACGCGCCGCGCACTTTCGCGGCCGCCACGATCTCGACGGCGGCCGGGACCGCAGCGAGGTCAAACGCGGACGGTCTGACCGGAATCAAGACCAGCTCCGACCTTCGGGCGATCTGGCCGGCCGCCGGGGCGGCATGGGGCGGGGCGTCCACTACGGCCAAGGTCATGCCCTCGCCCTCGGCCGCCCTAAGCGCGGCGTCCAGCTCCCCGGCCTGCGCCGTGGCGACGATCGGCGTTCCGGCTTCCCGCGCGCTCGCCCATGCGGTCGCGCTCTCCTGTGGGTCCGCGTCGATGACGCAAACCCGTTCGCCGGTCGCCTCGGCCGCCACGGCGGTATGAACCGAAAGCGTGGTTTTTCCGCTCCCGCCCTTCTGGCTCAAAAACGCAATGACGTTCATGCGTCAATCCTTCTTTGCGTGAATACGTATTGAAGCATATAGCTAAGGACGTTACTACGTCTTTAAGCTAGTGCGGCCATTCCTCGGCCGGCCAGTCGCGCGACGTGTGGATGACGCGCACGATCACGACGCTTTCCCGGCCCCCCACGTCCCGCAGCTCATAGGCGATGATGTAGGGATGACGGGCGAGGGACTTTTCATAGGTTCCGCTCACCCGCCCCGGCCGGCCGGTCGCAAATTCGCCGAGCTTGTTCCCGGCGTCCTCGATCGCATCCACGACCCGTTCGGCGGCGAATGGGTTGTCCTCTGCGATATAGCGCAGGATTTCGAGGTTATCCCGCTGCGCCTCAATCGACCAGACAACCGGCCTCATCCGCGCGCGGCTTTCCGGCGCTTCGCTTCCTCGATAACCTCACGCATTTCCGCGACGGCCTGCGCATGGGGGATCACTCGGCCGGCCGCTGCATCAGCCATGCCGCGCTTGATACCGTCGATGATTTCAAGCTCGCGATCGACATAGGCGGCGACGGCCTCGCCGGCGAGGAAGGATTTGCTTCGCTGCGTGTCGTTCGCGATCCGGTCGAGCTTTTCTTTCACATCGGGCCTAACCCGAATCGTCATGGTGGTGCTGGCGGTCATGGAATCGCCTCCGTGTGTTGAATTGTGTACACTCTAGCACGTTTTCCCGGCCGCCGCCATCGCCTTCTATCAAGGTAATACGTTTACACGTCAATACGTATTAACGTAAATAATTAAGCGCCGACCTTGCCCTTCACTCCCTCTCGAAAGCCATAGGACGCTGGTCGCAGGCGCGAGCGGTGCGGATTAGGTAGTGGGGGTGCCGTTTCCCGGCCCGCCTATACGCGGGCCGGAACCGCCGCAGGGCTGCGTAAGCAGCCCGAACAGCGGCGACCGCTTATGTTTTGCCTCTTAGATAAAGATCAGATGGGGATTCAGTCTGGTTATCGGACTCACGTTTCATGAAGTTTTTCGCCATGCGCACAAGGGCCTGTCCTAGCGGGCTATCGCCGGCGTCGATCTGCGTTCGCTCATCGAGGGGCAGGGTGGTCTTGTAGGCGTCGATTGCCTCGCTCCAAGCCCGCTGATCCTGTCCATGATCGGCGGGCGGGGGTGGAGCCTTGCCGAACCGTCCAAGGAACTGCCGGGCCTTCTCCGGCAGGGACAGGCGATAGGCGTTGCTGGCCTGCTGCACCTGTGGGCCGCGCCCTTCGTTCCCGGTCGGCTCATAGCGCCGCAGCCAGTCAATGAAGCCATGCGCCCGCAGATTCTTCAGCGCCCGCACGATCGTATCGCGCGACCGGCCTAGCCGATCCATGATCGTGGTGATTGACGGCTCAA
Source organism: Bacillota bacterium (assembly GCA_023419605.1). Lineage (GTDB taxonomy): Bacteria > Bacillota > Clostridia > Acetivibrionales > JAEZXR01 > JAEZXR01. The sequence continues at coordinate 1,954 of JAEZXR010000113.1, read as the reverse complement.
GCCGGCCGGTGCGGAAGTCGATGAGATTGACGAACAGCCGCAGCACGTCCAGCGCCACCGATCCTAGCGGCCCGCTGCGCTCGCCCTTCTGGCGCAAGCCGGCCTCGTTGTAGATTTCGGCCGCCCTCAAGATCGCCTGCACGTCCTTGCGCGTCGTCGGCCGCCATATGCGGCCCTCCGACCGCCCCCGGATATGACTATGCCGGCGAACTGGTGTCGGGCAGCGCGCGGCCGGGGGCGGGAAGATCAGCCCTAGCGCGGTCTGTCCTGATCCCCGCAACATGGCCCGGCGTTCATGGGCGAGCGCGGTGAGCTGCCCGGCCTCGTCGTCGGTGAGCTGGCCCGCGCCGTATCGGGTCCAGACCTCCCGCATGATTTCATCAAGCGCGTTCCCGCGCGCGCAGCCGATCGCGGCCGCGTAGTGCGTCCCTAACATATGCCCTCGTCCTTCCACTTGAAGGACATGACGGCGCGGACGGCAGGCACGGCACTCCCGTTTCCGCAAGAATCAATCTTGCGAATTGGAGTGCTGTAGCGTAGATAAGGGGAGAGTTAGCGGACCCCTGATCTACGGTGTGTCTGACGGCCTACAAAAACGCTCGACCGTTGGCGCGGTCGGGCGTTTTGCCGTTATGTCCCTTGCTTCGCTTCGATATAGAACCTCAACGCTTCCTCGATGATCGGGGCGCGTGCTGACACGCCCCGTTGCTCCTTGATCCTGTCGATCGCCTCGACAAGCTCGCCCGGAACATAGGTATTCAACGCCACGCGGCCGGCCGCGATCTGCCGCGCCCTGTGGGCGGCAACGCCCCTGCGAATCTCTTCCGCGCGTTCCTTCATGTTTACAACTAAGAGCAAGCCGCCCGATTCTGCAATCCCTTGCGGAAGGAACCGCGAAAGGCACTACTTCTAGGGCCGGGCGACTAAACGTAGTTGCGTCAATGCGTATTCACGTCATTGCGTTCTAAAGCCCGGTAGAGCGTCGCACGATGAACGCCCAAGAGCCGGGCAACCTCGGCCGGCTTCTTGTCCTCGCTGATGAGCTGGCGGGCGTGTGCGATCTGCTCGGCCGACAGGGCAGGGGGGCGGCCGAACCGAACGCCCTTCGCCTTCGCCGCAGCTCGGCCGGCGCTCGTGCGCTCATGGATCAAGCTGCGCTCGAACTCGGCAACGCCGGCGAAGAATGTCAGCACCATGCGCCCGGCCGGCGTCGTCGTGTCGGCCCAAGGCTCGGCCAGCGATCGCAAGCCGGCCTCGGCGTGGCCGATCCGCTCGGCTATGTCGAGAAGATCGCGCGTTGATCGGGCGAGGCGATCCAGCCGCGTCACCGTCACCACGTTGCCCGGCTGCAAATGGTCCAGCAACTTCGCCAGCTCGGGGCGGCCGCGCTGCGCGCCGGATGCCTTTTCCTCGAACACGCGCTTGCAGCCCGCCGCCTTCAGCGCCGCGCGCTGCTGGTCGAGGGTCTGGCCCTCGGTCGAGACTCGCGCATATCCGATCATCATGGGGCAGGGGCTTTCGCTGCTATGCTCACCGCCCGAATCTAGCGGGTGCATCCCGTCGCGAAAATCCCTATTGTGCGACTGTCGCGGGTTTTGGGAATTTCGCGACACCGGAAACAGGAAATCGACAGTAAGACCATGATCGACGCGGCCGCCCGCATCATAGACCTTTATCGTCGCCATGCTGGTGCATGGACAACCGCGCGCGGCACGGTGTTGTTGGAGCGCGCATGGATCGAGCGGTTTGCCGACATGCTGCGGCGAGGGGGCGGCCGTGCTCGACATTGGATGCGGATCGGGCGAGCCGATCGCCCGTTACCTTGCCGGCCCTGTCGGCTCGAAGCTGGGATTTTGGCCAAGTTGAAGAACGAACCTAGAACGCCAGTTATCGGCAGGGCAATCTGCATGCGACCATGGGGTCGCTTGGTCTTGTGTCCGCAAGAGGATCGGTC
>JAEZXR010000096.1 GCA_023419605.1 Bacillota bacterium | reverse complement strand
GGCGCGAGCAGACCGCGCACCCCTTCCTGGACCGCCGCGATCCCAGTCTGCTGTTGACCGGTGGAGGTCTCGTCGCGCCAAGGGCCCCACTTCTCAATTGGCATTCCGACTGAGCCATACCGCAGTTCGTTGCCCTCGGTGGCGAACACCAGCACGTTGGGCACGAAGAACGGTGCGACGGTTTGCTCGTAGTCCTCGTGAATCTGTGCCGCACCGTCGAGCCAGGACTCTGACGGGCGCGTCGGGTTCTTCGCCTCACCCACGATGAGTGGGAAGCCGTTGCACCACAGCACGACATCGAACCGTTTGCTCACCTGCTTGCGGGCGAAGGTCACTTCGGTGGACACGATCCACTCGTTCGCCGAGGGGTCGTCGAAGTCGAAGAACTTGATCGAGACGTGCTCGTCGTCCTTGCCCAGTGGCAGTGACCTGTCCCCACGCAGCCACTCCATGAACTCTTCGTTCTGGGTAATCGGGTGGGGGTTCTGCCGGGCCTCTCTGAGGATGACCTCGAGCTGGTACAGAACCTGTTCGGCCTTATCCGGGTCGGCGGCGATGTCCGGGTTCAACCGGGCCAATGCGGCCCGCACAGATTCGGCAAGAAGCACGTCCTTTGTCTCCCGGTCCAGGTCGGCGCCGGGGATGAACGTCGCGCTGAGCTGGGCGACCTCGTCGCGGACAAGGTCGCGGACCGAGTTGGCTTCGTTGAAGATTGCCATTAGGAGTCTCCGAAGAATGAGGTTGAGAGAACGGAGCGTAGAGCTTTGAGGGAGCGGACGCGGACTGCCTCGGAGTCCTGAGCAGCCCAAACAGGCTCAAGTTTGACCATAAGCGCTTCTTGTCGGGAAAGCGAAGGGATTGGTACCTCTAGGTTTTCAAACCTGCTCGATCCGAGATGAGCGATCGACGTAGTTTGGCGCGCGATGTCCGCGAAGACACCTTTTTTAAGGCAGGCACGGAATAGAGATTGCATGTACTGGGGTGAAACTTTTTCCTGGTCTGCGCGAAATCGGATTAGAGTGTTTTGGAAGCACATCTCTATCGGCAGGTTTTCGATTAGCACTGACTGGCCGACAAGTTCGCGGCTTTGTCCCTCACTCAGCAGGATGTCTCCACTCTGGAGCGAGTAGATCTTCCGCTCGTCATCGGTGAAGTCCATTGACTTTACATCGGTCAACTTAAGTTCGTTCTCGCCAACATTGGCAACCCTGAGATAGGGGACCGGATTCGAGCCGGAAGTGTACTTCGGAGACCGTTGCCTGCCCATTCTGATAGCTCCGACATCCTTCATCTTTCGGAGGGGTGCGTCTTCTTCGAGTAGAGAAGCGAGCAGTTCTTCCTCAACCACTTCGAGGGCAGTCTGAACTAAGGGTTGCGCATCCCGCTCCACAGCCCACAGAAGGTCAGCGATGCGCTTCTGCTCGTCCAGGGGCGGCAGGTCGAACTCTTGGACCTTGAGATCACGCCAGTTGACTGTAGGCGAAAGGGATCCCACTGAGATCCCAACGGCGCGGTCTAAGAAGTAGTCACTGGACAGAAACACGGGTAGGAAATCGGGATCAACCTTGCCCGGTATCGCCCGAAGTACGAGTGCATGTGCAGAGCAGATTCCTTCGAAGTCTGCCCTCGCCACCTTTTTCTGGTAGGCCCTGCGCCGTCCAAAAATCACGTCACCGGGCTTGAACAGAAGCTTCTGCGCCGAGACCTTACTGGGATCGTCCCATCGTTGAACGGTTAGTACCCCTGGGACAAGGTGCTCCAACCCGACGTAGCGATCGACGCCAGCCTCGGAGGGGTCATCTACTCGGTCAGTCACGCTCTGGATTACTTCGCCGAACTTGACGCGCTGCCGGGTGGACTTGTCCAGGTTGAGCATCATGCCTCCACCTCGTTGGTCTTGTCGGTCTCGACAGCGGCCCGGAGCATGTCGAGGACGCTGCTGATCGCCTCGTCGGCGGCCTGTGACGCTTCGCGCCATCCGGTGACGGCATCAGCAACGTTCACGGTTTCGGAGTTGCCGTCAGTCGTGCCGTTGGTGGCGATCCCGGTGACGTACAGGGGGATCGACAGGCTGTAGTCCTTGGCTTTGATCGTGTCGAGGTCCACCACAGTGGCGAACCCCTCGACGTCCACAAAGCCTTGGTAGGCGTCGAGGATCTTTTTCTGATGCGACTCGCGGAGGAACGATTGGGCCTGCTCGCGTGCCACCTCGTTGACCGCGTTGATGAATAGGATCTTGCCTGTGTGGTCTTCCGGCTTGTTTGCACGCAGCGTGATGACCACAGCCTCCATTGGACTGTTGTAGAACAGGCCCGCGCCCAGACCGAGCACGCATTCGACGAGGTTGGACTCGATGAGCTTCTTCCGTAGCGCGGCTTCCTCGCGGCGGAACAGCACACCGTGGGGGAACAGGATCGCCGCACGCCCGGACCGGGGATCGAGGCTGGCCGCGATGTGCTGGAAGAAGGCGTAGTCGGCGCGGCCCTGAGGTGGGGTGCCCCACATGTTCCGACCGTAGGGGTCGGAGGCGAACGCTCCCCGGTTCCAGTCCTTGAT
>JAEZXR010000064.1 GCA_023419605.1 Bacillota bacterium | reverse complement strand
CCGTCATCATCCACAACCTCACTCTTATAACAACGGAAGAAATTGTGGAGCAATTTCAACACACCCAGGTTGCACGGGCGAGCAGCAAGCTCTGCTTGCGACCAGCCGTTTCAACGAGGCGGGAGATATGCTCGCCGCCTATAAAGTTAATCGGTACCCGCCACCTATAGAGGTGGGGGACATCTTATGCCTCGTTATATCGCTCTTGAACTAGATGTCCGCGCCGTCCATACTTTCTATTATACCAATATACATAACTTCCGCTGATTCGCTTGATTGCAGTCGCTAGGGGTTCGTCCTTTTCTCCTACCAGCAGATGGACATGGTTGCTCATGAGACAGTACCCGTATATTTCATATTGACTAATTGTTTTATAGTATTTTATTGTTTCAATGAACCTTTGTCTGTCTTCTTCATCTTCGAAAATGTCCTGCCGATTGATCCCTCGCTACATGATATGATAGACTCCACTCTTACTTTTTCTTCGTGCATATCTTGCCAAAGTTACCACCCCTTTCATCATTTTATCATATTCGGATATAGGGAAGGGACAAGGGACCTGTCCCTGTCCCGTAGTCTATTGTTGAAGTTCGTTATATTTTCCATAGAGGTTTCACTAAGCCATTTCAGGTGTTCTTCCTTCTGCTTATCCCATCTATAGGCTTCATTTCATCAGCATATTTGTAGTAATGCCGGTAACTTTCTCAATTTCACAGTAGGATTTGCCGCTTAACCAAAGAGTTAAAGGCACCGCTTTTCCCTCATTTGAGTATGCCATATAAACCACTCCAATTTACTAAATTGTATCGAACTCTTGTCTAAAATTTATTGTACATTTACAAATTGAATATAAAGCACAGCAACTCTCTACCGGAAAAAAAGCACCTTGTTAGGAGTGCTTTCATATTTCTCTGCATGTTAATGAGATACTACATCTTACTACATAAAATCCCATTACTAACTGCGCCCTTGCGTCCTCTACAAAGAACACAATAGCTTTGTACACCTTCCGAACTATTAGAGGAAGACCGTAATGGTGTTATCCCAAAGCTCGAAGGATACCATAATAGATATGCTCTTTACCATTATCACTCGAACACTTTGGGCAAGATTTGTATTTCTTGTTATCCCTATATTGCGCTTCATTCAAAGGCTTTCCACAGTGTTGACAGTTTCCGCTCATGTTGACACAACCTTTCTATACTATCTTTGGAGCTCCAGAATCCAATTAACCCATCCTGCAACCGTTGAAGCTCTTCTTTCATATGTGCTGTCAGCTCCAACATTATATAAACTTGAATCCTTCATAATATTAACAATTTCATTTTTGGATGGCATTTCTCCATACTCTAAATGCTTTTTCAGTGTTTCCTTAAAAGCATTATGCTTTAAAATCAATTCAACAAATCTTAATTGCCTGGCTTTATATTTTAACCTTAGAATTCTTTGTCCTTCTTCCGATAGTGAATAAACGGGCATTCTGCTCTCATTCTTCTTATCAATTAACCCTAAATATCTTCCTGCGTCTGTATAATAGTTAGTTTGCCTCGGGTCAAATGCATAGTTTAACGTTATTTCATCCCTGGATTTTTCACCTTCTGCAAGCAGCTCACAAAGATTTATAACTCTCTTAAAACTGTCTGCTTGAGGGAAAGCAATTTCAGGCTCATCAATTATTGTTGCCCTATTTAAAACAGTGAGTATTTCTTCGAGACTAATATCCACTGCTTCAATACTGTAGTTTTTGTGTTTAACCAGCACTAATGAATTGTAATTATTGGGGTCTTGGAACTCATACTCATATAGGCTAAAAATTCCATTTGAATACACTAAAAATATCGGTTTTACTTTCTTTGCTACATTATTTTTCCATAGCCTATAGGGGTAGTATAGCTGTCTTACAAGGAAATCATCCGATATGAAGTTTTTGGCTTCAACCAAAGATAAACTTCTAATCCCTTCAAAGCCGCCATCAATTTCAATCTGCGAGTTAAGTACATTAATTGTGAAATTTGTATTCGTGCCAATGTTTTTAATATCATACGAAAAAGCATTGGAACTCATTCTACCGCTTACGGTTGGAAGTAGCTCCTGGTCATCCAAAAAGTCAGTAAAAATATTGGAAACATATGCACAGTTAATTGCCATTGCCTCACTTGTTATGTTTTCATAGTCAATGCTTTCTATATGCTCTGGAAAAGAAACCCTATATATCTGAGTATCAAGCTCCTCAAAATCTTTATAGGCATCAAACTTTGAAATAACATAGCTTCCTCTTGTAATTGGAAGTATAGACAGCTTGTTTCTGCTAAACAAATCAGGTAGATTAATGCGATGGTCAAACTTTGTCATTAATCTTGCTTCTCGGAACTCATTAATTTGAGTAGCAGTAATTTCAAAGTAACCATCTTTTTCAACATTATGTACTATACCATATTTGTCAAATAGCTTTTCCCACGCTTTATCATTTTTTGTTGCTTCACTCGAACTACTCAAAATTCCTCACCAACACTTCGTCAATTTCCCCTCTTTTGTTAGGGTCTGAATTTATTGCTCTTTTAGCCTGAATAGTCTCAATTTTATAGCCTTTATATAGCTCAAAGATAAAATCGGTTGCTGAATTTGAAAGCAAAAATTTTATACCTTTTTCATTTAGCGTATCACAAGTGCGTTTTAGCCTGACTTGTTCACCCCTATCAAAGCCACCCTTGTCATATCCTGTAAAACTTGCCGTGTCAGAAACTGGATCATAAGGGGGGTCAAGATAAACAAACGCTCCTTTCCTTGCACCCTTTAATACCTCTTCATAATCTTTATTGAAGAAGGTTATATTTGCTTTATTAAAATATTTGCTAACCGCTTTAAGCGTTTCCTCGTTAACAATATTTGGGTTTTTATAGTTTCCAAAAGGTGTATTGAATTCCCCTGCACGATTAACCCTAAAAAGTCCATTGTAGCATGTCTTATTTAAGAAAATAATTCTTGAAGCCCTTTCAATTGGAGTCAATAGGCTATATCTTGCTTTATCTCTATCAAGTTCTCTTACCTGATAAAAGTAATCTTCCTCATTCTTATGTTTTTTAAGGTCTTGAATTAAGTCCTCAACGTTATCTTTAATAATTTGGTAAAGGTTTATAAGCTCACTATTAATATCATTTACAACTGCTTTGTTTGGTTGAATATCGAACAATACCGCCCCACCACCAACAAAAGGTTCGTAGTAGGTAGTAATGCTCTTGGGTACATATTTCTGTATTTTGTCCAATATTTGTCTTTTGCCGCCTACCCACTTGACTACGGGAGCAACCAAATTATTTTTTCTCATGTGCAAATCCCTCTACTTTCTAAATAATAATATCACAATAAGGCTCAAATTTATAGAGGGTTTTATAAAAAAAGCACATATGTTCGATAAAAAATATTTACATTTACTTCAATTGTAATATAATGTTATTTACAAGTAAATATTTTTTGTGAGGTTTATGATGGAAAATTATGAAACGGAAAATCTATATCCGCTAAATTGCTTATATTATCAAAATGATACAGACGAAGTTTTTTACATAGAAGAAAACTGTCCTGATAACTATAAAATTGAATCTACTTCATTATGGAGCTTTCCCGAAAGAGGGAAATGGTCTACGCATAATGGAAACTACAGAGGCAATTGGTCGCCTTATATCCCGAGAAATATTATTTTGAGGTATTCAAAAGAAGGGGATATTGTACTTGACCAATTTCTCGGAAGTGGAACTACTTTATTAGAAGCAGCTCTTTTAAAAAGGAGGGGAATCGGCATTGATATTAACCTTCAAGCCGTTGAATTATCTCGTAGAAATACTAATATACTAAAGGACAAAAATTCGGAGTTAATAATCAAGCAGGGTAATGCTTGTAACCTCGCTTTTATTAAAAATAACAGCATAGACTTAATATGCACTCATCCACCCTATAGCAATATTATTCGGTATAGTGAAAGCATTGATGGCGATTTATCCCATTTGGATATTGATGAATTTTTGATTAAAATGAGGCATGTAGCTACTGAGTGCTTTAGAGTTCTAAAAAACGATAAATATTGTGCAATACTTATGGGTGATACCAGGAGAAAGAAACATATTATTCCCCTTGGATTTCGTGTCATGGATACCTTTATAAACTCAGGCTTTGCTCTGAAGGAAATTATCATAAAAGAACAACACAATTGTAGGTCGAGTAAATTTTGGTATTCTAGAAGTGTTGAGCAGAATTTCCTTTTAATTGCACATGAATACTTATTTGTTTTCAGAAAACCCTAATAGGCGTATTAATACTTCTCCTCAATGCTTACCTCCCTGAAACAAATTTTTCAAATCGGAGTGTATCCCCATGTCAGTTCACAAATTTCACACCTATTTTCTTCCGAACATTGGCTTAAACAAAATCATACAAACAGGGATCCTGCTTATATAAATGCATATGGGAAATTTGAAATCGAGGTGTATAGGGGGAAGATAGGGGTATATAAGGGTTATCAACAAAAAGCCAGCGCCCGCTGCTTTGTTTATAACAGCTTATTGTATAAGCAGTACTAAATAGACGGCGCAAAAGAGAACAATGCTCTACACTGATATTGAGTAGTATTGTTTCTAGCGTCTTTTCTTTTTCCTTTCCTTGTTACGGTAGAAGTCCATAATCATATCATCCATTAGCTGACTCACAATTAACAGGTTTTCGTTACATAAATCCGTAATGCATGCCATTTCATTCAGCTTGTCCCGAATTTTTTCCATGCTTTCATCATTACTCATGGCGATTTACCTTTTGTTTGTAGGATTGTTTTCTCTCTTCGATCCGCTTGTCAAGCAAATACAATAAGTAAAGGACTACGCCGAAACCAATCAAACATAACGTACCCTTTACAGGATGATTGGCAAACTCCTGTAGAAGCAGATAATAGTCCTTTGAATACAACATTAACACCCTTCCTATATTCAGGATCATGCGGACAGCTGTCCGTATTCTATGTAGTACCTTTGTTGTCCCCTACTACACCATTCCCCATTTTTTCATAGCTCAATGTAATCGGTGTAGTCCAAATGTTTCTCCTTACAAAACTTCATTACACCACCAATCAGTTTTTTTCCTCCTCCGATACCTTTTGTAATATAACGGTGTACGTGAGAGGGATCAGCACTCATTTCCCGGGCGAAACGGTTATAGCTACCGTCGCAGTATTCTTCCATTAGCTTTTTAACTTTTTCCTTTTTTAGTTTCATTATTTCACTCCGCATCCCTTTACGACATTTATACCCTAGTTGCCGGAAACCCCTTATTAATTACCATTATCTACTAGTATAGTTAATCTCTATATAGTTGCAAGCACTTATAAAGTGTATTGATAACAAATATGCACTTTATACGCCGTTGTGTTTTTTTAAAATAACGGTTATTTTGTTTTTAGGGGTGAAATAATGAGCGATACAGGGAAAATAATCGGTGATAGGATTAGAACTTTAAGAAACGCCAAGGGATGGAATCAAGAAGAATTAGCATATAGAGCAGATTTGCACCCATCTCATATGGGACGACTGGAAAGAGGCGAAGAGAATGTAACTCTTGAAAGTTTAGAAAAAATTACAAACGCATTAGGTACTACACTTGAGGAATTATTCAGAGTTCTTAACAAGGATACTGAAAACCGTGATATCGCCGTGCTTTTCAGTATTGTAAATAAATTAAACAAACGAAGTACTGAGGATCAAAAATTATTTTTAAAGCTTATTGATGATTTGATACAGTGGAAGGATAAGTGATAAAACAAGACCAAAAACCTTCAAAATATCTATAGTCCACATACTGGAGGACAGATTTAATTGCCAAAAACCCCAAAACAAGCAATAATACCCTACCCAGTATTTTCAAACTCCACTCCATAAATAATCCCCTAAAAATTTAATAGTTCTATTCTATCATAGCAGAAAAACGGTTCTCAACTCTATAAATGTATAAAATGAAAAAAGACCTTCGAGTTAATCTCGAAAGCCTTTTTAAACTGTTCCAAAGAGATAAACCTGGTCACGCCTTTAACCCCGTAGTACTGATCCCTTCCACCAGATAACGCTGGAAGATGAAGAAAATAACGAATACCGGAATCAGTGACAGTGTCGCCATGGCCAACATCGCTCCCCAGTTGGATACGGACGCAGGGTCGGCAAACATGCGCAAAGCCAGAGGGATGGTATACAGCTTCGGCTTGTTCAGGTATAGCAGTGCCGCAAAGAAGTCGTCCCAACGCCAGTAGAAGGAGAAAATGGTGGAGGTAATGAGGGCTGGCGATAAGAGAGGAAGAATGATTCTGTAAAAAATCGAATACCTTCCGCAGCCATCGATCTTCGCCGATTGATCCAATTCACCGGGAATCCCCTGAATAAACTGCACCATCAGAAAGATAAAGAAGGGCTGTCCCAGGAACTGGGGGATAATGATGGGCTTAAAGCTGTTAATCCAGTTCAGTTTGTGGAAGATTACGAACTGGGGAATCATTACCACCTGAAAGGGCAGCATCATGGTAACCATCATCAAGGCAAACCATAATTTCTTCCCTGCAAATTTAATTCGGGCAAACCCGTAAGCGACCAGGGCAGAAGAGGCAACGGCTCCAATGGTGGATAAAATCGCCGTAATAAAGGAATTCTTGAAGAACACCGCAAAGGACGTGCTTGCAAAACCTTTCCACCCTATGGCGTAGTTTTCAAAATGATAGGTAGTGGGGAGTAATGACCCCGCATTTTTGAAGATTTCCGAGTTATCCTTCACCGAGGCAAACACCATCCACAGGATCGGATAGATCATCAAATAGCCGAAAGCAATAACAAAAAAGTGATACAGGAAGCTTTTCAGCAGCTTTTTGCCCTGTTTTAATTTTCGATTCTTTTTATGACTGGAAACTGTAGTTAAAGAAGTCATTTGGTCATTCCTCCTTCGATTCGTAATAGACCCAGGAACCCGAAGATTTGAAGATAATCGCCGTCAAACCTCCGATCACTACCAGCATGACCCAAGCCATGGCAGATCCATAACCCATTTCATAGAAGGAGAAGGCTTTCTGGTACAGGTACAACGCATAGAGCAGCAGGCTGTTCAAAGGATCCCCCGAACCGTTGGAAATGATAAAGGACTGGGTAAAGGACATGAAGCCTGCAATAAATTGGTTTACCAGATTAAAGAAAATTACCGGGCTCAGCATGGGGAGCGTAATTTTCACAAATTTCTTCATGGGAGTGGCACCGTCCATCACGGCAGCTTCATAATAGCTTTCGGGAATCTGCTTGAGGCCTGCGAGGAATATCAGCATCGACGATCCGAACTGCCAAACCGCCAGCAGGATTAGCGTCCAAAGCGCCGTGTCCGGATTTCCGATCCAGTTGGTCTTCGATTGAAAACCAAAAGCGAAAAGAATCGCATTGATTACGCCGTCATCGCCGAAGATCCGCTTCCACAATACGGCGACTGCAACACTGCCGCCAATGATGGACGGAATGTAGTATACGGCCCGGTAAATTCCCACCATCCGGGAATGACGGGTGAAGAGCATGGCTACTGCCAGCGCGAAAATCAACCGCAGCGGAACCGAAACAAATACAAAGAAGAAGGTGATTCCTATGGACTTTACGAATTTTTCATCATTGGTGAACATTTTGATATAATTATCGAAACCCACAAACTTTGGAGCGGATAACATGTCGTAATTGGTAAAGGAAAAATATAAGGAGGCCAAAATCGGAATTAAAGTAAAAGCGAAAAAGCCGATGAGCCATGGACCTATAAATACGTAGCCCGATATGTTGTCGCTGCTTAGGATTTCCGAAAGCGGCTTCCTACGCTTGGCGGCTTTATTCTCCGTAATTGTTTTCAACGAATTTCCCATAGGTATAACTCCTATCCTAATAATCGATTACAATATTACTTCCGGTACTTTTTCGGGGCTGGTCGCAAGCTTTACTTGCTGCTCGCCTATGCATCCTAGATACGGGGCCTAGCTGTAGCAGCCCGAAAAAGCTTTAGCGGAAGTTATATTGTAACGATTTATAAATTTGGGGCCGGTTACTCTTCCATGATGGTTTAATAACCGGCCGTAAAACCGTAATCAGCACATTCTACACATGTATTTGCCTTCCAGTCATTGATATTACTTTTTGTTCTTAGCCAGAATTTCATTTGCCTGCTTCATGTATTTGGCAGCGGCATCCTTCGGCGAAGTTTTTTCAAACAGCACTTCATCGTAGAAGTTTTTACATGCTTTTTTAACTTCTGCAGCTCCCGGAGGTTCCGGAGCATCGATGGGAGCGCTGTTCTTTTCCGCGAGAGCGATGAAGTCAAAGGTCTTCTGGGTATTTTCATCCACCAGGGATTTGATGCCGTCACGAACCTTGGAAGATACGGGCACACCGCGTTCTGCCAGAAGGATCTTGTTTACTTCGATATCGTTGGTGAAGAAGTTGATAAACTTAACGCTTTCCTCTTTATTGGCGGATTTGGAAGATACGGAGAAGAACTGTGAAGGCTTCAGGTACGCGCCAGGCTTGCTGCCTGCGGGCAATTGGATAACATCCAGCGGTTTCTTTGCTGCTGTAGCGAACCCAACCAACTGGTTACTCCATCCGCTTCCCAGGAAGGCAGTCCCTTTGGAAATCGGATTGTCCTCTATGGCTTTAACGGAAGTCAATGTATCCGGCTTAGGATATACGCCTGCTTTTGTCAGTCTCAAGGCTCTGTCATACAGCTCTTCCACGATTTTTGCATCGTCAAAGCCCAGTGCGGTTCCGTCCTTGCTATACAGGGATTTTCCCGTTTGTCTGACCATGTATTCCAGCAATCCGTTGGGATCAGAGAACCACAGGGGCTCGGAAACCATTCCGGAGCCTTTGGCTACTTTGGCCAGTACATCTTCGAAGTCCTTCCAGGTCCAGTCGGATTTTGGAACAGCAACTCCTGCCTTTTGGAACGCTGCAGGATCAATGTATAGACACTGGGAGTTTGTGCCGAGAGACAGTGCATAGAATCCACCGTCAACGGTTCCGCTGGCAATGACGTTTTCACTGATGTCCTTTGTATTCAGAACACCGGATTTAACATAAGGATTCAAATCTTCCATTAATTTTTTGCTGGTATATTGTCCGATATACGCATAGTCTTGTTGGATTACGTCGGGGAGATTGTTTGCAGCCGATTGGGTGGCCAGCTTGTCCCAATAACCGTCCCATGCCACGAATTCACCTTCAAAGGAAACATTGGGATTGTTTTTGTTATACAGGTCCATTGCCTTTTGTGTCCGCTCGTTTCTTACCTGATTACCCCACCAGGCTACACGAAGAGTAATTTTTTTGGCCGGTGCCGCGGTCTGGGTAGTCTGAGCTGCCGGTGTTCCGCTTTGTGCAGGTGCCGGCTCGTTCTTTGAGCATCCGGTGATCGCCACAGAAGCAATGATCGCAGAGGCAAGTACTACTGATAAAACCTTTTTCATTTTTCCACTCCCTTTAGATATTTTACACAATTTCTTGTGTGCTTTCATTATATCTTTTGTGCAACTTTTTCTGAATAAAAAAAAGCGTTATTTTCGTTTAAAAAAAAGTGAAAAATTTTTAGCGGAAGTTATATTTTATATACAATCAGCATTTACCCATCCGAATTTGTATAGCGATCCCTAAACTCCGAAGGCGTATACCCGGTGTATTTTTTAAAGAGCTGGCTGAAATACTGGGGATTCTCCCCCAGTCCCACTTTTTGGGCTACTTCAAAAATCCGGTCATCCTCTGCCGCCTCAATCAATTCTTTAGCTCTTTCCATCCTGACCCGTGTCAGGTAATGGGAAAACTTCTCTCCTGTTTCTTTTATAAAAAGCTTGCTGAGGTAGCCGACATTCATATACATTACCTCGCTGGCCAACCATTTCAAAGAAAGCTCTTCCCGGTCCATGTGGGTTTGAACGTAATTTATAATAGTCCTGACGATTTTACTGTGCCTTTTTACGATTCCTTCATAGTTGGTCTTGGCCAGCTCGGTTCCCACCGTCCGGATAAACTCCTGAAGCTTCTCCAGGGATTCCGTCCGCTGGAGGCTGACCAGTTTTGATATATATTTATCACTGTCCTCCGGCTTGCACTGCCGCATGATGGAGAGGAAAAACTCCATGCAGTAGGTTTTTGCAATATTCATTTCCAGCTTTGCGGATTTCAGCTCGCTGAAGAATCTTTCCACTTCCCTCGCAACTTCCTCCAGATTGCCGCTCTTCACGGCGACTCCCACCCTGTCATAATCAAAGAGCAGCGCATTATGGATACTTTTACCGGTATCCGATTCGATATCCTGCCGGGTAATGATGCTGCCTGTTTCGAGGTAAAAGGAATAGGTAAGGCATTCCTGGGCGATTTTATATTTTTGCGGCATCGTCTCCAGCGAATCCGCTTCACTATAATACACCGTGATATCCTTGCCGTTATAAAACATATATTTCTCTTTCACACGGTGGATCAGATCCACAATGGCTTCCTCGCTGTTGTTCTTTACTAAAGCGAGAAGCTGATTTCTCATGACGGTATGAAAATATATAGGGTCTTTTCCTGCACTTTCCTCCAGGATAGTTCCCAAATAGAGAATTTCCTCGAACCCGTATTCTCCTTCCGGCTGAAACTGAACCAGCCGTACCCGGTCCTTTTCTATCCCCAGCAATCCACAGTAATACTGGAATTCTTCTTTTGTATAGGCACGGTTCATAATAAAATCCCGCAGAAACTGTTCTCTTACCAGAGGCAGCACCTTATCCAGATTCTGCTTCGTTTTCCGGACGAACTCCTCCCGCAGCTCTCTTTGGGACAGCTCGTCCCGTACATCCTCCAAAACCTCAATGATTTTGTTTTCATTGCAAGGCTTCAGCAGATAGTGCCTGACTCCGTATTTCATTGCTTCATTGGCCAGGTCAAACTCACCATACCCGGAGAGTACGACAAATACAATATCCGGATGGGAAAGCTTCATCTTGGCAATCAAACCCAGCCCATCCAGTACCGGCATCTTTATATCCGTAATCACAACATCGGGCGGGTCTTCGTTTATCATCGCATACGCCTCTATCCCGTTTTGGGCACTTCCAGCCAGCAAGAAACCGTACTTTTCCCAATCAATGATGGTGGCGATCCCCTGCCGTATGATACGTTCATCATCTACCAACAATACCTTATACATTCCCCATCCCCATTTCATTCGGAAGCAGAACGCCCACCCTGGTCCCCTGACCGGGCGTACTCTCCACTTCGATACCGTATTTGTCTCCAAAGATCATTTTGATCCTGTCATCGATGTTTCTTAGTCCGATGCCAAGGCCCCTGGGCATTATTTCACCGGAATTCAGCCGTTCCAATATATCCGGCGGTATTCCCGGCCCATTGTCCTCAATGACCAGCTCCAGCGCACCCTCTTTTTCAAATGCCTTTACACAAATTTTGCAGGTACCGAGCATGTTCTCCAGACCGTATTTGATGGAGTTTTCTACGATGGGCTGCAGCGTTAGCTTCGGAATACTGAACTTTTGCAGGTTTTCTCCTACCTTCAGGCAGAAATCAAGTCTTTCTTCGTACCGTATCTTCTGGATGGTAACATAGCTTTCCAGAAGCTTCAATTCCTCCTCCAGGCTCACTACCCTCTCTTTATTGCTGATGGCTGCACGCAGCAGGTTTCCCAGGGATTCCACCATCAAGGATATGTTTTTTTGTTGGTTCAGTTTCGCCATCCAGTTGATGGATTCCAGGGTATTATAAAGGAAGTGGGGGTTGATCTGTGCCTGAAGTGCCTTTATTTGTGCATCCTTTATAATTATCTTCTTAATAAAATCATCTTTAATCAAGGTATCGATTTTTTGAATCATGATTCCGAAATCCTTATGGAGTTGACCGATTTCATCCCTCCGCGGGTACTCGGCGATATCCTCTCCATGAATCTCAAAATCGCCTCTTTCCACCTGCTTCATTTTTAGTGTCAGCAGCTCCAGCGGCCGGGTGAGGTTCCTGGCGAACCGCATGCTCATAAGCACCGTGAGTATGGATATCACGAGGAAAAGCAGAACGATCATGCTTCGCATAAAAATAATTCTATTAAATATCTGCTCATAGTGAATGGCGCTGATGTAGTCCCAACCCGAATATGCGGAAACATGATGAGTGATTAACAGTTTCTCCCCTTTCACCTCGCGAACAGCGTATCCTGTACTGTCACTCAATACAAATAGAGAGTTGTCAAGATCCGCTAAGGGGCTGGAGGAGTAAAGGGTTTTACCGTCTGCCAGGATGATGAGCTGTGAAGAACTTTTCGGAGAGGAAGCCATATATTGTTGAATGACCTTGTTTATATTAAAGCGGATAATGACAGTGCCCATATAGTCCAGGCTTAAACCGGGCGTTGCCAGAATAGCACGGGCAACAAACACGGATTTGTCCTCATTTCCCGGCACAAAAATTACATTGGCCCCTTCCTGCATGCGTGCACGCTGAACAAGAGAATCCTTAATTCCATCGTCGATATCGAAAGCAGCGGTGCTGATTCTGTATTGCTCTCCTTCCGTGCTTATAAAGTGGATGGAAGAGACATTATTTTCGGAATTTGCGTAGGCGCTTAAGGTGGTAATTAAAAGTCCCATCTTCTCATTTCGCTCAAAAGGAAGCTCCGAGTTCTTAATAACGCCCACATATTCCTGTACCTTGGAATCGGAGATGATGTTATAGGACATTTTTTCAATTCTTTTGAGATCGCTTTCGATTCCGGAGGTAGAAAGATTCAAAACTTGTGCCGCTTCACTATAGAGCTGGTCATCATAGGTTTTAAATGCAACCTGAAGAGCCGCCAGGCATGCGGCAAATACTGCCAAAACAATCATAAGGTGCAATACGAAGAGCTTGTTCTTTATTTTCAGATCCCCATAAAACAATCCTATGCTTTTACAAATTCTGAAGACTCCTTTTATAAACACTGGCAATTGATTCATAAGCAGCATCCTATCCTCAAAATAATTCATAGATTTTTGTATTGGATAATATTTCTTTATTATAAATTCCGCTTGGTTTCATCATTGACAACGAGGATTACATAATATGATTTTACTATATTTTTCGATAGAATGAAAGCCTTCATGCTTTTGCCGTAATCCAGGAACAATCTTATAATGACGCCGCTTTAAGGATATGTTAAAATATATTAATCTTATTTTATTCTTTATTTACAGGAGGTGCAACATGAAATTTTGGCCAGACCAAAAACCATATTATTCCACCAATTATTACTACCAGCAACTCTTTGGCCATAAAGTCTATAAAATCTCGCTAGATATCGGTTGTACCTGTCCTACCAGAGATGGAAGAAAGGGCACAGGCGGCTGCACCTTTTGTTCGGCAAAAGGTTCCGGCGATTTTGCCATAGCTGGACCCATGGAGATTCGTGAGAAAATTGATTCAGCCATTAAGATAGTTGCCTCAAAAAGTAATTCCAACGGTTATATTGCCTATTTGCAATCCTTTACCAACACTTATGGACCCGTGGATCGATTGATTCCTGTCTACGAAGAAATTCTCGCTGATGAGAGAATTCTAGGACTGGCCATTGGTACAAGGCCCGACTGCCTTTCCCATAAGATGGTTAAAGAGCTTGGCCGTTTATCTAAAATCAAGCCCATATGGGTCGAGCTTGGGCTTCAAACCATCCATCAGAAGACAGCAAACCGTTTCAAGCGGGGATATGAATTATCTGTTTATGAAAAAGCTGTCTCGCTGTTAAATCAAGCCGATATTCCCGTAATTGTTCATCTAATTGTTGGACTTATGGGTGAGACTTATGAGGATTTCATGGCAACTATTGATTACATGGCAACACAGCCCGTAAGCGGCATCAAGATGGCCATGCTGCATATATTGGAAGACAGTCCTTTATATAAGGAATATTTAGAAGAGCCCTTTCCTTTGTTAGATGAAGCAACTTATATAAAATGGGTGGCAGAGGCGATTACCCGGATACCCCAAGAAATGGTCATTCATAGAGTCACCGGGGATGGCGATCACAAGCACCTGATTGCACCTAAGTGGAGTGGGCATAAACGTCATGTCTTTACCGGTCTGCTTCACTATATGGTTAAGAATGGCATGTTTCAAGGACTCAACCGGTAAAGGGGCAATAGTAAGGCTGTGATAATCTGCCAAAAAGCAGGCGGATAAGAAAGCAAAGCTCCGCCGCGGCAGGAATGAAGGTCCGGTAAGATATTAGGAATCATATCCTTCATCTAAGGATATTTTGATAGGATCGACCCAGTATCTACTTGCATTTGAACTGCATCTCTAGCTTCGCTTTCTGTACGAACACCCAGTGGCTCCACTCCGCCATAGCCCACTGCAGATATAAATTTTCCACATACAGAAATACCTGGATACGTTCAAAAGTTCTTATTATTGTCACAGACACGCAAAAAATGTATGGCAACTAATGTCATCCAGCACCATAAGATAGTTAGCGTTATACGCTGAAACAGGCCGCCGTAATCAACAAAACCTGCTACTTGTCCAAACCCCATACTTGTTATAATAAAAAAACAGATGAAAGCGATTCCTGAAATTATAGTGTAAATTGCCCAACCGATCTCTTTTTTCTTCATAAAGATTCGGGCGAATTTGTAAGCGGCGAACGGATAACCAATGAAGAGAAATGCGGAAAACATGTCATGTAATACCCCCGAAAGGCTTCTGTTTTCACGGAGTGTGTGTAAGCCTGACGGATAACCGCTCAAGGGGTCGCTTACGAAAAGACCCGCGCCAATCAGCCCTATTGCACAAAGAGCTATTATGCGTGCACCCCAAACAGAAACGTTTTGAGCTTTTGTAATCCGCATAAGTGCAATCGCAAAACCCAAAAGCAATGAACCGACAACTAGAAAGGTTGTAATCTGCGTCCAGCCGAGATTGCCGATGGAAAGAGAGCTAACAGGGTGCCGCAGCGGATTATATCCTTCGCGCGTAGCACCGGCTATCAGCCATGAAAGTGTAAATAACGGACCTGCGGTAATTCCTGCTATCAAAAGCTTTTTTGTGCTAACATGAAACATTGTCATGTCCTCCTTCAAACTCATAACAATAAGCATTTTAACCAGTCTTTGTTACACATTATCTAACCTTAACGCAATAACTTACAGGGAAATAGTACCATTCTCGTATCGAATTGTCTATACCTACGCAAAAGTAAAGCCCAGGCCGAAGCCAGGGCGGTAAATGTTCAGCTAGCGCTCATCATGTCATTCATACACACAATGAAATTAAAGCATGTGGTGTTTTATCAAATAATGGAATGCAATTGTCGGAAGTTACTTATTGTAAAATCAGCAATGTTACTTTTTCCACTATCATCAGAAAAGAAACAAGCATGGATACCAGCATTTTTTGCGGATAAAATATCCAAATCTCTGTCTCCAATCATTATTGCTTCATTATGGCTCATGCCGTACATATCAACAAGATAATTTATAGCATTAGGGCTTGGCTTTCTCTCAAATCCATGTTGTGAAGTTATAAAATCAGTAAAATAATCAAATAATCCTAATATTTTAATCCGTTTGTATAAACATAAACTTCTTCCTGCCACTCCTCTATCCATCCATCATATACAAAGCCCGATTTAAGTAACAGATTTTTCGAAGGAATGTTTTCTTTTTCAGTCATGGCTATTATTTTACAGTCAGAATAGCATTCTTTAAGTTTCGGTAATAAGGCTTTCAAAACTTCGCTTATATAGCCTTGCCGAGAATAAATTGGATTAACAGTATATCCAATTGTAATCGTTTTTTCCTTTTTTATAAGATACAAATCGCCTAAAAGATTATCTGTGTTTTTATGAGCAATAGCAAGCTGCATTCCACTTTCTACATTTAAAGGAATTAATAATGCTTTTCTATATTCGTCTTTTGTTAAATTCTTAAAACTTTGATACTTCATCCACTCTTCATTGTTTCTATAAGTCATGAAGGCGTCTAAGTCTTTTTCTTCAAAACATCTTACTACACATCTGTCAGTCTTAATCACAAGACCACCCCATTTAGAATTTTTTATTTTATGGATAACCCTTACTTCGCAATTTTCTGCATTTACGAAACGCCTCGTAGGTAAATAATACCACCCACATCCATCGCTGTCTATATTCAGGCAAAAAAACTCTGGATCATAACCCAGGGCAGTTACCAGATCTACTATGCTGTCTTTCCCATATCTCCGCCCTCCAAGACCGTTATTTAACAAATACAGTGGTAAATTAATCCATGTAAAACCCCGTATTATTTTCCTTTTTATACAGATAATACTCAAGAAATAAGAAGAGTAAAGGAGGCGATTATCTTGGCGACAGAAAAAGGCATTGCACCACATGAAACCTTTGAGTTGCATGAGTTACTTACTTTTAAAAATGTTTGTGCTACGAAATCAGTAACGATGGCAGGATTAGTTAAGGACGAAGAGCTGAAAACAATGCTGCAAAATGATTTTACTGTGACACAAGGGCAGATTAAGGAATTGCAGAATTTGATTCAATCATCGGAGCTTGCAACATCGGGGACGGTAGGAGCGGCAGGTACTACGAGTCATTAGAACCCAATATCCGGATAAAGAAAGAAGGTGAACATATGGCAAATATGATGCAGAATATGGCAGGCATGGATAACTTGACTGAGCAAGTGATTGCAACAGACTTTTTGCTGGCTGCTAAAACAGGCATTAAAAATTATGCAGCAGCATTGGCTGAAACGGCATCACCCCAGGTAAGGGATGTACTCCGCAGGCATTTTGATGTCGCTGTCGGAACGCATGAAAGAATAGCAAATTATATGATGGCTAAAGGGTATTATCATGCATACAATCCACAAGAACAGATAAAAGTAGACATGAACGCTGCTGACACTGTTATGAATTTACAACAGCAAAGCTAAAACAGGTCCTCCTTAAGTTAATCATAAAATGAAAAAAGACCTTCGAGTTAATCTCGAAAGCCTTTTTTCACTGGAGCCCTCAACCGGAATCGGACCGGTGACCTCATCCTTACCATGGATGCGCTCTGCCGACTGAGCTATGAGGGCACGTATTAAATAGCGACAATGTGTATTATAGCACAGCCTTTTTCACTTGTAAAGGGGTAAAATTAAGTAAGTTTTACCCCTTTACAAAAAATATCCGGCTAATCCTTTCGCCCCTGCAGCAAAACAATAATACTTGCATTATTGGGCCCCATCGGCACGGAACACGCCTCCAAAAGATAGTGCTTTATAAAATCATTGATTTTCCAAATGCTTTTATGCGTCTCCAGGTGATTGTCCAGGTAGGTCTGCTGTGACGGAATCGCGGGAACGGACACCAGGAGCTTCCTGCATTTACTTTGAATCTGGGAAATGATCTCATCGCCCGCCTTCTTCTCAAAATGCTCCAGGACATCAATCATCAGTGCCAGATCATAAAGGGTGTCCAGCTTCTTAATGGTTTTCTCTATGGTGCCATAATACACCTTGTTATAAACATAGGTATGTATGGGATTTTTATAGCCCTTATAGCCTTCGATACCGTCGATCCGTACCTGCCAGGTATCCTTTGGATATCTCTCATAGGGAATATCCAGATTCTCCCGGCACAGCACCCCGTACTTTCCGAAACCGATCCCCACATCAAGAATTGATTTCGGGTTGATTTCCTGAACGAAATTCATAACTGTTGAAATTTGCCCGTAATAGCTTGTCGGCATAGAAACCCACCTTTCAGAATCCTTTTCACCCTATATATATATGCAAATGGTCGCAGGATGGCGCTACACCTGTGCTTGAAACCATATTTTCAAAGACGTACCTCTTCCATGGAAAGACGACCTGTAAGCAAGCCGGGTAAAGAAACCGAACTTTTGCGGCACGAGAGCTTCAACAGCCCCTGGAGCAACACAGACCATGAAGGGCTCGTTTACAACGGCCCTCCGGTCAGGACTGATTTGTACAAAAATAGTAGCAGGGTGTGGACCCATGTTTTGAACGAAAAAGGTATATGTCGAATAAATAGAGGTATTCTGCCACTCCGAAAACGAATACTCATTTTCGGTTTTCCTTTGTTCGCATATATCCACGATCCCTCTTGAGGAAAGTGTAAAGTTGCTCTTAAAGTCATATTTGATTTCAAGAAACGGTCGATACTGCCTGTAATAATAACTTTTTAAGGAATGAAACTTCTTAATATCATTTTTTATATCCTCCGTGGAGGTTAAAATGAGCCCATGGTTTTCCGACTGATCCGCACTCCATAACTTAACGATACTCGCGATATCCCAGCTATGCCAGCCGTAGGTGGATATTTCCGCTGTTTTTCCAGCGATAGAGGAATTAAATGCCGGCTGGCTGTTCCAGGTAACCTGCTCCACATCCCAGCTCGATGCGAGTATATAAGGTGTGAAAAAGCCATTGTTATTTCTTGTATTTATATACTCCGCATACATGTTTAAAACAGCCGACTCGATCTCAGCATTATGCGGTACCAGCCGCATGTCGAAATAAAGCAACGTCCTGTACAGAAAATTACTTGCGCTGCTGCCTGCATATAGAACATTACTCGATGAAAAATTTGTATCCGCTTTTCCACTCGATACATATGTATTTTGAGTGGGAATCAAAGTCAGGTTCGTCACCATACTGCACCCTCAGTTTAAATAGCAGCCGCCAGTGCATGTAAATGCACAATTTCATCCAAATCCGCATAGGAAGCGTCTACTTTTAGCTATAGCTTTCATATGATAATATATGCCATTCGACTGTTGCCAATGCCACCTATGCATAGGATGCAAAACTACAAGGAGGTGCCTCACTTTGGTTAACTATGATGAGGTAAGGAAATACCATTTACAAAAAAGATGTTCCGAGCTCGCGGAGCTATACAGGAATAGAAATGAACTTTCTTTCCTCAATACTGCGCTATTGGATGATGATAGCGGCAAAACAGCCGCAATCAAGGGCATACTCGAAGCAGATGGGTTCAAGTATGGGTTGTATGATGCTGCCGACCAGATAAGGAACAAGAGCAGACTGCGAATTGTATACCTTATCCCCCACTGCAACATCACAGGAGGATTAAAAATATTGATCGAGCAATCCAACAGGCTGGCCGCCCTGGGGCATGAAGTCCTGTTATACTCGCACTGCCCAAAGCCCCAATGGATCGAATGCCGTAACCCTTATTTCGTTGTAAATCCCGAAAATAACCTAAGTGACGTAGTTCCGCCCGCAGATGTGGTTATTGCAGGGTACTGGGACCTGGTCGTCGACGCTTTGAGGATAAAAGCTCCGCTTAAATACCATTTTGCCCAGGGAGATTACGACATATTTGATTATGAAAGACTGGACAGGAATATTCAAAGCATCATCGGTACTGCCTATACACTGCCTGTCAGGATTATTACGGTTTCAGGCATAATGCAAAAAAGAATCCTTGAGTTATTTGGACGGAAATCCGTCATCATCCCCAATGCCTTGGACCGAAAGATATTTCATTCCAAAAGCACTGCAAATAAGGAAAATGATGTCCTGCAAATTTTATTGGTTGGAAGTGACGGCATTTTATTCAAAGGACATGTCATTATACTCAGTGCCTTGTATCAACTGAAGAAAGCAGGCTACCCGTTCCGGGTCCAATGGCTTACGCAGACAAAGCTTCAGTATAACTATGAAGACCTGGGCTTTGGCATAAAAGAGTATGTAGCCCCCGCCCAAAAGGAAATCGGGGATATCTACCGCTCCTCGGACCTCTATATATGCGGGTCGTATTATGAATCCTTTGCACTCCCGCCTTTAGAAGCCATGGCCTGCGGAGCTGCCGTAATAACCTCCGATAATGGGGGAATTCGTGAATATGCCAAAGATGATTATAACAGTTTGATCTACAAAGCGGGCGATGCAGAACAGTTGAAGGAAAAGCTGGAGCTTATCTTCAACCATCCGGAGCTGCGAGCCAAACTTCGGGAAAACGGTTTTATAACCGCTAAAAAATTCAGTTGGAACAAATCCATTCAACGGCTGCAAAAGGAGTTGATGTATTCAACCCAATCCATTGTTCAGGCAAAACCGTTAGTTCGTCAAGCGTAAGGAAGTAAGTATGGCAATACAACACCGTTCCCCTAGCCTTTCCCGTTAAACCATACTTCCGCGGTAAATGTTCCTGCGGTTGCGATATATTGCACCCGCGTCCAATTGAGATAATATCTCGGAACCAATACGACGTTGGTTACAGTATTCGGAACAAGTGCATAATCCCCGCTGGTGTCATTAATATAATATTTTTCCTCATTCATGGGCGCAACCTGCAGCCTCACTGTAAATGTTGAATTCCCCAGATTATGTACAAAGAAGGAATACATATTCAGCACCGACGTATTCATCGGCATGGCTGATCCGATTCCACTTCCTGAAACTACCGTCATATTTGAAACAAATGTACCGGCTACGACTGCTGTTAAGCTTCCTACTACTTCCAGCCTTCCATAGGTATCCGTTTTAATGGGATAGATATTCTTACCGTCTGTTCCGTAAATCTGGGTTTGAAGCTGACTTGCAACGTTATTGAAAACAAGATTATTCGGCATACGAGTTCACTCCTTCTATTTAATATATTTTACCCTCTTACCGAATATGAAAGAAACACTTTAGTTGGGCTGTCCTTTATTCACCCTCTGTCACTTTCCCGGAAAACAAATGGATTGTTGACATAATAGTCTGCTCCAAAGGCGCCAAAGTGTAACCATCCCCCATCAATTAACATAAAATATATTAAAGTTTATATGAATGAGGTGGGTTTACATGCCGAACAATATTGTTTTTAACGAGGTTGCCAGCCAACTGCAAACACAGATTTTCGGACAATACAACGGTACGACACAAGCCATTAATACAGACTCAGAAGGAAATCTGATTACTACAGCTTTGCCACAGTTCACATCTACATCCGTAACCCTGACAGGAATCACTACAGCAACCGTTACTGCATTAACCAGTGATACATCCTTACGGACAATGTATTCTTTCTACGTTAAGAATGATTCCGCAACCAACACTGCTACATTTACAGCATGGCTGCAAATATCGCCGGTTGATTCGGAAACTTATTATGTAAATGATTCAAGTTCTGCATACACTGTGGGTGGACAATCAAAAGCCGTACTTGTTGCTGCAAGATTCCTGAATTACACCCGACTGCTGATTCAGGGCTCGGATACAGCAAGTGCTATTATTTACTATAACGCACAATAACTATAAATAATCCTTTGCCATCCGGTAGAAATGGAGAATATCCCTTTACCGGGTGGCACTATTTTTATATTGGGAGCATAAAATACTTGGGGGGTGATAAATGTTGTTAAGCTTATGCATGATCGTCAAAAATGAGCAGGATAACCTTCCTCGATGCTTGGACAGTGTTAAGGATATCGTAGACGAAATGATCATCGTGGACACGGGTTCCTCGGACTCTACCGTTGATATCGCAAAGCAATATGGCGCAAAGGTATACTTTTTCCCATGGAATGATAACTTCAGTGATGCCAGGAACTATTCACTGCAGCACGCAGCGGGGGACTGGATCCTCCTCATGGATGCTGACGATGAACTGGAAAAGTCTCATCAGCAAGCGGTTTTAGACCTGGTAAAAAGAAACGAAGCGGATGCCTATTTCTTTCAAACGGTATGCTATCTCGGCGATACCGCCGGCGTCGATGCTCTGAATAACTTGAATATCCGGTTAATCAAAAACAAGATGGGCTACTTTTTCTCAAATCCCATTCACGAGCAGATCTATTCAAATATAAAGGAAATCAATCCCTCGGCAAAAATATTGAACGAGCCTATTAAAGTGTACCATTACGGCTATTTGGATCAGAAGATCAAGGAGCACGATAAGAGAAACAGAAATATCCGGATTCTGCAAAAAGAACTGGAACAATACCCTGGCTATCCATTTACACTCTTTAACCTGGGAAATGAATACTTCGCACTGGGAAATTATCCGAAGGCCATTGAATTCTATGAGAAATGCTATGCAAAGTTTGATATCGCCCAGGGGTATAGTTCCAAACTGATATTGAAGCTGGTTAACTGCTATATGTATTCCGGTAGGAACGACGATGCGTTAAAGCTGATAGAAGAAGGACTGAACTACTATCCGGACTTTACCGACCTCGAATATTTGCGGGGAATGGCATACAATTCTCTGGATATGCCCACTCTGGCAATAAAGCACTTTGCCAAATGCATTGAGATGGGAGAGGCTCCCATCCATTTGAATATGATCCCCGGTACGGGAAATTACCGCGTATACCTGATGCTGGGTGAGGTTTTCTACAAACTGGAGGACTACGAAGCAGCCGTAGAAAACTATCTGAAGGCAATACAATCCAACAATAAAATTACCATCGCTTTTATAAAAGCGATTAAAGCACTGTGCAAGCAGACTGTAAGTACGAAAGTACTGATAGAAAAAATTGAAGTAATGCACCAGTATAACATAGAGAGCTTTAATTTTCTCGTTTCGGAGGTTCTAATAGAAGAAAAATTCTATGACCTGGCCATTGATTACCTGGAAAAAGAAGAGAATACGTCTGGCGCCCCCGATGATATTACATACAAAAAAGCGCTCTGCAAATTATTCCTAAAAAAATACAGCAATGTCTCCAAACTTATGGACATGGTAAAATCCAATGATGAATATGCTGTAAAAGCCACATGTGCAAAGGCTCTATGCAAAATCCTTGAAAACAAATTCCCCAGTGCCGGGAAACTTTTGACAGACAGGAAGCTGAATCAAAAGGATCCGATTCTAAAGGTCTATAACGCTTTTTATACCTTGATGAAAACAGGAGAACTTACAGTTTTAAGCGAGGATGAGAATGAATCGGCCGTATATACAGTCATTATTTTCGATTTGCTTAAAGTACTTCTCATCGTCCATGAATTTGAAGCCTTTGAAAAAGCTTTAAACCTGCTTAACTCCGTAACAGACAAAACAGTGCTTTTGCAGCTGGCCAAACTGTATTATGCAGAGAGTTGCTATGATCTGGCCTATAAGGAGTTTATGCGGTCCATAAAAATTTTTGACGTTATGGACGCGGAAGGTGCTGCCATGCTTCACAAATTGAAGCTGAAAGGTTATTAAAGGGGAATAAAATGAAATATAGAATAAAAAACCGGCCCGTTGGTTAACCAATGGGCCGGTTTTCATCATATTGGAGCGGGTGAAGGGAATCGAACCCTCGCAATCAGCTTGGGAAGCTGATGTTCTGCCATTGAACTACACCCGCAAATCGTGCGTGTAATAAACTCACAACCAATATAAACTATACCATAAATATACAACTCCGTCCAGTGCTGAAAAGCCTCATATAAGACACTTAGGACTTCTGTTCTTCAAGAAATTTCTCCAATTTCCGTTTTACTCGCTGTAGCGCGTTATCAATCGACTTCACATGCTTGTCCAGCTCTTCGGCAATCTCCTGGTAGGACTTCCCTTCCAGGTACAATGATAATACTTCCCATTCCAAAGAGCTCAGTATCTCTCCGATCCGATTTTCGATGCCGGCAAACTCCTCACGGTTAATGATCATTTCCTCCGGGTCCGCCATGGTCTCTTCACCGATAACATCCATCAGCGTACGGTCCGACTCTTCATCAAAAATAGGTCTGTTAAGAGACACATAGGAGTTTAAAGGGATGTGTTTTTGCCGGGTCGCTGTCTTTATCGCCGTTATAATCTGTCTCGTGATACATAGCTCCGCGAAGGCACGAAACGATGAAAGTTTGTCCCCCCTGAAGTCTCGGATGGCTTTGTAAAGCCCGATCATACCTTCCTGTATAATGTCTTCCCGGTCTGCACCAATCAGAAAGTAAGTCCTCGCCTTTGCCCGCACAAAGTTCTTGTACTTGTTGATCAGGTATTCAAGAGCGTCGTAATTCCCTGCTCTTGCGTCTTCAATTATCTCTTCATCGAGCATTTCGTTGAAAATGCATCGTACCTCAGCCTGTACATTCGAGTTCAAGCTCTTTTCCCCCAACAACCACAAAATATGCATAAAATAATATACACAATTTCAATTATAAGTAATGAAATCCCCTGTGTCAAGCGAAAGACTATATCTTACCCCTGCGCATTTTCTCCAGTTTCTCCAGTAATTCCGCGTTGATATTGGACATAATGGTATTGTTTTTCGTCAATGCCTTGCTATAGTCCGTTTTTGCATTATTGGGGGCGGATTTTATCTCTTCTTTTAATTCACGGGGTGACATACGGATACCGCCGCTGCTTAAAATCATCCGCTGCTCCAGATAGTCCGAGGTGGCCACCCGGATCCTGTGTTCCCTGGCCATTCCGTAAACAAATCTTTCTATAAAATTATCGGCAGTTTCATTTTCCTTTGTGTATACAACCTTTATCTTACCATAGCCCTTCTGTTTTTCCTGCCCGCCCTTTACCAGATGGGCGTCAAAAACAACAATGACTTCGACGTTTTTGTACCCCTGGTAGTTGGACAGCATGTCCAGCAGTTTGTCTCTGCAGTCCTCCAGGGGCTCTTTCCTCAGGTCGAAGATATCACTCCAGGCATTAATAATGTTATAACCGTCTACAACCAAATATTCCATTGACTCGATAAACTTACGGGTTTCGCTGCTTCATGATCTCATACATGATCACAGCCCCTGCAACCGCTGCATTCAGGGAAGAGATTTTTCCCTTCATGGGTATGTTCACTACGAAATCACATTTTTCCTGGATCAATTTCCCGATTCCCTGGCCCTCGCTGCCAATCACCAGGGCAACCGGTCCCTTTACATCCTGCTCGTAGAAAGCCTTATCCCCTGAACTGTCGGCTCCTACAATCCATACATTCTGCTTCTTCAGGTACTCTATGGTCTGTGCAATGTTTGTAACCCTGGCTACAGGTACGTATTCAACCGCGCCTGCCGATGCTTTAGCCACGGCTGAGGTAAGTCCTACAGCCCGTCTTTTAGGTATGATGACACCATGGGCACCCACCGCATCTGCTGTTCTCAGGATGGAGCCGAGGTTGTTCGGGTCTGTTATTTCATCCAGCACGATGATAAAAGGAGGTTCTCCTTTTTCTTCCGCGATCTTCAGAATATCTTCCACTTCCACGTAATCCTTGATGGCTACAAAGGCGATAACCCCCTGGTGTGCATGAGTAGAAGACAACATATCCAGTTTTGAACGTTCCACTTCCTGTACTACAATCCTTCTTTCTCTGGCCATGGCCATGATCTGTTTAATGGAACCTTCCGTATCGCCTTTGGCTATCCAGATCTTATTAATGGTCCTCTGCGCCTTCAGGGCCTCCAACACGGGATTTCTTCCCTCCAGCCGGTCTTCTGTATCACGTTCCGGCTCCTCCTGCGGAATAAACTCACTCTTATATTCTCTCTTGAATTCCTTTTTGGGTTCACCCCTGAATTCTCTCTTGGACTCACCCTTAAAGTCTCTATCCTTACGTCCTGCGGGTTTCCGGTTTCCTGTTCCCGCTCCTGGCCTTGCTCCCGGCCGCCGTTTTTCTTCTCTAAATGCCATACTGCACCTGCTCTTTCTACTTAAGTTTTCCATTACGGATATCCAATATGATCTCCAGCGGTAAAAGTGCCCGGGTTTTGGGACGAATTTGTCACTGGAGCAATTCAAGTCTAACGTTGGATATCTATATATTTTGCGCTTTTACTTTTGAATAAACAAGGAGAGTGAAAATATTACTTCACCGCCCCCCGAACGCCAAAAAAACCAGAGCTAGTTCTGGTTTTTCACTTCCGTAATACACATTTCCAACACCTGCAGCAAACGTTCATACTGCCGTTTGAGATACAGATATCCGATGAGAGATTCAAATCCTGTGGCGTATTTGTACTCCGTCACATCCGCATTTTTAGGAATTGTCCCCGACTTTGCATTGCGTCCCCTCCGGACTACATCCTGTTCCTCCTGGGTCAGAGTTTCCAGAATCCTATGTATGATATCCGACTGGGCCTTCGCTTTTACAAAGCTGATGGACTCCTTATGAAGCTTGTTTACCGGAGAGTTTCCTTTGCTTATAATCAGAGTTCGGATAAACACCTCGTAAACCGCATCGCCAATATACGCCAAAACCAAAGGGGAAAGCTGGTCTACGTCTCTCTCATTTATATTGAATTTGCTTGAAACACTGTCAAATAAGTCTGTTATCATCAAAACCTCATTAAAGCTCTATCGCTTACCGCCAGCCTCCGCCACCGGTAATGGAAAAGAACTTTTCCCACAACCGATGGCTAACAGCCGGCAGTTCCGTAACGAAATTATTTCATCTTTAGTACTTCCCTTGCCTTGGCTGCAATATTCTTTGCTGTCAATCCGTACAATTCGAGCAGTGGGGCAGGCTTTCCGGATCTTCCGAATACATCCTCCACTCCGACCCTCTTCATGGGCACAGGTGAATTTTCTGCCAGCACCTCGGCAACTGCACTTCCAAGACCACCGATCACATTGTGCTCTTCTGCCGTTACGATGGCACCGGTTTCCTTGGCCGCCTTAACGATGATATCCACATCAATGGGCTTGATGGTATGTATGTCGATGATTCTCGCATTGATACCTTCCTCAGCCAGAATTTTTCTGGCTTCCAGGGCTTCAAACACCATTAAGCCGTTGGCGATGATGGTTACATCCTTGCCATCTTCCAGTTCAATTCCCTTTCCGATCTCGAACTTGTAGGTTGCCTTATCATAAAGCACAGGAACGGAAAGCCTTCCGAACCGCAAATAAACAGGTCCGTAATGTTTGATGGCTGCTTCAACAGCCGCTCTTGCTTCAACGGCATCCGCCGGGCTGATGACTACCATGCCCGGAATAGTCCTCATGAGTCCGATATCTTCCAGACACTGGTGGGACGCACCATCTTCTCCTACGGAGATACCTGCATGGGTTGCACCGATTTTAACGTTCAATCCCGGATATCCGATGGAGTTTCTTACCTGTTCAAAAGCCCTGCCGGCAGCGAACATGGCAAAAGAGCTGGCAAATACGATTTTACCACAGCTTGCCAAACCTGCTGCTGTTGACATCATGTTGGCTTCCGCAATACCCATATTGATAAATCTTTCAGGATATTTCTTCTTAAAGGTGTCGGTTTTGGTTGACTTTGAGAGGTCAGCATCCAGAACCACGATATCATATTCTCCGCCGAATTCAGCCAGGGCAGCGCCGTAGGCTTCTCTTGTAGCTATCTTTTCCGCCATTTATTCCACCTCCAGTTTCGCGAGCTGTTCATTCAATTCCTTGATCGCCTGTTCGTATTGTTCCTTATTGGGTGCCGTTCCATGCCATCCAGCCTGGTTTTCCATATAGGAAACACCCTTACCCTTTACGGATCTGGCAACAATCATGGTTGGCTTGCCTTTTGTATTTTTTGCCTGGTTGATGGCATCTTCGATCTGATTGTAATCATGGGCATCAATGACAATAACGTTCCAGCCGAACGCTTTAAACTTCTCATCGATGGGCAGCGGTGACATAACCTGGGAAATATCTCCGTCAATCTGCAAACCGTTAAAGTCTACAAATGCAGTCAGGTTATCCAGCTTGTAGTGAGCGGCGAACATGGCCGCTTCCCACACCTGTCCTTCCTGGAGTTCTCCGTCTCCCAGGATGGAATATACCCTGTAATCCTTGTTATCCAACTTCGCAGCCAGGGCCATACCGTTTGCAGCACAGATTCCCTGTCCCAAAGAGCCTGTGGACATATCTACACCAGGAACCCCTTTCATATCCGGGTGTCCCTGAAGGAAACTGTCAACCTGCCGGAAAGTTGTAACCGCTTCAGCAGGGAAAAAACCCTTTTCAGCCAATGCACCGTAAAGTGCAGGGGAACAATGTCCCTTTGACAGCACAAACCGGTCTCTATCAGACCAGTGTGGATTCTTCGGATCTACCTTCATTACATCGAAATACAGTACAGACAAGATATCTGCGATGGATAGAGAACCGCCCGGATGTCCGGCAGCAGCGTTGTAAACGCCTTCAATTGCATGTTTCCTGATTTTTGTAGCAGTTATGGAGAGCTGCTTTATCTTCGTTTTATCCATACAATTCTTCCTTTCATTTATAGTTTATAACGCGCAGGAAAGATCAGTTTTCCTTGACTTTCTCTTTCCGTTAAGCGCGTTTCAGTAAAACCTACCTTTAGATAATTTTCATGGTTTTATTATAGGGTGCAGCAAGGCTGCACGGTGATGGATTGTAGGGGCGGGTTCATAACCCGCCCTGCCCGTCTCTATGCCGCGATCCAGGGCAGGTTTAGAACCTGCCCCTACGGTGTTTATTCTACCCATCATCATGCACATCCTTTCGCAGTTTTATTATAATGCGCACAGCCATATCATTCCTTCTTACTTTATCCTGTGACTGCAAAGCGCGTTTCGTACTCTGTCTTCTTGTTTATTGATCCCGGTGGGAGATATATAACAAAAATTCACATTCCTATTTTAGCACTGAACCCACCATTAGTATGACGTAAGATCATTAATTAGTATACCATTATATTCTTTAGCAAACAATAGCCAGGGAGTTAAATTTTGCTTCCTAAAAATAGACAAATTCTCTCAGAATGAACAAACCCTTTATGTCGTATTAAATCACACCGGCTATTTTTTCGTTGATATCTGACCGATTCCGACAAACTTGTCGAAGCCGCAGTTTAGCTACATTGTACAATCTCGCTACTGTCCAGGCCGGTTTTTTATTTAATTTGTACATTGACTTTATCGGCCAAAAAAACCTATAATATTATCGTACACTGATACTTTTTAACATACTTTTACCTCCTTTCTTTATATAGATCGGAGAATCTGCGGCCTACTCGGTCGCAGTTTTTTTATACCCCAAAACACCGTATAATAAAGGCCTTTCTGCTTTTTATGAATCATTTCCCGCAAAAATGGACAAAGTATATTACGCAATTTTTACCGCAGGAAGGGTATCGATATGCTAAAGCAGATGGTGAATCCTGATTTGTACCATAAAAAGGTTCCATGGAACCTTTTTGAAGGGTGGTACTTTAAGATTACAGACCCTCGGAATGCGCTTGTCTTTATCCCCGGAATCTTTCATGGAGATAAAAAAGGCATGGATGCCCATGGATTTATTCAGGTTCTGGATGGCAGGTCTGTTCTTTATGATTATGTATTTTTCCCTCCGGATGCCTTCTCAAGCAAAAATAACAGAAGTGGTTTCGAAGTTGCGATTGCCGAAAACAGGTTCTCCCCCTCCGGATTTCATCTGGACCTGGATACCGCCTTAGGAAGGATCGTAGCGGATATAGAGTTTTCTCACACTTTGAAATGGAACAATAACAGCCGTTCCAACAGAAGCATGGGCTTCTATAATTTTATTCCTTTTATGGAGTGCTACAGTCAGGTATGCTTGATGGATGCAGAGGTCCATGGGTCCATTCATATTGATGGTCGGCCTATTTCGCTTTCGTCGGCCAAGGGATACGTGGAAAAAAACTGGGGTCGGCAGTTTCCCTATTCCTGGGTCTGGGTTCAGTCCAATAGTTTTTCCACCCCCGGAGTTTCCCTGAGTGCCTCTATCGGTCATATTCCTTTTCCTCTCGGCAGTTTCCGGGGTTTTCTTATGGGGTTGCAGTTAGGCAGTGAATTCCATGAATTTACCAGCATGAATCACTCGAAACTCAGTATCGAACAGCATCAAAAAGATGTTGTCATTACCGCTGCCAACCCTACCCACACCCTGGAAATCCGAACCGAGTCCCAACCGGATCGGTTTATTCTCTGCCGGGGGCCCAAAGAGGGTAGGATGCAGCCTCTGGTGAAGGAAACTCTCACTGCCCGTGTACATATCAAGCTGACGGATATTCGGGATAAGAAAGTGGTCTATGAGGGGGTCGGTGAAAATGCCGGAATCGAGTATGGCGGGGATCGGATGCATTTGCTGGATAGCCCTGATTCCTTTAAAAATTAAGACCCTATAGTCCAAAATTCAGACTATAGGGCCTTAGCTTTTTCAACAAATCGCTCTAATTTATGCCTTCTTCCATTTTACACCCTGGGGTGTATCCTCGAGAATAATGTCCATGGCCTTCAGCTTATCCCGGATTTCGTCCGCCAGCTTGAAGTTCTTCTCTTTTCTGGCCTGCTGTCTTTGGGCAATCAGTTCTTCCACCTCGGCATCCAGTGTTTTTTCTTCCTTCTTCTGTGCAATGCCCAGAACATCACCCAGCTCATTCATCAGGCTCAGCCCTGCATCAATAATTGCTACCGTAGGCGTCGAAGTGGCAGTTATGTTGGAATTCAGTTCCTTTACCATGTCAAAGATGGCGGCAATGGCATCTGCCGTATTCAAGTCATCCTCCATGGCCTCGATAAACTTTTCCTTGATTTCAAGGAGCCGGCCCTTCAGCTTCTGTTCCTCCGGAGTTATGGCTGCATCCACTGCATGCTCCCGCATATACTGGAGGTTCTCAATGGCCGTATAGATCCGATCCAGGCCGTTTTTCGCCTGCTCCAGCAGCTCATCGCTAAAGTTGATGGGGCTTCTGTAGTGAGCAGACAGCATGAAGAAACGAAGCACTTCATAGTCAAATTCCTTCACGATATCCCGAACCGTAAAAAAGTTGTTCAAGGATTTTGACATTTTTTCATTATTCACATTGATAAATCCGTTGTGCAGCCAATACCTTGCGAAGGGCTTTCCGGTAGCTGCCTCACTCTGGGCGATTTCATTTTCATGGTGCGGGAAGGTTAAATCCAAACCGCCGCTGTGGATGTCGATGGTGTCTCCCAGGTATTTCATAACCATGGCAGAGCACTCGATGTGCCAGCCGGGTCTTCCTTTGCCCCAGGGGCTATCCCATGCCGGCTCTCCGGGTTTTTGGGCTTTCCACAAGGCAAAGTCTACAGGGTCCTTCTTTCTTTCATCCACATCAATCCTCGCTCCGGATTCCAAATCTTCCAGGTTGTGATGGGAAAGCTTTCCATATTCATTAAACTTTTTAGCGCTAAAGTATACATCTCCATTGACTGCGTAGGCAAACCCCTTACCCTCCAGGATTTTAATGAGATCAATAATGGCATCAATGTTTTCCGTTGCTTTGGGATGAATAGTGGCCTCCCTGATTCCAAGCCCCTTTGCATCCACAAAGTACTCCGCAATAAACCTCTCTGCCAGTTCCTTTACCGTAATCCCTTCTTCATTGGCACGTTTAATCATTTTGTCGTCGATGTCGGTAAAGTTCTGCACAAACTTCACATCATACCCTCTATATTCCAGGTATCTCCGCAGGGTGTCAAATATGATAAAGGGCCGGGCGTTTCCAATATGGAAATAGTTGTACACCGTAGGTCCGCAGGAGTACATCCTGACCTTGTTCTCTTCCAGGGGAACAAAACCTTCCTTTTTTCTCGTCAGTGTGTTAAACAGTTTCATAGTAAAACTCCTCCAATTTTATCGGTCAGATATGATATTCTATGTCAAAAAATTCATCCGATGGTTTATATCGTCCGTTACTTTCAAAAGAAACGCCCTCTTTTTCCGCCAGCAGGGCCTCCACCTTCCCAACCCTTGCCAGCAGCTTACAGAGTTCCTGCGCAACCGGGTCCGGGTTGTGAATCTGATCCAGTTCCTCTGAAGCGACTATCTTCACATTGCCTCTCTTTACGGTTCTTCCAGGCACACCCACGACCGTCGTGTTGGGTTCCACCTCTCGCAGAACCACTGAGTTGGCCCCTATATTGGAATTGCTTCCTACCGTGAAAGGGCCCAGTACCTTTGCTCCGGAACTTATCAATACATTATTCCCAATAGTAGGATGCCTCTTTCCTGTATCTTTCCCCGTTCCTCCCAGGGTTACTCCGTGATAGATGGTACAGTTATCGCCGATTTCAGCCGTCTCTCCGATTACTACACCCATACCATGGTCTATAAATAGCCCACTGCCAATAACAGCACCCGGATGAATCTCGATGCCTGTTATAAACCGGCTGATCTGCGAAATCATCCGGGCCATAAAAAACATCTGCCTTTCATAAAACCAATGAGCCAAGCGGTGAAAACATACTGCATGGAACCCGGGATACAAGAGTATTACTTCCAAAACACTTTTCGCCGCCGGGTCTCTCTGGGCAATGGATTCCGCATCTCGCAGCCATTCCTTTAGCATACACCAAACCTCGCTTTCAAATTCCTTTATTCTTTACTACCCTCTTTCCCCAATATAAAACCCCCGTCTCTATAAAAGTTTATAGAGACGGGGGGCACCGTGGTTCCACTCTAATTACACCGGCGAAGTACTGGCTGCCGGTTTATCTTACTCGCATAACGGAGCGTCTCCGTGAAAACCTACTAAACAAACTTCGGCTTTCCGATTCATGGGTGCACTTCTTCCGACGATAGCCCGGAATTGCTCACAGCCGCTGACAATTCCTCTCTGAAGGGATGGACGGAATACTCTACCCAATCAATATCTTTGCATTATTTAAAGGTGTACTTATTTTACCAGATTTATTTGTTGAAGTAAATACAAAAAAACTTTTTATTGCAAGAGTATAGGCAAACATTACGTTCTGCACAAAATAGTATATTCCGGAGCTTTTAAAGGAGTGCCTGCTTTTTTAAAAATAACCTGGGAATAGGAGTATCCGGAAGTATAATCAGTTACAGCCTGAGCAAAGGGCTGACAGAACAACAAAGCCGGTCCTGCATAGACCGGCTTTGTTGTTATTGCAAAAGGGCACATGAAATTTCTCATTTATAATGATACTCTATTATTATGAATTTTTTGTGTGGTATTTGTAAACATTTTATTAACGAATGTCCTTGCCATACTGCTAAGGTCTATACCGTCATGTTCAGGATAAAGCTATCTCCAATACCCGGAAGCACGCCCTCTACTCATAGACAGGCTTTGGACAAATGTTTTATTTCTTTGTTTTGTGCACTTTGAAGCTACCGTTTAAATCATTCAACTTTAGAACTGTAGTTTCTTCTTATTAATACAATAAGGTCATTATGGAGCGTGGAAGGCTTTCCAGTTTCACCAGTTCGTTCCCGCACTGCAGTGTAAAGGGAAGAGTCTCTTCACTGCGGTTCAGTACAACCACAACAATTTTTCCATCGGGGTTCTTAAACGCCACGGTTTCCAGCGCAGATGTGTATCTGCTGCAGCCGATTCGCTTTGCACCCGGTTTGACGAATTTGCTGAAATGTCCGATATAGTAGAAGGAGCTTTCATACGTTACCGTATCCTTTTGGGTATCGGCAATAATAGGGGCATCACAATAATTTCCTACGTGATTCGGTCCTCCCTGCTCGTTCAGGATCAGATTCCAGTCAATCCACGCAGTGGTCCAGTTGGTGAAATCTCCGATAATATCATGCCCATATTTTTCTCCGGCTTCCCAGAGACCCATTTTTTCTCCGCCTTCTACGCAGCCCTCCGTATGAATCAGGAATTTGTCGGGATATACGCGGTGGACAGCATCCAGCGTTTCAAAATGATCGCCGGAATACCAGTGGAAACCCACGCCCCATATATATTTAGCTGCTTCAGCATCAGAGAGGATGGTTTTCGCCCGATCGTAAACAAGCTCCTTGTTATGATCCCAGATTACGATCCGGGTCTTCTGCACCCCTTCCTTCTCCAGGGTTGGCCCCAGATAGAACTTCACAAAATCCCGTTCTTCTTCGGCGGTGTATATACAGGAATCCCATCTTTGTACCGCCTTTGGTTCATTTTGAACCGTGATGGCCCATATGTCAATTCCTTCTGCCGCGTATTCCTTGATATACCGTGCATAGTACCGTGCCCACACTTCCCGGTACTCTTCCTTTAGTTTGCCGCCCTGGTTCATCTTTCCGTTGGTCTTCATCCAGGCCGGCGGACTCCATGGGGAGGCTAAGATTTTGATGTTTTCACCTTTTGTGAGAATCGCTTCCTTAATAAAAGGGATCAAGGATATCCTGTCCCTTTCGATCGAGAAAGATTCCAGGGCAGTGTCGCCTTCCTTTTCAACATACGCATAGTTTCCTTCTGAAAAGTCGCAGCTGTTGATATGCGTTCTGCACAGGGTATACCCCAGTCCCTTTTCTGGGTGAAAATAAGCATTCAAAATTTCTTCTCTTTTCTCACGGCTCATCCGGTCCAAGGTAACAGAGGCAGCCTCCGTAAAGGACCCTCCAAAGCCTTCCACAGTTTGATATTCTACATCCTCATACACCTTAACAAGTAAGTTTTCCTGACCCGCAGTATTTTCGAAAACCGGGTACTCACCCTTTTCGGTAAGCCGGTCTTCTGTGTATTTGGAGGTCTGGATCACCTTCAAAAGTTTCCTGGCTTCTCCCATCGCAAAACACACTCCTTTTAAAATATTATGGAAGTAGGTTTCCCTACATCCTTATTATAAGGAATTGCATCTCCTGGAAAAATCATTATCTGGCGACAAACTTTCAAAATCTTACGATTTTTCCTGGATAAGTTTGTTGGAGAAATGCTATAATGAATGCAATAGAAAAACATTTTTATTCATCCGCCGGATGGAAAAGGAGGCCTCATGAATACGCACACAACCCTCCTGAGGAAGGCAAATATTACGAATGACGGGATTTCTCCCCGCTTGCTTTTTTCACATCTCTATACCTGTAAGAACCTCTATGCCCATAAAGAGTCTTTGGGACAGAGAATCGTCTATGATTATGAAATCGAATTCTTTCTCTTTAGTGAAGGCTCCATGTGGATCAACAACCGGCTTTATCCCATTCAGGCCGGCGATGTGGTCCTCCGCAGGCCCGGGGATACTACACAGGCCATCATGCCTTTCGATTGCTATGCGATCTTTTTTGATTTGGCGGGACACAACCTGAACCAATACGATCGCTATTTTTACGAGCAAGGGACTTTTCAGGACTATTATATAAATCCATTGCTGGATTCCCTGCCCGTAAAATTTCATCCTGAGGATGGGGATAAATACCTTTCCCTTTTTGATCGGATTCATAAGGAGTTTATCAACAGTGAGGAAGGTTCCGAGCTCCTCATCAAATCCTGCATCCTGCAAATTTTACATATGATGTACTCGGACGTAAAAAACCCTTTGCAGCACAGGGACGAAGTTCCTCTCCGCCATTATGACCGGGTGAAAAGTGTCATTGAATACATCCATGAAAATGTAACCAGCAGAATGCTTTTAAAGGACCTTGCCGAATTGGCCGGATTCAGCCCCAATCACTTTCAAAAGGTTTTTACAGGCATCATCGGCATGAGTCCCAACGAATACATCCTCAGCCTGCGGCTGAAAAAGGCAAAAGAGATGCTGGCGCGAACCCGGTTATCTATTACGGATATCGCACTGAAGTGCGGATTTGAAAATATACCTTATTTCAGCTACCTATTTAATAAAAGGGTAGGGATGTCTCCCAAAAGCTTTAGAAGCAAGCATGTCCCCTCCCTATAATATAACGCGTTTGTACTAGCTGCAAGAAAAGTAAAAAAAGCTCTCCCGGCAGTACTCCAAGAGAGCTTTTTATCGATAAAGGAATATAAAACATCCAGTCCCCGTTTTAAGACCCCTTCCGTAAAAGAAAAGATCGTTTTACTAAAGTAAATCAGAGTCAGTTCTTAGTAATGGAAAAATTATTGAAATATACCTTAGCTTCTTTTATACCGGTAAATAATTTGCGGTAAATCCCCCACTTCGGGCGGTTGAAGTCATTTCCGGTATCCCACATGTCGATGTTTCCGCTGTAGGACCATACTGTAGTTCCGTCATCCTTTTTCAGTGTGCAGGAAAGAGCTCCGCTGTCTTTGTATGTTGCCTTCACGTTGGCTGTGAGCCAGGTGTTTTTGTAGGTGTCAAAGTCGACGGCTTTAAGAACCTGCGTGGTTCCGCCTACATAATAAACCAGTTTAAGCTGGCCGCCGGAAGCGGTGATGGTCACAAGAGGGTCTGCGGTGGTATTGCCTTTTATCTGGAACAGGTGGCAGAAGTTATTGGATATTGTCATGGCACTGTCGATCTTGAATTTCCAGTTATAGGTGAAGGTTGAGCCATTGGTTCCTTTCAGGCTGTCATCCGAGCTGTTGTATACTTTTATTTCATTCCGCTGCCGGTCCGTATTGCTGCCGTCAAGGTCGCCCGTGCTGTGCAGTAAAAATGTAAAGTAGCTTCCGTTGTCGGTGATATGGTCGGAATCCGGACCGTCTACCGGGTCTGGACCTAAAACGCTCTTAAAATGTGCATAGGGGTCCGTTCCGTTGGCGCTGATGGTTGTTGCTGCAGAAGCAGTAATGGAAACCAAACAGATCATGATAAGAATTATAACGCCTAAACTTTTTCTCATACAAATAACCTCCAAAAATTTAATTTTTATTTTTTAAAATGGAAATAGCCTGCTCATAGAAATTTTGAAAAACACCTTTTATTCTTGCTGTAAAACTATGAAGTCTTAAAGAAGGGAGACTGGAATAGTGGAATCCATACTATATGATTATATACATGGCACTGTAATAAAAAGAGGGACATAAACATACTTTTTGCAGCAAAGCAAGGAAGGCCCACTCTATGTGAATTTACATCCCTCTAAGGCTAATTCGGAACCTGACGCTTTCCAAGAAATGTCGGACCGGCAGCTTACAAGAAGTAAGAAACCCCTGTTCCTCAAACTTTTTAACATATTCTACCTCCTTCAGTTTTTGTTCGTACGCTGCGGAATCCTTTACTCTACCTCCTTTCCTTTTATATTTGAAATAAATAGAATTTTCAGTATCGTCCTATAAGCGTTATTGAAATAAATCACTGTTTGATTATAGCATTACCAAATTTTGTTTTCTCGGATATTTTTGACATGTAAACGGTTTTTTTTTACATTTTTGTATTGTAATTTCAAAAAACGAAGGACTGTCCCTCACCTTACAGTCAATGATTTGCGAAGTGAAGAACAGTCCCTTATTCCTACCGATACATACCGTCAAAATCACATAATGTGATCTTATTCCATTAAAACTCCATATCGTTATGGTTACTCATCCTTGATCTCCTGGCAGAGCCTATATATAATAGATTCAAATACTGAAGCCTTATATCCGAAGAATCTATACGACATCGTCGATTATTTTATCCGGGAATGCGTAAAGCGGGAACAGCGTTTGCGTGTCTGGAAAAACTGCGGCAAATACTTTGTCCTGACCGGGTGCATCAACGCCGAATACTGTGACAGGCCCCTTGACAGCGCCGGACGCACCTGCAAGGAACGGCTTGCATGGATTAAGTACGGCAAAATTACGAAGGAAGCTTTTACGGGTGGTCGGAAAAGGCGAGGAAAAAAGGAGTGGAGAAAATGAACCGTATTCTTCTGGTAGAAGATGATCTAAGCCTAATTGACGGGCTGGAGTTTTCGCTTCAAAAGAATGGTTTTCAGGTTGATATTGCCAGAACGGTGAAAGACGCTTTTTCAATGATTCGGGATCAAAAGCATGATTTGCTGATTCTTGATCTGACTTTACCCGATGGCAGTGGATTTAAAATATGTAAAAAGGTACGACAGTCGTCGGCTGTGCCCATCATCTTTTTGACTGCTTCGGACGAAGAAGTCAATATTGTCATGGGGCTTGATATCGGAGGGGACGACTACATTACCAAGCCCTTTAAATTAAACGAACTGATATCAAGGATTAATGCTTTACTGCGTCGCGCCAGATTATCGGATACTGTACAGACCGAGCTGCAATCAAATGGTATAACCATCAAACTGCTGGAAAGCCGTGTATTGAAACATAACCGTGAGATTGAGCTTACCACCGCCGAATACCGGCTTTTATGCCTTTTTATGCAGAATCCCAATACCGTCTTGACAAGGGAAATACTATTGGACAAGCTTTGGGACAGTGATGGCAGCTTTATCGATGATAATACCCTGTCCGTATATGTGCGCAGATTAAGAGGCAAAATTGAAGACTGTCCTGAGAGTCCCTTATTTCTACTGACTGTACGGAGATTGGGTTATAAATGGAACGTCATAAAGTGAGGGACTGCATATGAGGATTTTCGCGAACAAAGAAGTAAAATCGCTATTTGTTGTTATTGCAGCGGTTCTTCTGGTTTTTATAGTACTGGGACAAATCGCTGTAAAGTTCATGACAGACGATTATAAGCAGAACATGATCATGCATGATTATGGGGTTGCGGGATATTTAGTCGGAAACAAATTGGATAAACCGCAGATAGTACGTGCTTTTACTTCAGAAAAGGCAAGGAATGATGTAGAAACAGGACAGGAACTGCTGCAAGCCGCAGGATATAGCAGCAGCATCCAAAGCAGTCTGATTCCCGAAGTGGAGCGTTTTCATGGAAAATACGCACTGATAATGTTTGCGCTGTCTGTTGTTTTTTCCATGGTGATTCTTGCAGCCCTATTGTCTTTTATGTTATGGCAGGATAAAAGGATTGAAAAAGCAAATGCAGATATCCGGGACTTTATGGACGGGAATGTTCACGTACGTTTAGACGATCATGAGGAAGGCAGTTTATCGAAGCTTTTTACTTCCGTCAATGGGATGGCAACCTCCCTAACCTCCCATATCATAAGGGAAAAACAGAGCGGGGAGTTTCTAAGGGATACGATTTCAGACATATCCCATCAATTGAAGACACCTCTTGCTGCATTGCAAATGTACAATGAGATTATTCAGGATGAAGAAACCGGAAGTGACGTAGTAGATAACTTTACAGTGAAAAGTGAACGCGAGCTGAACCGGATGGAAAACCTGATTCAGAATCTGCTAAAGCTGGCAAAACTGGACGCAGGCTCAATTGAACTGGAGAAAAGCACTCACAATTTGAAGGAATTTCTTGAAGAATCCATAAAAGGCTTCCGTACCCGGGCTGAATTGGAAAATAAATTTATCCGCCTGGGCTGTGATGAGCACATTACTTTATTATTTGACGAAGAATGGATGCTGGAAGCGGTCAGCAACCTCATTAAAAACGCATTGGATCATACGGAATCCAAGGATAAGATTGAGATCCTATGCCATGAAACACCTGTTGTAACCGAAATTACGATAAAGGATAATGGAACGGGGATCCATCCCGAGGATATCCATCATGTTTTCAAGCGGTTTTACAGGAGCCGTTTTTCAAAAGATAAACAAGGCATCGGCATTGGGCTTACTCTTTCAAAAGCCATTATTGAAAAGCATGGCGGCTCCATCACGGTTGAGAGCGAATTCGGGAAAGGAACTGCCTTTCATCTGGCTTTCCCGAAGCTTACGAATCTGTAAGCTTCAATTCACCTGAGAGTAAGGTGAGCGTGTTATCATCTCATTAAAATAACAAGTGAGGTGTTACTGTTGGATATTTTAACAACAAAAAACTTATGTAAAACATATGGAAAAGGTGAAACGAAGGTAGATGCTTTAAAGCATGTGTCCTTTTCCGTTTCAAAAGGCGAGTTTGTCTCCGTCGTGGGGCCCTCCGGCTCTGGGAAAAGTACGCTGCTCAATCTGCTTGGGGCATTGGACACACCGACCTCCGGCAAGGTGTTTTTGGACGGCAAGGATATTTTCACCATGAAGGAAAAGGAGCTGTCGGTCTTTCGCAGGCGGAATATCGGCTTTATCTTTCAGGCATATAATCTGGTCCCGGAACTCAATGTTGAGGAAAATATTCTATTGCCGCTGCTTTTAGATTATAGAAAGCCTGACAAGCAGTATATCGATGAACTGCTGAATATATTGGGGCTTTCGGAGAGAAAGCACCACCTGCCAAACCAGCTCTCAGGCGGCCAGCAGCAGCGTGTGGCCATCGGACGGGCGCTTGCGACCAAGCCTGCCATGATTCTGGCGGATGAGCCCACCGGAAACCTGGATACCAAAAACAGCCGGGACGTCATGAACCTGATGAAGCTGTCTGTCGACAGGTACCATCAGACACTCATTATGATCACACACAATCAAACCTTTGCATCCTTTGCAGATCGCGTGTTAAACGTAGAGGATGGTATAGTAACCGAGTTGGGAGGTGCGGAAAAGTGACCAGTTATCTCTCCCTTGTTCCTAAATATCTAGCGGCGCATAAAAAGAAATCAAGACTGGTCATCATCAGCGTTGCCATTGCCGTCGCACTCGTAACGGGTATCTTCTCCATGCTGGATCTTTTCCTGCAATATGAAAAAATTCAGGTGATTCATGATTTCGGCAATTATCATCTTTTAGTAAAGAATGCAACTGAAGAAGAAAAGCAGGTAA
The DNA here is from genome assembly GCA_023419605.1 of Bacillota bacterium. GTDB lineage: Bacteria > Bacillota > Clostridia > Acetivibrionales > JAEZXR01 > JAEZXR01. Next base: position 34,003 of record JAEZXR010000064.1, on the reverse strand, counting down.
TCGCAGGTCGCATCGATGTTAAAAACTCCGGAACATGGGTATCCTTCAAAAATGGAAGCTTAAACGGGAAAGCATGCAGCTTGGACGCACTGGATGAAAAATTCGCTCCAAACATGAGTATCACCGTTTTGGAAGGCAAATATCCTATAGCGGAAAATGAAATGATGCTGGAAGGGTGGGCAGCTGAAAGCTTTCAGCTAAAAGTCGGCGATACGGTAAAAACTACTTTTACGGATAGTATGGAGAAGGAATATGTAATCAGTGGAATTTTCAAGGATTTTGGCAGTACGAAGGCATCGGGCGAACCGGGAGTACTTCTATCCATTGCCGGTGCTAATAAAGTAAATGCTGAAAAATCAAGCTTTTATTTGATTGAATTTAAAAATAGAGTCAATATCCAGAAAGCGGAAGAAGGAATAAAAAGCAGCCTGAAGCTGGCTGATGACAGAATCGGGCGCAATACACGTCTGCTTGCAGTAATCGGACAAAGCACAAGTAATGCTGCCACTGAGCTGTATGCTACAGGTGCAATTTTGTTCTGCATCGTCCTTATTGCCGGTGTGATGATGATCTACAATACCTTTAACATTTCGGTGATGGAAAGAGTACGGCAGTTCGGGCTTTTAAGGTGTATCGGCGCATCGCAGCCGCAAATCAGAAAGCTGGTTAAAAGAGAGGGGCTGCACATCACTTTGAGGGCAATTCCCATCGGAGTGCTTGCAGGTATGCTTATGACTTTTCTGTGTTCCGCAATACTCAAATTTTACAACAGCAATCTTTTCGGAGATATGCCTCTGTTTAAAATCAGCGTGGGAGGAATGGGCGCAGGCATTTTGATCGGATTCCTGACTGTGTTTATTGCCTCATTCCTGCCTGCAAAGAAAGCTGCAAGAGTATCCCCTGTCAACGCGTTAACGGGAAGCAACGATATAAAAATCCCTAAAAGGCAGAAACAGGGATTGCTGACCAAAGTGTTTCATGCGGAAATCGCAATGGGTATTAACAATGCCGTTGTGAAAAAGAAAACGCTTTTCCTCATGTCGTGTTCCATTGCCATCAGCATCATCATGTTTTTAGGCTTTCAGGTGTTCGTCGATTTTATGCATTCGTCAATGAAGACTACCAAGCCCTACACCCCTGATATTTCTCTAACATCGGAACAAGGCTTAGGTAGCGACCTGTATATAAGACTGTCGGATATAGCTGGAGTTAAGAAAGTGTACGGGAGAATGTTTGGCTATGTTGAGGCTACCTTTGATGCGACGAGGCTAAACGATGGCTATAAGGAACAGATGGGAGGCATTGAAGTAAAAGAAAACGGCCTTTTCGTTCCTCCTGAAAGCTCCTGGCTTATCTCCTATGACAAAAACCAACTGAACTGGGCAAAGGCGGACTTGATTGAAGGAGAACTTTCCGAAGATAAAATGAACGCGCAAAACGGAATTATAGCTGTTGCAGTAAACTTGAGAAAAAATGCTACGTCAGAAACTGCAAATCTGCAATTGGGAGATACGGTTTATATAAAAACTCCTACAGGAACAAAAGAATTAAAAGTTATGGGGATATTGCGTTCGGTGCCTTTCAGTGATTCCAATCTGAACCTGGCAACGTTTATCACTACGGAAAAGCTGTTTACCGAGTTGACCGGAGACTCAACCTACAAGATACTCGATATACAGCTTAATAAAAGAAACCAGGAGCAGCCGGTAAATGAAATAAAAGGCATGTTGGATCGTTCTATCTCGTTCTATGATGCACGTCAGAAGAACGCTGAGATTGACCAAGCTTTTTTCACCATGGCAGTATTTATATACGGCTTCGTGGCGGTAATTGCTTTGATAAGCATTTTGAATATCATCAATACCATGAATACCAGTGTTGCGTCTAAAACCCGGTATTTAGGTGTCATGCGGGCAGTAGGCATGTCCGGTGCGCAGCTTGATAAAATGGTTTTGGTTGAAGCTGCAACATACAGCCTGACAGGATGTATCGCCGGATGTATTTTGGGGGTAGCGTTGCAAAAGGCGCTCATTGCAAACCTGCTATCAAAGCTCCATATCACATGGAAGTTTCCTTCTGTGTCCATCGGTTTGGTCCTAATCCTTATATTGCTAGTGACAGTTGTTTCCGTTATCAGCCCGTTAAAGCGCATTAAGGAGCAGAGTATTTCGGAGGTTACAGGAGCACTGTAATAACCAAAGCAGCCCAGCGAAATGAAGGGTCACTAATCCAATCAAATGATTGCCGATCTTTCAATATTGTTGGTTCAGGAATATATTCGCCTAATCTCGATTATATGGCAAAAGCCACGAATAACATGACCATGTTATTCGTGGCTTTGTACTTTTAAGGTGGTTTTACAATATAAACTCTCAGCCATTGCCGACAGTTCTGAATTTACTTGATTTCCTAAACCCCTCTATTACGCCACCCTTTACCCGCCTGTTTTTTGATTGTGCTTTATTGACGGTTCATTATGGTGCAGCCGTAATTGTAAAGACTTCCCATGCACCCCCTACGGAAGCCCTGTTTGCATACAATACAGCTCCCTGATTCAGGTCCGTGCAAACATACTGGTTGTTTGCCATGGCCTGGAGAGCTACTGTTCCATCTGCCTGGGTGACTTTTTTAAATTTTTCCCAGGCGTCGATCGTCGTACTCCTGGCAATCAGCTTCGCGCTCTGGTTGAGGTCAGCGCAAACATATTTGTTGTTTGCCTTTGAAAGAAGAGATATGGTACCATCCGAATTGTTGATGACCTGGAATTTTTCCCAGTCACTCACGGTCGTTCTGTTGGCGACTAATGGATCATTTCCATAATTATCTGCGCTTATATAACTGCCGTTTGCTCCTGCTTTCAGGCTGGACCAAGTCCCCTGCGGCGGATTCGTTCCCCCTCCGGTGGTATACTGCTTCACCAGGTCCTGGAAGGCTGTATTGGCCTTGAAATTAGCCGTGTTGAATTTGGACCACTTGGAGGCAATGGTCGTAGCACTGTCGGAATTAATGTTGGGAACGGGATTCGTATTATTATTGAAATACCCCCAGTTGCCATAATTGGAGGAGACTTTGTAGGTCCAATTGGTCCAGGAAACATTGAGCGAATTCAAACCGCTTAAGAATTTTGCCCAAAGGTCCATAAAATCAAATACGCAGAATTCTCCGGCATTTACAGGGACATTCCACATGTTTTGATGGTCGCGTATTCCCTGAAGTGCACTGTTAATCAGATTATTTTGTGCATTCCAGTCACTGGCCTGGCTTCCGGACATAGCATAGTAATGCAGCTCATAAACAACGTTCTGCCAGCCATATACGGAAGGTGCGTAAAGCTGGTTCCAGTCCCAGGCGGCTTCCATAAAAATGATATGATCCGGATCGATTTGACGAATTGCCTGGTAAAGCCTGTTGTAGAAAGCATTCAACTGGTCCTTTCCTACCCTGTCAGGCTCATTTAACAAATCATAGCCTGCAACCGCCGGATTCCCCTTAAAATGGGTGGCAATGCCCTGCCACAATGCAACCGTGCGGTCCTGGTACTGCGTATTCTTCCACAGCTGGGGATCTGAATTTGCCTGTCCGCAATTGTCAAAGGTATTCTGTCCGCCGAAGGTTCCGTGAAGGTCCAATAATACGTAAATCCCTCTGGCAGAGCATTCACTGACCAGCCAGTCAAGCTTTGTCCAGGCATTGGACTTCCAGTTTCCATATTTGTCCATCAACTCAAGATATAATATGGGAACACGTACAAAATTCATCCCCATATTCTTGATATTATCCAGGTCGCTTGCCTGCAGCCAGGCATCCTGGTACCCTTTAATCAGGCTTTCCTTGGTTGCTTCCCCAAAGCGGCTGGTCAGGGTTTCACGAAGCGTCCATTCATCCACAACCGAGCAAGGGGACATCCAGGGCTCCTGCAACAGCCAGCCTCCGAGATTTGTACCGCGAAGATTGACTACGGACCCGGTTCCGGAGTTGTTCTTTATTAGCGTACCGCTTGTTTTTAAAAAATCCGTTGAACTCATTGCAGCGTTCGATGTTATGGGCATAGAAAACATTACTCCCATCATGATTGCAAAAATAATAAATAGGGATATGGCTTTTTTACCTTTTAACATAATCTTCGACCTCCATCTTTTTTAAAAATTAAATTAAAGAAGCCTGTGTCAGTTAAACACCCTCAAAGGCATCACCTCCCTGTCATCTATACAAACCCAACGGACCCGTGCATCCTAAAGCCCCGGAACCGTTGTCTGTACGAGGCTCCAATCAGCAGTTACCCATCGGATTGTATTTAGGTATAAAGAGAGCTGTGATGCAGCTCTCTTATGATCTGTCCTCAGCAAAATATTACTTGTAATTGTAGGTATTGCAGTAGGCTTTCCATTGCTTGATGTATTCCGCCTGGATTTTTTCCAAACCGGAGGCTTTTGCCTTTTCCATAAATGTCTTTGTGGCTGCCTCCACATCAGGAACCAAACCGGCCTCCAAAGGAGCCAGATACTGGGTCAGTACGGTCCCCAGGGCTGCACGTTCACTCTGATAAGAGGTATAATCTTCACCAAAGCCATCGAAGATGTTGGTGCCCTTGAATTTCGTTTTTTCCGCGATCTTATCCAGATCGGCAAAGATGGTCTTTACCGTATCATAGCTCTTTGGATAAAGCATATAGCCCGTATTCCTCCATGCCCAGCCATTCATGCCCTCTCTTGCAAAGCCGCTGGTTGTCGGGTCACCGACGGGTTCATAGTAGCCATCCTTTTCCGTATAATGTTTGTCTTTAATCCCGTATTCCGAAAGCTGGTTATAGGTTTTGTCCAGTACAAGCTTCTGGTAGAACATCAAAGCCCTCTCCGGATTCTGTGCCGAACTGGGGATGGCATACCCGTTCTGCGTGGCATGGGCGGCCTGCGCAATTCCGTTCACCGCCGGATAAGGGATGTATCCTACTTTCGTACCTGGCATGGAAGTTTCCAGCTTGGTCACCGAGGCAGAAAACTTACTGGGGTTTTGTCCCTGTATTACAGCAACCACCTTGCCTGTATCAAACGCCGTCATATCCGCCTTGGTAGAAAGAGCACTCCTTGACCAGAAGCCTTTGTCTGCCCACCGCTTGAACATCTTCATGTCTTCGATGAACTCCGGCGAACCCCAATATACTTTCAGATTGGAAGGATCGTCATAGTCGGCAACCAGGCCATAGGGCGTTCCGAAATTCACCCATTTGTACTTCATGGAGAGAATCTCAAGCGCGCTGAAAGACCATGAACCGGGCCCTGGCTGGGGATATTCCATCGTTATAATCTGGCCGGGGAGATTCTTTTTCACACCTTCCAAATATTTTTCAACATTTTCAAGGGTATTGGGTTCAGGAAGCCCGAATTTCTCCTGTAAATCCTTTCTGTACTGGAAGCCGTCCGTTACATATTCCTTCCAGGTACCTGGAACGGTATAGATTTTGCCGTCCACTTTTACCTGATTCCAATAGTTTTCAGGTACAAATTTGTAGAGCTCCGGCGCATACCTGGGAAGAAGCTCGTCCAATACTTTGAAGGCCCCCTTCTTTGCCAGCTTGCTGTAGTCCAACCATGCAGCCGTGTAGATCAAATCGATCGGTTGTCCTGTCGATATCAGCAGGTTATATTTTTGTGAAAAATCCGTCCATGATGTGTAATTGAACTTAACGGTACAGTTCAGATCCTTTTTGGAAAGCTCGTTAAGTTTGTCACTTACGTCCTGCAGGTCCTTTGGAGCATCGCCAACCATGTAGAGCTGAAGTTCAACCGGTTTTAAGTCTTTTGCATCACCTGCCGTATTTGCAGTTGTGGCCTCCGGGGTTTTGGCGGTATCTCCTCCGGTTTGCTTAGCCGTCGATCCGCAGCCTGCCATTGCACTGCATAGCAGCATTACTGTTACGATCAGGCATGAAATTCGAACTGAAACTTTTTTCATAGGGAATCCTCCTTAAGTAATAATTGTTCATATGTTAAACCGGTAAACCGGGTTTAGCCTTTAACAGCTCCAACAGTAATCCCTGCAACAAAATACCGCTGAATGAAAGGATACAGGAACAGAATCGGCCCTGTTGCGACAACAGTCATGGCCAGCTTTACCGTTTCAGCGGGGGGTGTAAAGCTTACTGCCGATCCTCCCTTTCCCGACATCATTCTGTTCAGTGCTTCATAGCTGTTTAACATGTTATATAAGTAAAACTGCAGCTCATATTTGCCCGGTGTAGTCAGAAACATGGAAGAAAGGTACCAGTCATTCCAGTAGTTCAATGCCAGAAACAGTCCCACAGTGGCAAGACCGGGTGTAATGATGGGAAGGACCACTCGCAAATAAATCAGAAAACTGTCGGCTCCATCGATTTTCGCAGATTCAACAATTTCATCCGGCACCGAAGAACTGATGAAGGTTCTCATCAGTATGATGAGGAAGGGTGTCATGAGTCCTGGAAGGCATATGGATATATAGGAATCTTTGAGGTTCAGCACATTGGCATACATGATGTACCAGGGAACTAATCCCCCGCCGAAAAGGGTTGTAAAATAGATGATAAAGGAAATCCGGTTGCGGTATTTGAAATCTTTCCGGGACAACACATATCCGGTCATGGAGATAAAGAACAAGCCCAGCGTGGTGCCCACAAGCGTATTGATGACTGTCACCTTGTAGGCCTGTAAAATACCCATGGGAAATTTGAATACCGTTTTATAGGCATCCAGGGAGAACACCTTTGGAATCAGGTGGTACCCCTCTCTGGCGATGGAGCCTTCGTCTGAAAACGAGCCGGAAATAATAAGGATAAAGGGCAGAATGCAGGCTACGGTAATCAGGATGATTATACTATAGGCCATCACGTTAAACAGAATTACATAGGGAGACGGTTTTCGTTTCATAAATGATACACCTCTTTATACCGGTAAAATTGCTTTTGCTGTTCCATTGAAGGTTAAAACAAAGCGTATTCGGGATTTTTTCTCTTAACAAAGAAGTTGATGGTGATAATCAGTATAAAACCGAACAAGGATTGGTACAAACCCGCCGCAGAGCCCATGCCGATATTGAAATCACTCATCAGGGACCTGTACACATAGGTATCGATGATATCGGTTGTATTATACAGGTTGCCATTGGTTCCCACCAATTGATAGAAGAGTTCGAATTGTCCCCGCATGATACTCCCCAGCGCAAAGAGAATTAATATGATAAATGTAGGTTTGATCAGCGGGAGGGTTATATACCGGATTTGCTGGAATATCGTAGCACCATCGATCTCAGAAGCTTCATAATAATCCTCGCTTATGCCCAGTATCGTAGCTAGATATATAACCGTACCATACCCTACCCATTTCCACAGGTAAAACCCGACGATCAGGAAAATCCACGCATGCGGCAGGTTATAAAAATCAATGGGCTGCAGTGTGACGGACTTTAAAAACGTATTCATGAAGCCGATTTCATAATTGAAAAGATTATATACCAAAACACTCAGTATTACGTAGGATACGAAATAAGGAAGAAACATCAATGTCTGCGTTATTTTTCGGAAGGCATTGCCGATGAGCTTGCTCAAAAGTATTGCCGTAAAGACCTGGATCACATTTCCTAAAATAATAAACAATAAATTATAGAGGACCGTATTCTTTGTCAAATTTAAAAGGGTATTGGATTTGAAGAGAAACTCAAAGTTTTTAAGTCCCACAAACTTACTATGTATGAGATTCTCAAAAAAGCTTCCTCCCACTCTGAATTCAGTAAATGCAAAGTAAATACCCAGCATGGGTAAATAATTATTGACTAGGAAAAAAATAAAAGTTGGCACCAGCATTAGAAATAATACCTTATTTTTGTTTAATTCGTGGAGAAAGCCCTGTTTTTTCTTCACATAATCACCTCGTATTGAATATTCATGTGGTTGTCCTACAAAACTGAATCCATAGCCTTTGATACTGTTACCTTTTATGCAGAGTTTGTTGTATTGACGCGGCGCCTTGGTTACCTTCATGATAGCGAAAAGCAAAGGAACGGTAAACGGAATTATTTTTGCATTTATGGATTATTCCAAGAAATCAGGGTGTATAATTTTTGCACGTCTTCATTTTTTTGATATTAATAGCTGAAAAATAGTATAAAATACCGTTTTGGGCTACTTTTAAGGGAAGTAATATTTTTTACTTCCCTTAAAAGTGATGGTTTATTTTTACGTGGAGGATTTCAAGTTCTTCCTGTAATCGCTGGGTGTTACCCCATTTTCTGTTTTAAATACTCTATAAAAATAATTGCTTTGCGAAAAACCTACTTTTTGCGCAATTTCAAGGATGGAATCCTCTGTGGAAAGCAAGAGCTCCCTTGCCTTTTTCATTCGGGTCTGAACAATCTCTTCCAGAATCGTGTGCAAGGTATGTTGTTTATATAAACGGCAAATATGGGCCGAAGACATTCCCAGGGATTCTGCGATGCTATCAATGGACAGGCCTGGATTGGAATACTCCCCTTGTATGATTTCGTTTATTTTACAGACAATACTATCCGATTTTGAATTTTTTCTTTCTTCCAGCCACACTTCGATTCTACCGAACAACTCATAAAACTTTTCATTCACTTCCTCTATGGTTTCCGCATTGTTTACAGTCATGATCGGTATGCCGAAATCCAGGTTTGCAGCGATTGAGTTATTGTTTTTAATGGTATTCATAACGTTATATAACGTAAACAGCAGGTGGGAAATGGTGTGATTGTATACGGTGATGGGATACTCCGACACTTCCCGGATCATCTCATCGTACATTTTTCTTGCCTCTCCCGTTTTCCCTCCCATAAGAAAATCGATTAATTGCTTTTCCTTTTGAACGGGGAAGGTGTATTCCTTTACTTTGTACTGTATAATGGCATGGGCATGGATGATGGACCCGCGTCCGTAGAATACCCGATGAAGAGCAGCCTCCGTTACCTGGTTATAGAGTTGGCTTATGCTGGTAATGTCTTCTCCAACAATACTCAACGTAAGCGATACGGAGATTTTCAGGCTTTCGGCCACAGAGGATTGCAGCCTTTTTAATTGTTCCTCTACCTCTGCACCGGGCCCGTCCATCTCAAATTCGGAGGCCTCCATAATTATGACCATGGAATCACTCTCCATGTCAACCGCTTCCGTTTTACAGCAGGGCGAAAGCAATTCGCAAGCGATGTTCATCACTGCAAATTTATATAAATTCCGATCTTCGTTATCGTATTGCTGAACGAATGCATTATAGCCATCGATCTTGATGAGCAGCAGACAAATCCTGCTATCGAAGCCTATGGTAATATCCTGGTTATTATAGCTCTTCAGCAAGTTGGTTTTGCTGCTTATCCCCCTCCATAAGATCATATTCCGCAGAAATTCCTGCTTCAGCACTCTGGCATTCTTTCTTTTTTCAAATTCAAGGTTCTCCAGGTTCGTCAATATGTTCCCTATGGGGATATAGAGGCGGCCGGATATGAAAATGGATAGCAGGACCCCCAGAACCAGCATTCCAAGCCCGATAAATACGGTAACGGTGCGAATATGTTCAATTTCATGGAATATGGTATCCCAGGGAATAATACGTACAGACCTCCATCCGAAATAATCGGGCTTTGTGTATACGATTAAGGACTTGGCTCCGGTTACCTCATCAACAAAATACCCTCCCGATTTCGTATCGAATATTTTTTTTATGTAACTCGCACCCGAATAGTCCGACATCATAGGGAAACTTTTGCTGTCGGATACCACCACACCCCTATCATCGACGATAAAGGTCTCTCCTCTTTCATTTCCCGCTTCATCATTCATGGTACTGTTTACCCAGGCCTCCGAAATGTTGATAATGACGGCATTATCCAAACTGTTGCCTGTGGTCATATCATAAACAAAAAATGTATAAAAATATTTCTGCGTACTGCTATCGTTATTATAGATAAACTTTCTTGGGATCGGTTTATAGGGTTTGTAATTTTTATAATTCTTTATAATCTCCGTCAGTTGTGTATCATAAAATCCTTCCTTTTGTTTGGGTCCGCTATCAAATTCACTGGAAAGCGACATTACATTGCTGGGTTCTACATAGTACGTATCCGTCTTGCTGTTATACACACAAATGGAATCGATGAAGGGAATGGACAACCGGTAATTATTCAATTGACTGACGGCAATACTCATGTCAAACACATCCGGCTGTGAAAAATGAAGCAGCTTCGATATGGCCATATCATGATAGATCTGGTCGGAAATAGTAGAGGCTATGCTGGCCATATTGGACACTTCGCGGTTCACCTGCTCGAGACTCTTCATATTGGCCAGGTAAATCTGGTTTAATGCGATCTTCTCAAAGCTGACGTATAATACCGTGGATAGAATAAGCATGGTGATGGCAATTGACAGAGCTAAGGCTACAAAAATTCTTAAATATAGCTTTCTTTTGGTATTGTGCTTTTTAGTACCCATTATTGATTCCTCCCAGTATCGCTCCTGTAACTCGCTTTCATCTTGCTTCCCCAAGACATGATTTTTGTTTTTTTGTCAGTATACCTCCGGCTAATCTGTAAAGAAAGTGTAAGAAAGAGGATGGACCCTATAGCTAAAAAATGCCCTGTAATGGATTACAAAACTTTGTACCGTCTATAGGACATCTCTTTTGGTTATCAATGCAAATTAAGTTTTTTATTGTAAGATTATCATAAATGGTAAAAAAATGCAACTAACCTTATTTATTTGCATTTGCTTGGAACAATGCATTCATCCGTTAAGCTCCATCTTAGTGTATATAAAATGGAAAAGAGCTGAAAAAAGGGTATATAAGGGCAATTATAAATAAAACTCAGTCTTATCGTCCAACTACGCAAGCAAGAGGGTGAAGCAAGAAAAACGATAAATATATAAAGAATAACGATAAATATTTATTGTAATTATTAATGTACTGTTATATAATAAGGATGTAAGCAATTAATTAAAACTGCAACTTACTTTATACGATTATTTGATTCCTATTTATTTGCAATGACTATAGTACCCTTGATAATTGTACTTTTTGTTGCAGTAGCCATTAAGAAAATGATTTGACATTCTAAAAAGAGGGAACTCAAATATGATTATAGTTAACTTGGATGTGATGATGGCAAAACGTAAAATATCTTTAACGGAGTTATCGGAACAGTTAGGAATGACAATGGCAAATGTATCAATTTTTAAAAATCAAAGGGCAAAAGCTTTTCGCTTCACCACTCTTGATGCTTTGTGCAAAATACTCCAATGCCAGCCGGGAGATATTTTAGAGTATAGAGAAGATAATGATTTGGATAATGGGGAATAAAGATGGAAAAAGCAATGACTAGGTCATATGATATTGCAATTATCGGGTTAGGTCCTTCCGGCGCCACACTGGCACGACTGCTTTCTAAAAAGTATAAAATTATTGCCGTCGACAAAAAAAACTCCGGCGAAAACGGGTTTCAGAAGCCTTGCGGCGGATTGCTCTCTCCCGACGCGCAGAAAGCATTAGCAAGGTTAGACATACCTCTTCCTAAAGATGTTATGGTAGACCCTCAGATTTTTGCCGTTAAAACCATCGATCTGAAAAATGATCTCACGCGCCATTATCAACGGTTTTATCTTAACATTCATCGTCATAAATTTGATTTATGGTTGAAATCACTTATTCCGGATCATGTGGAGGTTCATAACAATTCTCGTTGTTCTGCTATTGAAAAAATACCGGCAGGCTACCGGGTAACTTTCCACGAAAATGGTGTGGAACGAGTTATCATTGCCAAGTATCTGGTGGGGGCAGACGGTGCAAATTCCTTGGTACGAAACACCCTTTATCCCGAAAGGAAAATACGGACATACATGTCAATCCAGCAATGGTTTTCTGAAACACACGTCAATCCTTTTTATTCCTGTATTTTCGACCCGGAAAATACAGACTGTTGTTCCTGGTCCATCTCAAAGGACAATCAATTTATTTTTGGTGGGGCATTTCCCAAGGATAATTCCCGGCAACGATTTGAAAATCAGAAAAAAAAGTTAGAGAAAATTGGATTTCACTTTGGAGAATCCACGAAAACCGAGGCCTGCATGGTGTTGCGGCCATCGGCATTCTATGATTTTTGCTGCGGAAAGGACAACGCGTTTTTGATTGGAGAAGCTGCTGGGTTTATCAGTCCCAGTTCACTGGAGGGAATCAGCTCGGCCATCAACAGCGCAAGGGCTTTGAGTGAAGTGCTGAATGCTCATAGTAAAAATCCTAACAAAAGCTACAGCCTAAAGACTTTTAATATTCGTTTGAAGATCTTTTTAAAACTGCTGAAGTGCCCTTTTATGTATAATTCTTTTTTACGTAAGCTCGTATTAAAAAGCGGATTGAAAACTATTGATATTGTTTCGACGAAACGGTAAGGCTTTCAATAGACCTGGGGGCGGCAGGCGTATGAATAGAAGCTGTTATAAACAGATACATCCGCGGGTGAAAATCTACAGGGCTGGTGCCGCAAAGCACCAGCCCTGATTTTATAAGAGAGCTTACCCAATCACTAGCATCCATTTAACCTACCCTTTTTTGATGTCAAATGCTACACACAAAAAGGGCCGCGTCTGAAAAACGCAGCCCCTTTGTTTTAAAATCTAGTAGATTTCACAGGACGTTACTTTGTCGTTTCCACCAAAATTGGTAAAGTTGGCGCTGTTGGAATCATTTTGATTCAGCATCCATGAGGTCCCTTGGAAGTTATCGTCCGTATACATTCGGACGGACCAGCCACTGGGGATCACTACCGACGAAGCCCAGTTATCTACAAAACCGTAGGCTTGAAGCTGGGACAAGGTATACCTGCCCTTCGGTATTTCACCGGTTTTGGCCCCACTGTAGTTTATATCCTGATAGAACACAACACCGTTTGAAGCAGGTGTTGTAAAAGCACTGTTGATGGCGCTGGCATAATCCTTCGTTGCATTGGGGCTTGATAATTTTTGCATATCATCGTACAACCACATGAAGCCCCCTACGGACGAACTCTTCCAGTTCGTCAGCTTGCTTTTCACAGTACTTGCAGTGTCTCCTGAAGAACCATGCAGACACCATAAACCGGGTATTACCTTCATTCCCATCGTACTGCTCCAGGTAGCAGGGTTGTTTCCCGCTCCCCCGGCATAGCACTGGAGGTAGATCCGATCCACCGTACTGCCAAGCTGTGACTTCACACTGCTCCAAAAGCCGCTGTTGGTATAGGGGCACAGTGTCACTTTATAGCCCATACTGGCACACATCTGTCCAAACTTTACAGCCGAGGCTACATCATAACAGGACTCGTCATCGAAGTCCACTGCGTCTGCGCCCGTTGCAGCCTTCAGTGCTGCAAAATTCTTGTAAAGAACTGTATTGGCTCCTGTTCCCTGAGAATTTATCAGATCCCGGATATGCTCAAAATCTGCACATCCCCACGCGCCTACACTGACCTCTATGCGCTTTACCGAGGTGGGCGCCGTCTTTAAAGTCGCCCACTGGGTTTTCCATGCGGGATCTCCCACGTAGGAACCACCGGAGCAGACCAGGGAGTCATTCAGCACCAGATCCCCATTGGCATTGACATGTACTGACCAGATGATTACGGTATTAAAGCCGGAAGAGCGAAGGTCATTCATAACCGATTGCCCGCCCTGATAAAAAGGCCCTCCGCCAAAGATTGCTGAAACTGCTTCGTCTGCGGCCATTACAGTCGGGATATTCAGCGGCAGCATTACATCGGCCAGCATGCAGAATACAACGAGTACACATAAAATTTTTCTTTTCATACAAACTTACCTCCTACTATTATGTTTGTTGAACTCCTATTTGACACCTTTGCCTTCTATATGAACTGGCACAATGCTCCCCTCCCTATACCATTATGTTCACCTCCATTTATTTATTTTTAAGGGTAATTATACCAGCTACCATTAAAAAAATATATCCGCACTCATACAAAAATTCAACTTTTCACCCTTGGCAGTTTCCCTGAATTGTTAAATATTCATATAAGTTCCGAATATATTTTTGCGATCAGTACAGGCTTTTCTTTCTCCTATGCAGCTTTCATACTACCGAATTCTCTTTTATAAACGTGATAAGCGCATCCGCTTGGGCAAAAGCAAGGCAGGTTACCGTATCGGCACCGCCATAATAGATGGTTATTCTTCCTGTGTCTGCATCCGTAAGGGCTGCACAGGGGAAAACCACATTGGGTACATCTCCCACGCACTCGTACGGTGTTTGCGGAGAAAGCAGATAGGGCTCGGTCCTGTAGAGAACTTTCCAGGGCTCCTCCCTATCCAGCAGCGCGGCCCCAAAGCTGTACACGAAGCCATTACAGGAGGTCAGCACTCCATGGTAGATCAAAAGCCAGCCCTCCGTGGTTTCTACGGGTGTAGGCCCCGCTCCGATCTTCGTGCTCTGCCACCAGCCTCTGGTAGACATCACATGTCTGTGCTGTCCCCAGTGAATCAAGTCGGGGCTCCGGCTCAGATAAATATCTCCAAAAGGTGTATGCCCATTATCACTGGGTCTGCTTAGCATTACATACTTTCCTTTAATCTTTCTCGGGAATAGAACTCCATTCCTGTTAAAGGGCAGAAAAGCATTTTCCATCTGGTAAAAGCTCTTGAAATCATAGGTATAGGCTACGCCGATGGTGGGTCCATGGTATCCGTTGCACCAGGTGACATAGTACCTGTCTTCGATCCAGCACACTCTGGGATCATAGCCATATTCAAACCTGCCTATTTCCGTATCCTCGCATAGAAAGGATATGGGGACGGGCTCAATCTCCCAGTTTAGCCCGTCCTTGCTTTTACCGCTGTGGAGCCGCATCTCGCGCCGCTTGTCGTCACAACGGAAAACACCTGCAAACCCTCCTTCAAAAGGCACCACGGCACTGTTGAAAATGCTGTTGGAAGTCGGAAGCAGATTTCTCGGTATGATGGGATTCTGTGTGTATCTCCATACAACATCATTACAGCCCTGCGGTCTGTCCTCCCACGGAATATTCGGCAGGGAAGCTCCGATGATTTTCTTTGTATTGATAGGTATCCCTCCTTACTTGTACGGAAGTATAAATATCAGGGGCATTCTTAGAACAGCCACAACCCTCTATGACCCAATAAAATGCCCCTTTTTGCTTATACTCCGTTCTATAGATACCAAACTCCAGTCCTGAATCTATCCAGTGGCAAAACTGCCCCAAAGGCCGGGCATCTTTACCGCTGGCGATTATAAAGTTTAGAGTTTGGCATCCGTATTCGACGAGCAAACTTTTCCTACTTTTTGCTTTTTCTCCAGGCATCCACCTGCTTCTGCAATTCAGCCACCACCTTGTCAGAGCCGGCGTCTTTCATCTTGGTAATATATTTTTGCAGGTATTGCTGATCTAAAGCTCCGTTAAATACAGCCCTGTCGAATTCATTAATGACATTATTGATGGCTGCCAGCTCATTACTGATGGCATCCGTATTCGGATAAAATCCCAGAGCCGGCATTGCTACGGAATCATTGTTGAACTTCTCATACTGCTGCCATTTGTCGTCAGGATCGCCCTTTACAAGGTTGGTAAGGAACACATTGCCGATGGCGAACCCTGGCATGGAATATTTGTCTTTTCCTTCCTGCGTTTGAATCTGGCGGTTGTTTTCCATGGTATAGTGTGTTCCCTCGATCCCTGCTCCAACCAAAACCCTGAGCTTTTGATCCGTATTCAGGAGGTTGAGAAACATCATGGCTCTCTCAGGTTTTTTTGAAGTGACGGAAATGGCATGCATAGCGCCGGTCGTTGACCCTGTTGAGGTGTAGGGCTTCATCATGGGTGCTACATCGACCTTATAGCCTTTGCCTGCACTGTCGCCGATTTCGGCTAACGGTGCGTAGTGATAGGCTCCCAGGAACCAATTCCCCGTTTTATCCAGCTCACTGGCATCGGTCTTGGTTACAATGTCCTTTCGTATATATTCCGCCTGATAGTACTTGCGCATTGTTTCTGCAAATGTCTTGGCATAGGGGGTTTCAATGGTGTTAACCACCTTATAGTCGGAATTGCCCGGATTGTCTATATCGAAGGCAATTCCAAACTTGGAAGTTATGAAGTCAAAAGGAGCTATGGCATTAAACAACCATGTTCCATCGCTGTTCAAAGGAACCAGTTTATTGTCTCCGCCTTCTTTAACCTTCTTTAAGTAGGGCTCAAGAGCTGCTATATCCTTCACATTTTTCAGTTCCTTATAGTTTATACCGTACTTTTCCGCTACGCCTACATTGACATTCCATACCGGCTGTGCGCCAACTTCCTTATTTACAGGAACCGCATACAGTTTTCCGTTAATCTTTGCTCCTTCAAGGAACTTGGGATTAATGGCTTTTTTTATGTCCTTGCCGTATTGATCCAATAAGCCGTTTAATTCTACAAATGCACCTTTTACCGCATTGGTCCTGTAGTCATTGGCCCAGCTGCAAGTAAAGCAAATGTCATATTCTTCGCCCGATTGCGAGATTACCTGCATCTTCTGGTTATACTGGCCCCAATCGAACTGAACCATTTTGACGGTTGCATTGATCTTTTCCGTCGTATACTTGCTCACTTCTTTGAACACCTTATCGGTATCGGCCTGCGGGCTTCCGATCTGGTACCACAGCAGGTTTACCGGAGCAGATTGCCCCTGGGCCTGCGTTGAGGTTCCACTGCTGCCCGGTTTTTCCGAAGCCGCATTGTCAAGCTTGCCGTTGGAGCAGCCTGCCGCAGCTGCAAAGAGGACCAAACATAGGGACACTAACAGTGCCAAGATTCTTCTTTTTTTCATTTCTTACCTCTCCTTTTTTATTTTTATGTAACAATAACCCGGAATTGCTTCAAGGTTTGCACCTGAAAATGCACAACAACTGAGCGTCCATAGTCCTTACCCTTTTACAGCGCCGATGGTAAGTCCCTGAATAAAATACCGTTGGAAGAAAGGATATGCACAGGAAATCGGGAGAACAGAGATCACTACCAGTACCATTTTCATACTTTCCCGTGGAAGCGTAGACGTAACGGCACTGATCTCACCGGCATTCATCTGCTTGGAGAACTGCGTCAGAAAGTCTACCTTGTTCTGGATTTCTATCAGCAGGTATTGGAGCGGCATCAAATTTTTCTTGTCTATAAAAAGTAATGCATTGAACCATTCATTCCAATACCCCAGTGAAGTAAAAAGTCCTATGGTAGCAATTCCGGGCAGGCTTATAGGCAGTACAATCTGGATGAAGGTGCGAAACTCTCCGCTTCCGTCCATCATTGCAGAATCGATCAGCGATTCGGGGACCGTCGTAGTAAAGAAGGTTCTCAGCACGATTACATGGAATGCACTAAGACACGAGGGAATAATCAGGGCCCATAAGCTGTTTCTAAGATGCAGGAATTGCGTCATTGTAATATAAAAGGGTACCAGTCCTCCGCCGAAAAGCATGGTGAAAGCGATGATAAAAGTAAAAAACTTCTTGTATTTATAGTCCTTTCGGAATAAGACATAGGCATACATAGACGTAATAACCAATGCGATCAAGGTACCCATAACAGTAACAAATACACTCACGGAAAAAGATGAAACAAGTGCATCGCTGCTTTTAAATACATATTCATAGGCATATAAACTCATCTTTTTAGGGAAGAAGGTAAATCCATTCTCCGCTAAAGTCGTCTCGTCCGTTAATGAAATGATGATTACAAACAGGAAGGGTACAATACACACAAGACTAAACAATGCAATGATTACATTGAAAATGATTTCAGCACCGATGCTTAAGGCATCCGTCCTAATTTTTTTTCGTTGTTTTGATACAATCCTGCCGTTTTTTTCAATCTCCATCATTTATAGCCCCCCACAACTACTATTAAAATAAAGCATTTTCACTATTCACACGCTTAACAATCCAGTTTGTCGCCATAATCAGAATAAATCCGACCAGCGACTGGGCAAGACCTGCCGCCGTGCTCATCCCGATATTGCCAAGGTACATCAGGCTCCTGTAAACATAGGTGTCGATAACACTGGTGGTTGAGTACAGCGCCCCCGAGTTCATGGGAACATTGTAGAACAATCCGAAATCTGCGGAAAAAATCCTTCCCACCGCCATAATCGTAAGTATCACCATCATGGGCGTGAGCATTGGAATGGTGATATTGCGTATCTGCTGCCATTTTGATGCCCCGTCGATTTTTGCTGCTTCATAATAGGTTTTGTCTATATTGCATATGGAAGCTAAATATAATACACCGCCATACCCCGTTCCTTTCCATATATTAACGAGTGTCAAAATAAACGGCCAGTATTTGGATTCCGAATACCAGTCGACAGGCTGCAGGCCTATGTTCTTCATGAGTTCATTCAAAAGCCCCATACTGGGCCCGAGAAAAGCATACACAAAATATCCTGCAATAACCCAGGATAAAAAGAAAGGGAAAAACATGCTGGTCTGGTATAACCTTGCCAGATACTTGCCTGAAATCTCATTTAGCATGATGGCAAAGCTTACGCAGATGAAAAGTCCTAAAAAAATCCATACGACATTATATACCACTGTATTCCGGATCGCTACAAATGCATCGGTTGTGGAAAATAAAAAGTAGAAGTTTTTCAGGCCGACCCATTTGCTGTTAAAAAGGCTTGCAAAATATCCTCTGCCATCAATCCTAAAATCCTTAAATGCAACGATAATGCTGATCATAGGAAAGTATCGGAGTACTAAAAGCCATATAGCTCCCGGCAAGGCCATCAATGTCAAAACAAAGGTTTTGTTAAATAACCGTTCCTTCATTGTATATCCTCCAATTGATAAAGTAGAAAAATTACAGGTAAAAGTGCAGCGTCAGCATATCCAAAATTCAGTACTATTTTTATCGCATTCGCCTACAAAACTATAATAGCATAACACCGGGGCATTAGAAATTTGAAAAATTATAGAATTAATGTACAAATCATAGAAACTCATAGGCTTGAGAATAAAATCTCTTTCAATTGAACAATAAAATGGTATAATGACAGTATATAATTTTCGTAATGATCCTTTTATACGAGCATTTCCCTGGGAGGTATCACTGAACCATGTTAGAGATTCCTATACGAATTTACCATAAGCATTTTAAGAAAAAATTATTTAATAAGATTTTTATGATCTACTCCGTTTCCATCATTATTTCCCTTATCACTCTATCCTTATTCATATCCTATACTTTGAAAAACACGCTCGTTCAAAAGGAACTTGAATTCAACTACCAGGTGCTGGCAAACATCAACAGCTATCTGAACCAAAAGTATCAATTCTCTCAGAAGGTTTTACAGCAATTATATGCGGATGAAGATGTACTGAATGATATTTCTTATTTTCTAGGCTATGACTCCGACCAATATCTTACCTATACACTGGACAGATATTCAGCAAGCCGTTCCAGCACCATAAGAAAATTCGATGCCTACGTCGAATCAATTTTCTCCTTTGACCCCGACATTCAGGATATTCTATTATACAGCAAGGAAAAAGAGTTTATATACTATAGCAATGGGCATGGCCTTAAGCAAAGAATCGATAGAACGGATTTATTAAAAGCAGGGAACGACCTTAGCAAGATGTCCCTGGATAAGGGCATTTTAAAGCCTTCCATTTATATGGACCTACGTATTCCGCACGAAAACTATCATGCCTTTACCACAATTAATGATATAAAATATATCCGGGAGCTAAAAACCATAGGGCATCTGATCATTAACTACAATGTAAGCGGCATCTACGAATCCTACGCCAAATACGCAAATGACATCAAAGGCTACATCGTGGTCCTATCCGGCAGCGGGGATGTTATTTATGATTCTTCCAATAAATATTACGGCAAAAAGTACCCCTACTTTAGCTTGTTGAACAGCAAACAGCCCGGCCTGCGGAACATACTTTACCTGGAAAAAAAGTCCCTTGTCTGCGTGAACACCCTGGATACTTCCGGGGTCATTATCGCAGCCATAACCCCGGAGGCTTTGGTTTCATCCGGGGGAATGCTGGCGGAGAGGACGAATGTCATCATAACCGTACTGCTGATCGCATGCAGTATCTTCCTTGCCTACTTTAGCATCCTTACTTTTTCAAAACGGTCAAAGGTTATCATGCAGGGAATCCATAAGCTGCAGCAGGGAGATTTGTCTTCGCGAATCTCCCTCAGCAAAAGCGATGATGAACTTGCACAAATCGCTATAAGTTTTAACAGCATGTGCGATTCACTGAATAATTATATCAATAAAGTATATTTATCTGAAATCAAGCAGAAAAATGCCGAACTTACCGCACTCCAAACCCAGGTAAACCCCCACTTTCTGTACAATACCCTGGAAGTCATCCGGATGAGGGCAGTATCCACGGGAAGTACGGACGTGGGCGAAATGATCTATACCCTTGCCGCTTTATTTAAAAATACAATCCGGAGCGGCATGTTTATCAACATCTATGAAGAGGTGGAACTGTGCAAGCTGTATCTTCAGCTTTTCAAGATACGCTACCAGGATAAGCTCACGTATACCATCGATTTGCACCCGGAGCTGCAGAATTACTACATCATAAAATTTACACTCCAGCCCGTCATAGAAAATTACATCGTGCACGGCATGAACCACGATTTGCCGCATAATATTATTACGATACAAGGCGTTAAGCATAAGGACGGCATCCTCCTTACCATCCGGGATAACGGCGTGGGTATAGAGAAGGAGAAGCTGGAACGATTAAATCAGAACCTGAATACCTCCGGAAGCTGCTCCTCTTCCTCCATTGGATTAGCCAATGTCAATGAGCGGTTAAAGCTCATCTATGGGGATGCCTACGGTCTGGAGATAGCCAGTGAGGAAAACAGGGGGACAACCGTTCACATTCGAATACCCGCAAAAGGAAAAGAGGAGCTGAACTGATATGCATAAAGTGTTTTTGGTGGATGACGAACCATTTATTCTGGAAGGCCTTAGAGCCATTATAAAATGGCAGGAGTACGGTTTGGAAATCACAGGGCAGGCGTTGAACGGCCTCGATGCCTTCAATCAAATAAGAGACAGTGATATCGATATATTGATCACCGACATTACCATGCCAAAAATGAATGGCTTACAGCTCATCCACACTTTGAAAGATACCCATCCCAGTATAAAATTCATCGTACTGAGCGGGTATAATGAATTTGAGTATGTAAAGGAAGGCATAAAGCTTGGAATCGAAAACTATCTTTTAAAACCTGTCAATGTACAGGAGCTAATTTCAACCATGAAAAACACCACAAAAAAAATACAAAGCACTTCCAGCAAAGAGCTGTCTCTTGTAAAAAAGGACTTCACCATACTAAAAGATAACATACTTTACCGCTGGGTTACCCGTACCATCGATATAGAGGAGCTTAAAGAACGTTCCAAAATCCTTGATATAAACCTTGAATGTGCAAGGTATGCGGTCGCCATCATAAGGATCCTTCCCCCTCCAGGCGAAGCCGGTCAAAGAGTCCCGATGGAAAAGCCGCAATTAATAGCAGAAGCCTATTCTCTATGCTGTAAAACACTCGAACAGTACGATTCCGCCGTTTGCTGCAATGATTTTGAAGGCAATATAATCGCAATTTTCAGCGAATGCCCTGCCATAATCTCTAAACCTGCGATCCATGCGATCCTTAAGGAAATACGGAACCGTATGCAAAGCCGCCTCGGTGTAAATCTGTTTATTACCGTAGGCGATTATCAGTATGCTTTTTCGGAGGTCTATAAAAGCTACTCCATCGCCCAAAAACTGCAGGAGTACCGTTTACTGTCCAATACCGGAAGAACCATAGATTTCGATGAAATCCTTCAGGATAAAACCACCGGCCAGCCGCTGCCGGAGCTTGACTATGACCTTCTCTCCAAGCAAATCCTATCAAGGAATAAGCAGGAAGTATCCGCCTTTATCGACACGATTTTTGACAAGCTGCAGGACTGCAATGGGGTAACTCCATCGGATATACACAATTACTCCATTGAACTGATTCTCCATATAAACAAAACCGTTAAGAACTTCGAATTTAACTGCAACCTCTCCAGAAGCGACTATAAGAAACTATTTGCCGATATGCTTGAGCTGGAAACTATAAGCCAGCTTAAAGCCTATATAAAAGCCATTGCAGATAATGCCATCGATTGCTTTATTTCAGAAGACACCCGTGTAAGTCCGGTGATCCGGGAAGTTATGCGGTACATCAGCGAACACTACGCAGAAGAGTTTTCCCTGAAAACCCTGGGATGTACTTTCAACATCAACGCCTCCTACTTAGGGCAGTTATTTCTGAAAGAGATCGGAGAGCATTTCTCCGATTACCTAAACAAATACAAAATTGAAAAAGCCAAGCAGCTGCTGCTCAATACCAATTTGAAGGCCGCAGAAATAGCAAAGAAGGTGGGGTTCTCCGATACCGCTTATTTCTACCGGCAATTTAAAAGGTATGTCGGTGTTACACCGGTTGAGCTAAGAAATTTTAAAGCCACAAATTAAAACTACCCCTGCCGGAGAAGGAGTAAAAGGCGGCAGCCGCCTTTTACTCCCGGCTTTGTAATGCCTGATAAATTTCATCGACCCTTTGCTGCAAAATCGGATGAAAGGCCTGCGGGGCAATTTCACTTAAAGGCCCTAACACGAATTCCCTTTCGTGCATCCTGGGATGCGGAAGAACCAAATTCTCCTCGTTGAGAACCAACTCTCCATAGAGCAGGATATCCAAATCAATGGTGCGAGGCCCCCATCGTATGACCCGCTCCCGCTTCAGTTCGCTCTCAATTCCTCTACACACCTCCAAAAGCTCCCGGGCAGATAAAGTAGTCCTTACTTCCACGGCTGCATTTAAAAAATCAGCCTGCTCCGTATACCCTACAGGTGCTGTGTTTATGTAGGAGGATACCGCCGTAACTTCAACCCCATCAGCCATGTCCAGCATTTCTACTGCCCGGTTCAGATTTTTCTCCCGGTCTCCCATATTCGATCCCACGCCGATATAGGCCGTGATTTGACTACCATTCATCTCGATCCCTCCGTGCACGTTCCAGCTCTACGGCTGCATATTTGAGATGGTGCCCCATGGGAGCCCAGGGCTTCTTTACTACCACCTTTACTGCCTGTGCAGGATCAAACCTGCGGAATATTCCTTCAATGATCTTCAGGGCTGCCGTCTCAATCAAATCATATTTTTCTGCCTGCAAAATGGCCTTCAACGTGTTACAAACCTCGGCATAATTGATGGTAGCCCCAAGGCTTCCATTTCGGGCTGCTGTTTCCAGGTCCACAGAAATCTGCAGGGATATGAGAAAAAGTTGTCCCAGCTGCTTCTCTTCCTGCGCCACACCATGGTATGCATACACTTCCAGTTCCTCTATCAATATTCTATCCATGATTCCCTCGCTAATCGATCCGTCATTTTTGCCACCCGTACATTTTCCAAAACATCATGCACCCGCACTACATCCACGCCCTTCATGATACCGGCAGCCGTCACCGCCAGAGTACCTTCCAGCCGGTCCTGTACCTCCAGCCCCAGCACCTTGCCGATAAAGGACTTTCTCGACGCACCCAGCAGCATGGGATAGCCCAGTCTTTTAAAGGCATCCAACTGCCGCAGAACCTCTACATTCTGCTCCCAGGTTTTTGCAAACCCGATTCCGGGATCGATGAGGATATTCTCCTCCTTAATGCCTGCTTTATGGGCGATCTCTATACTTTCTTCCATCTCATGCAGCATGTCCTCAATAAGATTCCGGTATTCAGTCCCCGTCGTCCTGTTGTGCATAATGCAGACAGGAACACCATAGGCTGCTGCTACCGCCGCCATGTCGGGATCATGCTTTAGCCCCCAGATATCGTTGATCATGTGGGCACCGGCTTTTATGGCCTGCTCTGCTGTTTTGGCCCTGTAAGTGTCCACCGATACAGGGATATGCAACTCACCGGATAGGCTTTGAATTACCGGAATTACCCGCTGAATTTCTTCCTCTATGGAGACCGGCACACTCCCCGGCCGGGTGGATTCTCCTCCCACATCAATGATATCGGCACCTTCCTCTGCCATGCGGGTTGCCTGCTGCAAAGCCCTGTCCACGGAAAGGAAATTCCCTCCGTCCGAAAAGGAATCGGGGGTCACATTGAGGATCCCCATGGTATACGTCCGCTTCCCCCATTCCCATGTCCTTCCGCCGATGGTTAAATGCTTCATTTACATCACACCCTCTATAGATACCCGAATTTATGAATTTCTCTTCTTAAATTAATATTCCAAAACCGGCTGCTCTCCATGTTCAAAGCGGTTGCATTCTCCTATGCTCTCGCACCGGATGCAAAGCCGGCAGGTTTTGTCTCCCGCATAGAGGACTTCGCTCAGAGGGGTCGCTTTCTCCCCTTTGCGCCGGTGGCTGCGGATGGCGTCCAGGATCATTTCAGCCTCTGTCCCCCTGATGCCGACATCCTCCAGAATTTTCTCTGCCAGAACTGCGCCCTCCGGCGCATGGTCCACCTTCTCCCGGTATTGCTTCCATTTGGCAATGTCGTGCAGCAGCGCTGTTACATAAATCATTTCCTTACCCAACGGAAATCCCTTTTCCAGGGATATGATATATGCTACCCTTGCTACATCCAGTGCATGCTGCAGGTCGTGGCGGCACAGTCTCCGCTGCTTTTCCTCCTGGGCATTGAGCGCCAGACATTCATTAAACTTCGGATGTTGAAGTATTTTATCGACCCGTTCCATTCCTTGCCTCCATAAATTCCCTGTATCCTCTGCTCCGGAGCTTGCAGGCAGGACACTCTCCGCATCCGTCTCCGATGATCCCATTATAGCAGGTCAGGGTTTCATTTTTAATAATGTCGAGCACACCCAGGTCATGCGCCATTTGCCAGGTTTCCTGCTTATTGATCCACATCAGCGGCGTATGAAGAACAAATTGATAGTCCATGGCCAGGTTCAGGGTTACATTCATGGACTTGATAAATACATCCCTGCAATCCGGATATCCGCTGAAGTCACTCTGGGACACCCCTGTAACGATATGGTTTGCCCCTCTTTGCTTGGCAAATACGGCTGCAAACGCTAAAAACAGCATGTTTCTTCCATCCACAAAAGTGTTGGGCAATCCCTCTGCCGGTGCATCCTTATCCACCGCAATATCCGTACGGGTTAGTGAATTGGGTGCCAGCTGGTTGAGCAGCGCCAGATCCATAATCGTGTGCTCCATGCCATATTTTTTGCAAATATTTGCGGCACATTCCAGCTCCAGTTTGTGCTTCTGGTTGTAGTCAAAGGAGACGGCCATGACCTCACCGAACTGCTGCTTCGCCCAAAACAGGCAGGTGGTACTGTCCTGTCCTCCGCTGAATACCACAACGGCTTTTTCCCTGTTTACCTCTTGATTCATTCCATTCCCATCCTTTACAATGTACTTTACTTATATAACATCATTAATTTGCTGTTTACACTGTCATCGGTGTTAAATTTTCCGCGCAAGGTCGTGGTTGTAGTCACTGCCTTCGTGTTTCGAATCCCTCTGGCAGTCATACAGGCGTGCTGTCCCTCAATAATAACCGCCACATCTTCGGAGCCGGTGACCTTCTGCATGATTTCGGCGATATCCGAACCGATGCGTTCCTGGAGCTGGAGCCTTTTGCCTACCATATCCGCGATTCTGGCAAGCTTGCTGAGGCCGAGGATTTTCCCCTTTGGTATATAGGCAATGGCTACCTTCATATTATACATCAAGGCCAGGTGATGCTCGCAATAGCTGAAAATCTCGATCTCCTTCATGATGACCATTTCCTTGTTCCCCTCAGGGATCAACAGGTCTTCCTCAAAGGTTTTGCTAAACATTGCCGCAATTTCAGCATTGGTATAACTCACACCTTCAAATACTTCCTCGTACATCCGGGCAACACGAGCCGGCGTCTCCTTCAGACCTTCCCGGCCGGGATTTTCACCGATGGCCAGCAGTATGCCCCGGATATGCTCTTCAATCTTCTTTTTGTCTACCGCCATTGAATCACACCCCCCTTGCATTCGGATGCCAGATGATTTTGTGCAGCTGCGGCTGCAGTCTGACTCCGTTCATTTTGTTTTGCTTCATAAACTCTACCATCGCATCCATGTCGATCTTCCCGAAAACCGGACTGATATGCACTCCACATTTCTCCGTCAATTGGTGCTTCTCTATAATAGATTTTGCCGTTTCAAGGTCTTTCATGCTTCCCACCACAAATTTCACTGTATCCCGCGGCATCAGGCACCCAAGGTTAGAGATTTTCATTGCAGGCTCCATCCCACTGGAGCCCAGCTTATAATCCATGGTGAATACCGGGCGGTTGGGTGAAATATCGCCAAATTCCCGAAGTTCCACACTTCCGTTGGTCTCGATTTCTATTCTAAGTCCATCATCCAAAGCCAGCAAACACAGAAGTTGGCGGATTCCCTCCTGCAGCAGCGGCTCCCCTCCGGTCAGCGTTACATTTCGTATGCCTGTCGCTTTGATATAGCCGTAGAGTTCTTCCTCCGACAGTTCTTCATACTCCACCTTCGCAGCATCCGCTGCCCACAGGGTATCACAATAGCTGCACCGCAGGTTACACCCTGCAAACCTTATAAACACAGCCAATTGACCCACCAGGTTCCCTTCGCCGTTCACACTGATAAATCGCTCTGCTACTTTATACTTCATGCCTGCACCTCGTCACTTTCATAGGTAGCACTGTTGGCAGGCGTTTCATAGACCGTAACCCGCTGCACTTTGTACCCCTTCCCACAGAGGCTGTCATAAAAGAATCGCGAGAAGTTTTCAGCAGTAGGCCGGAAGGTAACCTTAATCACACGAAACCCATCTTCAATCAAGCATTTCAACGTTTCCTTCCGAAGGGTTTCCTCTTCGATGATAAGAGCATGGTCATAATAATCCAGCAGCTCCCGCACATCTCTCTTCAAATCGGAGAAATCCGCTACCATCCCCCGGCTCTGCCCTTCTTCGTTCACGGAAGGAGCGGAAATTTCAACCTCTACTCTCCACCGGTGCCCATGGATATTTGCACATTTACCGCTGTATCCCGCCAAAAAATGAGCACTGTCAAAGCTGTGTTCCACTTTTATTTTGTACATTCCGTTTTCTCTCCCTGTCTGTTAAACTTCATTTCCCCCCAGGAACAGCACCCGATAGCTCCATTAAACTGCGGGTCTTCCACACAGAGAATCTCATTATAATCATTTTTCAGGAATTCCCGGATCGCCCTTCCCTTCGCAACTCCACCCGCCAAGACCAGCGTCCTGCCTTTGAACTTCGTCAGCAGCGGCTGCAGTCTTTTATACAGGGAGTAATTCACACCCGCACATAGGCGTTCCACAGCCACCCCCTCCGCAATTTTTCCTATGAGCTCCGACTCGGAAAAAACGGCGCAGGTGGAGCTCAGCTCCACCGGGTTTTCCGTGTATTCCGTCATCTGCTCCAATGGAATTTCCAGCACGCCCGTCATATTTTCCAGATATCTTCCGCAGGAAGCTGCGCACTTGTCATTGAGTTCCAGGTCCGTCAGCATGGAATTCTGAACCCTGGCGATCTTCACGTCCTGTCCTCCCACATCCAGGAGAACAAAATCCTTCAAACCCGTCTGCCATATAGCCCCGTAAACGTGGGCCTTTACCTCATTGATGGGAGTAAACTTATTCAAATCCGTATTATTTCTGCCATAGCCCGTGGAGACGGCGGCCTCCGCTCCCCCGATTCCCAGTTTCTCCGCATCCACCGTAATCCTGCCCTGAAAGCTGCAATAATCCCTGTAAAAGGACATGGTGCCCATCTTGAACCTTTTCACAATCCGGTTCTTTTCCATCAAAGCCACTTTAACCTCTCTGCTGCCTAAATCAATGCCTACGACCTTCATTTCCTTCTCTCCTTTATAGATAGCGAACTTTAGACTTGAATTGAGCCAGAGGCAAAGCTGCTCCAAAACCCGGACATTTTTACCTCTGGAAATTATAAGGTTTAAAGTCGGATATCTGTACATCCTGCAGCATATCGATGAAGGCCTCGATGCGAAGCTTGGTCCTGGCATCCAGGCTGTTCAGCTTATCTCCTTCTATGCTTAAAATAGGAACCTTCAGGTGTTCACGTAAAACTATGTCCTCTATGGCCCGGTAGCAAAACGCCTGTGTATAGTGAATGATGGCATCAATCCTGCGAAGCTCCATCTGTTTTTTGATTTCAGCGACTCGAAATCCGATATCATAGGGGTACGTGTAGTCATAGTACTGATGGAAAATATCCGGTGCTTCCTCCGCCCGCGGGAAAGCAAATTCCCTTTGCACCTCGTTATATACGACCCGGGCATCCAATCCTTCTACGTATCCGTATAGATCTCCGGTCATAGGCGGAACCCCCAGATATCCCAACCGGATCTTTTTATCCTCTTCTTTTCTCCCGGATATGGCGGCAATAGCCTGCTCCAGCAGCTTTTCAAAAGCCTCCGCGTCTCCGTTCACGTCACTCATGCTTACCTGGTACAAATGGTTCTCAAAGCCCGTGGCTTTATTCTCCAGAAAAGTTAGCTCATCCACCCTCCTGGCCAACTGCCGCAGCCGGTTCATCTTTGCTCTTATCCTTTCAACGGCTGCCGGCAGCACCCCGAAAAGCTCCATGAGTTTGCGAATTTCCTTTTCCACCTCAGAGATTGTATGGCGGTGTGGATAGGAAAAGGGATGTACCGTAATGCCTCTCAGTGCCAGTACCTCCAGTAAGGCACGAGAGTTGGAGCAATCTCCCTCTGTCACACCCACAATCTCATCAATCCCCTTTGCAATACAGACTCCGTAAAGCCCCTTAATCCATGCACAGGTGCTTTTGGGAAAGCCATCCCTTTCTGCCATATCGATATATTCTGCATAGTTTTTATCCGTAGTAAAGATATTGTTCAGGTCCACCGGCGTATAACCGGCAGCCAGAAGTACCTCCACCGGCACTGTTGTCGTTAAACCGATTCTTTTCATTCATCATTCTCCAGTCAAAAAGCGCTTTACCGCTTTTGTTTGCTCATGTTCCTTTCCAAAGCACGAGGAAAAGCCGGTACACGCATAAATTCAATGTTTTTGTTATCTGGGAAAGTTCTCTTTCCCAGATAACAAAAAAAGGACCCACCGGTCCTTATATAAACAATTCCATGCTTTCTATTGGTTAAATACCCAAAAGCAACATAACTAGGGCGTATGTAATACCAACAAAGTCATGTTCCCGCAATTTTGGATCCGGATGAAGGATCGCTTGCAAGGCATGCAGCATGCTTCCTATAGTTTTGTTTATAGACAGGATAGTTTCGAACTGTCTTATTCAGTTGTAGCATAGATACACTCTTCTATGTTATTGAAGCCAGTATATCACATCCTGCGAAGGTTGGCAATACAATGCTCTTTTCCGAATTCTGCAGCAGATTGCATGGAGCTCTCCTTTCCATCCGCTAGCTTTGCCGTTTCTCCCGGAAAACAGTAATGACGATTACAGCCACAATAATAATTAAAGCTGCAATCAGTGAATTGGCAGTCAGCTGTTCATTGGCCAGGAACCAGCCTAGAAATACGGCCACGATGGGGTTAATAAAGGCATAGGTAGATACCCATGCGGGCTCTGCATTTTTCAAAAGCCAAATGTAAGCGGTATAGCCTATGATCGAGCCAAATACGATCAAGTATCCCAGGGCGATAAAAGAACGAAGAGATATTTCAGACAAATGCAGCTTCGACCAATCCCCAAGCAAAAACGAAGCAAGAATAAGCAGCACACCACCCACCAGCATTTGCATCGCCGTAGATAGCATCGGTGACTCGGGAAGCTTTGCGCTGCGGGAGTATAAGGAGCCAGCCGACCAGGAAACAGAGGCAAGCAAGAGCGCCAGTATGCCTATGGTATCAATTCCTTTATTACCTGTTCCACCTGAACGCAGCACCAGTACCGCAATTCCTGAAAACCCCAATAAAACCCCTGTGCTGACACCCATAGTGGGCCTCTTTCGTTTTTTGCCGGCCCAGTTGAATACAATAATCCATAAGGGGACTGTTGCAACCAGCAGCGAAGCAATGGATGAGGGTACTCTTTGTTCCGCCCATGCCACCACCCCATTACCACCCAGCAGCAATAATGCCCCTACAATCCCGGCCCCTTTCCATTCTCCAACCCCGGGACGTTTTTCACCCTTTACCCGGGCTAGGGCGTACAGGATACCTCCGGCAATAAAAAACCGTGTCCCCGCCATAATAAAAGGAGGTATGGTTTCAATGGCCACCTTCATTCCCAGGTAGGTGCCCCCCCAGAAAATGTAGACTGACAATAATGCGGCTATAATGACGAAAAGCTTTGCGTTTTCTGCCTCAGGTGCTTGTATGGATGTATTTACTTGTTTCATGCTATTTCTCCTTCCTTGTTTTTAAATAGCACCGCAGTACTATTCAAAGAAAACATCTCTTATGTTTCCTTTATCCCGTTTTCATAAATTGTAGATAATATAAATGTTGTGGATGTTTCATGAACCTCGGGAATTTTAACCATTTCATCAATCAGCTCCGTGATATTTTCCGGGGCAGATACCCGCACTTTAAGCATGATGCACCATTCCCCTGCAAGGCGATGACATTCCGCAATAGTCACATTCGGTATCCGCATATCAACAATTCTTCCGACTATTTCTTTGAAATTCTGGCATTTGACTTTTACAAAGATTAAAGCTTTAATTTTTTGCTCCAACCTGCGCCAATCCACAATGCACCGATATCCCTTAATAATTCCGCTTTTTTCAAGCTTCCCCACCCTTTGGTGAACTGCGGGCCGGGATATGTGCAGCAGTTTGCTTATTTCCTCGTGCGAAAGCCTTCCGTTTTCCTCAAGCAATTTTATGATTTTGATATCGATATCGTCCATAATAAACCTCCTGGAAAAATTATAGCATAAATCATCACAAAATAAACCAATAGTAATATAAACAGATAAAATTCAAACGAATAGAATCTCTTCACGTCATACTTTCGTCCAAAAGTAAATATGCGTTATAAAATTTCGCCGGGTTATTACGATTCGTAACGTCTATACTAACAAGGATTATCCGAGCGGATTTTGATGATAGGTAAAAAAGAGATCCTCCTACTCCGGGAAGAAATAATACACTTTGATAGGGTGAATATGATGAATAGGCAGAGAGAATATGAAGCAAGGCAGGCAACTGCAAAACGGACATGATAAAACCCCTGAAGCTGTTACACTTCAAGGGCTATGGAGCAGACAGACAGAATCGCTCGCCCTATTGAGTAGAATTCAATTTCTCTACTTGCTGAACTACGGTTCCTGCACTCCCATCTCACCCTCCAGCCAATCGACAAACTGCCTCGCGGTCCGGGGAGAACGCCCGTTGTACCAAAGCTCCCATTTCAATGCCTCGCGGTGAAGCTTCTCTTTGTCGATGTCCAATCCCCTCTGGGCGACCAAGCCTTCCACGATTTGAAGGTAGCGTTTTTTGTCAGGCGAAGAAAATACGACCGTAATGCCGAATCTGTCAGCCAGGGAAAGCTTTTCCTGAATGCTGTCGGAAGCACGGATTTCGTCCTCCGCATTACCGGAATGGAGGCCTGCACGATCACTGAATTTTTCCTTTACCAAATGACGGCGATTGGAGGTAGCGTATATCAGTACATTATCCGGTTTGCTTTCAACACCGCCCTCCAATATGGCTTTAAGTGCTGTATAATTTTCTTCATTGTCCTCAAAAGCAAGATCATCCACGAAAATGATAAATTTTTGCTTTTTGTGCCGTAAAAGGGCTGTCACCCTGGGGAAGTCCACCAGGAAAGATTTCGGGACTTCGATCAACCGCAAACCCCGTTGATGGTATTCGTTCAGCAGCCCTTTCACAGTAGACGATTTTCCACTACCCCGGTCTCCATAAAGGAGGACATTATTCGCTTTGAAGCCATCCAGGAAATGGAGGGTATTATCGATTACCGCTTTTCGTTCTTCTTCATAGCCGATGAGGTCCGAAAGGAGGACGGGATCAGGAGCAGGAACACCTCTTAAAAAGCCCGCATCTCCCTGACGCTCCCAAAGGAACGCACTGTATTGGGAAAAGATTCCCGAGCCATAAGCGGCATGGAATTCCTTGAGGAGTGCTGTGAGATCCGACCACATGTCCGTGGCGGCAAAGGCATTTTTCACTGCTTCAAAATTCCCCGAACCATTCGCGGTGCTGTTCCTGGGTAAATCCAGATCCCACGTAGGAAGGGCCTCAATGGTTTCTGTAAGATTCCGATCCACACTTGTAAATAATTCCTTAGCCAGCGCTTTAATCTGTACGGATGAAATGCCGGATATTGTATTCAGATTACCGAGGTCATGGGCAGCTGCTGCTTCAATACTCCCAAACAGGCGGTGATCCGATCCTTTTTCGATGGCTTCAGCGAAGGGGTTTTCAGTATAGAGTATTTTTTCAATCAGATACTCCCTGAGGGATGCGTCAGAAGTAGAGATCAATGTATGAAAAAAGCTGCTGTATCTGTTGAGAAAAGCGGCAAAGCCCGGCGCCCCCTCTTGTAAGCTTTGTACCAGTGAGTAGAGACTGCTGATTACTTTGTCTTCCAGCAGGTTTCTGTAAACCGACAGAGAGCAGAAGCGATGTGTCAATTCTGCTGCGGAGATTGTAGGATTCTTTTCGTATGTATCCATAAAATCAACTTCCTTCCAGAAACATATAAAAGTATAATGGTACAATAATAACACCAATGACATCGAAATGCAATTTAGAAACGAGGGTATTGCAAAAGAAGATATAAATTTCTTTAACATAAATAAAAAACCTTGTAGATGAAATCTACAAGGTTTTTGGAGCTGGTGGACGGAATCGAACCCCCGACCTATTGATTACAAGTTAATCGGAACATATGTTCTGGTAAATCCGTTACCTTTAGACGGTTACGTACTATTTATGCCAATCCAGACATCTGGACTAAAAGTATTAAGATTAGTATTTTACTACGGATTGAATAACTTTTCCAATAACCTTGATAGGGACTTTTTTTGTGTCAATCACTCTAGGTTGATGTTTCATGTTTGAGCTTTGTGGCATTAATATTACAGTTGTACCATCTTTAAAGAATTTTTTTATGGTTGCGTATTCTTCGCCGACAATGACAACAGCTATTTCGCTATTTTCAACTTTTTCTTGTTTTTTAACAATAACAGTATTGTTTTCTGTTATATGTACAAGGTTCATACTATCGTCAATTACTTTTAGTCCAAAAATATGCTCGTTGGGAATGTTGTGAGTAGCTATGTATTCGTAGTCTATTATATCTTGCTTAACAAGTTCTTGCGCTTCGTTTTCATTTGGTTGCTCTAGTAATTCTGATATAGGTATATTTAGGGCTTTTGCAATCTTTTCTATCGTTTCGATATTGGGTTTTTCTGAATTACCATGTGTGATTGTGTTTATAGTGCTTCTGTTCATATTTGCAAGTTTGGCTAATCTATATTCCGTTATATTTTTTTCTTTTAAGATGCTTTTAAGACGTTCTGAAAATAACATATTATACCCCCGTTCAATTTATCAAACTAATTAAATATTATCAAAAAATGAAGAAAAGTCAAGCAATTTGAAGATAAACATATATAACCTCTTTATATAGTTCGTAATTACGAACTACAATGTTTGATTAGTTCGATTAAATGAACTATAATAATATCATAAGGTAAATGATTCTTCACCGCCACAATCCTGTGGTAATTCCTTCCCGGACTCCAAACCGGGGAACGGCTCTAAGCCGGACAATGCTATATAAGATGCAGACAAATTGCTGGACAATCACTAGATACTGTGAGGTTGAGGTAGTACAGCGACTAATGTATAGGTATAGCTACATACAACAGTTAGGATAACAGGTATATCCT
>JAEZXR010000055.1 GCA_023419605.1 Bacillota bacterium | reverse complement strand
ATACCCGGATGAATTAATTATTCCACAGGACCCTGAATACCCTCTAGTAAACCAAAAAATATCCGATACCTTAGGCCTATGGAGAAAGAAGCTTTCAGAAGAGGACTATGAACAGCTGGAAGACCTGCTGGATTTGCGCTCCCAATCAGACTCGCTGCATGCTGCGGCATCCTTTACATATGGGTTTAAGCTGGGTGCGGCAATCATACTGGAGGTGCTGAACGGAAAAGGGGAGCTTGTGCGTAAGAGGGAGTAAAGAGGGCAAAAATAATTATGGAGATGGCACCCTTGATGTGCTTGAAGCCCGTATAGCTTAAAGACGATGATCCATCACCTGAGAAGAGTAAACCAGAAATAGATAGGGGACAGCAGCTTTTCATACAGCCTGCTGTCCCCTATACCTAATTAGGGTTGATGGGAAGTGCCTACTGTGGCATCGATCCAATTACTCTAACTTCCAGTACTTTTATAATGCCGTACACCAAACTGCCAGATGAGGGTCGAAAACATAAAAAACAGAACTCCCGCCGGAAAGGCGAGAAACCCCTTAAAATAGCTTTCGCCCCAGCCGCACACTGCCGAAGCAGGGTAATAGCTTATGACCAGCATCGGCATGAAAAAGGTAAACATATACCGCAAAACCTTTGGCATGTAGTCGATGGGGCAGCGGGTAACCTGGTAGCTTGCGTTGGTAAAGATATAAATCCAGTCCAATCCTTGAATGGTAAAAAACGCGATTCCCGATGTCATGACAAAAACTCCAGTGTAAGCCAAAAATCCTCCCGCCAGGGCAAGAACGATCATTACCACATTACATGCTGTCGCCTGTACATCCTGTTTCCACAAGCACCATAGAATGGTGCCCATGCCTCCAACGACTCTGGATATCCTGTGGATATGAAAATAGGAGCCTGCGATCTGTACGATCAGCGAGCAGGGCCGCAGCAGTACACGGTCAAAACTGCCCGAGCGTATCATTTTCCAGGGGAAGTAATCGAACCCGCGGCAGAAGGTCTCGGCAAGGCCGAAGCTGGTCACTGCCATCGCATAAATCAGGATGATCCGCTCGACGGACCAGGCGCCGATGCTTCCAAAGCGGGAAAAGAGAAAAATTAATCCGATGGGGTCGGTGATGACAACAATCAGCACCTGGAGAATCATAATAGGCCAGCCTTTATACTGCAACCCCGCAAGGAAATTCAGCCGTATGAATTTGAAATATAGTTTCAGTTCCCTCACTTCTTACCCTCCCTGCACAATAATACTTTTCAGTCTCTTAGACATTAGCATTTTACCGATCCCTATAAAAGTTATTACCCATACAAGCTGCATACCAATGGCCCAAATCGCATCCTGGGGAGGCATGGACCCGATGTACAGCCGAAGGGGGATGTCCAGATATCCGGCAAAAGGCTGGAGGAGTAAAAAGCCCTGCATAAAATCCGGCCAGAGCTGGAGCGGTAAATAAGCGCCTGACAATACGCCTCCAACAAGCATGATGATGTAGGTCGGACCGTCTCCCCAGGTAATATTTAACCGCACTGTACATGCCAGCATTCCAAATGCCGTACAAAGCAGGAAAGCAGTCCCGCAGGAAATCAGCATGCATATCAAACCTAAAGGCGAGGCAGGCGGGGACAGACGGTAGGTAGCCGGCATAATCAACCCAAACAGTAAGGTGATGGAGCCTCGCCAGAACATGGGCGTCAATCGGGAGGCGGCTGTTTTTGCAAACCAGTGAAAGTACAGGTCGATGGGGCGGCAAAGTTCGATTCCCACGTCACCGGTGGTGATTTTGTTAAGAATATCACTATCAATGCTCATAGGCTGCATGAGGAAAAGCAGCTGTGTAAGCCATGCATAGGATACGATTTGTTTAAAACTCATGCCGGCGATCATCCCGGCTTCCTTATTGTTGGCATAGGTATAAAAAATAAAATACACGGTGATTTCGATCAGCACCCAGAAAATACTGGTTGAAGCGCCGGCTATGCCTGCGAATCGATATTGAAAACCCTCCGCCGTTTTCATTTTGAATATGGATACACAGGTTTTTACCGTCGGTAAGTAATTGAATTTCTCCGTTTTCATAGCCGCATCTCCCTATACATGGAAGCAATGATTTCGTCAATATCTTGCTCCTCGATTACAATATCCTTTAGCGGCAGGTGCTGGGCCAGGGAGGTTACCATGCTGTGTGCGGGGGCTTTTAAGGGATCAAAGAGTACTGTCCACACATTTCCTTCGGCTCTAATTTGTTCCGCTCCCTCTATGGAGAATTCCTTCACCGCTTCGTTGAGCGTTGCCTTTATACGCCGAAGAGGAGCGTATTTTTCCTTTAAGGCTTCCAATTTACCGTCGTATAACAGCGTACCGTGTCCGATGACCATGACCCTGCTGCATAATGCTTCGATATCGTCCATGTCATGGGTGGTAAGGATCATGGTGACACCGTTTTGGCGGTTTTCGTTTTTGAGGAAGTCTCGTAGAGCAAGCTTCGAAACCGCATCAAGTCCGATGGTAGGTTCATCCAAAAAGAGGATGCGGGGGCTGTGTAATAATGCTGCGGCAATCTCGCAGCGCATGCGCTGGCCGAGGGATAGCTGGCGAACCGGTGTCTTAAGCAAATCGGAGATGCAGAGGGTTTCCACAAGCTCCGTCATGCGGCGTGAATAATTGGGGGCCGGAATGCTGTACATGTCTTTCAGTAAATCAAAGGAATCATTCACCGGAACGTCCCACCAAAGCTGGCTTCGCTGGCCGAATACAACTCCGATTTGTGAAACATGGGCAACACGTTCCAGCCACGGGGTCCGGTTCATTATTTTACAGCTTCCTTCTTCCGGGGTCAGTATCCCGCTCATGACCTTTACCGTCGTTGATTTTCCTGCACCGTTGGGCCCGATATACCCTACAAGTTCTCCCTCACCGATGGTAAAAGTTATTTCTTCGAGGGCTTTGATGATCTTCGTTTTACGGGCAAAAGCTCCACGTATAACTCCCAGTTTCCCTTCGGGCCTCTCAAAAATCCGAAAGGATTTACAAATACCCTCCAGTTGAATTTGTGACAATTCATTTCACCTCCATAATTCTGTGTAGTTCAATTATTCTATAGCAAACAGGCGAAAAAGAAAAATAGAGTACTTGATGGCCCTATGCTTTTAGACTGGAACAAATAAATATTTCCTCGTTTTCCATGTTTTTTTGAACTTTGTATTGACAAATTGACGTTTCCGGTGTATGGTATATATATGATTGGTGCTGAGGATACCATGTGTTTTTTATCGTTCTGCTAAAAACAGAATAGTTCCTGTATATAAATGTAAATTTTAGCGATAGATTTTAAAATCTATCGCTTTTTATATTTCACGCTGTTTTTGAGAGGTGACTTTACAGTACTTTCTGTAAAAAAGGACATGGAAAAAGGTACCGCTATTTCTAAGACAAAGGCGGAGCAAAAGGGGAATCGGACCCCTGTCAGAGCGTTTCCAGTGCTTTTGCGGATATACTCCTTACTTCTATGTTCCCGGTACGTGCCCTTCGAAGGTAGGAGCCACGTTGTCGTGGGTTCACAAAATTCTGATTTTTTATCTCGCTTTTAGCCAATGGAGGCTGCTGATTGGAAAGTCATGCAGCCAACGGCTTCAGGGAAGCATGGTTTTGAAATCAGGTAAGCTTCACTGTGAATTACATAAGCAGGCAATCTATCACTTTTTAGCGATTTTGGATGATCGACATAATGCTTTGAATGTAACACTTGTGTTCAGAGGTTCATACTATGGTATTGCAGAACGTTAAAATGATATAGAATTCAACTTATGTTAACTACATCTTATAGAGAGCTATGACTTTATAAGAAATCTTATGAATAAGGAGATGATGTGCATGAAAATCAGAATTAAATTTGATAACACTCAAATGAAATTTGGCCGCGATGGAAAACTACACAGTAGTCCAAATAAGAAGAATCCGGGTGAACCGGCGTTTTGTGAAATTGATTTGGACTTCCTCTACATGTTATACAAGATGCTCCCTCCGAATATAAAAGGTCTCAATATATACAAGACTCCAACAAAATCTATCGATCCCAATAAACAAATCTACTTAGATGCAGCAGGCATCCCAATGCAGATGCCTGCTAATGGACATGACATATTTAATTATGTTGCCCGGTTTGGAGCAGCAAATTTTCAGGTGCAAGCCGCCCTGAAGCTGGACGGCAGGTTGGACCCTGAGAAGCTTGCAAAAGCGGTAAGGTTATCTCTTGACGCAGAGCCTATATTTGGATGCAAGCTTATTGAACACGAACCCCCTTATTGGAAACGTTTGAATAATATTGACAAAGTAGAGTTTCTCTCCTTTGAGAAAACCCACAATATGGATGAAGCGGTTCGGCGTTTTTTAGAGAGCCCTTTTAGCATGGATGACGACCCCATGGTTAAGTTGAAACTGATAAGCTCCGATTCCTATGATACCCTATGCTTGAAAATCAACCACACCTGTTGCGATGGGACTGGAGCCAAAGAGTATATTCAGCTTCTTTCGGATATTTATACAACGATTGATCAGGAGAATGGCGTTTATGTGCCCAAACCAACTATGCGGACCCGGAAGGATCAGGATCGATTGTTCAGTGCACTGGGTATAAGGGACCCGGAAACAGCATGGAATCCTAACGTAGATATACCTAAGATGCTGTGGGCTTTCCCCTGGCAGCAGGGTCAACCGGATGTTGCCCGTGTCGCTGTCTGTAAACTCCCTGAGGGATATGTGGATGTTATGTCGAGATATGGAAAGGCAAGAGGAGCTAGCGTAAATGATATAATTCTTGCGGCATTTTACAGGACTATGTTTGAAATTTCCCAGCCTGAATACGGTATCCCTATGCATATTTCCATGACAGTCGATCTGCGCCGTTATCTTCCTGATCAAAAGACCGAAGCGATCAGGAATTTTTCCGGTGGAGTTGATTCAAGCCTGGCACGGGTGGAGAATGAGTCCTTTGAAGGAACCTTAGCTCGAATCGTGCCTGTGACGAATCAAATAAAGAACAGCCGCCCCGGTTTACAAAGCGCTGTCGGGCTGGAACGCGTGGAAAAGGCGAATTTTTATGATACACTTGCTTATTATGGAAATTCAGAAGCAAGTCTTACCTACACGGATGAATTTGCACCGGTCCTATCGAATTTGAGCTATCTTAATAAATCTTTATTTAGATTTGGCAGA
The DNA here is from genome assembly GCA_023419605.1 of Bacillota bacterium. Taxonomy (GTDB): domain Bacteria; phylum Bacillota; class Clostridia; order Acetivibrionales; family JAEZXR01; genus JAEZXR01. The sequence continues at coordinate 10,665 of JAEZXR010000055.1, read as the reverse complement.
AATGCTGTTACGGATGCTTACATTATTCCCCCCGCAATAAGTGCACCGGGACTCCTGCTTTGTGTTGGCACCTATAACGGTGTAATGACGTTTTCAGTCAGCTATTACGAATCCCAAGCCAGCCGTGAGAGTATGGAAGGGTTCCTCAATCTACTTAAGGAAGAAATCATGGAAGGCTGTAAATGATGAATATCCAAGACAGGTTTTATCGTAGGATAATAAATAAGACATGGATTGTGCTCCATGTCTTATTTATTATAGAGATTATAGTTAAAAGTCAGTGTGCCAGATACCCGCCATCAACGACCAGGGATGTACCGGTAACGAATCTGGCTGCATCACTTAGCAGGTATGCAGCGGCATAAGCAACATCTTCAGGACTTCCGATTCCCATAATCTGCCTTTTTTTAAGCTCCGATTCAAAATCCTTGGTATTGACAATGTCCTTCAGTCCGTCATATATTTGTGTGGCTATCATACCGGGTGCGACAGCGTTTATTCGTATATTCTTTGCCGACAAATCCAATGCCATGGCCCTAACAGCGCTTTCCAGTGCTCCTTTGCTCGCGCAGTAGGCAGACAGCCCTCTGGCGCCTACCTTGCTCGAAATCGATGATATGGCAACGATGCTGCCGCCGTTATCATTATATTTTCGATTTGAAAAATGTTTTACCAGTTCTATAAAAGAATAAAAGTTTACGGACATGATATTCTTCAAATCATCCATTTTCAAATATTGAAGAGGAATCGTCAATGATATCCCGGCTGAGTGCACCAGCCCATTCAGCTTTCGGCCATCCTTGCACACCGTCTTTACCATATCTCCGATCTCTTCCAGGTTACTCAAATCCAGCGGATAATAGGAATGATCGCCAGGTTCCAGTTCATCACAGGTTTCTTTCAGCTTTTCCTCATTTCTTGCCACCATAATAATATTGGCACCCATTTTACTTAAAAGTATGGCAATTCCTTTCCCGATACCGGACGAGGCGCCGGTGACCAAAATGTTCTTTCCGCTCAAATCCAGGGGATTTATCATTTAACCTCCCTCCTTAAAATACTCGTTGGTATATATCATAGGAAGGCATACGGATTTGTCCATTTCAAGGTAAATTCCTCCCCAGGATAAACCTACACCAAAGCCGCACAAAAATAACCGTATTGTTCCGCTTGAATCCTCTTTGCCTAATGCATCGACCAGGGTTAACGGGATCGACTCACCGCTTGTATTTCCAAACCTGTCAATGGATACAGCCAGTTTTTCCATAGGGATACCTAGTTTTTTTGCCAAATGTTTTAGAATAAAGAGGTTTGCTTGATGGAACACATACATATCCACATCATTCTTTTCAATACCGTATTGAGCCATAAAGCTCTTAATCGATCTGGGTACATCCGTGATGGCAAAAGTGAAAACCTCCGAGCCATTCATGGTTAATCCATACTCTGTCGGGTCAATATCGATTCTGCTCCTGCTTCTGGCCCGGCCGGCAGGGACAATGATGGTTTTATAGCCGCTGCCTTTGGTTTTTAAAAAGTACTTTAAATTTTTTCCTTCCGTTCTTTCCAGTGCCGTGGCCGTTCCTCCATCACCGAATATCATGGCAGTGGCGCTATCGCCGGGATTTAGCCCGTAATTGCTGGTATCCCCAACAAGTAAAAGCACCCGGTTTAAATTCTGCGTTGAAATCATGGTAGCGGCCAGCCATAGGCCATATGCGTACGCTGAGCAGCCCAGATTTATATCGAAGGCGAGGCAATCCTCGCTTAATCCGAGCCTGTGCTGTAAGACACAAGATGTTGCCGGTACAGCATAATCCGGCGTTTGGGTGATAAGTATCAAAGCATCGATCGACGATGGGTCCCAAGCCAATTTCTCCAACAGCCTCTTCGTCGCAACATAGCATAGATCTGAAGTGCATTGCTCATCCAAAGCAACATGTCTTGTTTTGATACCTGTCATATTGACAAACTTCTGGACAGTCTCTGCCCCAAATATTTCGTTATATTCTTCGCTTCTTTTTATGCCTTCGGGTACTGCGCAGGCTATGCCTTTAATCTCTACATTATTCAATACTCCGGTTGCCAACGGCCCTCACCTCATTCCATTTCATCAATAATGTCCTTCACGGTTTTAAATTCCTTTATTTTTTTGGGTGTAACGGACTTCCCATATTTTTCATCAAGCATAGCAATCAACGTTATAACAGCCAGTGAATCCCATTCGCTGAGTTGATCCAATGCTGTCTCTTCACTCAGAGTACCTTTTTCAATGTCCAATAGTTCTTCCAGAGTATCCAATTTCTCCGTTACCGTCATATAAAGCCCTCCTTTTAATCAATAGAAGCTATCAATTTATATCCAGCAAAAGTAAAATATTTATATATTTACATAATAAAGCAGGTTATTACTGAATATGTATCCGACAGTTCCTTAGAAACTGTCGGAAAATTCATCAACTCAAAAACTCAATAGTACCGCCCGCTGCCTTTATGGCATTCATCATACCCGAGAAAACGGAATTCAGGGATATGCCACCTCGAGGCAAACCGGATAGAAACGGAAATCTGACGATCAAACCCATTCCTGCCGGGGAGACGACTTCGACGAAGTCCAGGAAATTAAGGGCTGTTCCTTCCGGAACAGATATCCGAAGCACGGTTCCTGGCAGTGGATGCCGGGGAGTGGAATGCTTACCTGTTGCAGCGGCGCCTGCATTCTTTACAACAGCCGGTTTGTTTTCAGGTACACTTACAATATCCATATTATGCTTTGCTGCGGAAGTCCAGCTATTAGCAACGCTTTCCAAAGCTTCTTTGTAAGTCATGGTTTTCCCTCCTAGAATATACTTTTACTATAATATATTAATCAGACAGCAAAAAGTTTACATAATTGCATTTAAAATTAATTATGCTTTCGAGTGGCCAGTATACTGTGCCTTACGGGATCGTGCTTTGAGGAGTTCAAATAGTATACTCCGGGTGTTGCGGTCTCAACCGGGTGAATTTTTTCAATGAGGGAGTAGCCCTAACGAGATGAAACGGATCTCCGGGAATGACTGACTTCATGAAAATGTTCCAAAGGATTGATAATATCCTGTACAGCCAGCATACCTTATAATATGGGAAAATGAAAGTAAGAGTTTGGAGGTTTCAAACATGGTGGAAAATTACAGCCCTACATCTCCGGAGGAGGGTATTCCGGAGTCCTGCAAAGATCTCGCTACCCATATCCATGGTTTCTCTGTGGTAGCAGAACTGGATGAAAAGTATAGGGATGCAACCATAAAAATAAGAGTAAAGGTACTCAGCTCTTTTGAAAACGAAATCAAACCCTGGACGGTGGAAGCTATATTATACCAGCCGGGCCAGAGTGTGGTGTTTCATGAACTTCTGACACTACATGCTTCCGTGAAGGGGGAGGGTACCTGTGAGATACAGGCCAACTGTGCAGTGGAAAATCCTTTGAAATGGAGTATGGAGCTTCCCAACCTGTATACATTGGTGTTGAATCTGAAGGATCAGGATGGAGGTGTGATTGAGAGTCGAAACTGTAAAATAGGCTTCCGGAAGTTTGAATTCCAGGAAGGTACGATAAGGGTCAATGGACAGCCCACGATGCTTAAAGGAGTCCGCCGACATAAAGCGCATTGGAAAAATGAAGGGGTCTGCGGCATGGAGGAAGTGCTGGAAGAAATAAAGTGTATGAAGCAGTACAACATCAATGCAGTATATATGGATCAGCAGCCGGATGCTGCCTTATGGTACGATCTTTGCGATGAATACGGAATTTGCGTAATTGAGGAAACCGGTATTGAAGAGTACGAGCCACGGGAAGGGGAAAAGCTGTACCGGCCCTTCATTCCCTGTGAATATATTCCTGTCGCAAGGGAGGAATTCTATGGGGACAGCCTGTTCCTTGCGGACGGGACCATCAACCCGAAACTTCATGAAGTAAAAAAACGCTACCAAAACATAAAGCTTGAAGCTGAAGATCTAAGGATGGGAAAAGTGAAAATCATCAACCAATATGTACTTACGAATCTGGAAGAGATGGAGACTCTATGGGAGGTTCTGCGAAACGGAGAGGTGGTTTTCAGAGGCGGAATGATAGTGGCGGTAGCTCCCGGAGAAGCGAGGGTTATAACTTTACCTTATGAACTGCCGGTGCAGCGGAGTCAGTACGAGGAATATTTTCTTAATCTCAGCCTGCGGTTGAAGGAAGACACGACTTGGGCAGCCAAGGGTCATGAGATGGCTTTTGAGCAGTTTGCCATCTCCATTCCGCAAAGAATCATCCGGGCCGAATACCCCCGGTATCCCCGGATTGCCCTCACGGAAAAGGATGATTTCCTGAAAGTGGAGGGGCAGAAGTTTACCTTTGAATTGAATAAAAGCAATGGAGATATTATTTCTTATTGCTACAAGGAAACGGAATTGTTCTGGGAGCCCCCGGTGCCGAATTTCTGGAGGGCCTGTACCGATAACGACAGGGAGGATAAACTGCAGGAGCGGTGTGCAACCTGGAGGGAAGCAGGGAGAAATAGAACATTACAGTCTCTCTACCTTGAAAAATCCGAGGACCGGGTCAGAATTCAGGAAGAGTTTTTGCTTCCTACCCTGGTGCCCTCTTTTTGTAAAATGAGCTATACCATTCATGGAAATGGGGGGGTGGAGGTTACCGAGGAGCTTTTTCCTGGAGAGAATCTTCCTGAAATTCCCGAGGTGGGCATGATGCTGGTGATGGATTCTTCTTTCCAGAATATAACCTGGTATGGCAGGGGGCCCCACGAAAATTACTGGGATCGGGCCGAAGGAGCCAAAGTTGGACTGTACAGGGGAATCGTCAAAGAACAGTTTGTTCCCTACCGACACCTGCAGGAATGTGGGAATAAGACGGATGTACGCTGGATTGTAGTAACTAATTCACAGAAAATTGGTCTGATGGTGACGGGAAAACCATGGATAGAAGCTAATGCCCTGGAATATACGCCTATGGAATTGGAGGAGAATGGCCGTACCCATAACCTGACTTCAGGGAACAAGGTGGTCTTGCGGGTGAATTACCGGCAAATGGGGATGGGCGGCGAGCGCGGCCGGAAAGCAAAGACCCTTCCGGAGTTCACCCTGTACGCAAACCGGAGCTATGCATACAGCTTTAGCTTATGCGGGGTGGAGTGGAAGAAATAGATTCGCTGATTTTCCTGGGGCATCCGGCAGCTGTGATATTGACTTATCCTTTATATGTGCTACAATGTATTTAATAAATACTTAAATAATTTTAGTATATATAAAAAGGAGAAAGTGAAATATTATGGGGAAAGTTGCAGTAAAACAAGTACAAACACTGGATGTGCATGCCAGATCCATCGTCTTTCTCGTGGGAACCGCAGTGCTGTGGAGTTTTGGAGGTCTTCTGATAAAAATGGTTTCGTGGAACCCCATTGCCATTGCGGGAATGCGAAGTGCTGTGGCTGCTTTGCTTCACCTTGCGATTATCAGAAAGCCGCGGTTTGACTGGTCGTGCGCGCAGATTGGCGGTGCATTGTCCTATGCCGCTACCTCGATCTTGTTTGTTTGTGCAACCCAAATGACAACCTCCGCCAATGCCATTCTTCTTCAATACACTGCGCCGGTCTATGTCATGGTGCTGGGGATGTGGTTTTTAAAAGAGAGGCCCACTCGCGTCGATTGGATTGCAGTGGGAGTCATCCTGGGCGGGATGCTGCTGTTTTTTCTGGATGATTTGGCGCCGGGGAATCTTTTGGGAAACATTATTGCCATTATTTGCGGCATTTCCTTTGCCTCCACCGTGCTGTTCATGCGTTTTCAAAAGGCGGGCTCACCGCTGGAATCCGTATTGCTGGGGAATATACTGACAGCGGTCATCGGTCTGCCTTTCATGTTTCAGTCTTCACCCGATGCCAAAAGCTGGCTGGGAATTGTACTGCTGGGAATACTTCAGCTGGGACTTTCCTATGTATTGTACGCCTCTGCCATCAAACACGTCACTGCCATTGAAGGAATACTGATACCGGTGTTGGAGCCCATACTGAACCCCGTATGGGTGGCGCTGTTCCTGGGAGAAGTTCCCGGAAAGTGGGCCATTATAGGCGGAAGTGTTGTTGTAACCGCTGTGACATTTCGCTGCATCTATACGACTCTTCACCCGCCTGTGAACTGGGAGAGTGAGGAGCAGTAAAAGCCCTTTTGCAAGCTTCTGCGTTTTTAATAGAGATTTACGTGGTTTCCATGAAACGGTTGGGGATACTTACCATAAGCAGCTTTACTGTTTTGTTTGTGTTGTTTTCCCAGTTATGCGATATGGAGGAATTAATGTGTGCCGAGTCTCCCGGGTATAACTCGTATCTTTGGCCATTGTAATAATAAGTTAGTATACCTTCCAGAACGTGGATGAATTCTTCCCCTTCATGTGTGTAAGTGAATACCGGTTCACTGTCCTTTTTGGGATATACTTCAATCAAACGGGGGAGCATTTTTTTATCCTTGAGATTATTGGATAAGTGAAATTGTATAAAGTTGTCCTCATCCATAAAGATAACTTTCCGGTCATAGCTTTTTTGAATGACTTCATTGTGGTCTTTCACCACGGTGAAGAAAAAATTAATATCCACGCCCAGGGCTTTGGAAATATTTTCGAGGGAGTCGATCGCCACGGTGGTCAACCCTCTTTCCAACTGGGATAAAAACCCCACGGACAAATTTGTAAGCTGGCTTAGCTCTTTGAGCGTAAGCTTTTTCTCCACTCTTAACTTGTTGATCTTTGAACCGATCTGTGAAAACATGTTTTCCCTCCCATATAAATAATGCATGCTGTATGACTGCGGAGCTGAATGCGTCTTATTCCGGTTTGAATTCAAGTCATTCATAGTATACTACATTTTCACACAAATGAATATTGTTTATGGAGAGTGAAAAATATTCATGCAGCCTGAAGGCTGTAAAGTATTGATTATTTTCTTACATATGCTAAAATATATTTTAGTAATAGTAAAAATAGAATACTGGGAGGAATCCTCTCGCAAGAGGGACAATTTGCGATGAGTACATAGTGAAAGGGGTATGGTCATGACTGTAAATGAAAAAATCCATGAGCTGAGAAACCGAATGGAACAGCAGGGGCTGGATGCCTATATCATTCCAAGCTCTGATCCCCACATGAGTGAGTATGTGGCAGATCACTGGAAGGCAAGAAGCTGGATTACAGGCTTTACAGGTTCAGCGGGGGTTTTTGCGGCCACAAGGGAGAAAAGCGGATTGTGGACGGATGGCAGGTATTTTATACAAGCGGAAAGCCAGCTGGCAGATTCTGAGATTTCATTGTTCAAGATGGGAAATGTAGGAGTACCTACTTATACCGAGTGGATTGCGAGTGTTTTGGACAAAGGCGGACGCGTAGGCTTTTCCGGGAAAATGATTTCGGTTTTTTCTTTCAAGGAGATGGAAGCCAAACTTCTCAAAAAGGGGATTACGCTGGACAAAAACTGCGATCTGCTGGACGAAATTTGGATTGATCGGCCTAGCATCCCTACGGCTCCCATTTTTTTGCATGATATAGCCTATACAGGTTTGTCTGCAAAAGAAAAAATTGAAAAGGTCCGGGAGGAAATGGAAAAGGCCGGAGCCGATTATTATCTTATCAGCAGTCTGGATGATATTGCATGGCTTTTTAATATTCGGGGTGATGATGTCCCCTATATTTCGGTAACCATTTGTTATGCGTTGATTTCCATGACGGGAGCCTTCCTGTTTATAGACGGTAGGAAGGTGCCCGGTGATGTGAAACAGGGGTTGGAGGAAAACCGGATCGAGGTCATGGAATATGACCGGATCGAGGAAAAGCTTCGGACCCTTGAAGAGGGACAAAGCATCGCTTTTGACCCAAAAAGGACAAATTGCTGGCTCTACAGCGCGATTCCTTCCGAATGCAAAAAAGTGGAAGTGGATGAAATCACGGCGGCACTTAAGGCTGTAAAAAACGAAGCAGAGCTGGCGAATTTTGAAGAGTGTCAGATCAGTGACGGTATTGCTATGGTAAAATTTTTGCGGTGGCTTGAGAATACGATCGGACAACAGGAGATTACGGAAATCACGGTGGCTCATCAGCTGGAGTATTTCCGGCGGCAGCAGAATAAAAACCTGGGACCCAGCTTTACCACTATTGCAGGATACAGGGATCATGGAGCTATGATGCACTATTCTGCCACCGAAGAGAACCGGTATGCGCTGGAGAACAAGGGCATGATGGTGCTTGATTCGGGGGGGCAGTATCTGAATGGTACCACAGATATAACCCGGACTGTCGTTTTCGATGATATCAGTGAAGAGGAGCGCCATGATTTTACCATGGTATTAAAAGCCCATTTATCGTTGGCGTCAGCCAAATTTTTATACGGAGCTACCGGCTCGAATCTGGACATACTGGCAAGGAAGCCTCTGTGGGACATTGGCCTGGATTATAAGTGCGGCACGGGACATGGAGTCGGTTACTGCTTGAGCGTCCATGAAGGTCCTCAGGGCTTCAGCCAGGTGCCCAGCAAGGTGAAACTGGAAAAAGGAATGGTCGTTACCATCGAACCGGGTATTTACAGGGAAGGTAAGCATGGAGTCCGAATAGAAAACATGTACCGGGTAACAGAAGACGAAAAGACAGAGTATGGGCAGTTTATGAAGTTTAAGGCGATGACATACTGCCCCATTGAACGTAAAGGCATCGACCCGAAGCTGCTGACTGAAAATGAAAAGCAGTGGGTCAATGAGTATCATGCCCAGGTATACCGGAAGCTTTCCCCTCATATGAATGAAGAGGAGAAGGTGTGGCTGGAAAACAAGACACGTCCCATTGAATAAAGTTTAAGTTGTACCGATACAAATACAGGCCGCTGCAGATAAATGCAGCGGCCTGTATCTATATCGGCCGGACTATGGAGGGTCGCTGCGACAGACAGTGTTGCGGTATTGATTAGGGGTTACGCCTGTTAATTTTTTAAAAATCTTAAAATAATATTTTTCGTCAATGAAGCCCACATCCTCCGCGATTTTATAAATCTTGTACTGAGGCTGCATCAGGAGAGCCTTGGATTTTTCGATCCGTATTTTCTGGAGATGGTCGGAGAAATACATGCCGGTCTCTTTTTTAAAGATGTAGCTGAAATAGCTGGCGTTGGAATTTACATAATTTGCAACCTCTTCGAGACTGATGCCCTTATGGTAGTTGTTTTCAATATAAGTAAGGGCTGCGCGGATTTTCTGGTTGTGAATTTTTGCGGAGTCATTCTTTTCACAGCTGCCTGTGATGTATAAGGCCTGCTTGATGCGGACGATAAAATCCGTAAGGGAATGAGCGGTCCGGTAAAGGTCTTCCACGTTGATTTTGTTTATGGATGGGTCTTTTTTACGGGGAATAAGATAGCATGCAATGAAGTTTTCAATAGAATTTATGATCAATTCCGGCGTAAGAGGCGATAGGGAAAGTAAAAAGTTAAGGAAATGGTCCATACTCCGGGAAAACTCCGAGGAACTTCCGGTATTTAATGCATTAAAGAGCTCTTCATAGTAAGAATTCAAAGAAGGCGCCAGGATTTTATGCTTTTTCAGTTCAAAGTATGGATGGAAGGAAGTAGTGCCGGATAGAAGCCGGAAATCCAGGGCTCTTCCGGCCTGAACTGCCAATTCCGGAAGCTGGGCGGGTGTATTTGCCCATTCGCTGATGCCAGCATTCAGACTGATTTTGTATTCAGAGGAGAAAAAGGAGAGGGATTGCTTCATTTGTAGGCAAATATCCATAAATTGGTTCAATCCTGCATTCACAAGCCCGATGATATACTGGTGCTTTGTGGCATACCGGTAACATAGATGCAGCGATTCCCCGTACCGGTCTAAAAAGTTCATAGCAAGATCGCTTCCCGACCTGCAGCGTATGGAAAGAATCCCAAACCCTTCTTTTGGAAAAGTAATACCGGCATTTGACAGGACGCTTTCGATGCTCTGGGGAGGATGCTGTCCTTCGAGAATTTCCTTCAAAAGCACCGAATGGTACTCCCTAAGGCTTTTCTCGCTTTTTATTTTTTGTTCTGCTTCCGCCTCTTCCTGCTTCAACTGCTCGATGACTTTGGATAGACTGCTATAGAGCTTCTCTTTTTTTATGGGTTTTAGCAGGTATTCGGAAACATGGTAGCTTATGGCTCTTTGGGCAAAGGAAAATTCGCTGAAACCGCTTAAAATTACAAATTTGGAATCCAATCCTAGGCGTTTTGCCTGTTCAATAAAATCCAAGCCATCCAGGGCAGGCATCTTTATATCGGTGATGATAACCTGGGGCCGGTATTGTCGAGCGATGCAAAGGGCATCCTGGCCATTTTCGGCTTCATATATTGTTTCTATCGGCAGCATCAGTTTACTGATAATTTTTACGAGTCCCTTCCGGATTGTATGATCATCTTCTACCACTAAAAAACGGTACATAATCCGCAAACCTCCTTGAGAGTGATCTTACGCCATAGAATCAACAGATATAATTTAACCTCTTGTGCTAGCTTAGCATGAAGTATCATGGAAGACAGTTTCTCCTGACCCTTAAGGAATACCTCTGAGGAAAGGGCTTTCATGCTCGGCCCCTAGAGACATTTCCCTCGAAAGCATCTTT
>JAEZXR010000050.1 GCA_023419605.1 Bacillota bacterium | reverse complement strand
TGGGCGAGCAGCAAGCTTTGCTTGCGACCAGCCAGGCTGCATGGACGAGCAGTAAGCTTTGCTTACGACCAGTCCGTTTCAACGAGGCGGGAGATATGCTCGCCGCCTATAAAGTTAATCGGTACCCGCCACCTATAGAGGTGGGGTACATCTTATGCCTCGTTATAAATTAGGGTCTTTTATTTCTGTTACATAGAAAACATTGTTTTCAATTTTGCATATAACCACTCGTTGTCCTTGTACTACCAGTCTCTCCTCTACATGCTTTGCGGGAGCAGTAAAACGGATGGAGTTTACTGTATAGGCGATTTTCCCAAAGCCGTTCTGGAGGATCGTTGAACTGACCTCCGCCGGTGTTCCGATCAATTGTTCCCTCGATAGATTCGAGGTATTTTCGGATTTATACAGGGGAATAGAGATAAACCTGTAGAGTAAAAATGCGGTGGCAGCTCCCGACACCAGTGCAATCAGCAATACTTTTACCGCACCCCATTGAAAATATTCCGTTCCCAGAATGCCCAGACCTCCGGATACCGTTAAAAACGAAACTGCAACCAAGGGATTTATCAAGATGGCAAAATAGGAAAGAACAGTACCGAAGATTCCTCCATTCGGAACGTCCCCGTGACCGCTGTGTGCGGTGGCATCTCCGCCGTCAAAGCCGGAGTGCCCCCCAATATGGCCATGGGCTCCATCCATATGTCCATGTCCTCCGATGGAGTCAAAGTGACTCCCCAGGTGAAACGCTCCGGATATACCATTCAGGATGAGAGAAACAAAGGTATACAATACTCCGACAGCGAACATAACTTTATAAGCGTAATCCATGTTTATTCCTCGCTTTCACACCACTCCGGCCTTACGTTTGTTTTTGGCCCTGCTGACAACGTCAATTCTTCTCTATCGTAACTCTTCCCGGTGTTTCCACCGTTTTTCATACTATTCCTTACTGATTGAATTCTCGTTGGTGCAGGATTTATGATGGATGTTCTTTTGTGCTACAAATGCCGTATGGTTCTCAATGCTCTGGATAATGACCGTTTCACCCCTCCCCAAAAATTCATTGTGCTTTGACATGGCAGGCAGGCTATTGCGCATACCGTTCATGTTGTATACGATTTCTCCTACTCCCTGCACCGGAATCGGTGTCAGAACCTCTGCTTCGGAATTGATAAGATTTTCTCTGGAAAAGCGAGTATCCACCTTCGCCTGATAAAAAAACCTACGGATTCCGAAAAACACAGCAGCCCCGACTGCGGCAGCACAAACGGCAGAAAATGCAGCGCTGACAAGTTCACTCATTCCAAATCCGGCCTTACCGACGATGCCTGCTGCTCCAAAAGCAGCAATAGCAACCGCAATAACTACCGGATTTAGCGGAGATGGCACATCGTCAGCATCCCGCCCCTGTAAACCGCCGTGATCAATTCCTCCATGTTCAAAACCATGAGAACCTAAAACAACAGATAAAACAGTATATAATACACCAAACGTAAGACAACCTATGTATACGTAAAACATGTATTCCAGCTCCTTTAGGGCAAATTATATAAGTTCCTGACTTGTCAGGTTGGCGTAAGCTTCCGCCCGCCTCTCTATCTATATATGATAGTTATTATTATATCAGAAACCCACTGCCAGTTGTATACAATTGTCGTATTTTTTAACATCACTGCTACAATAATAATAGAGCAAAACTCTATTGTTTGTGTTCTCACCATCTGTATATTATTATATTAATATTTCATCCGTTTTGCAATCGGCGCTTTAAGTACTGTAGGGCCTCTACCATCCATATTCATATTCTCTCAACTCCCCATCTGTTTTTTCTTTATCAAGCTCACGTTCTCTCCGTTTTTCTATTGCTTCAAAGAAGAAGAGACTATTCAAAGTGAATTCACTTTGAATAGTCTCTTCTTCCTATTCCTTTTTAATATACTCTTTAATAATTCCATTAATCAAATCCTTCATAGCAATAGTTTCCGCCATAATGGTCAATGCAATCATAAATGAGGTAGCAATGTTCTTCTCCTCTTCCTTTACCCCATCCTCATTCAGCAATTTGTCCACGTCATCAAAAAGCTTCGGCAGCGATTCCTTCCAACGGCTCAGGGTTGCTTTACGCATGTCCACATAGTTTTTATATACGTCCTTTGCCTTTATGATATCATCCTCAAAGATTTCCGGATTGTTGCGGACCGGCTCCAGCAGGGTGCGGATCTCCTCCAGGGAATAAATTGCTTTCAGATTATCGATGAGTGTCAATAAAATCAGATGGTTCCGTGTGTAATATCTTTTGTCGATGGGCGGCGGCAGTACGCCTACCCTTACATAGTTCTGTATCATGGTCTTTGTAAAGCTTCTTCCCTGCTTTTCAAAAAACTTCACCACCTGTGAGATAGCAAGCTCATCGCTAAGGGTAGCGATTTTAACGTCATCGTCCTTGTCGATGGTGGTATTGGCAAGTGCCAGCAAAGACTCCTTATTTATATTCCCAGCCATAGGCCTTCACCTCTATATACTATATATTCGCTGTCCACATCATGAAGTGTTCAACTCTATATATCCATCATATCCTACATGGCAAGAGAAGTCAATAGGCCCTTTAGCGCCTTTTTTAGCATGAGATTAGAACAAAGGTGGCTTTGCCACTTTTGTTTGCGTATATGCCTTTCCGAAGCATGAGGAAAAGCTTGCACGCGCATAAATTCAATGTTTTTCATTGTCTGGGAAAGAGAGCTTTTCCAGACAATAAAAAAACCGGCAGCAGCGCTGCCAGTCCATAGCCCCAGACTTGCAAAATAAACAGAGTCTACACATTTGCTACACCCTTCATGAATGGGGGCCTGCAAAAAGACCAGCCAATTATTTTACGCGCCTTACGACTCCAGTTCTTCTCCTTCTACCTGTGACTCCAGGAGCTGATGTGCTTCTTCTTCCCTATCGGGAGGAACCAGTACATCAATTCCCGCAATAGGAACTCCGAGGATGACCTGCAAATACCCGTCAACGCCTCTTACCTTCCGTACGCATGGGATTTCCGCTGTGGACAGTAGTCCTGCCACCATCTCAAATTCGATGTCGTTTGCCACGGTTGTCGCAACTACCCAACTTTCATGACCCTCTGCTTTTTCCGGCTTTTTATCCGTATGCTCTTGCATAAATACACCTCTTTTTGATTATATCCATTATATTCTAACATTCGGACATTTAATATGCAAATACAAAAGCAGCAGACGGATTATTTCCTTCATCTGCTGCTCTATTTGATTTTTACCTGTACAATGTAAGATGGAACTTAGCTGCCAGTCTTATTGTATATAAAATTGCTTTAGTAATTGTTTTTTGCCCATGCTTCTGCCTTCTTAATCATGTTTTGATGGTCAGGATCCACCCGATTTGTACCGTGGGTCCGGCTGCCCAGGAAATGTATGTCAAAATGCCCGCTCATTTGGTTGCCTTTTACTGCATCAAGGTTAATACCTGTACCATATCCTTCACTTCTGTCGGTAACTGTAATATTTGCCGGCTTACTTTCTACGCCTGCATGGGGCATACCCGCCATGGATGCTGCAATTTTACGTCCGTTTACAGTTACGATTACAGCTCTTCTCTGCCAGCTCCAGTTTCCTCCATAAATCGTCCTCATGATGCTTGTGTCCTGAAGAGTCAAGGTTTCACAGTCTGCATGATTGGTTCCGTAGGTTCTTTTTATCCGGAAGCTTAAACCTGAGTCTATATCATAGACCGTAGCTTCTGTCCCCCTTTCAAAGAATGTATTAACTCCCCCAAACCATGGCATGGCATAGTCAACTTCCTCTCTGGGGTCTCCTCCACGGGATGGAAGTTCAGTGTAATCGCCTTTTAGTCTGGTAATAAGGGAAAAGGTTTGAGGTCCTGCGATACCGTCTACTTTAATACCGTACTTACGCTGCAGCTCTATCACGGATGATTTGGTTATATCGCCAAAGTATCCCGTGGTATTGGCATGAAAAAACCCGAGTTCTTTCAAATCCTTTTGTAGTGCTGTAACTTCTTCACTGCGAGTGCCTTTTTTGAGGAGTAAAGATTCTGCATGTGCAGAAACAGATCCGAGCGCAGAAAATAATATGAAGCCTGAGCAGAATACTGCCGCTATCAAAGATTTTTTTACCATGAAATGGTCCCCCTTCATATGGCTTACGAGGTTAGTTGTCGGGTTAGGTAGAAGAGACTCCCTTCAAACCGGAAGCAGCGTGTTATACAAATATTGTATATAGAATCGAGAGGACCAGCCCCCCCATTCGTATTTCCACTTCCAGCACTTGATTCACCCCTGCCTTATGGCGCCGTAAAGTAATTACATAGTTTTTTGCCGGTCCCCATTCATGAAGGGTATAGCAAAAGCATAGGCTATGTTATTCTTTACAAGCCCTTATCCAAGGCCTGTGATATCCCCCGCTCCCTCCATTTCTTTTTGTTGGAGAGATTCAGCACCCCTATTATAGCATTATTAGTTTACATAATAAATACATAATTTTTACCATTACAGCCAGCCAAAGTTAATATTTTTTATATAGATGCCGCAAGAAGACTCCTGCAGCGACCCATTCTGCGATCTTATTTTTTTAACTCGCTCATTGTTAATGTCAACAAATACCGTTTGCATAACAATACTTTTATTACAAAAACTAAAGTAAAGTGGGTTGCATCCCATACTTTTTTGAGAGTACATGCTTACTTAACACTGGATATTTAGGAGGAACTCCATATGAAAAGCCTTCAGGCACATTTTGATAATATATTGGAAGCTCAAAAAGCCATCCTGCTGTTACGGGAAAATGGTTGTAAAAGTGCCCACCTGGACGCTTCAGGATTCTTTACTGATGAGCATTCCATGGAACTGGGCTTCGTTCATGACAGAAAAAATCAAAGTCTTTCCTCACTGATTCTGAAAAAAAACAACTATATGTATAACATAGGAAAAGGTCCGCTGACGGCTGCCAATCCTGAAGTCAGCGGCATGAGCAGCAGCGATGGCAATGAGATGTCCGCCGTCGTTCTGGTAAATGTCGAAGATGATCAGGCAGACACTGTCCGGGCCCTTATCCGCGAACACGGGGGAAGGACTTGAATTCGCTTCACGTTTGAGGGATAATAATAAATAAGGCAAGTTGCAGCTGTAAGGGCAAATCCATGGGTTTGCCCTTATAAAATATACGGATATCCAACTTTAAACCTTATAATATCCAGTGATAAAGTGCCGGATGCCAAGGCAGTTTCTCCACTGGATCAACGCAAGTCTAAAGTTGATTATCTATAAGCGGATTTTATCAAAAGGAGAAGAGGCATGCGCAGCATTATTATAGACAAAAGCCTATCAAGCAAGCGTATTGACAAGGTTTTGAGACAGGTGTTTCCCAATACTCCCGTGAGTGCTTTCTACAAGGCATTCCGGAAAAAGGATATAAAGGTAAACGGTGTACGAATTAAGGAAGATTACATTGTCAGTGAAAATGATAAGGTTGAGGTTTACATAATCGATAGTCTTTTGGAAGGGCCACCGGCCAAAGATTTTAAAATCAATAAGGGCTTTTTCGTGGTATATGAAGATTCGAACCTTTTGATTGTGGATAAAGATCAAGGAGTACCGGTCCATCCTGATAGAGAGCAATCGGACAACACTCTCATCGATCTTGTACAAAGCTATCTACAGGAAAAAGGTGAGTATGATTCCGGCAATCCCAATGCTTTTGCTCCTTCCCTCTGTCATCGGCTGGACAGAAATACCGGCGGCCTGGTACTCATCGCCAAAAACGGGCACACCCTCAAAATGATGTTGGACTTTATCAAGGAGAAAAAGGTCCGTAAGTTTTACCAATGCTATGTCAAAGGGCCTATGCCCCAAAAAAACGAAGAGCTAAAAGCCTTTTTATCCAAGGATGAAAGAAAAAGCCGGGTTTTCATCAGTGACCGGAAAATACCCGATTCTCTGGAAATCATCACACGGTATAAAACGCTGGATTATCATCCCGATAAAGACATCAGCCGCCTGGAAATAGAACTGGTAACCGGACGAACGCACCAGATACGCGCTCATCTTGCTCATATAGGCCACCCCATCATCGGGGATGGGAAATACGGTACAAACGCAATCAATCGGCCACTGGGAGCCAAGCAGCAAATGCTTTGGGCCTACAAGCTGGTTTTTGATTTTCGTGAAGGGGGTTCTTTGAATTACTTAAGAGGACGAACTTTTCAGGTAGAGCCGAGATTTCAACTAACAGTAGAATAAAAGCGAAAGGAGCGGAATTTCCGCTCCTTTCGCTTTTATTTGGAGTTTTACTTGCTTATGAACATCTGTACAAAAATCTTACCGTACGATGATCCCGGAGCAATTCCAAATCCGCAGTAGTTATAATTGCCACTCAGTATGTTTGCCTTGTGGCCCGGTGAGTTCATCCATGCTTTAAATGCTGCATCTACTGTCTGGTTTCCGGCGATATTCTCTCCTGCCGATTTGAAGCTGACATTGAATTTCCTCAGCATGTCAAAGGGTGAACCATAGGTTGGCGACTGGTGTGAGAAATAGTTTTTATCTACCATGTCCTTTGCCTTAAGTCTTGCCACCTTCATAACTTCCATATCAAATACCAGGGTGTGAAGCCCTGCGTCCTTTCTTGCCTTGTTTACCAGGTCAAGAAGCTGCTGTTCTTCCGCACTCACTCCATCCGGCTTTAAAGCGCCCGGTGCAGAGGTATTTGGCTTTGTTGTCACTGCCGGCGCCGGCTTTGGTGCAGCAGTAGCGGCAGGAGCGGGAGCTGACGTACTCATGGGCCTTAGGTATTTTGAGTAAGCCACCCCTACGCATCCCATGCCAGGTTCATAAATAGCATACCAGTCGTTTAACTTTCCAAAGACTTTTACCTGCTGTCCTTGTTTAAGTACACATACAATCTTGCTTGTGGAGGATGGAGATTGCCTGACATTCAAATCCGTTGTAGCTTGCGCAGTAACAAAGTCAACACGCTGGAATGTGGGCTGTGCTGTAACATCCTTTGCCTGGAAGCCCCCAAAAGCAAGCACGGTGGTTAGAACCATTGTCAACACCGTTAATAAAGCGATTCTTTTCCTCATATAATCCCTCCGAAATACTTTTTATAGAACGCATACGCATTTCTACATGTAATTTGGTATGCTATTAGTATTAACAAGAATTATTAGAATTATTTGTATTGCTGTACGAATTGTTGAAGAAAAGATAAAAAACAACTGCAAGTTTATAAATTTACAGTTGTTTTTTATCTTTTACCCGGCAGTTTCCTCCATCAAGCCGTTTTCATCGTCTTGTTGCTCAAGCTCTTTCTTAAACTGATTAATAAGCGCAACGGCAGGTTCAAATTCCTCGTAGAACATGATGATTAAATCCCCCGGCTCCGCATCCTGAATTGCGGCCTCCAGCGCTTTGGTTTCCGAATAGATGACCTGGATATTTTCTTTTTTTGCACCGCTTTTTATAGCTGCTTCAAAAAGGATATCCGCCACTTCTCCCGCATCTCTTTCACGCAAGTCATTGTCTTCTTTTATATAAAGCTTCGAAAAAGCTCTTCCGCATATATCTCCAACCTCTTTTATATTGCTGTCCAGACGATCTCCAGGCATTCCGATAATGCCAACAACCCTTTTGCATTTCATCTTTTTCGCAAAGTTTATTACTGCATTATAACCTGCAATATTGTGACTGTAATCCAGCATGACTTTATAGGTTCCCATGTCAAAGATGTTAAATCGTCCCGGATTCAAGTCCAGATTCGGTTTAAAGGTTACCAACGCCTGTTTGATGATTTCAGCCGGTACACCCATTGCGAACAATGTAGATACTGCTGCCAGGGAATTCTCAATATTGCACTCCACGATTCCTCCAATGGTGATAGGGATTTCGTCAACAGCAACCAGGGAAGTGATGGTTTTTCCACTTTGCATCACAATGGTTCCATCTTCAATATAAACAGCCTTTCCCTCCTTCGTCCTATGATTTTGCAGCAATTCATTATCACTATTTCTTGCAAACAGTAAAATATTACTTTTGACTCGATTTATGAAGTAGGGGGTCATCTGGTCATCTGCATTCAATATGGCATAACCTGTGGGTTTTACTGCCTCTATGACTACTGACTTTACAAAAGCGAGATCCTCCAGGGTGTTGATTCCCTCCAAACCCAGATGATCCTCGCTGATATTGACGATGGCACCTACATCAGCTGCTTCATAGCCCAGGCCCTTTCTGACGATACCACCTCTGGCGGTTTCCAGGACAGCCACTTCAACCTCTTTGTTTGACAGTACCATTCTGGCACTGATGGGCCCGGTGTTATCTCCTTTTAAGATACATTCGTTTCCAATATAGACTCCACTGGTGGAGGTCATTCCAACCTTTTTTCCCATCAGGGAAAAGGCATGTTTTATCAGTCTCGTCGTGGTTGTTTTTCCATTAGTGCCGGTGATGGATACAATGGGTATGGTAAAGGGTTTACCTTCGGGATACATCATGTCCAGAATTTCCGAAGCTACATCGATGCCTTCCCCTTCCGTAGGATAGAGATGCATTCGCAGCCCCGGCGCAGCATTAACTTCAATGACAGCGCCTTTGCTCTGGTTCAATGGAACCGAAATATTTTCTACTGTCATATCAATACCGGCGATATCTAATCCGACAGCTTTGGCTGCTTTTATTGCAATCATTCTGTTAAAGGGATGAATCTCATCAATACAGTTTCTGGCGGTTCCCCCCGTACTCAGGTTTCCGTTTTCCCGCAGCATGACTTCTTCTCCGGTCTTCGGAATATAGTTTTCATCCATTCCCGCACGCCGCAACACCTCTTTCGCCACAGTATCCAGTTTGATCCGGGTCAGCGGCTTTTCATGGTCATCGCCTCTTCGGTCATCCTTGTTCACACTGTCAACCAATTCCCTGACGGTATGAGTGCCATCTCCGATGACATAGGGGGGCTTTCTTTCTGAAACCGCCACTACCTTGTTTCCGATAACAAGGACCCGGTAATCCTTTCCGCTAACTTGCCTTTCGACGATTACAGCCTTGCTGTGCTTAAAGGCTTCTTCGCAAGCTACAACTACCTCTTCGCTGCTTTTTATATTGAGGGTTACACCTTTTCCCTGGTTTCCATCCAAGGGCTTCACTACCACCGGATAACCGATTTCCTCTGCCATTTGAACCGCCAATTGGTGCGTGTACGCCACGCCCCCGTCCGGAACCGGTATTTTGTTCTCCTCCAGAATTGCTTTGGTTACCTGTTTATTCCCGGCAATATCGACATTTATGCAGCTGGGCCCATCGGTAAGAGAAGCTGCAATCAGCCTTTTATATTTTCCATACCCCAGCTGCAGCAAGCTTTCATTTCCTATTCTTGTAACCGGAATCCCTCTTCGTTTTGCTTCTTCATAGATGGCCTTGGTACTGGGGCCCAAATCCGTTTCGACGGATATTCTTCTAAGCTCAGCGATGATTTCCCGTATATCGGTTTTACCCCCGGTAATAAAACTCGAAACGATATCAACGGCCGCTTTGGCACAGCCAATGCCAGTACATTCATTTGCATATTCGAATATTATATAGTACAAGGAAGGCTCCTGCAGCAGCCTGGCTTTTCCATAGGACACTTCATATCCTAAAATTGTTTGGATTTCCAGTATCAGATGTTCCGTCACGTGGGCAATATAGGTTCCTTCCTTTAACCGTTCAACGAATCCTCCTTCATAGCCCAGAGAGCAGCAGTGCTTGAGAAGCCCCGGAAATTCCTTCAGCAGCCTTTCGTTAAAACCTCTTATGTCTTTTGTAGGTGTATCATATAAATCTCCTATATCCAGCTCAAACCGGATAACAGGTTTGCGACTGTATATGTTTTTACCTGCATAACAGCTTATGTTTGAAATATGCACTTTTTGTTCCTCCCAGTTCATATAAAGCAGTAACAGCAGTCTACTTCAATTTGGAATTTGACCTATCGCCCCTTCTCGGGGAAGGGGCGATACTATTTGGCCGCTGGAGCGGCCAGCAGAGGACCCGTAAGGCAGTGCTGCGATAGCCCTGCTTCCGAAGGGGGTGACAGGATGCCTAACATCCGTCATTAGGGGGAATGCCCCCTATGAGTAGCCTCAGCCCCCTGCACCTCCCAAATTACGAATTGAAGATCCATCTAATGCGCCCGTAATACCCTTCGTTTTTTCATATCGAAACTATACCCCTGCGGCAGAATATGGAGGGTGACATTTGCAATGGCCAGGATTTCATCCGGGCTTAACTCGGATACATTGGAGCTTTCAATGGACTGACCGTCGATAATGGTGATGGCATTTGTTCCTATTACGTCGAAGGTTGCATCAGGATTTACGCGAATTGCCGTATCTTCATCAATACCGATTCCAAGCATGTGGGGATTTTCTGCAACCCCGCACAGCAGTCTTCCGATTCTTCCTCTTTGTGCAAAATGCTGATCGATGATGGCATCACTCAGCAGCCCAAAGCCCGGAGCCATTTTCAGCGTACATTTCCTTGCCGGGTCATTACTATTTCCATTGACGACCATGGTACTGCTCATAACAGAAGCACCGGCACTTGTGCCTACGATTACAGTTCCATTTCGATAGGCTTTCTGAAGAGCCTCATAGGTTTTCGTCCCTCCAATAATACTGGTAATCCGGAGCTGGTCTCCTCCTGTAAAAAACACTCCAGTGGATGCCATAATCTTGCGGGCATTTTCTTCCGTGTTTGCTTCTTCTCTCGTATCTATATTTAAAACCTGTATATTGGTAACTCCAAGTCTTCCAAATACATTTCTGTATTCATTTCCAACTTCAATAGGCTTCTCCGTGGCTGTTGTAAGTACCACAAGCTGTGAATCCTTATGGCCGATCAAGCGTACAACCTCTTTAAGCACTGTACTATCACCATACTTATCTTCTGCCCCTCCGATAATAATAAGTTTGCCTTTTGCCATTTCTTCCATATAGCTCCTCCAATGCAGTTATGTATGGAATGCACTGTAAAGCTTACATCACCGGAAGCACACAGTCCGTGATTTTGAGAATGCGTGTATACCGGAACGTAAGAGATTTTATGCCGGTTCCATACTATGCTTCTTTTAATTTTTGCCGCATTATTCTTTGTTATTCAACGTTTCTAATTTTCTATTCCTTCAATTGCGTAAAAATAGTAAGCAGGACACGAACTCCTGCTTACTATTTTTACAGTTCTAATTAACGTCCCAAATAATGAGTTAGATAATTGGCTATTACCCCGCCAAACAGCAGGCCGATGGTAATAGTGAAAAGACTGGCTACGATCAGTGCCATGCCTCCTCTGCTTCCCCGCTTTGTTGCAAGTATACCTGCGACAACCCCGATAACACCAAAGATAAACGGATAATACACCAGCGCCACAATCGCACAAATCCAGCCCAATGTCAGCAGCATCCCGCTGCTTTTTTTTACACTTACGGCTCCTGAGTTATTCATTTCTTCCATACAATCACCTTCACACTGTTATTTATTATGTATTGACTTATCAATAGTATTGACCTTAATCTACCATGTATTCATGCTTTTCTCTTTGCCTTATGGGTTGTAATTCCCCTGTAAGCCAGATAAAGAATAAGCAGTGGAATAATAAAGACCAGTTTAAAGGTAATAATATCGTTTATTACTGCCAACAGATAGTTTATCCCTTTCCACAGCCCTACCATTACATTTGCCATACACATACCTCCTGACCAATTTCTAAAACTTTTCGCTTCACTTCAAATTTTTTACTGCTCGTATCTTCCCTTCCTGATGACCTTCCCGTCTTCTATAAAGGTCTGACCTTTTGCAATCATCTTATCCAAACGCAGACTATCCTTGTCCAAAACCAAAATATCCGCATCACTGCCTGGTTTCAGACATCCTTTTACCGGATAGATTCCGAGAACAGTCGCTACGTTTGAAGTAACCGTACCGAGAATCGTTTCCAGAGGTACCTTTCCCCGTTTATAGCAGCTTACAATATCCTCATATAATGCGGTCACCTTGCCTACCCCGGTACTTCCCCCATTCCCCGAAGGAACACTGCCGTTTCCGTCGGAAGAAACCGTCACCTTGGACATATTCACCTTACTTTCGTAGAGTTCTTCCAGGGCTTCAGGCACACTATAGCCTATACCGGACTTTTCCCCCGCCGTCAGATCGATATTGCCTCCCTGCTTGCAATAATCGACAGCCTCCTGAAAGAGCTTTTTATTGCGATTTAGATGGGTTGGAACAAACATGTTGATGGGAAAGTCCGATTCTCGTAAAAGCTCCATAATGGGGTCGATGCCCCTTTTGCCGTCCCCTACATGAAAGTGCACAACGCCTGCTTTTTTTCCGATAAGCGCGCCGGCCCTCGCTTCCCATGCCAGTGCCTTTAGCTGCTGAAGTGTAGGGTGTGAAGATCGGTAATCCGAAATGGCAACTTCGCCGATACCGATCACCTTACTAATGAGAGCAAGGTCGTCGATGGGTTTCCCTGTAAGGCTGGAAGTAGGAATGCTGTAGCTGCCTGTGTAGATATAGGCAGTAATTCCTTCTTCTTCAAGGGCTGTAGCTTTTGCCAGCAAAGCGGATATTCTCCGTGTAACCGCATCTAGCCCTAATAGGCCAACTACAGTTGCAACCCCCGCTGTTACAATATCACTGAGCATAATTTCAGGAATCCGGCTACTAGGGCCTTCTTCCCCGCCTCCCCCTATAATATGGACATGCTGGTCAATAAAAGCAGGACATAGTATCTTATTGCTGCAATCAATAACCTCCGTCTCAAACAACGTTTTTTCATCGATGCTATCTTCAATCTTATGGATTTTCTCGTAGATCACCAGAATATCTTTTTTTCCTAGCTTTTGCGGGCTGTAGCAAAGGCCGTTCTTAAGCAGTTTAAACACAGTGCATTTTCCTTTTCCATATTTTTAAGGTAAGCAAAATATAGTATACCCAGACAAGTGAAGATATACTCCAGTCGGATTAAATTTGCAAAGGAGTGGAATGTAAGCCTCGCTGCATAGGTACATCCACCAATAAAAAGGCCTTTCCATGCCGTTTTTATATAGTGTGCACTTTTTTATATCTACGACAAATTTCTCACGAAATATTTATTCTACTGTGTTAAAATATTTTCACCAACCTCGAATAACTATACATCCTGAACAAAAGGAGTTTTAACATGACACCTGATTTGAGCTCTTTAACACAGAAACAGAAAAGGGTTTATTTTATCATAGAATCCTTTATAAAACAAAAAGGAATTCCGCCTACAGTACGAGAAATTGCAGATGCTATCGGTGAAAAGACTCCGGCTACGGTTCAAGGAATCTTGAATCGTATGGAGCGAAAAGGTGTTATTAAAAGAAAAACAGGGGCTGCACGCTCTATTCAATTGGTATCGGATGAATCAAATTACGGAATACCGGTATTCATTCCTGTAGTGAAAAAACTGACCAGCCGTACCATTGCCGATATAACCAATATGTACAATATTGAAAAATACCAACCCCTTCCTGATGACTTACTGGCCGGGCATCAAAATTGCTTTATTATCAGCTGTACTGATAACAGTCTACGAGACTCAGGGATTAATTACCAGGACTTATTGATTGTCAGTTGTGATGCCGTCGTAAAGGATGGCGATATTGTACTTGTTCTCTATAAAAATCACGCCATCATCAGAAAAATTTTTGCTTCTGAAGATGAAAATATTGTTTTTCTGAAAGGTGATAGCAATCCTATCGGAAGAGACAAATTTGACAAGGGTGAAATATCCATAGCGGGAAAGCTTATAGGAAAATATACACGATTTTGAAATGAAAGGATTGTAGCACAAGCATGTATATCGATATACATGCTTGTGCCCTTTACACACTGCTCATACTTCGAAGTTCATTTTTCACATTTGTATCCAAACTCTTTTTCAACTTTTCCAAAAGGTTTTGCTGAATCTTCCCATCTTCCGGAAAGGAAACGGCACCGGTAATAAGCCTATATTCCGAACTTACAGGCTTCAGGACAGAATGAGTTTCGAATACATTTTTTATCTTTTCCTCCACCACCTTGACTCCGGACTGGTCTGCAAAGGGTAACAGAATTGCCAGCCTACCGTTTCCATAGAAGAAAACGGTATCGGTATCCCTAACCTTTGTCTTAATGACCTTATGCAGATTTACCGTAAGTTCTGTAAGCTCCTGGTCATTTTTATATAAGGAAATCCGACTAACAACGCTTCCGAGAATTACGGATACAGGATAGCCGCCTCTGCTGGCTGCTTTAATCTCCTTGTTAAACATTTCAGTAAAACTAAAGCTTATCATATCTTCATCCGGCCTTTGGGGTCCGGATACACTGCTCTGCTTCCAACCCAATACACCCAGTATTTTTGCCAAGAGCACTTCCTTATCGAAGGGCTGTGCAATATATTCCTGTGCACCTAACTCAACAGCTTTCAATATATACTTCCGGTCTGCAAATTTTGATATTACGATTACAGGAACCTCTTTGTACTCCACCCTTTGTTTTATTTCACTAATATACTCCAACTCACGGAAACTTTCAGAATTGATCACACATAAAAGAACTGAAAAGTAGTTGTTATTCAGCGCACTTTGTATCTCCATCCGATTCCTGGCATTGATCACCAGAATGCCCGGTTCCTTTAATTTTGCAAACAACTCCAGCCTGGTTGACCCCAGTTCATCTATGCACAGAATTTTATACGCCATTAGCCTGCACCCTTTTTAAGATAATGTGTTTTTCTTGCAAAGACTTACTTACAGAAACTTCTCATAACCATATTATACCACGTGGGGAAAGTTAGTTCTTCTTTAATATTATCCTTCTATTAAAACATTTCAATAAATCTTACCTTTTATAAAAATTTTTGGCAAATTTATTCTGACGTGCAGGAAAGAGTGATCCTTCCTTAAAACTAACATCCCATTAAACGCATTTCAATAATACTTATCTTTCGAAATTCTTTAATAGTCTTATTACAACGCGTAGCAAAGATTAATTCTTCTTTAATTTTCACTTTGCGTTAAACGCGTTTCAATAAGACTTACCTTTTGAAATTCTTTAGTAGTCTTATTATAACGCGTAGCAAAGCATAATTCTTCCTTAATTTTCACTTTGCGTCAAGCGCGTTTCAATAAATCTTACCGATTAAAACTTTTTAGTAGATTTATTATAACAGGTTTCCGGTGTTAAAAAAATAGGATGTTCTTACTATATTAACCAGGTTATAGGCCCCTCTGCACATATTTAACCCGAGAACATAAAAAATCACATAAAAAAGAAGTTATACCCGATGAATCCAAGCATAACTTCTTAGTATTATCATTATTTATTGTACAAGTGGCATGCTACCTTATGACCCGGTGCAACTTCCTTAAGTTCCGGTCTGCTTTCACGACAAACATCCATTGCCTTTGGACATCTCGTACAGAAAGTACAGCCCTTCGGTGAATTAATAGGGCTGGGAACATCACCTTCCAGGATGATTCTCTGTCTGCTCCTCTCAATGTCCGGGTCTGGAATTGGAATCGCAGAGAGTAGTGCCTGCGTATAAGGATGCATTGGATTTTCGTAAATTTCCTCACTTTCAGCGACCTCAGCCACAGTACCCAGATACATAACTACAACTCTGTCACTGATATATTTAACCATGTTCAGGTCATGAGCGATAAACAAGTAGGTTAAACCCAACTTTTCCTGCAGGTTTTTAAGCAGGTTTACAATCTGCGCCTGTATCGACACATCCAACGCCGAAATCGGCTCATCACATACGATGAATTCCGGTTCAATAGCAAGAGCTCTGGCAATTCCAATTCTCTGCCGCTGACCGCCGCTGAACTCATGAGGGAATCTGTTTGCATGTTCCCTGTTCAGTCCTACCAGTTCAAGCAACTCATAGATTCTTTCCTGCCTCTTTTCCCCAGTATATAGACCATGGATATCGATACCTTCACCAATGATGTTTCCAACGGTCATCCTCGGATTCAAGGACGCATAGGGGTCCTGGAATATCATCTGAGCGGCTTTGTTAAAGCCGAAAAATTCCTTTCTGCCCATCGCATGTATGTTTTTATTATTATATAACACTTCTCCCGAAGTTGCGTCATACATTCTGATTACGGTTCTTCCCAGCGTTGATTTGCCGCATCCGCTCTCTCCAACCAATCCCAGGGTTTCTCCCTTGTAAATATCAAGCGTTACACCGTCAACAGCCTTAAGAATATTACCCTGTCCTACATTAAAGTACTTTTTTAAGTTTTTAATTTGAAGAAGTGTACTATTACTTTGCACTTGAAACACCTCCTACCTTAATGCGCTCAATCTTTGGTGCATCAGGATGCAACAACCAGCAAGCAGCCTTATGTCCATTCTCAATGTCAAAGTATTCAGGCTGTTTCTCCCTGCATATCCTCATACAATACTGGCATCTGTCTGCAAATCCACATCCTGCAGGAGGTGCAAACAAATCCGGAGGAGTACCCTCAATCGGAGTAAGCTTCTGCTCCTTATCCAGGTCAAGTCTCGGCATTGACTGCATCAACCCCCATGTATACGGATGCTGCGGATTATAGAATATCTGGTTCAAGGAACCCGTTTCAACAATTTTACCTGCATACATTACAATAACTTTCTGTGCCAAGTCCGCAACCACCCCAAGGTCATGGGTAATCAAAATGATGGAAGTATTCAATTTATTTGAAATATCTTTCATCAAATCGATAATCTGCGCCTGGATAGTAACGTCCAGAGCTGTTGTAGGCTCGTCGGCTATGAGCAGCTTTGGAGAACATGCCAGTGCCAAAGCGATCATGGCTCTTTGCCTCATACCGCCGCTGAACTCATGAGGATATTGCTTTGCTCTTTTTGCAGCATTGGGTATCTGGACCAACTCCAGCATTTCGATTGCCTTATTTAAGGCATCGGATTTCTTCATCCTCTGATGCTTGATCAGAGTTTCCGCAATCTGAGAGCCCACAGTCATGGTAGGATTCAGGGAAGTCATAGGATCCTGGAATATCATGCTGACCAGGGAACCTCTTACCTTCTCCATTTCCTTCTTGTTTAACCCTACTATATCAATACCATCCAACAGGATGGAACCATTCTTAATTCTCGCAGGAGGCATAGGATTGAGCTTCATGATGGTCTGGGCCGTAACGCTTTTGCCGCAGCCGGATTCACCAACAATAGCAACAACCTCTCCCTCATTCACTTCAAAGGACACACCTCTAACCGCTTTAACCTCACCTGCATATGTGTCAAATGACACTTCCAAATCTTTTACTGTAAGAACTTTTTTCATTTCACACACCTACTTTCTAAGCTTCGGATCGAGAGCATCTCTCAAAGCATCTCCAAGTATATTTAAAGCCAACATTGTCAAGCAGATAAATGCAGCAGGTATAAACAGAACCCATGGATAAACCTGGAAGGAAAGAATACCATCACTGGCCAAAGTGCCCCAGCTTGGCGTCGGAAGTCTAACACCCAATCCAAGGAAGCTGAGGAAGGCTTCACTGAATATGGCACTAGGCACAGTCAGTGTCATTCTGATAATAACCACACCCATAACGTTCGGCAGAAGATGTTTTAAGATAATCCGACCCGGACTTCCCCCCAGAACCTTTGCAGCCAAAACGAATTCCTGTTCTTTCAACTGCATGACCTGACCCCGTACCAACCTCGCCATACTGGTCCAGCCGGTAATGGACAGCGCAATGATGATGGTTTTTACTCCAGGCTGCAATACTACTGTCAGCAGGATAACAATCATCATATGCGGAATTGCGATTAAGATATCAACGATTCGCATCATAAGGGTATCGGTTTTTCCACCAAAGTAACCCGCTATTCCTCCATATACCACACCGATGGCAAAATCGATTAAAGCGGCTGCAACACCAATAAAAAGGGAGATTCTGGCACCGTACCATACACGGACCCACAAATCTCTGCCCAGATCATCCGTACCAAAGATGTAGCCTTTTTGGAAGGGCTTCAGGTAGGTAGACATCAGGTCCTGTTCCGATATACTGTGTTTTGCGACCATTGGTAAAAATATGGCACCGGCAATAATGAGAGCCATATAAACCAGGCTCACAACAGCAGCCTTGTTTTTCCGAAAACGTCTCGCAGCATCCTTCCAGTACGTAATACTGGGCCTTTTGATCGATTGTGCTGCTTTTAAATTCGTACCTACTCTCTCGAATGAAGTTGCATTCATCTCCATATTTTCACCCCTTTCCTTTCGCAAGTCTGATTCTAGGATCGATAAATCCATAAGCAATATCTACAAGCATATTCGCCACAATCAGAAATGCTCCATAGAACAAGGTCAACCCTGTAATCATCGTATAGTCTGTCATCTGTACACTTTGAACAAAGTGTCTACCCAAACCGGGTATATTAAATATATTCTCAACAACAAAAGTACCTGTCAAAATTGTCGCAGTGAGTGGACCCAAAACTGTTATAACAGGAAGAATGGCATTCCGAATACAATGCTTCCATACGATTACGGTCTCGCTTAAACCTTTGGATCGAGCTGTCTTGATATAGTCCTGGCTTACTACGTCCAGCATACTGGTGCGCATCAGCCGCGCGATGGTTGCTAAAGACCCCAACCCCAAAGCAAACGGAGGAATAATCTTATGCAATTCCGTATTCCATCCATTGATGGGAATGATCTTTATACCCAGATATTGCTGAAGTTTTAAAGAGATGAAATATTGAACCAGCGAGCCCATGATAAAGCTAGGCACCGATACACCAATAACCGCTATAATTACAGATACGGTGTCCCATGCCTTCCCGTGGTTAATCCCAGCCACAACGCCCAGAAAAATACCAGCAATAATTGCAAAGATCAGCGCTCTAATTCCCAAATCGAAGGAATTCGGAAATGCCTGTCCGATAATGCTGTTTACACTTCTGTTTCTATAGGCCATGGAATCTCCAAAGTCGAACTTAAGAATATTACCAAGGTATCTTACATATTGCACGTGTACCGGTTGATCCAATCCGTATTTCTGGTTCAAAACTTGTTTAATATTGTCCGGCACTGCCTTCTCGCCCAGGAAAGGATCCCCTGGAAGCAGCTGCATTAAAAAGAATGTTACGGTAACCAATATAAATAATGTCAAAAGAGAATAAGCGATTCTTTTTAGAATATATTGGAGCAACTTTTCTCCCCCCCAAATTAAAATAATAGAAATATAATTGCTTGTTTCATATCAATCTCTTCTCTATATATAAGAAAAACCCTTTAACTATTATAAACGATTTTAAGCCATTCGTACAGCCTAATTATTTAGTTAAAAAGTTTATATTTCCCAAAATCATATAAAGCATATACAAGGGTATATGGCCATTGCATATACCCTTGTGCATAAACATTCATAAGTAATGAATTATTACTGCTTTTTACTGCTATTTTTCAAGATATGCCCAGTACAGGTCGATATCCTGTCCGAAGGTTCTTACAACACCCTTTAACTTCGGATTTGTTATATAATCTCTAGCTCTGAAATAGATTGGAGCAACTGGCAGATCTGTCATGGCTATCTTTTCCAACTCTCTCAGGCTTGCCATTCTCTTAGCTGCATCTGCTTCATTTTGAACATCTTTAACCAATTTGTCATAGTTAGGATTAGAATAGTTAGTATGGTTATTACCATTTGTTGTCTCCCACAAGTCAAGGAAGGAGATAGGATCGTTGTAGTCTGCACTCCAACCAGCCATTACGATGGAGAACTGTTTGTTGGTCATTCTGTCAAGTCTTGCCTGGAAAGGAAGATTAGTCAATGTAACTTCTAAGCCCAGGTTCTTCTTCCACATTTCCTGGAATGCCTGCATATTCTTTCTAGCTGTGTCAGAATCGTCACCGATCATTTCAACTTTCGGAGCCTTATCCAAGCCCAGTTCTTTCAATCCCTTTTCAAAGAGTGCCTTAGCTTCAGGATCATTATCCTTAACAAAAGGAGCGCCTACGGTTGCTGCAAAGGATCCACCCTTATCGTCAAAAATAACAGGGTTTGTAAAGCTGTAAGCAGGTTTTGAATTGTTCTTCAGAACACCGGTAATAAATGCATTTCTGTCAATAGCACCAGCTAAAGCTTTTCTGATATTGAGGTTCTTCAAAAGTGGATCGGCGGTATTGAATTCGAAATACCAGGTGGAACCATCGTAGTAGTTAACCGGTGTCTTGCCTTCACCTTTAAGAAGGGTAACCTGATCACCCGTCAAACCTACCATGTCAATTTCTCCAGCTTTGAAGGTATTCAAAATCGTATTGGAGTCTTTGATCATCATCATTTTAACTTCGTCCAGCTTAATTTCCTTCGCGTTCCAGTAGTTCGGATTCTTAGTCAGAACGAGGTTGTCTTCATGCTGCCATGAGGAAATGGTATAAGGACCATTGTAGAGCATCGTGTTCGGTTCTGCACCATATTTTTTACCGCCATCCTGCTTCTCATAGAAATCTTTTTTTACAGGCATGAAGGCATGGAAGGCCAGAAGGTCGAGCAAAAACGGAGCTGGCTTCTCAAGAGTGATTTCCAGCTTCTTGGGATCAAGAACCTTAACACCTACGTCTTCTTCTTTACCCTTTCCTGTGTTGAAAGCTTCTCCACCTTTGATGTAGTATCCAAGGTAAGCATATTCAGCAGCTGTGTCTTTCTTCAACAGCGTAAGGATGGAATATTTAAAATCATCTGCAGTAATAGCTGATCCATCAGACCACTTTGCATCTCTCAGAGTGAAAGTATATTTCAGACCATCTGCGGACTTTTCCCATTTTTCTGCGACACCTGGAATTGGCTTACCATCTTTTCCAAGTTTGGTCAAACCTTCAAACACGTGTCTCTGAACGTTTCCTGAAGTACTGTCCGTGCTCAGGATCGGATTCATGCGAGGTGGTTCGGAACCCAAGTTGATAGTAATCTTACCGCCAGCAGCTGCTGGAGCGTTAGTTTCCGCTGCACCAGTCGGAGCCGGAGTATTGGTGCCCGGTGTTTTGTCGGTATTGCCACAACCTGTCGCCAACATGGAGAGAGCGAGAGCAAGGCTTGTAGCAACCATTAAAATTCTCTTCTTCATTAATAATAGCCTCCTTTAATATAAAATAAGTATTTTTATGAGGCAGTAAAGGCGACCTCTCACGCTTTGCTGCTCAAACTTAACGAAACACCCAATTGTGCTTTTATACTATCACAAAAAATAGTATTTAACAATAATGAATGATAAATTCAATGCTTGTTTACATAACGACCATTCATAAACACAGCAAACAATTCACCAACCCACACACAACCTATAAATTCTCTAACAGTATAACCCTTGTAAAGACACTCCGGATCAAAAATAAACCTGGAGCAAAAAGACCCTTCCCTTTCATCATTGAAAAGTGCAGCTTCATTCAGGGAAGCTTTCACAAAATGCAATTACCAATCTCATATCTTGAATTATCTCTAATTCTATTATTATATAGTTTATCAGCATTTGTTTGCATTTTCAATATCTTTTTTCACGAATTACATAAACAAATGTTAGCTTTTTTATAAATTACCTGCATTTTGACTGGACTTTCCATGTATTTCCCATCATTGCCCGCGGCTCAAAAAGGCAAACTTCTTGCAATATTAAAAAAAGAAATTGCAAGAAAAGAAGAAAACTGCTCCATATTGCTGCAAATAATGCATTTTTCATCCCCCAGCCGACAATTCATCTCTTTCGCCCGATAACCTTTACTTTCATATATAGATATAGTATTTTATAAAGCATTATGCCATGGCATCCAATACGGCTTTCCCCATTTCAAGCGTTCCTACGATATTGTCACCCGGCCTTCCGATATCTCCTGTACGATACCCCTTATTTAAAACATCCCGGACTGCATTTTCAATGTCTAAAGCTGCCTCCTCCAGCGAGAGGGAATACCGGAGCATCATGGCGCCCGATAATATGGCGGCCAGTGGGTTTGCCTTGTTTAATCCGGCAATATCAGGTGCAGAGCCATGGATGGGCTCGTACAGGCCAAGACTGCCATTCCCAAGGCTTGCTGAAGGCAGCATTCCGATAGAACCTGTAATCATGGAGGCCTCATCGGACAGAATATCTCCAAACATATTGGATGTAACCATAACGTCAAATTGTGCCGGATTTCTGACCAGCTGCATGGCAGCATTGTCGACATACATATGACTTAGTTCTACCTCTGGATAGCCCTTCGCCACCTTTATTACTGTTTCTCTCCAGAGCCGTGAGCTTTCAAGCACATTGGCCTTGTCAACCGAAACGACTTTTTTACCTCTTTTCAATGCAGCTTCAAAAGCAACCCTTGTAATTCTTTCAATTTCCGTCACACTATAGGTTTCGGTATCAAAGGCACTTTCGCCCATAGATTCCGCGGTATATCTGCCTCTTTTTCCAAAGTAAATCCCTCCGGTCAGCTCTCGTACAACCATAATGTCAATGCCTCTTTCAATGATTTCCATTTTTAGCGGTGACGCTTCCAGAAGTGCAGGGTAAATAATCGCAGGACGTAAATTGGCAAATAGCCCAAGGGCAGAGCGGATGCCTAGAAGCCCCGCTTCCGGTCTCAAATTTCCAGGCAGACCATCCCATTTGGGCCCGCCAACCGCTCCCAGCAGAACAGCGCTGCTTTCTTTGCATAACGCAATCGTTTCTTCCGGCAAAGGATTTCCACAGGCATCAATGGCACACCCTCCAATCAATCCTTCCTGTACGGCAAACTGATGCCCGTACTTTTCCCCCGCCTTTTTTATGACCTCAACCGTTTGACCTGTAACCTCCGGTCCAATACCGTCCCCGGGCAGAACCGCAATCAAATATTTTCCCATAACAATCCCTCGTAAAGGAATGGAGAATTGAAAATTGAAAATGGAGAATGATCAATTCCTAATTCCTTTTTCTCTATATTTTTTATTAATCTATTATACCTACTCGCCCTCACTCTCTTCTCTTAATTCGATGTGAGAAGAGAATAGGGTATACGGCTGCATACTGCCAATTCTCAATTTTCAATTTTCAATTGGTTCTTAACTTGGTTTATCAGTCCGTCTGCCTGCATAATCTCCTGCATGAACTTTGGAAAAGGCACTCCTTGATATTCTTTGCTTTTTGTATGATTCATTATCCTTCCGGAATCAAAATCGATCTCTATTCTGTCGCCATTTTCTATGTCCACAGCCGCTTCCCGGCATTCAAGGATGGGCAACCCGATGTTTATGGCATTCCTGTAGAATATCCTGGCAAAGGTCTCTGCAATTACGCAGGAAATGCCCGAGGCTTTGATGGCAATGGGCGCATGCTCTCTTGAGGATCCACAGCCAAAATTCTTGCCTGCCACCATGATATCACCCGTTTTTACTTTGCCCACAAATTCCTTGTCCAGATCTTCCATACAATGTTTTGCCAGTTCCGCCGGGTCCGAAGTGTTCAGGTACCTGGCAGGTATAATTACATCCGTATCGACATTATTTCCGTACTTAATGACGTCTCCTTGTATTGGCATATTGTAGCCTCCTTTACTTTGAAAATCGTTCCTAGCTGTTGGTTCCTGGTTCCTGGCTGATAGAAGCACCGCTTGCGCGATGCATGATTTTGCGCTCTTAACTTCGAATCCTATCCTCTAACCAGCAACTGGGAACTAAGAACCAACAACGCTCTCACAGCTCCTCCGGTCCCGAAATTCTGCCCGTTACTGCAGATGCCGCAGCCACGGCCGGGCTTGCAAGGTATACTTCACTTTCCGGGTGACCCATTCTGCCAACGAAGTTTCTGTTTGTTGTGGCAACAGCCCTTTCTCCTTTTGCAAGAATTCCCATATGGCCGCCAAGGCAGGGACCGCAAGTCGGCGTACTTACTGCAGCACCGGCTTCAATAAAAATATCAAAGAGCCCTTCATTCATGGCTTGTTTCCATATCTTTTGTGTTGCCGGTATAATGATGCACCGCACATCCGGATGCACTTTTCGATCCTTGAATATCTGTGCCGCTGCCCGAAGGTCTTCGATTCTCCCGTTGGTGCAAGACCCGATGACTACCTGGTCGATCTTTACATTACCCACATTGTCGATGGTCCTCGCATTTTCGGGGAGGTGTGGAAATGCCACCGTTAGCTTGATTTGACTCAGATCAATTTCATAAACGGCACTGTAAACCGCATCCTCATCCGCCTTATAAACCTTATAGGGTTTTGTTGAATGCTCTTTTACATATTCAAGGGTTTTTTCATCCACTTCAAATATGCCGTTCTTTGCCCCCGCTTCAATAGCCATGTTGGCCATAGCAAAACGATCGTCCATGGAAAGCTCTTGCAATCCTTCTCCCACAAACTCCATAGACTTGTACAATGCGCCATCCACGCCAATCATTCCGATAATATGCAGAATTACATCCTTTCCGCTAACCCACTCTTTCGGTTTTCCCTTCAGCACAAACTTTATCGCTTCGGGCACTTTGAACCAGGCCTCTCCCGTTGCCATCCCAGCCGCCATATCCGTGCTTCCGATCCCTGTGGAAAAAGCGCCCAGGGCCCCATAGGTACAGGTATGCGAGTCCGCACCGATGACCACGTCTCCCGATACCACCAATCCCTTCTCCGGGAGAAGTGCATGCTCCACTCCCATTTGTCCGATTTCAAAGAAGTTCGCGATTCCCATTTCCTTGGCAAACTCACGGATGTACTTCACCTGTTCCGCAGATTTAATATCTTTGTTGGGTGTGAAATGATCCGGAACAATGGCAATTTTGTTTACGTCAAAAACCTTATTTATGCCGATCCTCCTGAATTCATTCACCGCCACCGGTGTTGTGATGTCATTTCCCAGTACCATATCCAGCTTCGCCTTTATAAGCTCTCCCGGAACAACGCTGTTAACCCCCGCATGGTCTGCCAGTATTTTCTGTGTCATTGTCAACCCCATATTTATAAACCTCCCGTCACGCAGTAAGACTGCACAATAATGAATGAAGGACGATGAATGATGGATTAAAATTCACCGTGCTTTATTCAAATGTAACGTGTTACATTCAGTAAAGTTACATTTTCTCTATACTTTTTCTATTATAGAAATTATATCTTACCCCTCAGAATTCTTCTTCCTGTAAATTGCCCTTGTCAAAACCCAACATGAATGTTTTTTGACCACTGCCAAACGGGCCCTTTCATTCATCCCCCGTGGAGGCAGGTCCCAAGTCTCCACGGGAGCCTCTCTCTCAAAAAAAACAGGGCGGTTTTTGAAACCATCCCTACATAATTACGTTTTTATCATTTTCAATCCTCAATTTTAATTTTCACTCTGTCCCTGTTTCCGATACTGCAGCGGCGTCATTCTTCCATATTTTTTAAAGATCTCATTAAACCGCTGTTGATTGGCGAAGCCCACACTCATGGCAATATCACTGATTTTCATCTGCGTTTCTACAAGAAGCTCCTTGGCCCTTTCCACCCGTACCTGCAGCAGGTAGTTTATAGGGCTTATGCTCATTTCCTCCTTAAAAGCCCTCGTAAAGTAACTGGGACTTAGAAATACGAACTTTGCTATATCTGCAAGGGCTATATCCCTTTCATAGTTGTTTTTAATGTAATTGACAGCTACATGAATCAGTTCTTTCACTTTGGGACTTCGGTTCTTAATGCTGTTTTCCCATTCCATTTTCAGTGCTCTGGAAATATAGACAAAGAGCTCCAGCACCATCAACCGCTCCAGAAGGCTGCTTCCGATATCGTCACTCTGTCGTTCCTTAAGAATTCGATTCAGTAGGACAATGATCTCATTTTTTTGGCTCACCTTCAGACTGATAAAGGTTCCGGATTCCTTTCCGCTTACGAAGTTCAGGAAATCACCCACAGGAACATGGGAAACACTTCCTTCCATCTGTCCCTGGAACATGAAGTTCAGCACAATAAACTCGCAGCCGGACTCAGATTTTACCATGAATTTATGCGGCTGGCCCGGTTTTATTATAATGATGTCGTTAGGCCCCAGGGAGACCGGCTGACCCGCAATTTCAAAAACTGCCATGCCCTTTTTCATGTAAACCATCTCATAATTCTCATGCTGATTGGGCTCCATAGACCAACTGGTATCATGAAACCGTTCTATTGTTTTTACAATGACAGGCACAAACCCGGAGGAATTTAAAAGACTTTCCCAAGCCTTAGGCGCAATCACTTCATCCATACTCATCCCACCTTTGCAGAGAACATACTTTAAATTTGTAATATCCAGTAAGGTAAAACGGCTGGATTTAGTCCGGTTTGTTGGATAAATTTAAATCCAAAGTATGTTATCTTGTCTTATGTAGCTCACCCTTCATTATATCTTCTATCGTATTTACCTTCAACCCGAATTTTATTTAATGAATTGGATCAGCTTTTAAATATTTTCACTCTTTCCCAGTACTACTATATTATTTGGAATTTATGACGAAAAAATAACAACCCAAATTCGTGATTACTTTTTCATCGACAAATGAAACTTCGAATCTGCCAAAACCAAAGTCCCCGTGTAGTCGCACTAATTCCTTTTTTAGCAAGAAATTTAATTCCCTTACTCAACACCTTCCAGGTTAAAATCAGGAATATACTCTTCGACTGCCGACTCCTGTTCTTGGATATATCCATTTTCCAATTCCAGCTTTACAAAACGGTTTATCACTTTTTCATATTCTCTTCGCGTAATCCTTCTGCCGATTTCCGGATGACAGCTAGCCTTATAGCACGGAGTGTATTGGCTCATCAAACTTACGTAAACGTCTCCAGGTAGATTTTCCTTAATCCACTCAAGAATCTTTATAGATTCCGCTGCATATCCCGGCAGAATCAAATGCCGAAGGATCAATCCCTTTTTTATGATTCCGCTTTTATCCAATACGGGAGCTCCTACCTGTCTGTGCATTTCCTTCACTGCTGCAGACGCTATTTCAAAATAGTCCGGAGCCATTGAGAATTTCTTCGCCGTTTCACTTTCCCGGTATTTTAAATCCGGCAGATAGATATCGACAAGGCCCTCCATATATTTCAGTCCTTCCAGGGTCTCATACCCGTTGGAGTTATATACAACAGGGATGTTCAAGCCTTTACTTTTAGCAGAGAGAAGAGCGTCCTTAATGGGCCGGATATAATGGGTAGGATTCACCAGATTAATATTATGGGCACCTTTCTCCTGAAGGGAAAGAAATATTCGAGCCAGCTGCTCTATTGTAATTTCCTTTCCAAACCCCTCTTGACTGATGGAATAATTCTGACAAAAAATGCATTTCAAGTTACAGCCTGAAAAAAATACCGTTCCAGATCCACGGGACCCACTAATACAGGGCTCTTCCCACATATGAAGAAACGCTTTCGCCACCTTGGGGCTTTCACTCACTCCGCAGAAGCCAACATGAGTATTTCTGTCAACTCTACAATTTCTCGGACAAATCGTACATTTCATATACCAACGGCTCCTTATTTTTCCCTACTCTTCTTTTTCGTTATCCTTTGTGCTATTTTCCTCTTTACTTCTTCTTCGACAAAAAATATAATATACTTACAAATATGGTAAGGCACAGTAAAATTATGGGGAAAATTATGCTTTCACCCATCCTACGTCAAGGGCTGGAGGTGCTTCTATGCGTGTCAGTTTCGTGTCCAGTAGCAAAGTAAAAACCCACCGAATACGGAATCTATTCCTATTCCTGCTTGTCATGAGCCTCATTGCGTCGTTAGCAGCCTTCTCCCTTTCAGCCTTTTCCATCTGGACGCTGGCCCATCCTCCCAAGGTGGATGTAAAATCCTTCTCATCCAATGTCGTTCCTGAGTTCTCCAATGTAACCTTTAAGGATATTGAGAACAAGGTCTCTCTAAAAGGCTGGTACTTTGAATTCAAAGGCAGTGATAAAACGGTACTTCTCGTACACGGCTACGGGAGAAACCGCCTTCAGTTCGAGGAAAAGTCTCTTGATATGATAAAAATCCTTTTAACCAAAGGCTACAATGTTTTTGCTCTGGATTTGAGGAATTCCGGAGAATCCGGGGGAGATCTCACCTCCGGTGGTGCTCTGGAAAAAGCAGATGTTCTGGGCGCAATCAAATATGTCAAAAGTAAAAACCCTAAAAATATAGTTCTTATGGGGTTTTCTACGGGTGCCTCCGCATGCCTTTTGGCAGCCGCTGAAAGTCCCGATGTAAAGGCAGTCATAGCCGACACAGCCATAGCCGACCTGAGCAGCTATCTCTCCGAGTCATTTCATTTGCACAGCCATTTGCCTCAAATTCCCTTTAACCAAACTGCTCTCCTGGCTGCAAAAGCCCTGGGTAAAAATATTTTATCGCCCCCTGCTCCAGTGGAAGTAATTTCTGCTTTATCTCCGAGGCCAGTCCTCTTCATACATAGTGAAAAGGACTCCCTGATTCCCGTTTCCCATACCTTACGCTTATATAAAGCCTATTCAAAGAATGCAGCCTCTAAGGCTGCACTTTGGATAACGGAAGCCCCCGGACACATGGGAAGCTTTGAAGAGTCTCCCAGGTACTACATGGATAGAATTACAGAGTTTCTTGATTCCGCCTTGAAAGCGAAGTAATGCTATGCCGTTTAAAAAATCAAAACATGTTCTTCTTGGATAAGATAAATATCGCAATACAGGATACAATGGCCGAAATTCCCAATATATAGAGGAATGCGAAAGGATGATTCTCTTTAAAGGGCAGCATCACATTCATTCCAAAGAAACTGGCAATCATCGTAGGGATTGACATTACAATAGTCACCGACGCCAGGAATTTCATGACGATGTTCAGGTTGTTGGATATTACCGACCCAAAGGTACCCATCAATCCGTTCAATATGGAACCATAGATACTTGCCATTTCAATGGCCTGCTTGTTTTCTATGATTACGTCCTCCAGCAAGTCCTGATCTTCCTCGTACATCTTTATGTGTCTTCCCCGCAGCAGCTTTTCCATCATGATTTCATTGGATTTCAACGAGGTTGTGAAGAATACGATACTCTTCTCCAGTTCAAGGAGCTTAAAAAGCTCCTTATTTCGCAGCGACTTATGCAAGGACTTTTCCAGATCATCCGTCTTTTTATCGATATGCCGCAGGTACTTCAAGAAGTCCTTGGCTGTAATGAACAGTATCTGGAATGTGAATCGTGTTCTTTTAAAGGTATAGAACTCCTTGACCCGCCGATCCTTGAATGCTCCGATAATGGGGTTTTCTTTCAGGCATATGGTCAAAAAATAATCACCCGCTATAATTAAGCCCATAGGCAAAGTTTCAAACTTCAAATTTTTATCATCCTGGTAGACCATAGGGATGTCAACAATAATCAGGGTTTGGTTATCCTCAACATCAATACGGGGCTTTTCCTCTTCATCCAGAGGGTCTCGAAGGAAATTTGGAAGTATGCCCAGCCGATCCTGTATAAAGTGTAATTCTTCTTCCGTAGGTGCCGTTAAATTAATCCAGCAGCCCTTTTCTATCTCTTTTAAAGGTATGAGTGCATTTGTTGCTTCTAATGTCTTAAAAATTTCTATCATATCTTCCAGGCCTCCTTTTCGAGATTTGACACCGAGTCTCGGGTAACTTGCCCCTTTTCCGCAGATGAGCAAAATTCTTCATTATAAAAATGAGTATGGTTTCTTTAACATTAAAAAAGCTCCCACAGCGAGTGGAAGCAATGCAATACAAAAAAGCCATCTTCACTCGTTGAGTTTTGGCACTATACAGCGTAGGTTAAACCGACCAGCTGAGTTAAGCAAAACCTTAATCCGGTAGTGCCTGTTGACCCATTGGCGTGTTTCCACGTTTCCGGGTATCAGCGTCTTTCTGTATAGGAGCCTCACCTAACAAAGATATTATTTGATTATTTACAAAGACTTATTAAATATTGGTAAGAATTTGTAAGAATAATCAAGAATTATTAATTTCTTTAGGTATAATCGCGCCTATTGCGTTTATATCCCTAATTATACGCCTTGCACTTAGATATGTCAACGCAATTTTTTCTATCAAGGAATAGAAAAAATAAAAGGAACGCACAGTCCTGTGCGTTCCTTTTATTTTTTTTTGTCTATAAAATATGCGGACGGTTGAGGGTTTGTAGAAGAATATAAAGAATTCACTTTTTTCCCCTGATTCAGCTTTTTAATCTCCTGCGACAAATCTTCCAATAGCCTGTTTGCCTTTTCACTGTTCTTTTTCTCCAGCTGGCTGATTTCGTCCACAAGGTGCAGAATTCCGGATATACAAAGCTGAAGCTCCTTTACTCCTTTGATGCTGCTGGCCTGAAGCTCTTCAAGGCTTTTTACCTTCATTTCAAACTTCAAGCGTTCATAATAAACTTTAAATTCTTCATCCAGTTTATCAATGTCTTCAATTCTTTTTTGTTTTTCATCGAGGAACTCATTGAGCCGTTCCGTGGTCTCCTCCGTGATTACTTCCTCCTGCCGTCTGGTAATCTCCTGGATTTCTTTGAGAAGCCCATACTTTTTTGTTGAGATTTGCAGCATCCTCTCAACATATTTTTCCGGTGTAATATTCATAAAATGTCTCCTATCGGGCAGCAGCCTGGTTCGGCTGCTGCTTTTTTGCCACCTTCATTGCCTGGGCCCAGGTATCCCGCAGTTCCTTTGCGTAGCTGAGAACTTCCTCGATAATCTTTTCGTCCTTCCTCAAGTTTGCCTCAATAAGTCTTCTTTGCATATAATCATACATAGAAGAAAGACTGTTGGCAACTTCATACTTCATATTCAGTGTGGACTGGAATTCGGAAACAATATCCTGCGCTCTGACAATACTTTCATGAGCTTTTGGGATATTTTTCTCCTCAATAGCCTTTTGTGCCAACATGATAAATTTAACCAACCCGTTGTATAACATCAGGGTCAGCTCTTCCGGCGATGCTGTAAATACGGAATTTTCTTTGTATTGCGCATATGCATTATTTACTGACATTAGAATTCCCCCATCTCTTTATTCAATACCCTTTCGAAAGCTACTGACCTCCGCCCAGCTGCTGTGTCAGCCAGGAGGACTGGCTGTTCATACGGCTCAAGGCAGTTTCCATGGCAGCAAACTTTTTATAGTAATAATCTTCCTTGTCGATTAATTTTTGATTTAATTTGTAGATCAATTTATCCTGATCCTCCAATTGATCCGCAAGTAGGTTTTTAAATTCTGTAATATCTCCCTCAATACCTGCCTTCTCCAGGAGTACACCTTTTTTACCGGAACTGTCTCTGTTTGTGCGAATGCTATCCTGGACGATATCATAGAGCCTGTTTACGATTCCTGTTTCCTTATACCGGGTTGATCGTTGACTGGAGTTCAGATCCGGCGAGTACTTAGTATCCGATTCCTTAACAAAGATATTCATTACCTTTTCCGGTGAATTTATCAGAGCATCCTTCAATTTAGCTTCATCGATAACAAGCTTTCCACTCTGCTCCCAAGTACCTGTTTTTATCCCAATGGAATATAGCCCTCCTTCAACGCCTTCCACTTGCTCATACATGGCTTTTCTCATTTTAGAAGCAATATCTTGTAAGATAGAATCACCCTTCAGCAATCCCTTTTTT
Organism: Bacillota bacterium; assembly: GCA_023419605.1. Lineage (GTDB taxonomy): Bacteria > Bacillota > Clostridia > Acetivibrionales > JAEZXR01 > JAEZXR01. The sequence continues at coordinate 80,752 of JAEZXR010000050.1, read as the reverse complement.
GCTTTTTCTTCCCACTTTTTAATATCATCTTCCTTCATCGCCTCTTTCTGTTCATCTGTAAGAGGCATGTAATAGTCTCCCTTGTTTTCCCCTCCGCTTCTCGGCCTTTTTTCCGTGACTTTGGTATTTATTTTATCCAAAAGTTCATTATACTTCGTCACAAAGTTTTTAATCTTTTCCAGCATCTCATCCGGATTTGCACTGACGGTTATATCAATTTTCTCTCCTGCTGCAGTTTCAGACAAGAGCTTATACTCCACTCCATCCACTGTAAACTGGTTCGTGCTTCGGGTAGTTGCAACACCGTCCAACTTAAATTCCGCATCTTTACCATCCTGTAGTTTAGTCAGTTTAAATACTCCTGTCAAAAGGTTCGTTCCCGCTAAATCCTCAATAGTAATATTATTGGCAGCACCTTCCGTATTTGCCTGTAAGGTAACTTTATCATTTACGCTGCTGTAGCCTAAGGTAACTCCTGCCCCACCTGAGTTGACCTTGGTGATAACATTGCTTAAGGTTTCATTTTCACTAAAAGTAAATATCTTGTCGTTAATCTTAAATTGAACACCCTTAAACGTATTTCCTAAAGCATCCGTGACATCCGTAATAGCAATAGCACCCGCAGCATTCAAGTCCTTTAAACTTTTATACATGCTTAATGTATTCGTATCCCCCGGTGTAAAGCCCATCTGGGTAACTATAGTATTGGTACTATTTGCAATTCGTATTTCCTTGGGGTCACCTGTCATTTCGAACTTCAGGGTATTTCCACTCTTGACTGCTGTCACATCGGCAATCCCTTTTGCACTTAAAGCATTATTGACAGCCGTAATCAAGTCATCAATTCCAGTAGCGGATGTAAAATCCTGCGTAATATCTACGGTTACTTTCGTGCCATTAATAAATAGGTCAAACTCTTTTCCAATATCTGAGACGTTGAAATCTACATTTCCCTGCATTTTCTTGATGGTTGCATTGTTGGCAACACCCAGTGACCCTAACACATTATTGGTATCTCCCTGTAAAAATGTTACTTCACTGGATGGGTTTGCTATAAAAACCAACCGTTTACCTTCGGCATCCGTTGTCACCTTCATTCCTTTTGCACTCAATGCACTATCAAGATATCCAGCCATTTCTCCGATATTCGCAAAATGCTGGTCATTGATATTGATGGTCGACTCCACTCCATCAATCTTAACCTTAAAGTTTCCTGATATATCTAAAGTTCCACTTGTGGGAAATCCAATGATCGCGCTTACAGCTGAATTGGATTGATTATTGGCAAATCCCAGATTGCCGACATAGGTATGCGGCACACTATTAACTTGCAGGTTATGTCCTTCCGCTTTAAAAGTAAGCTGCGTGCCTGTGACCGTTACATTAATATTCCCTGTACCAAATGCAGTGTTTATCAAACTTGTCAGGTCACTTTGAAGATTGGCGGCATTGGTAGCCGCATCTGCTGTATAGCTTCTCGGCAATGTAATAGTTTTTTTAGTTCCATCCAGATTAATTTCGAAGGATTTACCTTGCTTCAGTTCGCTATAATTCACCGTTCCCGTCATGGTCTCTGAAACAGAAGCTCCGGTTGAAGTCTGCCAAATAGACTTTTGCGCCAGTTTTACATCCTCCAGGGTATGCGTGCCTGGCTTTGCATTACCGGTGGCATTGATGATTACCTTGCTTGAATCTACCCCTCCTACTTTTGCTGTTGATTTATAGGTGCTGAAGGCAGAGGAAGACCTGAAATATGTTTTTGTGTTTAAAACATCGAAAAACTCTGAATTAAAGCCTTTTAGAAGGCTGGTTATGGATCTGTAATCGTCCTGTTTCCATTCCAGCAACTGCCTCTGCTGTTTGACTTTGTCTACCTTTGTTCTCTCAACCTTCATTAACTGCTGAATCATGGATTCGGTATCCAATCCGGAAACCATTCCGGAAAATCGCAGTCTTGAATTTAACATACCCGATATATTACTTGCCATTTTTCCTATCTCCTTTCATCGATCATGATGCCGCTAAGTTCCATAAGATTTGCAACCAAATCCAGCATCTTTTCCGGTGGGATTTCTTTTATCACTTCTTTTGTATCGTTATTAATAATTTTAACTACAATTGCATGGGTCTTTTCATGTACAGAGTACTCAAGTGAAGTATGTGCAAATCTCTCCATAGCTCGATTTGCCCTCTGTATAGCATCTACAATGCTTTTTTCCGAAACTGGTAAAGTGGCCTTTTCCATTTCAGTTACCTGGGATATATTTTTGTTCTGTACTCCATTTTCCAGTCTCATCCCGCTGATCTTAGGCTGCTGAATGGTATTTACAGCCTCCACATTGTTCAGTTTCATACATCATTCCCTCCGTGAAACTTTTCTTGTTATATCTATCGGTATGGATCGAATAAAGTTTGAGTCCTATCTTTTGGAAAATCAAACTGATTTCGTCCAAGAACAAAGGTAACCTTGCTACTTTTGTTTGCTCATGTGCTCTTCCGAGTATGAGGAAAATCTGGTACGCGCATAAATTCGATGTTTTTTGTTGTCTAGAAAGAAGAACTTTTCTAGACAACAAAAAAAGGCTACCCTATAGCCCTTCTCTTGTACAATCCTTTTAGATTCTGATTTTCAAGCTTTCTTCTGCGTACCTTCAATAAAAAAATACTTAAGCCCATCACTTTTCTTTTCTGCCGCTGGTTTGCTCCCCTCTTCTCCTGACTTTTTCAAATCATTAAAGAACTCATTAGCACAAGCAGGACAAAACCTTCCTGTTTGAATGGCAACACCGCATTTTTCACACTCCAAAAAAAGATTGTGCTTTTCGACGATTTCCAATCGCCCCTCCCGCAGATACCTTTTTATACGATTTACTGAAACATCCAATTCCGTGGATACTTCGCTGATGGTAGCACCTGGGTTTGCATAGATAAACTCCTTAACAATGGCAAAAATTTCGTCGTCTTCCTTCAAACAAGCAGGACAGAGCCGACTCTCTGTCAAAGAATTAAAAAGGCCTTTACATTTTTTACAGTTTTGAATCATTCGCATCCCTCCGTTAGATTAAAAACATGTGCACAGGTAAATTTTCATCATTTATTTACCCAGGTAATACATTTTATAACAGCATTCTCTCTATTGTATTATCGTTATTTATCAGACAAGCATTAATATATTTTTAACAAACTTAGAGACCTTCTAGTATGTTATAAACTATGATTAGCAAAAAGGGTCAGAGGAATCTCCCCTGACCCTTACTACTGTCAGATTAAAACTATCTGAGGAGTTGCAGTACTCCCTGAGGTTGCTGATTCGCCTGAGCCAGCATAGCCTGAGCTGCCTGTGAAAGGATATTGTTCTTGGTGAACTCCATCATTTCTTTTGCCATGTCTACATCACGAATACGTGATTCAGCTGCCGACAAGTTCTCACTGGATGTACCCAAGTTGGTTATCGTGTGCTCCAAACGGTTCTGGAAAGCACCGAGCTTGGAACGCTGGGTAGAAACTTGATTTATAGCCTTTTCAATTACATCAGAAGATTCGCGTGCATCGACTGCCGTATTGACTTTAACATCGTCTACAGACCATGTACCATGTCCAGAAGAACCACCAATACCAAGGGCAGTAGCTTTCATATCACCTATAGTAACATTCAACTGCTGTTCTGTCTTGTTATTAGCACCAATCTGGAAATCGACACCAGATGCAGCCACAGTAATATTCTTTCCGTTTGTATTAGCTATACCAGCGTGCAAACCACTATTAACCTCAAGCGTAATACCGAAAGCATCGAACTTAATGTTTGCTGATGCACCCGCTGCTGGATCTGTCACATTAGCTATTGTTTGAGAAACACCTGCAGCATTTGTAATGGTAATATCCGTCTTACCAGCATTATCCACAAGATTTACAGTGTAAGTAGCGGCTGCAGTTCCGTCGGTTTTTACTGTGTTTATACCGTTAGCAACCGTTAAATTAGCATCGAGAGTGACGTTGCTTCCAAGAGTACCATCCAAAAGATTCTTACCGTTAAATGTAGTAGATTTTCCTATACGAGTGATCTCTGTCTTAAGAGCATTCAATTCTTCGTTAATTGCGTCTCTGTCAACACTTTCGTTTGTATCGTTAGCACCTTGTATAGCCAACTCTCTCATTCTCTGAAGAATCGAATGAGTTTCATTCAATCCACCTTCTGCAGTCTGAATTAAAGAAATACCATCTTGTGCATTTCTTGAAGCTTGATCCAGCCCTCTGATCTGCCCTCTCATTTTTTCACTGATAGCAAGACCTGCTGCATCATCACCTGCACGATTAATACGGAGACCTGAGGAGAGTTTTTCCAAAGATTTGCCTGTTGCACCAGTGTTTCCAGTCAGCTGACGATAAGTGTTCATACTTGCAATATTGTGATTAATTCTCATAGCAAATTACCTCCTTGTTATTTACGGTGAACATCCTTTTTCACCAATTCATAATTTATATTTATATCACAAGTCCCTCCGCTCCGCGGCTGCTTTGGAACTCATTATATACGGTTAAATAAAACAAACCAACCTACACTTTCCCTCATCCAGCATCCTGCTGCGGTGGTGTGTAAATTGGCTCGTCCCTGATCCACTTACATGATAAAACCTATTTGTCCTGTGCCTTTTTCTTCATTTCTTCCTCATAAAGCTCTCCACGCACAATCCGTACATCCCTTGGCGCATCGATGGCCAGTCGGAGGTCTCCCTCTTCGCTTTTTACCACCTTTACCTTGATATTGTCTCCAATAACAACATATTCGCCTGGCTTTCTACCAATAACTAACATCAGCAACTCCCCTTAGTCTTAAAGTCCCAAAACTATAGTTCTACAGTCCTTGCTACAACCAGCACTATAGTACCATAATTTTATGTTGATCTTTGTCATATTATGTCGTCGAAACCGATTCTTTATTCGACAGCCGGGGTTTTCTGTGAACAAAAATAAGCAAATACAGCTCGAATTGTCCCGCGTCCTGCAGAACTTCAAACCTTATTTGCTCATCCATGAATTTTATTATTCACTTGTCCTACACTATATATGTCGGTAGACCCAGGAAAGGACTTTAGTACTTTTTTAAAATTTTTTATCAATTTGAGAGCATCACTTGAAAAGCCATTCCAGCCTGATACAACAAACTGTATAATTTACGCTGGAACTTAGCTGATTCAAAAGTCACGCACCCCAAGAACCTTTAGCTTCGTGACTTCTAAACCAGCAGTTACCAATCCAATTGTATATAGAATACACCTATAATAGTGCCGAAGAAGGTGATATTTTATGCAAATACATGCAATAAATGCATATCATAGAATAATCCGCAATAAAAAAGGCCGGGAGCTTGCCTTATCCAGCTCCCGACCTTTTTATACCGTCATATACTATTAATCAACGATTTTGATGGAGTTATACCTGCTCTGATTTTTAATCACTGTAAACTGAGGACCTTCTATTCCTTCCTTCGCATTCTCTGCAAATATTTGATTGGCCAGCGTATCTCTGATGGCCGTTTTGACCTGTTCAAGGCCGGTTTTTTCTTCAAACTTCATGACATGATACCCGTACGCTGTTTTTACGATGCCAACATCTCCAGTCTTTGCAGCGAAGGACCAATCTTCAAACTCTTTCACCATTTCGCCTCTGCCAAAGGTATACTGCCCCCCGGTATCCTTTGAACCGGGGTCTTGGGAATATTCCTTCGCAAGCGCTGCAAAATCTCCCCCTGCCTTGACTTTTTCAAGGATCTCCTCTGCTTTCTTTTTGGCTTCCTCCTGTTTATCCTCCGGCAGCGGTTTTCCTTCCTGGTCCGCCGTAGAAAGCAGAATATGATTCACTGTCACCTTATCAATCCGTTCCTTATTGCTCTCATAGAACTTATTGATCTCATCCTCCGGGATTTGAATCCCTTTCTGCGCTTCTTCTATGTATTTGTTTATCAACATATAGTCCTTATAAAAGGTTAGATACTCCAGCAAGCTAATATCATAGGCAGACTTGATGGCTTTCTCCATTTCAGCAATGCCACCCTGGTCTGTAACCATCTGATTGATGGAGTTGTCAAGGTTCTTATTTTCTTCACCGGTAAAGGAAACATTACTTTCCTTTACCTTCGCTGAAAAGTACTTGAACTCTCTGGCATAGCTCAGTGCCTGCTCCTTTACCAGCTCCCGGGCCTCTTTACCATTTATTACGGTGTCCCATAGGGATCCTGTTGCGTTATTATTGAGTTGGTTTTGCAGAATATAATTTCCAATATCTTGCTTTGCGCGGCCTAAAAAGAAATTGAATTCAGAATTGCTCAGTTTTTCTCCTGCAATACTCGCAAAGTAATCGCTTGACCTGCTAATGGAAATGGACTGCGTACTTTCTTCCCAATTTACACACAATCCAAGGTTTTCGGAAACAAACCGAAGAGGCAGCATAGTTCTGTCATTGATGGCTGTCGGCGCTGTTTGAACTTGCTGCTCCACGCCATTCACTCTGGCAGTATTTTTATCCAGCCATACTTCCACTACTTTACCATTCAGGGAAACGGTTGCTTTTTTCTCTGTCTCCGTCCATTCAACAGTCCCTCCCATGGACTCGATAATGGCGCGGATGGGTACCAATGTACTGTCGCTGACTAAAACAGGCGTGGCCCCATTCCCGGGATCAATTTCTTTTGAAGTTCCATCCACCAGCATCGTGGGACTATCGATCTTTAAGATCACAAGGGTATCCTCCGCTGCCTGTACTGCCGTTACAGCCAGTACTACCAGGAGAAAAACGAGAGATAGTGTAAAACAAATCTTCTTATTCATAAACCAACCTCCAAATAAATTTATTAACGGTTGTCCATATTATACCATTTCCATTACTGCAACGTAAATAGAGGATTTACGATAGAGGAAGCCTACGCATCTTGCATTTATATGTTTTTTCGCTTTTCCCGGAACCTTCTGACCTTCATGCGGCTGGCACAGGTATCGTCACACCAGCGCTTTGTCCTGCTTTTGGTTTCATCATAGAAAACCCATCTGCACTCAGGGTTTTCGCAGATCTTAATTCGCTCTACATCACACTCCCATAGCAATTGCACAAAAGACGCCGCAATTTCAGCCATGATCCAATCCCAACCCAGTGAAACCGGCTTCAGCGCCACCCTATATTTTTCATCTACCTGCTCAACGACTCTTACACAGGGTACTGCCCTTAGATATTTATTGATTTTGGACAAGGCATCTCTTGAAACCGACCTATTTGTCACGAATTCCTCTAAAGTTTTCTCCAAAAAGGAGCGCAGTTCTAACAGCGCATCCTGGATTTCACTGTCAGGGGATCCATCGATATGAAGGTTTCTCTTACTGAAAAAATTCATGAGAAGGCCATTTTCTCTCAGTATTTCCTTGTTTAATTTATGTGTAGCATACCATTTGCTGTTTATAAAATCCAAACACAATTCGTCCATTGTGTAACCTCCTATTTTGTTATTGACGGTTACATCCGTTAATGCTATACTCATTATAGCATTGTAACCTTTATTCGTCAAAATGAGGGTTACACGATAAAAGGAGGATGAATATGAGCACAGTACAGGACCGTCTTTTAGCCGAATTGGAACAGAAGGGGTACAGAGGAAAGGTAGTATCCGTTGAACATAGCAAGGATTTGCAGAAGGATATTCTGGAATTACATAGGACAGGGCTTCTGAATGAGGAGTTTTATAACGAAAATCTTACCGGGTTTCAATTCGATTACTCAAAGGAGCTGCTTGGGGCAAAATCAATAATCATCGCAGCAATACCTCAACCCATTATAAAATTATGCTTTACCTGGAAGGGTAAACCCTGCGAAGTAATCATACCTCCTACCTATCTATCAACGGAAGTAGATCGTCCGGTATTGGAGATAGTACAACATGTACTTACGCCGGAGAATTATACTCTGCTGCGTGCGAAATTACCGTTAAAATTACTGTCTGTTAGAAGCGGGCTCAGCATGTACGGAAGGAATAATATTTCCTATGTTCAGGGAATGGGAAGCTTTAACCGGCTCATTGCCTGGGTTACGGATATGCCCTGTGAGGATAGCTGGCAGGATGTGAAAAGGATGCCGGACTGCGATACCTGCCATGCATGTCTGAAAAATTGTCCGACGAAATGTATCGACGCTGAAAGATACCTACTCCATGCAGAGAATTGCCTGACCCATTTAAACGAATATGGTGGAAGGTTCCCTGATTGGGTAGATAGCACCCGGCATAATGCAATCGTCGGCTGCATGCATTGCCAGACGGTTTGTCCGCAGAACAAGCAGTATAGCAAAACCGTCGAAATGAGGGATGTTTTTACGGAGGAAGAGGTTTCTCTTCTCCTCAAGGGGCCGGAATTAAGCAAGCTTCCCGAGCATACCCGGAATACCCTTCAACGGTTGGATTTAATCGGTTATTATGGAGACAATATATTATCTAGAAATTTAGGTGTTCTAATAAATAAGTAACCTTGAACGAGAAGAACGGTTCAGCGTTGGCTGCATTTCCTCCTTTGCTGAACCGCTCTGCTGGTCCCGTCAGTCGATATAGGAACATATGCTTGGCAACCCTTTCAAACAGCTGTCAAGCCGCCATCGATGAATAATGTTTGACCTGTAGTATAGCTGGAAGCATCCGATGCAAAGTAAATGACAGCCCCGTTTAATTCCTCGAGGTTCCCGGGTCTTCCTGCCGGACACAGCGCATTGTATCCTTCCAGAAATCTTTCATTACATAAGGAATTCTCAGTCATTTTTGTCTTAAAAAGGGCCGGCCCAATGGCATTAACGGTTATGCCATAGGGAGCCAGTGAAGCTCCCATGGTCCTTGTGAGGTTAATTACCGCGCCCTTTGAGGCACTATAGGCATGGAGCGAGGCGGATTTACTTCCTATACGCCCGCAAACGGAGGCAGTGTTAATGATTTTCCCATATTTTCTTTCCTTCATATGTGCAACAATGTGTTTTGACATTAAGAATATTCCTTTTAGATTTATGTCTATCACCCGGTCCCATTCAGCTTCTTCAATATCTTCCAGTGAACCTCCAGAAGCCACGCCTGCATTGTTCACTAGTATATCGATCTTTCCAAAGGTGTCTAAAACAGTTTTTACGGCAGCCTTTATTTCCTCTTCCTTCGTAACATCACACTTTATCGGAAGAACCTTTCTTCCCATAGCTTCAATTTCCCTAACTAAAGCCTCCAACCATTCGTATCGTATATCCAGTACTGCTACATCTGCACCTTGTGCAGCAAAAGCTTTAGCAGTTTCAGCCCCTATTCCGCCGGAAGCTCCAGTTACAATGGCCACCTTACCGTTCAAATCAAACAAATTGCTCATAACAAAAATCTCCTCTTACATTGTACTGTTTTGGTCATAGGTATATAAGCTTACTGATACATTAGAATCTATTCTATATACAATAAGATGGGTGACTACTGATTTGGAAAACATATGGCTAACGATTCTGGGGATAGATGCCTTCCAAATCAGCTAAGTTCCGTCCTAATTTGCATACGTAAATGTATGTTCGAATAAATCCATAAACCATACTGTAGTATGATTGTATAATTTAGAGAGCATCTTCCCACCAGTCCCATCGCAAATAGGAGTATGGTAAAAATGCTGCTGGATTCACTTCTGTTAAAACCGTACCTTTTAAAAGAACCGTAGTGCTTACGGTATAAACACATCCTAACATTCTCATCACTTCCAACTCCGCCCAGGGATCATGGGGCGAATCCTTCATGTCTATTTTGGCCTCTCCAACCTTACGCACACTGGTGTCCATGGTTGTACCCTCTTTTACAAGAATCGGCTTTAAGTCGAACCCGCTGCCGTCGATTGCCTTGGAGTATTTGATGTTGAATACAGGCAGGCCATTTCCATAGTTCTCAGCAAGTATTTTCTGTCCATCTTCAGCATTAAAGCATTCATTAAGTTTTGCCTTGACATGGAAGAAGTTTATCCCCTGCCGTCCTACAATTCCTTCCACCGTATCCCCCTCTTTTTTAAGCTCAATCTCCGCTATTTTCTTTGGAAATCCGCAAATTTCCCTGCCAAGTCCCATGGCGATATCGTCGGTGATCGGCATGGAAAGACAATAGGTCCCCAGCTCCCCGTTATAGTCTGCCAGTACGAATAAAGCGGCTTCCCTGTAGGGAGGGCAGAAATTGGTTCGAGGATAATTGGCCACAAACGCATGCACCAAAGGCATTTTTGCCGGTTTTAGCGGTTCCGGCAGTATGCGCTCAATAATTTCAGGCTTTGTTTCCCAATAAGCGGTAAGTGTCTCAGCATCATAAAACGTTACAGGCTTATTACTGTATTTTATGATATCATTTGGATTTTTTACAAAACTACCCATTATGGTTTCCTCCTCTTATTTTGATTACTGAATAAGTAGATCTTATGGATAAAAAGGGGTCCTCATATTTCATTTCTTAACACTGCCATGCCTTGTTTATAAACAATTTACCATAGCAGAATTAACATTACTATATTTACTATATTTAAAAACATATGGAAAAATTGTGCACAATGAACTATAATAACAAGGGGTGAGTTACATGGGTATTGGTTTTATAGAGCTCTGCAGGCATTTTTCCGAGAAAGCGGTAAACATCTATTTTAGTGATGAAATGAGTGCGCTTTTTCATGATATAAAGCTTATTACACAGGAACAAAGCGTTTTTTCCAATGATTTTATCTATATCGGAAAAACTTCAATGCTTCAGGGTGAAGCAAAAAATTTAAAGAATGCAAGCCTTGTCCTGATTAATGATAACAGCCTGTCTATTGAAGACTTTTTTATAAATAAACTGAATGTCATTGAGTATAAAGGCACAGAGGATATTTTCGAAACATGTAATCAAATAAGAGAGCTTTTCCTTGAAGATGTTCAATTGGAACATCGTAAGTCAGCTTTGCTAAAGTCCTTTATTACAGGCAATGGGCTTGATTATATAGTGAACGTAGCTTCCCAAACCCTTAATAATCCGGTAGTTGTAATCGATATCAGTTATAAGGTTCTGGCGTATTCCAGTAGTATGGATATGAATGATCCTGTTTGGATGGAGAATATAAAAAAAGGGTATTGTTCTTATGATTTCATTATGGCTGTTAAGAAAATGAAAAGCGTGCAATACGGACTGAAATCCGGGGAGCCCTATGAAGTAGTATGTAAGGAAAGCCCTGTTCCCAAACTGGTTTCAAGGATTAAAATAAGAGGAAAATATATGGGCAATGTAATCCTTCTAGGGTGCAAGCAGCCTTTTCTGCCCAAAGATAGAGAGCTTCTTGCACTTGCAAGCGATATCATTGCAGAAGAAATGAAGAAAAACAGCTTTTACAGGAACGCCTACAATGTGGTATACGACGACCTAGTCTATGATTTGCTTGAAAATAATTTAAGAAGCAGAAAGGTACTGGAGGAAAGAATGAAAAGCGGAAATATTCGGTTTGGAAAAAGACTTTCCGTATTTGTGCTTGATATTTCAAAGTATAACTCTTCCGGTAAAAATTCAGGGTACTTAAAAGATAAGTTTAGCGCTTTGTTTTCCTATAATAATTTGGTATACTATAATGATATGGTTGTTAGTATACAGGATAATGAAAAGTTGGATATGAATTCCGAGTTTATTCAAAAGGCGAGAGATTTGTTGATCCCCAACAGGATTTATCTCGGAATAAGCAAAGAATTTTCAGATATTGCGGAATGCAGGAAATACTATTTTCAGGCCGTAAAAGCAATTGAAATTGGAAAGATCGTATGTCCTGAGAATCCTCTGATCTTTTACTCGGATATACAACTCTATGATTTGCTTTCTTCCTCTCATACTCCGATGGACTATAAGGATTTTTGCCATCCCGTACTTATTACTCTGAGGGAATATGATAAGAAAAATCATTCAGACCTATATAACACCCTTTTTGTATATTTGAAAAACAACCAAAGCATTCAAAAGACCTCGGAAGAGCTTTTCATCCATCGGAACACCATGTGGTATAGGATGCAGAAGATATTGGACCTTGTCCATGTTGATTTTTCCAATATTGAAAATGTTTTAACGCTCTATATGTCGTATAAGATTACCGGTTACCTCGATAAGATTAAAGCGAGAAAAGTTGGAAAAGGCAGTAAAGATTTTCAGGCGATAATTCAGCCTTGATTTGACTCTTCTCAATCGGAGGGGATGGTCTTTTTCTCACTTCCCCCAACATGATGTTACATGCGCCGGTTTCCACTTGGTTTCTTTCTCTTCTTTGCATCTTGCTGGCCTCTGATTATTGATCAGATTCTTTCTGTATTCACTACTATACTTAATAGTGTTTCTTCAGAAGCAACACTTGCTACTTTATTCACTTATCCCCCGCCAGATAGTCTGATGATGTCCAAATACGTAACAATGAAAAAAGAGCCAATAAGGTTTTCTCCTTACTAGCTCTTTTCTTATGTATAACTACCGTTTATACAGCGTACATAAGTACAGAGTCGAAACTGAACCGTCTCTAATGATTCCTACTTATACGTAAATGTGCTTTCTGCCTGCTGCCCATCTGGATTTACCACTTTAACCTTCCACACTCCCGGAATACTAACTGCTGGAGCTACGACCCTGAATTTTGTTGTACCAAAGAAGTAGTTTACAGGCACTTCCTTAGTTACGGTATTATCAGGGCTAATAAAGTATACCTTCGGGTAGCGTACAAAATTGCTTCCCTCAATGTATATATAGTATCCACCGCTCATAGAAGTATTGTTGTAGTCCGAAGTCACTTTTGTAATCTGTGGCCCTGGCGGTGGCGGTGGAAGGGTATATGTAAAGCCTTTGTAAAGAGTAAAAGCTTCACCATTTGCATTTACTACCGTGATATCAACGGCTCCTTCCTGTGCTGCAGCCGGAGCTACTACCCGGATTCGACTTGTACTGTAGAAGTAATTAATAGGTACCAGAGTGTTCCCAAAGTAGACCTTCGAAGTTCTCTCGAAGTTTTCACCGTCTATGTAAACATAGTACCCGCCATTGACATATCCTGAGTTAGGTGAAACAGCAGATATGGAAGGCTTTACTACTACAGGTTCAGTATATTTATATGCCTGTAATGCGGTTGCAGACTGTCCGTCCGGGTTTACAACCGTTACGTCAACGACTCCAGCTGCACCCGCAGGGGCAATTACATTAATCTTTATACTGCTGTAGAGGCTTGTTACAACGGCTTCAACTCCACCAAAAAACACCTTTACACCAGAACTGAAGTTTAAGCCATTGATGGTTACGCTTCCGCCCCCGGTTACGAGACCGGAACTGGGTGATACAGACGAGATTGAAGGCGCAGGCACATAGTAGGTATATGCGTTAGCCAAAACTGCAAACTGCCCGTCGGAATTTTCCACCTTCACATCCACAGTACCCACCACAGCAACAGCAGGCGTCATGACTCTAATTCTGCCACTGCTAAAGAAATAGTTTATTGAGACTTCCTTATCCCCAAAGAAAACCCTGCTGGCTCTTTCGAAGTTCGCTCCTATAATTTCTACATATTCTCCACCACCTGCCAAACCTTTATCGGGAGTAACACTTGTAATTACAGGTCCTGGTGGTTTTGGGAGTTCCATGTATGTATAAGCCCCTGCCAGGATTGCATTCAGGTTTTCACCATTGGATACGAATACATCCACAATTCCCGGCTGATCTGCCTGGGGAGCTGTAACAAGGATCTTGCCTGCATTGAAATAGTAGCTCACAGGGACTTCTACAGTCCCAAAGTACACCTTGGAGCTTCGCTTAAAGTTTTCACCTTCAATGTAGACAGACTCTCCACCCGTCACAAAACCGCTATTAGGTGTAACTGACGTTATCACCGGGGGAAGCTCAATCGGTATAGCAGTGTAAGTATAGCCTCCCTCTGCAATCGCGTACTGCCCATCAGGATTTACAACCTTTACATTGACGGGACCCTCCTGCGCAGAAGACGGGGTTATAACACTAACATTATTTCCTGCACCATAAGAAAATCCGGACACCAGATTATCACCAAAGTATACCAAAGTTTCCGGTGTAAAGTTGCTTCCAAAAATATTTACCGTTTGTCCTCCTGTAACATATCCGGAATTAGGGTTGATAGCTAAAATTACTGGAGCTGGTATCGGCGTTGGTACCGGTGTCGGTACTGGAGTTGGTACCGGTGTCGGTACTGGAGTTGGTTCCGGTGTTGGCTCCGGTGTCGGTACTGGAGTTGGTTCCGGTGTCGGTACTGGAGTTGGTTCCGGCGTTGGTACCGGTGTCGGTACTGGAGTTGGCTCCGGTGTCGGTACCGGTGTCGGTACCGGTGTCGGTACCGGTGTTGGCACTGGTGTTGGCTCCGGTGTTACCGGAATGGGAGTCGGCGTAGCAACAGTTCCAACGATCGTACATGCTTCCGACCATAATTCCCCTGTTCCAGGGTGTCCCGGCCTCTGGTATGCCTTGAACATATAGTTTCCAGCAATGCCCTTTGGATTTTTGCGAGGATCGAAGGTCAGGATTTGAGCTTGTCCCGCCTTTAGAGCTTCAACAGTCCCGCTTGCTATTACCTGTCCCCTTTTAGGGTTCCCTTTGGGTATCCAGTATAGCTCCCAGGTCGAAGGCCCTTTCATATCGCCAGAATCCTGCCCATTTACGATTTTGGCACTTACTTGTGTCACATCGCCACGGCATCCGTAACTTTGATCAAAGTGAAGTGAGCTTTTGTCCCAATCTGTCCAATTGCTTGGCTTTGCAGCAAAAGCAACCTGTAAAGGCATCAGATTGACTAAAGCGAAAATCAAAGTTACTAAAAAGGCCATTAGCTTTCTTGTTTTGTACATTGTTTTCACCTCTTCTGATTTAATTGTGTTTGATTTGAATTACTTATGATACCGTTACAGTCATTGAGAAAATCAGATTTCAAGGTATTGATTACTAACATATTAGAAAGGTTGATATTACACACATTATATGTGAATAGAAATCCTTATGCAGCTAGGACTGCCACACCGGATTTTACATGTGCACTCATGGGAAGTTGCTGAACTCCCCCACGCTACCACTCTTTCCTCCATGAAAGATGTATTCCTCCCTGAACTGGTCTATCGGTTCTTTATCCTTTGTATGGTTTACTTAGTTTGAATGGATTTATATATTCTTCGATATAGATTATATAGTTTTATATTCTCAACTGTCAATGAGCCTTTGTGTGTACATAAAATTAGTGCCTTTGTCCTAATTTGTCTTAATTTGTTCTAATTTGTCCTAAATAGGAAGGGCAGAATCAGACAAAACCTTTTGCTTCTGACTCTGCTCTTCCATAGACTAACATTTCCTGCATCTTATAATCCCATACTATTTGCTCTATTTTACTATAACAACAGTGCCACAGATATCACTTAAAGGAAAATAACTAATTTTATTGGCTTTGCAATACTGTTGCACAGCTTCTTTCGCACCTTTAAACCGAATATTATTGTAATCATGAACAAATATGTATCCACCTTTTGAAAGCCTAGGATAGAAGTATGAAAGTCCTTCAAAAATCGGATTGTATAAATCGGCATCTATACTTACAAATGCGAAGGTTTCTTCCAGCCCAACTGCTGTTTCCGGAAAATAACCCTTTTTAATAACGCAATTCTCCGGATGTGGCATTTTTGATATAACAGTTTCCTCAGATGTATTGGAAAAATACGCTTCTTGTGAGTTGGAGAACATCTCATTTTTTTCAACAAGAATATCAGAGGCTGAAAAACCGGTAAACGTATCAAAGAGATATAACCTTCTGTCAGGAAATACTGCATTGATTTTTTTAGCAAAATCACCTTGATAAACACCAAGTTCTGCAACACTTCCCTGTATATTTCCAGAATATATTTCATGTGCGACTAACTCTAATGATGAAATTCTCACATAGTCATCGTTATCAGCAAATATCTCCAGATTCCTATTTCTACCTATATTCTGCATGCTACATACATAATATGGCTCAATAATAGAATTAGAAATAATCTTTAGAATATCATGCTTTTGGTTTATTTCACTCAACATATGCTTACTATAATTCTTATACAGTCCGATAATTTTATCTTTCCCTATATTTAAATCTAAAAGCTGTCTTTCTATATCATCATAATGCCTGGTTGTTATAATGACATAATCATATTCATATCGATCTATCGCAGACGGCCTGACTACCTCTTTGCCATTATATGTCCTACCTGTTGCACTACAGTTATTATCCACATACGCAACAATCTCAACGTTGCTAAAATCTAAAAGACTCATCAAATCTTCACATCCACTACCCGTGCCAAATAGCAATACTCTATACATATAGACTTCATCCCCATTCTTCTTATTTCTTAACTGTGCAAACTTTAATATACGGATCCTACTTCGTATCAGAGGCTGTTCTTTGTCTCAGTCTTATTCTCTGAATCACACCCTGTTAATCCCTAAATATCGCTATCTGCCCTATTGATGGGCTCGCAGCATACCACTTTGACAAGAATCGTCCCTTGTCAAAGTAATTATTTTAGAACCACCGTTTCTATATCTAACGCCATATCATAAATCTGACCTAGAATCTCATCAGTATACAGAACAGAACATATTAGAACTGCTGCATTTATACTCTTCAACATTGCTGGTGCAATAATAGAAACACCGTTAATTTTTTTACCTTGTTTATTAATGTCACTATCAACAAAAGCAATTATATTGCACTCGCTTAACTTAGAGGTAGCCAACAATCTTTGCAAAAACGATCCTACTCCCCAAACAACGATCGGCTCTTGTGATTGAACATACCGTCCTATAACTTGGTAAGAGTCTTCTTTCCGGGATTTAAGTATATATTGCCTAATATTATCCCTCATAGCACTATTTACTGAAAGGGGTTTTTTGTCTATTTGCAAATCGGTAAGCTTTCTAAAAACCATGCACACTACAGGATATCTAGCAGTATCTGACATGGCTATTGAATTGCGCTCTGAAAAAACAAGCTTAAATCCGTTCTCTCCAAAAAGGTTCCGAAGAGAATTCTCATCAAAATGGTTTATATGTTCACAATCAAAGTAATGGTATGGAGCTATATAAAAATCAACATACCGTGAAGCGTCCGGCACCTCTATATAGACATATCCATTGGGTTTTAGCCATTGAAAAATATTTTTCAATGCTGTTTTTAAATCACAAATATGCTCCATTATATGTGAAAGAATTATACAATCGAATTGTTCCTTCAACGCTTTATCTTCTGACAAGTCCTCTGATACAATACTTCCTTTTTGTGTTCTAATACCATAGCTATTTACATTATCCAAGCATCTCTGCGCGAGATCCATACCAGTAAGATTCTCATATTCACTATCTTTAAGCATGCGCAGAAGTCCCCCATTGGCACAACCGATATCAATAACTGATTGCTGTTTATTAATATACCTTTTTATACATGCTGTAATCCTTTCATACCTTTGTATATCTTGAATTCTCGTACATCCGCCACTTCCAATGGTTATTGACTCATCTTCATACTTGGACAAAGCTTCATAGTATAAGTTATAATCCTTTTGTGCAGCAGTAGTGTCTGAGTAAACAAACCCACAATGGTCACAGTAGACTACGTCAAAGCTTACAGGCAGATGATATCCCTCTGGCACCACAAACTGCTGATTGTATAGTATTTCGACCTTGCTGTTTGAACAAACTGGGCAGATTCTATTAGCTACCTTATAATTCATATTATATATCCCTCCACACACTTTATACTCTTTTTCTGCAATCCTTGATATACGGATCCTCCTGGATTATTCTCCGGTCAATAGTATCAATAACAGCTGTATAATATCTGAACAACTCATTTACCCCTTCATAATATGAGGTAAAACGGTAATTGTTAAGCTCTCCAAGAAGAAGGCTATTGTCACCGGTATACTCGTAATTAAAACCCTCGTTTACAACATCAATCCGATTCGGCTTTTGAGAAATTTCATTAATCATATTAGCAATTGACACTAAATCAATAGAATTCGTTGGTGTTACGTTAAGCACTCTATTTTTGGGTGGATTATCTATAAATCTCTCTACAATATCGAGTAAATCATTAATATAAAGGTAGTCAAATACGACATTTTGATTAATCCTAATCGGCATGCCTATTATGTTTTTTACTATGGCATTGGAGATAAACTTATAAGTATAGTCCTCATACCTGCCATAAAGCCCAAAAATTCGCAAGCACGTGATGTTGTTTTGCTTTTCAGCACATTTACTCATCACATACTTGGAAAAACCATATTCATCTTTAGGGACTCTCATGCCAAAATCAATTTCTTTTATTTTTGTTAGGTTTCTGCTTTTATCATATTCCGCTCCACTCCCGAAGTAAATCATATGCATGTCTGAACGTAAGCATTTAACCAGGTTATGAAACATTCTTAAATTATCGGATAAAACACTGATATTTCCTCCGTCTGATTGATTTTTTCTCGATCCTCCGACATTAGCGCAATGTATAATACAGTGAATATCCTTTTTTTGAATATATTCGGCTACTTCATCCTCATTTAACAAATTCAGTTCTTTTCTTGTAGCAGCGAAAACACTATATTTTGAGCCGAGGTACTCATGTAGATTACGTCCTACGAATCCTCCGGCACCTGTTATTAGTATGTTTTTACTCATCACCAAGTCCTTCCTCTTCCATCTACTGGACTCCCTCATCTACTGGTTTTATTATCATATTCTCCATAAATTCCTCTCTGGGGAGAAATGGATACATATCTTCTAAAGGTTTTGAGAGCATTCTGCCATCGGCTGTTTTAACTGAAGATGTTTTAGGAAGCATGGGCTGCCAGGGATCCATCATAACTTCACATACAATAGGGCCTTCACAAGTGAAAAACTCAACCAGTTTACCATCTACTTCATCTGTGGTATGAATTCGTATAAAAGGAATTCCATAGGCATATGAGATCTTTTCCAAATCCGGACAACTCACTCCAGTTGATGGATCACAAGCAGTAATGTTGTCTGGGAAAAAGTTACTTTGAGTAATCTTAATGGACAGATACCCCCTGTTATTAAAAACGATCATCTTTATCGGCAGATTATAATGCACCACCGTTTGAAGCTCCTGTATGTTCATTTGCAGACTTCCATCATTTTCAAAACACAATATCTCTTTTCTTCCGTTAGCGACACATGCTCCGATAGCAGCTGGCAAACCATAACCCATGGATGCAAGAGCTTTATTAAAGATCAGTCTCTGCCCTCTTTGGGCTCGAACTGCTTGAAGCGTACTAATATATGCAGTCCCATTGGAGGTTACAATATGATGCTTATCCGTAAATCTTTTACTTATTTCCTGCATAAAGTAGTAGGAGTTTACGTACTCTTTTTGCTGCAAGTGGTAATCCTCTATCGTATTGTACTTCTGCCTCCATAGCAAACACTTTTGCTTCCATTCTCCATAAGAAGTTTTGAGGTCCTTA
Source organism: Bacillota bacterium (assembly GCA_023419605.1). Lineage (GTDB taxonomy): Bacteria > Bacillota > Clostridia > Acetivibrionales > JAEZXR01 > JAEZXR01. The sequence goes on along the minus strand of JAEZXR010000050.1, from coordinate 61,210 downwards.
TTATTGCCCAGCTGTCGAATAAGTTCACGAATAAACTCTCCAGCATCAGCACAAATAGGCATACATGGGTTAATGGATTTTTTCGCCAACTCGGTATGATCTATATCAATTACTATCTTTCTGGCTTCACGGGCAAAATGTTTGTAATTAAATCCAATATGCCTCAACATTAACCGGGAACCGATGCTGATGAGCAAATCGCAATTTTGCATAGCAAAGTTTGCCCCCCGCTGGCCAGCAATTCCGGGAGTTCCAATAAAATATGGGTATTCCTCTGTAATCAAATCCTTTCCATTGATCGATGAAACAGTAGGTATTTGAAGGATTTCCACAAGCTGTAACAAATCATCACATGCCCCTGACAACCGAGTACCGTTACCTGCTATTAATAATGGCCTTTTGGCACAACAAAGCAAATCGATAACCTGCCTAACCTGCTCCTTAAGCATTGGGTTTTCATTAGATATCGGTGGTGTAAATGGTATAAGCTCTTCCTCACTTACTATGCTGCCTTGAATATCAAGAGGTATATCAATCCAAACAGGACCCGGCCTACCGCTCTTTGCTAGGTACGTAGCCTTTTCCAGGTGATACCGGATGTAATTTTTATCCGTAACCATAGCCGCATATTTTGTTATGGGTTTGACAATATCAATGATATTGATTTCCTGATCGCCAAACTGTCTTACCCCGACATTATTAATATAAATAGTGTCTTCCAGTTTCACTTGCCCTGAGATAATGATTGCAGGGATCGAGTCAAGCCAGCAGCCCGCTACTCCGGTTATTGCATTTGTACCACCTGGCCCGGTAGTTACAATAGCGGCGCCCATATCATTTTTAAACCTTGCATACCCTTCTACCGCCATCGCAGATGCTTGCTCATGGTGGTTACATATGTACCGGATATTTTTATTCCTGCCGACAGAATCCACTAAATGCATATTTCCTCCGCCGGATATAATAAAAATATCTTTTATTCCAATCTTCTCCAAGTATGATATAACGTAATCCGAGACTTTCATAGCTTCCTCCCTGAAACCATTATTTATTGCAACTTTTTCCTAATACAATCAATAACAAACTCGATCATATCTGTAGTAAGTCCTGGGTAAACTCCAACCCAAAATGTATCATTCATAATCCGTTCCGTATTTTGCAGTTCTCCTACAACCCTGAATCCCTGACCCGTTTGTCTCATCTCATCAAAACAGGGATGTTTTATTAGGTTTCCAGCAAATAGCATTCTAGTCTGAATACCATTTTGCTCAAGATAATTTACAATTTCATTTCTTGAAATCCTGCACTGATCTCTTACCGTTATAAGGAAGCCAAACCAGCTAGGCTCCGAGTTTATAGTTGCTTCCGGCAGTATAATACTGTCCGACAGCTCGGCTAATCCTTCCTTCATCGTCCGCCAATTTCTTTTTCTGGATTCTATAAAGCCTGGAAGTTTTTCAATTTGCGCACATCCGATCGCTGCTTGCATATCAGTTACCTTTAGGTTATATCCAAAATGAGAGTAAACATATTTATGATCATACCCAAAGGGGAGTTCTCCAAATTGCTGAGAAAATCTGCATTTACATGTATCATCTTTGCCGGACCGGCACCAGCAGTCACGTCCCCAATCCCGTAAAGACTCAATGATATGTTTTAGCTGGGTATCATTTGTGTATACAGCTCCACCTTCTCCCATTGTCATATGATGCGGTGGATAAAAACTGGAGGTTCCGATATGTCCAACCGTTCCTGTGTATTTCCACTTATTTTCATACATGAATCGTGCCCCCAGCGCGTCACAGTTATCTTCTACCAGCCATAAACCATGTTTGTTACAAAATTGCATCACTTTTTCCAAATCAAAAGGATTTCCCATAGTATGGGCAACCATTACGGCTTTTGTTTTCTCCGTAAGGGCTTCTTCCAGCATGGAGCAATCGATGTTATAGGTTGGCAATGTCACATCTACAAAAACAGGAACTGCGCCATATTGCACAATAGGGGCTACTGTTGTAGGAAATCCTGCAGCTACGGTTATTACCTCATCGCCCCTGCGAATTCGTCTTTCACCCAGCTTTGGAGAAGTTAATGCCATAAAGGCCAATAGATTCGCTGAAGATCCTGAGTTTACCAGCATGCAATACTTTATCCCCAAAAATTCTGCAAACTGTCTTTCAAATATCTCTGCATACCTTCCAGTCGTAAGCCAAAAATCCAGAGAAGCATCCACGAGATTTTTAACTTCATTCTCATCAAATACTCTTCCTGCATAATGAATTCGTTTTCCCGGTTTAAAGTCGGATTGAGTTTCTCCGTATACGAAATCATGGTATTGGACTACTGCCTCCAGCACCTTATTCCTAAGTTCGCTTTCCGTTTTTTCCTTATTATCAATCATAGTCGCTGTTTCTCACTTTCTATCAAGCATTAGCTTTCCATATACTCCGTGATCTGCTTTAAACAGTAGGATTTCATCTCCTTACCCTTCTCATAGGCTTTTATCCAGGAGACAACCTTTTCAATCGCTTGCGCTACTGTCCATCTGGGATTCCAGTTTAGTTCCACTTTCGCTTTTGAACAGTCAAGCTTCAAATATTTAGCCTCATGAGATTTCCTTTCTTGTTTCTCAACTTCAAATCCGGCTCCCTCTCCCCACACAGTGCACATCTTACGTACAATCCACTCGACTGTTTTAGCATCTTTATCATCCGGGCCGAAATTCCATGCTCCTGCATACCGCTCGCCCTCTTCGTAAAGCTTTTGGGCAAGGATCAGATAGCCGGATAAAGGTTCCAGGACATGCTGCCATGGTCTGATTGCATCACTATTCCTTATAACAACCTTTTTTCCCTCCATAAGCGCACGTACACAATCCGGTATCAGTCTATTCTCTGCCCAATCTCCCCCACCGATTACATTTCCTGCTCTGGCAGATGCCAAAGCTACTTTGTTTTTCAGGCTGAAGAATGAATTTCTATAAGCAGCAGTAATTAATTCGGAACAGGCCTTGCTATTTGAATATGGGTCATACCCGCCAAGAGCATCGTTTTCTCGATAGCCCCAATACCATCCTTGATTTTCATAGCATTTATCCGTTGTTACATTTACAACTGCTTTTACACTGTCCACATTTCTTATACATTCCAAAACATTGACAGTTCCCATAACATTAACCTGATATGTTTCCATAGGACTATCATAAGATTTAAGAACTAAAGGCTGTGCAGCCAAATGGAAAACAATTTCAGGCTCTATCTGCTTTATCGTACATAAAAGATGCTCAAAATCCCTTATATCTCCCATTACCGATTGAATGTCCCTATCAAGCTTGCATAACTCGAACATATTCGGATTTGTAGGTGCCGGCAATGAATACCCGAATACGCTAGCTCCCATGCTGTTAAGCCATAAGACCAGCCATGAGCCTTTAAAACCGGTATGACCTGTTACAAATACCTTTTTTCCCCTCCAGAAATTAGCATCAAGCATCTCCGTTCTCCTTTACCATAGCTTCCAGGGAGCCTCACCTGACTGCCACAGGCTGTCAAGCAATGTTTTATCCCTCATTGTATCCATCGGCAGCCAAAAGCCCCGATGCTTATACGCAGCTAACTGTTTATCCTGAGCCAAATTTTCAAGAGGCTCTCTCTCAAGAATTGTTGCATCTCCCTCTATATAATCAAAAACCTGCGGTTCCATGACAAAAAAACCTGCATTCACCCAAGCTCCATCCCCTTTAGGTTTCTCTTGAAAGCCGCACACCTGATATTCTCCTTCCATTTCAAGCGCTCCATAACGTCCACTAGGCTGTGTAGCCGTTACTGTAGCAAATTTACCATGCGAACGATGAAATTTCAATAACTCATTTATATCTACATCTGATACGCCATCACCATAAGTCAACATAAACGTTTCATTCCCTACATATTCTCTTATTCTTTTTACCCTACCTCCAGTCATGGTATCTACCCCTGTGTTTACCAAGGTAACCCGCCAGGGCTCTGCCGTATGATTATGGATAAACTCATTATTATGCGTCTTGAAATCAAATGTCACATCCGATTCGTGCAGGAAATAATGGGCAAAATATTCCTTTATGTAATACCCTTTATACCCTAGGCATATAATAAAATCGTTAAACCCGTAACTAGAGTAAATCTTCATAATATGCCACAATATAGGTCTTTCCCCGATATCGATCATGGGCTTCGGTTTAAGATGCGATTCCTCACTGATTCGTGTTCCAAACCCTCCAGCTAAGATAACAACTTTCATTATAATACGCCCCTTTTTAGTTCTGATTATTCGTCTTGTATAATAGCTGCCCACCATATTGCAGGCAATTTTCCAAATGATTCATAAACATATCGCAGCCTTTACCCAATTTTAATTCGTTAAGGGTTTTACATATAACTATGTAGTCATATTTTCTGCCGTTTAAGTGCTTATCTATATTTTCCAGCGTGTCACAAACCACCTCATTCGATATGGTTTCTAAATCAGAAACAAACCTTGTATTATTTACATAATTAGTAATAGTAATGTTTTTAAAACCTTTTGCTTTTAAAATATTTTTGATTTGCAGTACGGTAGCACCACAATCCGGTTGAATGCCTAAAATGTTTACCTTATCCTTTCTTTCGCCAATCTTTAACCTGGTCAGCATCTCTGCATCGAATATGGCTTCTGTCCATGAGTCAATCCCATGAATCTTTATAAATTTTTCCCTGTAGAGCGCTATTGTGTTATTTGTCATATCACTTGTAGTTCTAACCGTTACAGACCCAAAATGATACACGAATGTATCTTTTGCCAATATTAGCCTATATCCTAGCCTTCTGATCCGAAAGCTTATATCATCGTCATTAAAAGCGCAGGGAAAGTTTACCTCATCACATCCCCCTATTCTTTTTAATAAAGTATTCGGTATTACTGCCATGTAGGTTATCAATCTAACTCTTTCCTCCCATTTTAAAGGATCGGAATAGTTAAACCTTTCTGCATACCTTTGCATTTCCCAGATATTTTCAAATGCCACAGGAATCATTTGCATGTTGCTGGAAGCGTTACATACAGGGACTATCATACCTATTTCCTTGTCGGTCTCCAGACAATGTATTAGGTTATCGATTGCATGCCTGGTTAAAATGATATCATTGGTAATACTTACAACGTACTTTCCGGATGCGATTTTAAATGCATTATTGACACCGGCGCTTCCATTCATATTTTTACGCAAGCTAATTTTCTTTTGGTTCGGTAATGCCAGGAAATACTTGCTTGTTTCGTCACTGGAGCCATTATCTATTGTAATTAATTCAAAGCTTAGATGAGCACAATAAGTATATATGCTATCAACACATAACTTGGTATACTCCAGTTGATTATACGCAAGAACTACAAAACTTATCAGCTTTTCACTATGGTTATATGGCTCCTGGCTAAGTTCACCCAGCCTATTCTTGATTCTTTCCACCATTCTAGCATCAGTAGTTGATTGCAAGGCCTTTTCATAAAAGTACTCCGCACTTTCCGTATACCCCTTTGAATCGTAAATTTCGCCTAGCATATCGCACAGTTGAGGGTTATAGGGGTTAATGCACAAACCTTCCTGCAAAATTTCTACTGCACGGTCCAAGTTATTCTGCATAACCGAGATAATTGCCTTATAAAAAAAAATCGTATCATCTTTTTCTACGATCGTATCATATTGTGCTATAACAGCTTCTGCTTCCTCATACTCCTCATTATCGATGAGTTGTTCTATGATTGTTCTAATATTCGACTTCTGTAATTCCAATTGATTGTTTTCCACAGAATCTTACCCCCAAACTATCTATTGTTATAATATCAAATTTAGACTATATGCCTTGGCACCACCAGATTAATCAATACAGCTAAAAACCTTTCTATTATCCAAATATAATTTTTATCTATTCCTTCTACAACTATATTTATCGGCATTATAGAAATCTTTCTCTATCAGTTTTTCTTCCTCAACTGTAGAATTAACAATAACTTTTAAAAAATCCAAACAGTTCATAATTACCACTTTAATTTTGTTAGACTAATTCTCTCTTATGTCCATAAAAAACAGAGCCGCTAGTTAAATCGGCTCTGTTTTTACGGATTTGCATTATTAAAACAGTAGCTAAGGAAAAGTAAAAATGCTACTTCAACTTTTCTGTAAGTCCTTCAACCGTTAGATAAATGAAATGGTTGAGTGTGCTATAGTTGAAGTTATATTTTCATCCGTCCTAAGGAGCTGTATATGTGAATCCGCCTACAAGAAGTGATTCCTGTCCGTCCGGATTTACCGCTTTTACGGTCACAGCACCTGCGCTACCTGCGGGCGCAATAACTCTCACTTTGGTAGTTCCATAATAATAATTAATAGGAACTTCTGTATCACCAAAATATATCTTTGTAGTTCTTTTCAAGTTAGCTCCCTGTATAGTTACATAATACCCGCCTGCCGTAGAACCTGAATTAGGAGTTAATGACGATAGAACCGGTGCGGGTTCCGGGGGCAAAGGCATATACGTATATGCTCCTGGCAAAGTATGGGACTGCCCATCCGGGTTAACAATAGTAACATCCTTCACTCCTGTGGTAGTAGAAGCCGGTACTTTGATATCTATCTTCATAGTATTATATACGTAAAAAATAGTTGCCTCTACTCCACCCACATATACCTTTGAGGTTTTTCCTTTAAAATTGGCACCTGTTATTGTAGCGGTATTTCCACCACTGACCAGCCCACTATTAGGACTTATTGCGTTTAGTGTAGGTGCTGGCTCTACAGGCTTCGGAATATACGTAAATGCATTTGCAAGTACCGCGGACTTACCATCAGGATTTACTATGGAAATATCTACGGTTTGCGGAGCAGACACTGCAGGCGAAACAGCACTTATTTTGCCGGTGCTATAATAATAGGCTAAAGCAACCTCAATACTGCCAAAGAAGACTTTTGTATCCCGAGTAAAGTTTGAACCTATAATAATAACTGTATCTCCGCCAGTAATCAGTCCTGAGTTAGGTGACACGGAAGTTATCGTAGGCAGAATTTCATTATACGTAAATGCTGCCGGAAGTATGGCTGATTGCCCTTCTGGATTTACAATTTTAACGTCAACTGTACCCGCTGTGCTAGATGCCGGTATTTTTATGTCCATTTTTGTAGTATTATAAACGTAAAATACTTGCGCTTCGTTTTCTCCTACAAAGACTTTTGATTCCTTGCCTTTAAAGTTTGTACCTGTTATTGTTGCCGTTATTCCTCCCGATACCCAATAGCTATTAGGTGTAATAGCAGTCAATGTGGGCGCTGGGGGCGGCGGGGGCGCGGTATAAGTAAATGCCGCCGGCAACTCAGCCGATTGCCCATCAGGGTTTGTTACTTTAATATCAACCACACTGGGCGCATTTACTGCTGGCACAACAACACTTATTTTGTTCGCACTGTAATAATAATGAATTGGAACTTCAATACCTCCAAATAAAACCTTGGCCTGCCTATCCAAATTCGATCCCGATATATAAGCAATAACTCCACCGGATATCAGTGATGTATTAGGGTCAATCAATGTAACGGTTGGCGGCGGCGGTGGTGGTAATGCTATATATGTATAGGACCCAGGCAAAGTTGCCTCCTGTCCATCTGTATTAACAACTTTTACGTCTACAACACCAGCCGTTTCTGCCGCAGGGACTCTTACATTCACCTTTGTTGCTCCAAAGTAGTAAATTATTGCAGCTTCCTTATTTCCAAAGTAAATTTTAGTTTCTTTGGATAACATCGAGCCTTGGATGGTGACAGTGTCCCCACCTGTTACCAATCCACTATTTGGCGATAAAGAGGTTATCGTTGGCGGCGGCGGCGGTGGGAGTTCATTATATGTAAATCCCCCTGGTACAGATGCACTTTGGGCATCTGCATTGACCACAGTGACATCAACAGCCCCTGCACTTTGTGCCGCAGGCGACACTACCTGAATTTTTGTACTGCTGTAGAACTTATTGAGCGGAAGTTCTGTGTCTCCAAATTTAACTTTTGTAGTAGAGGAGAAATTCGTTCCTTCTATAACAACGATATCTCCTCCCGTTACAAGCCCACTGTTCGGCGTAATCTTCGTAATTGTCGGCGCTGGAAGTTTTATATAGGTATATGCTCCAGGTGATACTACTTCCTTACCGTCAGGATTTACTATTTTTACATCCACAGCTCCCGGTGCTTCTGCAGAAGGAACTGTTACATTCACCTTTGTTGGTCCAAAGTAATAGGCCATTCCGGCTTCCTTGGCACCAAAGAATATCTTTGTTTCTCTAAAGAACATCGTCCCCTGGATGGTGACAGTATTTCCACCTGTTACAAAGCCACTGTTTGGTGATATAGACGTTACTGTAGGTGCAGAGTACTCATAGGTATAACCGTTTGTCTTGATTGCTTGCTTCTGATCGGGATTTATCACCTTTACATCCACAGCTCCAGCGGTAGAAGCCGGGGGGGCCTTAACAAGGATCGTGGTAGCGTCCACAAATTGTTCTATTGCCGCTTCTGCAGCACCAAAGTAAACTTTTGGTGTGGCCCTAAAGTACTGACCTTGAATTTTTACACTTTCCCCGCCTGTAATCAAACCAGATTGCGGGGTAATGGTATTTATTATGGGTGCAGGGTACTCATAGGTATAACCGTCTGTTTTGATTGCTTGCTTCTGATCGGGATTTACCACCTTTACATCCACAGCTCCAACAGTAGAAGCCGGGGGGGCCTTAACAATGATCGTGGTAGCGTCCACAAATTGTTCTACAGTGGCTTCTGCAGTACCGAAATAAACTTTCGGTGTAGCCATAAAGTATTGGCCTTGGATTTTTACACTTTCCCCGCCTGTAGTAGAACCAGATTGCGGGGTAATAGTATTTATTATAGGTGTAGGGTTCTCATAGGTATAACCGTCTGTCTTGATTGCTTGCTGCTGATCAGGATTTACCACCTTTACATCCGCAGCTCCAACAGTAGAAGATGGGGGCGCTTTAACAATGATCGTGGTAGCATCCACAAATTGTTCTACAGTGGCTTCTGCAGTACCGAAATAAACTTTCGGTGTAGCCATAAAGTATTGGCCTTGGATTTTTACACTTTCCCCGCCTGTAATCAAACCAGATTGTGGAGTAACTGTATTTATTATCGGTGCAGGATATTTTACGGTTAAGTTGCAGCTGGGGATCGCAGCACTAAGATCAGCACCTGCATAATCCTTATACTGCACCATGGAATTTGAGGATATAGGCAACACACCAATCGGAGCTCCTTCTTTATGCCTGATTTTGTAATTAAAAATCAGTTCCTGATCTTTAAGCTCATGGAATTTCCATGTTAGCGTATTTCCATTAATTTCAGGTTTCGGTATGTTGTTATCTGCAGAACCTGGCACAATTTCAAACTCAGGTGTTACCACATCTGTAACAGTAACATTATAGGCTGAAGCTCTCCCGATTTCCTGAACGATTTGGCGGTAGATTACATCCAGCCCTACGCTTCCTAACACAAAATGATGGTGTTGCGCTGTTGTAGCCATTTCCTTTAATACCAGATTAGGTGCGCTGGTATCCGGATTATCATTCGTGTTTAGGAGAGCAATGGTATAAAAAACAATTCCTGCTTCCTTTGCAGCTTTTGCAGCGTCCTTTGCGTACTGGAAGCCTATAGCTTCGCCACTCTGCCCATTAGGCCCTACATTTGCGGCTCCATCTGTCATGATAACGATGACCGGCTGTGCTTCCGGTCTATGATTTGCCAACATCTGAGTTGCAACTTCAACAGCTTTTCCAGTGTCTGTAGAACCATTGGCAATAATTCCATCAATATAACTTTTAGCAGCTGCAGCATCTGTGGTTAAATTAAAGGAATTCACCAAATTTGCACTGCTGTAGTCGACAACCCCTACACGGTGCTTTGTCATATCCATCAGATCAATAAATGATTTGGCAGCATTTTTAGCTGCTGTTATTTTATCTTCCTTTCCTGGGTTGTTATTCGGTAGCATACTTCCTGATTTGTCAATGATAAGAATTACATCATTGGGCATAACGACCGTAACCGGCGGAGCTGCCTTAATTGATAAGGCTACCTCAGCTTCATCCAGTGTCGTTATGGTTGTTGGATTTACTGTTTTTCCAATAGTTATGTAGTTAGTCGCGGCTTGGACATTAGGTATCTGAAACCCAAGCCCGCAAAAAGTGAGGACAAATGCCAGTACCACAGATAAAATCTTCCTGATTCTTCTCATCCTTTCACATCTCCTTCATCCCTGAATTTTAAATTTTTTCTTTTTGGGTTATAATAAAGCGCAATAGTAGGTTGCTATTGCGCTTTATATCAAATTGCAACCTGGCAATCTTACTGGATTTTAGCCCTAATGAAGACCCATGGCTTTGCGTCCACATATTTCTATGTGTTTGCCAAAATATTTAATTTGACGTTTATCCCGCTCAATACTCATGTAATCTATGCAAATGAATGATTTACATGAAATTCCTGATATACACTATATATAAATACCGATTATTTGCTTATCAAAAATACACTATTAACTGACCGCTGTACTTAAAACTTTCTTAAATTCATCTAACACAACATTCATGTTGTTCCTTCTCAGCAAATGAATAAACTCTTCTTTTCCATCCTTTAGATAATTGTTCTTATGTAAAACCGCTTCCATATATAACATCACAGCTTCGGTAATTTTCTTTTGAAGCTCCTTAATTCTAGCCATCTCCAGCATCGGAAGGTAAGAACCCATTCCTCTTATGGATATTCCCTCACTCACCTCTCCAATCTTGATACATTGATCAAAGCAGGATATTGCATCTACATATTTCTTCTGTGCTTTTTTAGCTAATCCATTATAGTAGAATAGATCAGGAAGCTTTCTTAGTTCATTGTCTCCCAATGCATGGTCCAAAAACTCCTCACACATTTTGTATTGTTTTAATGCAAACATACACATTGCCATTCTTAGTACCAAATCTGTTGAAAAGGTAGTTCTTATTCCGTTACATAACTTGTTTGATTTAATAAAATGATTTATGGCATCATCATATTTGTGCTCAATCATTTTCATTATCCCAAGGTTATACCAATGAAAAGCGCTCTTTGGATTCTTAGCAATCTCCGACTTAATGATATTGATATTTCTTTCTATTTTCCCTTGACGGTCGAATGAGCTTTTCAGATATCCGTAATGAAATATTTTACATATAGCCTTATCCAATACTTCTTTTGTCTGCAATCCATCAGTGAACATGATCTGTTCGTGAATTGCCCCCTCATATCTGCATCCTTCATTTTTATAAAGCCTAATCATACAAGTAGAGTAATCAATATTACCCGAACTTTGAAAATTGTAAATTGGTATGATATAAGCTACGTTATCCGGCCGGTCTAACTTTTCCAAAAGTTTGGCTTTATCACAGGATATCTTTTCATCAGCATCCAGGATTAATATCCAATCACCCGTTGCATGGGACAAGGAGACATTTCTGGCTGCAGAAAAGTCGTTTTCCCATTGATAATTAATGACTTTCACATTTTTTTTGAAATTTTTATTAATAATATCAATGGTATTATCGGTCGAACCAGTATCCACAATAACCGCTTCATCTACAATTTCTAAAGCGCTTTCAAGACACTGTTGAATGTACTTTTCTTCATTTTTTACAATCATGCATAAACTGATTTTCATATATAAAGTCTCCCATAAACTAAAGAATACTAGCTATTGACATAAATCTATAGCTTGTTTTAATAAACAAGGACTGCAGATGCAACCTACAGTCCTTGTCTATTGCTATTACTTACTACCTATAGGGCTTATTCCAACTTATCTCAACAACTGAAGTACTCCCTGTGGAGCCTGATTAGCCTGTGCCAGCATTGCTGTAGCAGCCTGAATCAGGATATTATTCTTAGTATAAGACATCATTTCCTTCGCCATATCTACATCACGGATACGGGATTCTGCAGCCTGCAGATTTTCTGCTGCATTGTCCAAATTAGCTATAGTATGCTCCAGCCTGTTCTGTGCAGCACCCAAAGCAGATCTTTGTGCTGATACCAACCGGATCGCATCGTCAACCACACCCAGAGAAGTTCTAGCTGCATCATGAGTCGCTACTGCATCTGCGGATAAAGCATCAACTCCGATGCTAGCAGCTGCCATACTGTCAATAGTAAGTCCATAGGACTCAACAGTGGAGTTATTTGCACCAATCTGCAAACTTAATGCTGAAGTTGCAAAAGATCCGTCCAGCAATGTTTTTCCGTTAAACTTCGTTGCACCGGAAATTCTGTCGATTTCAGTTACAAGTGAGGATAATTCCTGCTGGATTGCAGTTCTATCTTCATCTGCATTTGTATCATTGGCACCTTGAACACAAAGCTCCCTCATTCTTTGAAGTATCGCATGAGATTCATTTAATGCACCTTCTGCAGTCTGGATAAGAGAAATACCATCCAAAGAGTTTCTTGAAGCCTGGTTCAAACCTCTGATCTGTCCTCTCATTTTTTCTGAAATGGAAAGACCTGCTGCATCATCCCCTGCTCTATTGATTCTGTAACCGGAAGAGAGCTTTTCCAAAGACTTTGACTGGTAACCATTGTTAAGGCTCAACTGTCTGTGAGCATTCATAGACATCATATTGTGATTGATAATCATAGTATATATCCTCCCTGATTTCAAGACGCCGGGGAGTCCTTTCCCCAACCCTTTGATTTTAATTTATTAAAGTACGCAAAACCCCAAACTGATGCGCGCTATTCAGTCTATGTTCGCGTTAACTTCTACATTACATATATCGTTGGACATGCAAAAGTACTTTAGCACTTTTTTAAAAATTTCTAATCATTTTTCCCCTTTTTCTCCTCTGCCTTGATCTTCAACATGTTTAGGGGTATATTGGGAATGTTCGCAGCTTTAAGATTTTCCGCCTTGATTTCAAGGAATATCTCCTTCCGGTGTATGTCCACATTTTTAGGTGCAGCCACACCTATTTTTACCTGATCTCCCTGGACATCAATAATAGTAATCTCTATATTATCGCCAATCATAATGGACTCGTCTTTTTTTCTCGCCAATATAAGCATCTTCAGTCCCCCCTACTCCGGCTGCTCGACCAAGCTATGTTTTATCGAATACGGGCTGTTCTCCAGCAACACCTGTTTTCCCTTCCTCAATCGGGTATTAATGATAAGGGGGCCTTTCAGATTTGCTGTCATCTTTGAAACATCCTCCGGTATAACAACAATACAGTATACTGCTACGTCAGTAATGGATTCAATTCCTAGAGATGTAATATCATTATCCGGCACATTGATGGTGTAATCTTCAACTACCTTAAAAGGGTCAACGATCACAAAGGCATACTCCGGATGATCCACACTCTGAAACCACTGGAAGGGAGACTCCTCATCCTCTGGTTTTATCAGCATAAACTTTTTTATATATTCAAATCCGGGAATCCCATCCTCAAAGTTCAGGATATCGCTTTCTTCAATTTCAATAGCGCCAAAGTGTCTTGTATTCAATTGCATCATAAATTCCTCCTTTGTACCCTTTTCCCCCATTATTCTATCACCGCTTTATAGTGAATACAATAGCTATTCCCTTCTTCCTGCACAGTTTATACGAACTAAAAAAGAGAATACGGCTAGCAGTAGTTTTGCATATCCACATTCTCTTTTTACAGTTTTCAAAGATATAAATCGATCTTATTCGGCTCATATATGAAATTCAGGAAGTTTTTCTGACGCAGGTAGACCTTCACGTCCCCAGGGATGTAGTTATAATTCACTGTTCCTGGAGTATATTGTCCCTCTACCCCATTATGGGCTCCCAGACTTTCCCCTGGATCGATCCAGACATAACCGTCAATGAGACTGATTTTCGGTCCTGTCTTCGGCAACATCGAAAATCCAAACTCTTTTTCGGTGACAGAATCCCTTGCTGCAATATCCGCGATAGGATTCCCGCCCCTTTCAATAGCAGCCAAAATATCCCCGTCTTCTGCTGTCTTACCGATGTACTCCATCACCAGATTATACGCCAGCTCATTTTGCTCTCGGGTCAGCTCTTGAAAGTTCTTCAATCCTGCACTGGCGAAGGCTTCTCTCTGATCAATCTGGATTTGAGGATGCTGAGTATGTATCGTAATTTTTGCATGCTTCTGGTGAAGCTCCAGTTTAGCCTGCGTTGTCTGCATCTCCAGTTTGGGTCTTGTAGTTTCAATACCAATTTTAGCAAAAGACTGGTTAATCGTCAGTCCCATACCACTTACCTCAGAAAGTCAACCAGAGAAGGCTGAATGATTCTCGCCCCACCTGCCAGAGACGCCCTGTAAACATTCTCTTCATTCTTCAACAACATAATGGTTTCAGCCTCATCGATATCCTCATTTGCGCTCATAAGGCCAGTAAAGTTCAGATTCGCATCTTCCAGCCTATTTTCCGTGAGGTCCAATCGATTGGTCTTGGCTCCCACTTCTGCTCTGACGCGAAGAACATTATCCATAGCAGTTTTAATATCTCCAATGGCCGCTCGAATTTTATCTTTATCGTCCGCCGCCAGTGCTGCGGAAAAATCATCAAACATTTTTATAATTTCAGGCGTACTGCCCGCAGCTGCAGCTGCATTGCTGGTTACATTAAATAGATCCCCTCCGGCTACATTGATTTCGATATTGTCACCTACGCCGATTTCATACCGGATTATATTGTCCGCAGGAACATTAATCCTGAATTTTCCGGTATCGTCCAACAGAGCTTCATTGGTTTTATATCCGGAAAATATATATCTGCCATTATAATTATTATTTCCAATTTGGATCAACTGCTTTTTGAGCTGATCTACTTCACTTTTGATTTTCTCTGTTTCCTCTTGGGAGTTAGTGCCGTTGGCTGCCTGTACTGCCAGTTCATCGGCCCTGTGGAGGATACTTCCTATATTGTTAAGCGCTGTCTCCGTGACTTCCAGCCAGGACTGGGCATCCTTCAGGTTCCTTTTAAACTGTGCAATCTCGGACACATCGGTTCTAAGCTTCAGAGCTCTGGCAGCTACAACAGGATCGTCCGAGGGTACCTGTATCTTTTTTCCTGTAGCCAATTGGTACTGGTATCTCGCCATACGGTTCTGATTTGTGCTTATATAGTTAATCATGTTGTTTATAAGCATATTTCCTGTAGTTCTCATTTTTTACACCTACCTTACTCCGGTTCTGTTAATTAACGTATCATAGATTTCTGCCATGGTAGTAATCATTTTTGCACAGGCATTATAGGAGTGCTGATATTTCACTATATTGGAGAATTCTTCATCAATGGATACCCCGGACACGGAAATCCTTTGGTTGTCAATCTGCTTCACTATGGTTTGCTGATTATTGAAAATCCGCTGCGCTTGCTGGGAATCAATCCCCAGATTTACCACCAGCGCCTTCATAAAATCCTCCGGTGAGCCTTCTTTAAACATGCTGCTTGCATGCCGGAAGCCGATGAGGTTCTTCAAAATACTCGCATCTTCTATATCACCGGCAGTCTTGGACGTGGCAATGGCTTTCAAATCATCCATTATATCCTTGCTGACACAAAAATTCTTTGCCGTCATGTTATCATAATCTGTAAAAGCCGAACTGGCGATAGGGTTTCCACTGGCATCCAGCACGGTAAAAAACTTTTTGCCCGTGGAGCCGTCCATTCCATACCCTTCCGAATGGCCGGCCACATGATCGGGTGGAGTACCCATGCCCTCATCAAAGGCCCGTGCAAAAGTTCGCACAAATTCATTCAGCTTTTTTATATAATATGGAATCCCCTTGTACACCGGGCTGGCTATATGATTCGCCCCGGCGGTCCCCTCATTACCATCCCGAGCATCCAGATAGCCTCTTAGCTCCCCACCCCGTATGGTTACGGAATTACCGTCTTCCCACTGTATGTCGTAAAGCTGTTCAACATCCTCATCATTGACCTTGTGTGCAGCATCTCTTTGTACTGTTTTCAACTTCGTAACCTGGTAATGATCCACCAGATTCTTTCCGCCGATGGATATGGTAAAATGCCTGTTTTCCGCCCCATTGGGCAATGTTCCGACAACAACCTCACTGGCCTGTATATCTACCAGTTTGGAAAGTTTATCTACCAATACCGTCCGCTGGTCCCGCAAGTCGTTAGCCGTACTTCCATCCAGTTCTGCGTTATAGATCTGTTTGTTCAACTGTCCGATCTGCTCTGCCAAGGTGTTCACTTCCGACACCTTAGTACCGATTCTATGGTTGATATCTTGCTGTAGCTTTTCAAACCTTGCTGCCATACTATTGAAATACTTCGCATACGTTACAGCTTTCTGCCGGAGCGCTGCCCTGACCGACAGATCGCCTGGGTTTTTGGAAAGCTCCTGCATCAAGTCATAAAACTCATTCGTAATTTTCGTAAAACCGCTCCCTGTCAGTTCATCGGGAGAGGGTTCGTTAAAAGTTACTTCCAAGTCTGCCAACAACTCCTGCTTGGCAAACCATTCTCCATTGGAAGTGGTTTCCCTCCAATATTTTTGATCCAGAAACTCATCCCTGAATCTTTTTATAGCCGTCACTTCCGCTCCGGTACCTACCATCCCGGTACCATCAAACAGAGACAGCGGCCTTGAAGCCTGCTGCACTCCATATTGCCTGGAATACCCAGGGGTACTTATATTATTAAGGTTGTGGCTGATTATATCCAAATTGTTCTGCGCCGCAAAAAGACCTCTGACCGCCACATTCAATCCGAAAAAAGAACCTCTCATATACTATCACCTACCCACCAAGCCCATACGGGATATTACTGTTTCAACCATCTCGTCGATGACATTGATCGTTCTGGATGAAGCACCGTAGGCAAATTGAAACTTCATCATATTCGCCATTTCTTCATCCATGGATACATCGCTAATTCTCTTTCTGCTGTTATCGGAAGACTGTACCAGTATGTTTTGACTGTTTGTATTGGTGGCAGCCTCCTGGCCTCTGGTTCCCATCTGCATGATAATGGAATTATAGTACTCATCGGGACTCAAGTTTTGTGTCGTCGAGCCCAGCATTGCTTTATGCTTAAGGTTGGCCATTTCCCTGGCGATTACATTATCACCTACATCAGTTGTTTTGGAAGCAACAATATAATTTAAATCTTTCATAATATTATCATCCAGCTTTATATTGCTCAGCCCCAGGTCTCCACCTTTAATAGTAGAGAAAAACTCCTGACCAGTATGAGACGGTGTTCCCAGAGTTTGTCCCGTCTTATGCAGGTTATTCACTTCTGTAGCTAGGTTCAGAACCAGATTATTCAGCAGTTTCTTCATCTCGGAAACACTCATTTTATTAACATCCGAAGGAAGTCCAGCGTTAGACCCTGAACCCCCCGTACAATTAAATTCATCCCCCCGGGAATCCAGAAGTCCCTTTATTATACCACTCTTAAAGTTTATCGCAGTATTAGTACCTTCCAGCTTCGGAACGTAAAAAGGAGCATAGGTCGTACTTTTGTCCAGATAGATATCCGTACTGACTCCTCTGTTTACCAGAATGTTTCCACCCAGTGTTATGTAGGTCCAGCCGCCTTGCATCTCCTGCACTTCAACATTGGCCAGCTTTGATAATTTATCGATGAGAAGATTCCGCTGATCTCTGAAATCATTGGCATGATCACCATTAACCTCATTTTGCATGATGGTCACATTGAGCTTCGCAATTTGCGACGTAATGTCATTTAGCTCATTTACCCGGACCTTTATTTCCTCATTCAAATTCATCTGCATGTCGTCCAATTGTTTCCCTACATGATTGAACTGCTCAACCAGGGTAGAACTTCTCTGACGAACAAGCGCACGAATGGTCAGACTGGAGGGATCCTTCGAAAGCTCCTGCCAGGAATCCCAGAATTGATTCATAACATTTTGGAGACCTCCAATGTTTAAATCTCCATCTACTCCGGTCATAGGAGGATCACCCAGTATGGTCTGCATGTCCTGAAAGGATTTATCCCGTGTTTCCCAATAGCCCAGTGCCGTATTCTCCCTGCGATAGATAGCATCCAGAAACGTATGGCGAATCTGCCGGGTTTGTTCGATCTGCGCTCCCAGTCCTACCTGAAATTTGCCACCTTCAGTTGTATAGCGGGATGTGGCAATAATAGCTTGCTGCCTCACATAGCCTGGAGTAGTTGCATTTGCCAAATTCTGACCGGTTACTATCAAGCTGCGTTCACTTACGTACATCCCCGACCTGGCTATCTCATAGCTCCCTAACGTTGACCCCATTTCCTACCTCCAAAACACTTACTTTACTCTATTTTTTAATTCACTACAATTTCATGTCAAAAAGGTTTCTTTTCCCCGGATCATTTACCTGCCCGTTGCCTCCATAATTGTTTCCGGTATTCGTAGTTCCTGCCATAATATTAACGGAAAAGTTGATAAACTCCAGAGAATTTTTTATAAGCTTCGAGTTGGTATCATTGAGTTCTTTAAGTTCTCCTAAAATGCCGGTCAGATTCAGCTGATACTTTCGGAGTTCCTGTGCCTGTACCGGCCCCAGTCGGTTCACCAGCTCCGACATGGTTATTTCCGAAGGGTTTATATCCAACTGCTGGGATAACTTATCAACAGCAGCTTCCCTTTGGCTTTCCAGATCGCCCAATTCCACAATAAGCTCCTGCTCCCTTTTCACCATGGTGTCCAACTCGGTTACTTTCCCTTTGATTATAATATCGGTTTTATTCTTTGATAAACTTAATAGCTCATTGTAGATTTTCAATTCTTCATTTAAAATCTGCAGCAATGCATGTATATTATTATCCACTAAGAGCACCACCCTCTCAAGACTTGACTACTCCACCCCTTGTTTCCTGTGAATGGGTGGCTTAATTTCGCAATTGGAGCCGCAAGCAGACGGGCTATCGACCCTCTGCACTCTATTGATCCAAAAACGGAGTATCACGAACCGCCTAATAAGCAGATTTGCGGGATAACCACGTATCCCGCAAACTTTAGGATTTGTAAAAGTATAGGTAATTCCTTCACAGCACCTTACTACACTTTTTTGTCCACAATGGACCTGGCGACCTTTTCTAGAATTTCGCGTCCCTTGACATCATATGTGCCTGATTCATATTTCTTTTGGATTTCATTCACCTTATCCTGCCGAACATCCGGTGTTTCCTTAACTGCTTTTATTGCAGCCTGGTAATCCTTTGCCTGTGTAGAAATCGACAGTACATCCTTTTTTCTTTTTACCGCGGAAGCCTGTTCGATCATACCCACGCTTTTCTGCTTACCATAAACACCTGAAACCTTTGGGACGTCGCCCCAGATTTTCATTTATACCACTCGCTTTCACTAAAATTCCCTCAAAATTACTTCACCTATGTCTATCTCTTGTGCCTGAATACTTCATAGCAAAAGCTTTAAAAGCACTTGTCATCCTTTGTAGTGTTCTGTATTTCCTTGTGATTCCATCGCAGAGATTAAAAGTAGAACATTATAAAATCATTTCTGCGATTTATTCAGTCATAATTTATATCGGCAACTACCGAATATTATTAATATTATTTCCCTATTTTTTTGTTTCAACTAATTTTATATAAAAGCGAAAATAGCTCCTGACGGCACAGAATACTGTATCCTCAGGAGCCATCCTGCTTTATGCAACTCATTTATTTCCCTCGTCCTTATTAAGGTACCGCATGCCGATTCCTTTAGGAGTCCCTTGCTTTCCACCGGCTGCTGTATCCATGGAACGGGCCATACTTTTAAATCCATGGGCCAGCTCCTTTTCACATACATCACAGAATCTGCCGGTTTTAATGGACTTGCCGCAGGACTCGCATTCCAGCACAAAGTTGGGTTCATCACCTATAATCTCCAACCTGCCATCCTTTAGGAATCGCTTTATCTTTTCCACACTGATTTCCAACTCGGATGCAACCATGGACATTGCTGCCCCTGGGTTTTTGTAAAGATAGTCTTTTATCCTTTTGAAGTCCTCTTCATCCATATCCTTGCAGGCTTGACACAGAGGAGCTCCCCCAATATAGTTAAAAATCTTCCCACATCTTTTACAGTTTCTTACATCCGGCATACGTATACCTCCAAATCTTCTATAAATTAATATTTCCTACCTGAAGCAATAACAGCCGCGATCACTTTATCCGCACCTGCTTCCTTTAATATTCTGGCGCATTCCCCCACTGTGCTGCCTGTTGTAAATATGTCATCTACCAGCACGATGTTCATACCCACCACAATGTCCGGGTCGATTAGCGTAAAAGCATCCTGCAGATTCCGGTACCGGTCTTTCCGGTCCAATAACCGCTGACTGCGAGTATCCTTTACTTTTTTAAGGATTGCCGAGCAGTCGGGCACCTGCCATTCTCTGCTAAGAACCCTGCCGATGAGGGCGGCTTGGTTATAGCCTCTTTTCATCTGCTTTTTTCTGTAGAGAGGGATGCTTACCACCATGTCGATGTCCTCACAATCGATGGTCTCTGCTACTTTATGGGCTAAAAGCCTACCCAGCGTCCTGTAAAAGGAAGGTTTATTGTAAAACTTGAATTGAATCAAGGCTTTTTTTATAATACCCGTATATTCACAAGCACAAACCACTTTATCGCAGTACCTGTTCAAAAATATATTGTACTGCCCTTCGGCGGGCTGAGGAGGTAAAAACGGTATTTCCGCAAAACACTCCCTGCATATATCTATATCGGCCTCCGGGCGAATAATTTTACTGCAAAAAATACACTTTGATGGAAAAATCAACCGGATAACACTATTTAGCATACGTACTTTCACTCATCTCCAATATACGTGCAAGTTTTTCGCCCAAACCGGAATGCCGGAGGGTTTCCCGCTGATTGCCGACCATCTCTCGAAGAGTTTCCTCCGTCCCTACCAGCACCACCAGATTTCTGGCTCTTGTAATAGCCGTATAAAGCAGATTTCGAGTCATTAGTACCGGAGGTCCTGAAAACAGAGGCATCACTACTACAGGGAATTCGCTCCCCTGGCTTTTGTGAATGGTAATGGCAAAAGCCGGGTCCAATTCATCAATAATGGTATAATCGTATTCCGCTACCTTATCATCATCAAAAAGAACAACCATTTTCTGATCCTCATCATCAATCTGGGTAATCACGCCCATATCGCCGTTAAATACACCGGTTCCCTCTATGTCCTCCTGGTCCAGCTTATACCACCGAAGATTGTAGTTGTTCTTAATCTGCATGACTCTGTCGCCCTCACGGTAAATAAAGCCACGAAACGCCTTCTCTCTTTTAGACCTTCCCTCCGGATTCAAGACCTTTTGAAGTTCAACATTCAAATTTGTCACTCCTACAGTGCCTTTCCGGGTTGGCGTCAAGACCTGTATATGCCGCATGGGATCCAGGTTATAGGTGGTGGGAAGCCGTTTACTGCAAAGGCCGATCATCGTCTGAACGATATCTTCGGCATTTTTACGCGGCATAAAATAGAAATCCTTGTCCTTTGCGTTCAAGTGAGGGTATTCCCCCTTGTTAATCCGATGGGCATTCACAGTAATCATGCTCTCCTGGGCCTGACGGAAAATCTCCGTTAATTTGACCGTTTTAATAACTCCACTGGCAATGATATCTTTCAAAACGTTGCCCGCTCCTACCGACGGAAGCTGGTCTACATCACCTACCATGATAAGGCGGGTTCCGGTTTCAATGGCCTTTAACAGGTGATTCATTACCAGCACGTCCACCATGGACATTTCATCGATAATGACCACATCCGCTTCAATGGGATTTTCTTCATTCCTGGCGAAGGTAAGGTCGTTTTCAGTGCCCATATACCCAATCTCTAGGAGCCGGTGGATGGTTTTTGCCTCGAAGCCGGTGGCTTCCGTCATTCTTTTAGCCGCTCTTCCCGTCGGCGCAGCAAGAGATACTTCGTAGCCTTCCGCTGTGAGTATTTTTATAATACTTTTAATGATTGTCGTTTTTCCTGTACCAGGCCCGCCGGTAATAACCAGCACTCCATTAAAGACGGCCTCCATAATGGCTGTTTTTTGCATATCCGCCAATAGGAGCCCCTCTTCCCGTTGGAGCCGCTCCATGTACTCTTCCAGTTCCCGGGGGTCGCCTTTGAAGTGGACTGTTGCCAATTCCGACAGCTTTCTGCAGACTCCCAGTTCAGCATTATAAAAGGCGCTGAGGTAAATCCTCGTTTCATTCTCCTGCTTTTCCATGTAAATGGACTTTTCCAGTAAAAGAAATACCAGCGCATCATTGATATCCTCAACATTTATGTTTAGAAGCTGGGACGCATACACCTTCAAGTTGCTGTCCGGGACATAGGTATGCCCATTGGATGCAGCCTGAGATAATACATACTTTATTCCACTGCACAGTCTGTACTTGGAGTGGGCGTCAATTCCCATCTTCATGGCAATACTGTCAGCGGTTTTAAAGCTGATCCCAAAGATTTCATCCGCAAGCTTATAGGGATTTTGCCGGATTTCCTCAATGGTAGTTGCACCAAAAACCTTGTATATCTTAGCCGCATAAGTCGGACTGATGCCATATTCCTGAAAGAACATAACCACCTTCCGAAGTTCTCTTTGTTCCTCAAAGGCTTGTCCGATGCGCAGCGCCTTTTCCAGGCTGATTCCCTTGATTTCCGATAGCCTTTCAGGGCGAAATTGTATGATGTCCAGCGTTTCATTTTCAAAACGCTCTATAATCTTCGCAGCGGTAGCAGGGCCAATCCCCTTGATAACACCGGATGCCAGGTATTTTTCCAGGGCGTCCGGTGTATGAGGGAGCACCTTTTCGTACAGATCTACCTTCAGCTGCTTACCGTAATCCGGGTGGGTAACCCATTTTCCTGTCACCTTCAAGGTCTCTCCTACACTGATGAACGGCATATACCCTACGATGGTTGTGGTTTCCTTTTCGCTTCGAAGGTCACAAATCAAATACCCGTTGATTTCATTGGCAAATATGATTTCCTCCACAGTTCCTTCAATTGTAATCAATCTTCTTTCACCCAGTTTCTATTGTTATACTGCACGCAGGCACCGCAATCACTTTTTCCCGGTTTTTCCCGCCTACAATCGTGCAGTTCATACTCTGCTTTTCTATTTATATATAGAATATCTTACATTGTAGAAATCTGGCAGTCAACGCTTTTAGGATTGGCAAATTTCTGCAATATACGATATTGGGCAGTTTCCATAGCTATAGAACGAACTTTAAAGTTGAATTTATTCCGGCGAAAACCATCCTATTGTATATAACTGCCGGCTGCTTTTCGGCTGCAATTTAGTAAGGTGTAAAGTTCGTTATCCATAATTGGCAGAGTATATATTTTAAGTATAGAGTATATCCTCCGGCGTGTCAAAGGGATAAAGTTTCAGCTTCGAGGGCATAACAAAAGAGTGGCAGGAGTCCGTTCTTCACAATAAATTACTGTGATAAAAACATTACCTGCCACATGTCCTTGTTTCTACTTTTCCGTATCTGCAATCACTTCCAGGTTCTCATAATCCTCTTGCAGTTTATGTAGTATTTTTAAGGTTTCATCCGTGGAACCTTTATCTATGACGACTACTTTCGTATGGGTATCCTTATCTCTGAAGAGTTCATCTTCAAAAATGCTGCGTATGATCCCTTCAATGGTCTCCTCCTGATTCTTTACAGATAAGACCAGCTTGTAGCTGGTTTTCCCCAGTCTAACTCGCAGGGCGAGAGAGTCAATCAGGTTCCCGATAGCAGTTATCAAACCATATAAAGCCATAACATATACAAGTGCCTCAAACAGCATAGCTAACATATAGATCCCTCCCTGTATTTCCATAATATGCAGGGAGGATAAGAGGTGTGAAAAAAGGATGGTGTACAAGCTGCAAATACAGCTTGCACACCATCCTTAAAAGATGTTCAGTGGCACCTTATATTGTTTCAGCATCCCTTTTGAGAAGTTCCGCTTTATCGGTCTTTTCCCAGGTGAGCTCTGCATTTTCTTTTCCGAAGTGGCCGTAAGCAGCAGTCTGCTTGTAGATCGGCCTTCTCAGGTCAAGAGATTGGATGATTCCTGCCGGCCTCAGATCAAAGTGCTTTTCAACCAGTGTAACCAGCTTCTCTTCCGATAGCTTTCCTGTTCCAAAGGTATCAATCAAGATGGAAACAGGTCTTGCGACACCGATGGCATAAGCGAGTTGTACTTCACATTTTCTTGCCAGTCCGGCAGCTACGATATTTTTCGCCACATAACGTGCTGCGTATGCAGCAGAGCGGTCAACCTTTGTGGGGTCCTTGCCGGAGAATGCACCGCCGCCATGTCTTGCATATCCACCATAGGTATCAACGATGATTTTTCTTCCTGTCAATCCGGAGTCACCCTGAGGTCCTCCCACTACGAATCTACCTGTCGGATTGATAAGGAAACGAGTCTTCGCATCCACCAATTCTGCTGGAAGAACAGGTCTTATAACATGCTCCAGAAGATCCTTTTCAATGGTATCATGATCCACCTCAGGACCATGCTGCGTAGAAATAACAACCGTATCGATCCTTACAGGCTTGTCATCCTCGTACTCAACTGTAACCTGGGATTTGCCGTCGGGCCTCAAGTATCCAAGGGTTCCATTTTTCCTCACATCCGTCAATCTCTTTGCCAGCTTGTGAGCCAGTGAAATGGGCATCGGCATGAGCTCCGGTGTCTCGTCGCAGGCAAAACCGAACATCATACCCTGGTCTCCGGCACCGATTGCTTCGATCTGGGCATCCGTCATTTCGCCGTTTCTTGCCTCTAATGCCTTATCTACACCCATGGCTATATCCGGAGACTGCTCATCGATTGAAGTCAAAACCGCACAAGTATCGCAGTCAAAGCCATATTTTGCCCTGTCATAGCCAATCCCGCGAATGGTTTCCCTAACAATTTTAGGGATATCCACATAGCATTTTGTTGTAATTTCACCCATTACAAGCACAAGGCCTGTGGTTACAGATGTTTCGCAGGCAACCCTGGCCATTGGGTCCTGAGCAAAGATTGCATCAAGCACTGAGTCTGAGATTTGGTCACAGATTTTATCGGGATGTCCCTCAGTAACTGACTCTGAAGTAAATAATTTTCTTGCCATCAGATGTTCCTCCTACACTTTAATAATTTTTTTGCATAAATAAAAACCTCTTCACGAAGAGGTTCTATAATCGTTCCTCCTCATCTGTCAGGATAAGTATCCTGTGGAATTGGCACCGCTGCATTACGCCGGTTGCCGGGTTTCATAGGGCCGAGTCCCTCCACCTCTCTTGATAAGGCTTTTTTATTTGGTTTTTCATTTATAATGTAACATAGATGACAGGTTACGTCAAGTAAAATTTTTACAATTGTAAATTTTTAGAATTTCTTCACTCTTATTGTCTGCCACCAAGCCTTGTCTCTATTTCTGACTTTTTCACAAAGGGAATTGGTACCCATGGAAGGGTTATGCTGTTTAGGAGTTAATTACAATTATATTTTTTTAACAGAGTATATGTTTTTCTGCATAAAGACGTAAACACCACAAAAGAGATATGCTGTGCATATCTCTTTTGTGGTGACTCTATATTACGCATTCGCAAATATTTCTTCGAATTCCGCGCCTTCCAGTTTTTCCTTTTCCATCAGCGCTTCTGCCACCTTGTGCAGTTTGTTGATATTCTCATTGAGAAGATTTATGGTCTTTTCATAGCAGGTATCCAGCGTCTTTTTCACTTCCCTGTCAATCACTGCTGCAATCTCTTCACTATAGTTTCTCGTCTGCGCCAAATCCCTACCGATGAAGACTTCATCGTTTTCGCCGCCGAAAATCATATTCCCGAGATTATCACTCATTCCGTATTTGGTTATCATGCTTCTGGCCACACCGTTTGCAGATTTCAAGTCCCCTCCTGCACCCGTACTGATTTCGCCTAAAACAATTTGCTCGGCAGCCCTACCACCCAGCGCAACGATAATACGTTCCAGCAACTGTGATTTTGTGTGGTAGTTCTTATCTTCTTCCGGCTTGTAAGCAGTATAACCACCTGCCATCCCGGCCGGGATGATGGATATTCGATCCACTTTATCCGTCGAAGAGGCAAGCTTTACTGCCAGTGCATGCCCTGCTTCGTGGTAAGCAGTGAGCTTCTTTTCCTTCTCACTCATAACACGGCTCTTCTTCTCAGGTCCCATCACAACTTTAAAGGTCGCTTCTTTCACATCTTCCATACCAATCTGCTTTTTATTCTTTCTTGCTGCCAGCAGAGCGGCCTCATTCAAGAGATTTTCAAGATCTGCACCGGTAAACCCGGGTGTCGTCTTTGCAAGGTCATCCAGTTTGACATCCGGTCCCAAAGGCTTATTCCTGGAATGTACCTTGAGAATTTGCTCTCTTCCCTTTATGTCCGGATGGCCTACTACAACTCTTCTATCAAACCTTCCCGGCCTCAGCAGTGCCGGGTCAAGAATGTCAGGGCGGTTGGTAGCTGCCAGTATGATAACTCCTTCATTGATGCCGAAGCCATCCATTTCAACCAGCAACTGGTTCAACGTCTGCTCACGTTCATCATGTCCGCCACCTAAGCCTGCACCTCTATGACGGCCCACAGCATCAATTTCATCGATGAAAATGATACAAGGGGCATTTTTCTTTGCCTGCTCAAACAAATCTCTTACTCTGGATGCACCCACACCCACAAACATCTCAACAAAGTCGGAACCACTGATGCTGAAGAAAGGAACTCCAGCTTCACCGGAAACGGCTTTTGCCAGAAGGGTCTTACCGGTTCCCGGAGGTCCAACCAAAAGTACGCCCTTTGGAATCCTGGCACCCAGCTCTACAAACTTTTTGGGGTTCTTGAGGAACTCTACAATTTCCTGCAGCTCTTCCTTCTCCTCATCTGCTCCTGCCACATCATTGAAGGTAACCTTCTTTTTGTCATCCACACTCATTTTGGCCCGGCTCTTGCCGAAGGACATGACTCTGCTTCCTCCGCCCCCTTGAGACTGCTGGAGGAAGAATACCCAGAATAAAACAAAAATCACGATAAGTCCTACGGTCGGTAGTATGGCTACCCACCAGGGCGGAGAAGGCGGCAACTTGTTTTCAAATGATACAACCTTACCTTTGCGCAAAGCATCTGTAACTACACTCGTAAAATTCTCCACTGACGGCACATAAACGATATATCTCTTAATACCGGCATCAGGGTTGGTATTAAACTGTACTGTTGCTTTATTCCCTTCCAGCACAATGCTTGCCACGTTTCCATTGTCAATTTCCCTTAAAAGATCGGAATAGATTTTTTGTGCTGGGTTGTCAGTGCCCTGAACCAATGCAAGAATAGCCAAAATTATTACAAAGAGCACTATATAAAAGCTTATTCCCTTGAAATATTTCAATTAGCTCCCTCCTTATGCAAATGCTGTCGCACTCCTTAGCAATTAGCCTCCTTCGATAAACCCGGAGTGAAAGTGCGCTTCCATGAGACCACAGTATAAATATATTAGCATAAATGCCATAAAAACACAATTAACCATATTTTATACTACAAATATGTATTTTTCAATCAACGGACTGCAATATGCATCCTTAAATTCCTTGCCGCAGAAAAGGCATTTCCAGTCAAATAAGACTTACTCTTTCGTATATACACTGGGCTTCAGTACACATACATCAGGCAGATTCCTGTATTTACCCATATAATCCAATCCATAGCCGATTACAAACATATCGGGAATTTCAATTCCCTTATACTCAACATCAATGTCTACTTTTCTTCTGGATGGCTTATCCAATGCAGCACACAACTTCACACTGAGAGGCCCCCTTGTTGAAAGCAGCTCCTTCAGGTGCTTTAAGGTAAGTCCGGTATCAATAATATCTTCAACAATCAGTACATGCTTATCTGTTATATTGGTATCCAAATCCTTCAGGATCTTTACAACACCGGAAGACCTGGTTGATGCTCCATAGCTGGATACGGCCATAAAATCAAGGTCAATCGGAATGTCTATTTCCCTTATGAGGTCTGCATAGAAAACTACGCCGCCCTTTAAAACGCAAATTACAACGAGGTCCTTCCCCTTGTAATCCTGGGAAATTCTTTTTCCAAGCTCTTTTGCCTTTTCCTTTAAGGTCTCTCTTGATAGTAAAACCTCTTGAATGTCCTCTAACATAATTACCTCCTAAAAAGTTTGCTGTCATTGCCCTGTTTATTGCAAAAAGATATATAATATACTATACCATATCATTCCTGTTGAAAAGTGTTTTTTTGTAAACACTTTATGAATAGTGCCCGTACGGGTCCAATGAATTCCAGTCAGGATCACCATCATTTATATATTATATCGAGGGCATGTACTTTACTCTAACTACATTTTTAGTATTTTCAGTTACTTTAAATTTATCACTAATTTTATATCCTACAACCCATACTATCTCATTATTCTTCGCAACCAGGGGAATTTTATCCCTTTCATCCCTTGGAATTTTATTGTCGATGAAGTATTCCTTCAGCTTTTTTGTTCCAATTGATTTCAGCGGCTTAAAGGTGTCGCCCTCTCGCCTGTTCCTTATATATATCCCCTCTGCTGGAGCCGGTGAAACGACAACTTCATCTATAATATTATTATGTCCTTCATGAATGCCATGACGGACCGGCAAAGAAGACGAATTATTATTTTCATACTCTCTTAGCATATCATAATCGAAAAATTGTTCAAGAGAAGTAGTTTTTGCAAAAGCAAATTTTTTTATATCAACAATTTCTTCAATGAAGGAAACATCGATGTAAGCATTCAGTTCTCTCAGCCACGTACTTCCTGGGATTTTCAGCTCTTGCTCATACTTTTGCCTCCCAGCTTCCTCAATTTCTTTAAAAATTTTCAATGTTCCGTAGGAGCGGACGGCACGCAAACCGTGGGGAAGCTGGACTACTGCACCGGTTCTTCCCTTTGCTGCAAGAGAAGCTGTACGCTCAATGTGATGATTCTCTATTCCTTTTAAATCTCCCTTAACACGCATTACAGCACTTCGAAGCACTCGCTTGACCATGCCGTTTTTCATTTTTTCAAGCTTTTCCGTACTCAAAACAATCTCTGCCTGCCGCTCCTCAATCCGGCACTGCTCTAACGCACGGTTCACACTATCTTCCAAAAGCTCGCAATCCTCTTTAATCACCGAGGACATTCTGTACAGGCTTTCCACCACATCCGTTTCAAACAATCCGTCAATATAGGGAATCAACTCCAGGCGAATCCGGTTCCGGGTATAGACATTTTCCAGGTTGGAGCTGTCTGTCCGGGGCGTAAGTCCCTGGTCTGAGCAATATTGTTCAATCGCTCTGCGCTCCGTATCCAGCAAGGGCCGTATCACGGAATCCCTCTTATGGTTCATTCCCTTAAGACCGTCAATTCCGGTTCCGCGAAGGATACGCATCAATACCGTTTCCGCCTGATCATTTTTATTATGGGCAACAGCAATCCGGGCACCCCCGAGGGCCTTTGCCAATGCTTCAAATTCGCGGTACCGAACCTCTCTGCCGGCTTCCTCGAGAGAAAGTCCTTTTTTAGCAGCAAACTCCGAGATAGCCATGGACTTCACATGAAGTTCAATCCCCAGCCGGGAACACAGTTCTCTAACATACGCTTCATCCTCATCCGCCTCAACTCCCCGCAACTGGTGGTTTACATGCAGAGCATACAGCCGGAAGCCGAGTCGTTCCCTTATTGTGTATAAAACATGAAGAAGGCAGACTGAATCAGGCCCACCGGAAAGGCCTACAATCACCTTGTCACCCCTGTCTATCAAATTATACTTTTCAATTGCGCTTACTACATTTTCTACTACCATACTCAACCGACCGGGAATCATTCCCCAGTCTCTCCTAAAATCTCTGTTTCTCCAGGTTTGCGAATTTCGTATACTGTCCCAGCCATGCCAGTTCCACGCTTCCTGTGGAGCCATGACGATTCTTTGCCACGATCAATTCCGCAATGTTCTTTTTTTCCGTATCCGGATTATAATATTCATCCCTGTAGATAAACATAACAATATCTGCATCCTGCTCGATGGCACCCGATTCTCTCAAGTCACTGAGCATGGGCTTATGATCGGTTCTCTGCTCGGCAGCACGGCTCAACTGGGACAGGGTGATAACAGGCACATTGATTTCCTTGGCCAAAATCTTCAACGACCGGGATATTTCCGAAACCTCCTGCTGCCTGCTGTCAGATTTACCTCTTCCCTGTATCAGCTGGAGGTAGTCAATCACGACCAATCCAAGGTTTTTCTCTAATTTCAGCCTTCTACATTTGGACCGTATGTCCATAATGCTGATGCCGGGTGTATCATCAATATAGATAGGGGCTTCCGACATCGGTCCCAAAGCCCTGGCAATCTTCATCCAGTCATCATCCTCCAGCTTACCGGTCCTCATCTTCTGGCTATCCACCATGGCTTCGGTGCACAGCATTCTGTTTACCAACTGATCCTTGGACATTTCCAGGTTGAAGATGGCCACCGGTACTTTCGCATGCATAGCCGCATACTGGGCCATATTCAGCACCAGCGCGGACTTACCCATGGCAGGACGGGCGGCGATGAGAATCAGATCGGAATTCTGCAGCCCCGACATCTTATAATCCAGATCTGCAAAGCCCGTGGGTATGCCTGTTACATGGCCTTTGCTGTTATAGAGCTCTTCCAGCCGGTTAAAGGTTTCAATCAGAACTTCCTTTATCGGCGTAAAGCCTTTCACATTCCTCTTCTGCAGGATATCAAAAATACTCTTTTCCGCTTTATCCAATACGTATGCAACATCCTCCGACGCCTCATACCCCATATTTACAACATCGGAGGAAGCCCTGATCAGCTTCCTCAGCAATGACTTTTCTTCAACTATTTTTGCATAGTGCCTTGCATTGGCAGTCGTCGGTACGGCATTTGCCACGGTGGTCAGGTACTCCAGACCTCCGACGGTCTCCAAAGTTCCCCTCGACTTTAATTGTTCCGATATGGTTATGAGATCAATCGGTTCCGCTCGCTCAAAGAGGTCCATAACAGCCTCAAAAATCTCTTTGTGGTCCTCTCTGTAGAAGTCATCATTCTTCAATATTTCAGTAATGGTAGGTATGACTTCCTTATCCAACAGCATCGAACCGATAACCGATTGCTCTGCTTCTACATTCTGCGGCGGTATCCTTCCCAAAGCACTAACATCCATCCTAAAACTCCCCAAACATACGAATTGAAAATGGAGAATTGAGAATGGAAAATTAATTAATGTTTGCTCATTTTCAATTTTCCATTTTCAATTCTCAATTCATTACTCCAGTTCCACCTTTACCGTCAGCTTTGCGCTAACCCCGGGATAGAGCTTTACATCCACTGTCGTTGTTCCTATAGACTTAATCGCTTCTTCCAGGTGCATTTTCTTTTTATCTACATCCAGTTTGTGCTGAGACTTCAACTTCTCGGAGATTTCCTTGCTGGTGATGGAACCGAAGAGCTTTCCGTTATCACCGGCTTTGGTTTTGATCACAACCGTTACGGCATTCAGCTTTTCGGCAAGGGCCTTGGCCTCTGCAAGCTCACGGTCCTTCTTGGTCTTTTCCGCTTCCTTTTTGGTATTCATAACATTTATATTGGAAGCGCTGGCCTCTACTGCCAATCCCTTTGGAAACAGGAAGTTTCTTGCGTACCCGTCGCTAACTTCCACCAGGCTTTCCTTTTTTCCCAAACCTTTTACGTCTTGTTTAAGTATTACCTTCATTGTCATATCCTCCCTTGTGTTCGCTTTATATCAAATAAATTTATACTGAATCGGAGGATGAGGGTTCCATTCCTCAACTCTCCTTCGTTCCTGCTTCTATATAGTTCATAATGGCTTTGCTAAGGCGGTCCTTGGCTTCCGTCAAGCTGATGCCCTGGAGCTGTGCGCCTGCCACCGTTAAGTGCCCGCCTCCGCCAAGTTTTTCAAGTATTACCTGGACATTAATATCTCCCAGGGATCTTCCGCTGATCCAAATCTCATCGCCAACACTGCTGAGCACAAATGCAGCCACAATCCCTGTAAGGGTCAGCAGCTGATCGGCGGCCTGGGCAGCAATCAACTGTGCATTCTTTGTATTGGGCGGACAAAGCGATATGGCAATATTGTCATTTAATATCTCCGCCTCTTTCACCACATTGGAAATCGTCGTATAGGTGTGCAGGTCATTCTGAAACAACTGTTTCACCGATATGGTGTCCACACCGTGGCGCCGCAGGAATGAAGCTGCTTCAAAAGTCCGTACCCCTGTCTTGAAGGTAAAATTCTTTGTATCCACTACAATTCCGGCATAAAGAGCTTCCGCCTCTACCGGCCGGAGCCGGATTTTCTCATCCACATACTGCAATATTTCCGTCACCAGCTCACACGTGGATGAAGCATAGGTCTCCTGGTAGGTCAGCACCGCGTCCTGAATAAAATCTGCACCTCTCCGGTGATGATCGATGACCACCACCTGGCTTGTGAGCTTCAATAGCTCGGGACACTCGGTAAATCCCGGTCGATGGGTATCCACTACAATCAGCAGTGTCTTTTTATTGATCATATCCAGAGCTTCGCTCCTGTCCATAAACAGGCCCTCATGCTCTGAGGATTTTTCTATCTTTCCCACCAGGTTGTCAATGGTAGGGTTGGACTGATTCAGGATAATAAAAGCATCCTTCCCACGGTTTTTCGCTACTCTGTACAGACCCAGAGAAGCTCCCAGAGAGTCCAGATCACCATTTTCATGCCCCATGATCATTACCATAGGAGCCTGATCGATGAGTTCTCTTAATGCGTAGGCGATGACGCGGGCCTTCACACGGGTTCTTTTCTCCAGTTCCCTGGTTTTACCTCCATAGAAGCTGAAGTTATCGCCGTTCTTTACTACCACCTGATCCCCGCCACGGCCCAGGGCAATGTCGATGGAGGCTGCGGCAGCGTGGAAATTGTCTGCCAGGGATTTTCCATTGATGCCGAATCCCATGCTTAAGGTTACGGGAATTTTGTTGCCCAGGTTAATTTCCTTTACCGTATCCAGCAGCTCAAACCTTTTTTCTTCCATGCTCTTGAGGTATTGCGCCTCAAAGACAAATATATACTTATCCCGCTCAAATTTCTTAATTACGCCTCCGGTAAAGTTCATCCACTGTGTGACCTTTTTTTCGATTTCCGCCAGCATTTGGGGGCGGGCTGCGTCCTCCATACTTTGCATCAGATCATCATAATTATCGATTACAATGAGTCCGACATTTACCTTTTCCTCTTCATATCGTTTCTTTAAAGCTACCAGTTCCGTCGTATCAATCAGGTACAGCATCAGAATATATTCATCCCGCTCAATTTTACCATCGATTTTTACATAGTTCCCCAAAACATTGAAGTGCTTTCCATTGACGGTGATCTCTCGTGAAACCTTTCCTTCACTGGTAATGAGACTTCCCGGTTCCAAATCGTTAATAAAGCTGCTTATGGCTTTCTCCAGCAGCTGCACCCCGTCAAAAATCGTCCGAAAGGAGGAATTATACCATATGATGGTACCATCCAGCTCAATCAATACCAACGGCATGGGAAAATTCAGCAAGGTATCCTTTGTTGCCGTATCGATATTAAAGGTAAGATTCTCTATATACTTGGTTATTTCCCTTTGCCTGACATAGTTGGACCTGAAGTTATAATACAAAAGAAAGAGCAGCAGGATATATCCCGGAATAGCAACTCTCCAATCCAGAATATTAATCACCACAACCAGAGCGAAGATAAACCACAGGTAGAAGCTCGCCCGCGGAGTAAATATGCCTGAAAACTTCTTATTATCCATATCTAAAATTCCTTCTTTTTCAGTCTGGAACTATTCAGGTGCTTTGCCAGTTCAGACAGATCCCCATAATACTTTTCAACATCATGATTTTCTATCAATCCCAACTTTACTTTATTTTCAATTTTCATTTCGATGGCATTATAGCTGATACCCAACCGCCTTCCCAAAAGATAGCATATCAGAATGATGTTGGAAAGAGTTTCGGATACCGTCTCGTGAATCTCCTCCTTCATTCCATTTACCAATGCCTTATACAGGTTCGCCACATCTGTCAGCAGTTCGCTTTTCAGCCACTCAATCATCTTAATATTTCTTGTAATATCTATTTCCTTTTCAAATATACCCATAAAATCTACCCCACACACTAAATAGTCCAAAACATTATACCATTAAATCGAATCCAATGGTTTAATTTCCCGCCAATCCGACATATACTATGGAAAATATTCCCCAAAAAACACAACTTCAAACCCTATTGTTCCATTCTATGCGCCGGATAGGAACCAAGAAACTTGTAATAAGACACCTTTTTTCGTACCATTGTAAGGGCATCTCTTACATCCTCGTCCTCCCTGTGACCTTCGATATCTACAAAAAATATATAGCTGCCCAACTGGTTCTTGGCAGGTCTTGACTCAATTC
This sequence comes from Bacillota bacterium, assembly GCA_023419605.1. Classification (GTDB taxonomy): domain Bacteria; phylum Bacillota; class Clostridia; order Acetivibrionales; family JAEZXR01; genus JAEZXR01. The sequence goes on along the minus strand of JAEZXR010000050.1, from coordinate 26,630 downwards.
TTGTCAGATTGATATTCCAAAGGTTAAAAATATCCAGCACTCTGTATAAGCTGCCGGGTCTGTCGTCGGTGGAAAAAACAATGGAGGTCCGGTCATTTCCGGTTTTCACCGCATCGCCTTTGGATAAGACCACGAACCGGGTCATATTGTTGTTCCCGTCCTGAATATCGGAAGCAAGAATTTTCAAGCCATATACCTCCGCTGCAGCAGCAGCTCCTATGGCAGCAGCCTGCTCTCTCCCCTTCGCAACAGCTTCTGCAGCAGCAGCCGTACTGTGTACGTACACAATCTCCGCTTTCGGAAAGTATTTTGCTATGTAGTTTCGGCACTGCCCCACCCCCTGCGGGTGTGACAATATGTATTTTAATTCGCTGACAGGCGTTTGCCCGGCAATGAGCAAATTCTGCCGTATGGGGATTACGATTTCAGCCTTGATCATTATATCCGAATCTCCGGTAAGCATATCCATCGTGGCATTTACTGCTCCCTCCAGAGAGTTCTCCATAGGAACAATAGCCTCGTCAATGGCACCGGTTTGTACTGCCAAAATCAAATCCGTGATTGTAGCATATTCGACGCAGGTATACGCCTGCTTTCCTTTTATGTATCCTTCCGCAGCCTCCTGGGAAAAAGTCCCCCTTGGTCCAAGAAACCCAAGTCTCACCATAAGCACCTCTTATAAGGCATAAAATAACTCCTACCCTTTATGAATATCGTAACTTATTATATCACTATACCGTTGGTTTTCCAACCACGAATTGTGATATCCCTCCGCGAAAAACAGGAGGACTTGAACTAATGGAGCAAAAGGTAATTGTAACATACAACCAAATTCCATTGCTGAAAATTAATCAAAATTGTGCAAACGTGCAAATAACTTTATGAAATATTTACTATATAATTAAGTAAATAATAAGTAGAATTTAGTAATATTTTGTATTTTAGTTGTTTTCATTTTATTTTCAGGGGGATTGCCAATAATGAAACATTCGATCAAGACAAGGTTAGTGCTGGGCTTTGCTTTTCTTCTAACCATAATGGTGATTTTGCAGGGTATCAGCATTTATTCCATCCGGACTATTACCTGGACTAACAAAGACCTGATGGAAAAGGATGTAACCAAACTACTCAACATCGAACAATACTCCACCCATGCCGCCCTGCAAGTCATGTACGCACGGGGTTACTTCATTACGGGACTCGACAACAATATTGACAAATATAAACAAGCGCTGGAAGACGCAAAGGAGCATGTCAGCGCCATTGAAAAACTATTAGTCATCGGCGAAGGGAAGGAGCTTTTGGCAAAAGCCAAAGCCAATGAAGAGGAGCTGCATAAAATCCTTGACAGTGCCTTTGCCGCCAAAAAGGAAAATAACGAAAGTGCGCTGATGCATCTCATTCCACAAGGCACACAAAAAGCGGAAGAGCTGCTGGCCAACCTTGATGCTTTGGCTGATGTAGCCCAGACTGTTATGAAGGATAGAAGCCAGGCAGGTAGAGAAGAAGCCGATTTTCTTGAGTTCCTTTCAATGATCATTCTGGTTGCCGGTGCTGTCATCACCATAGCGGCAGGCCTCGCTTTGGCATTTGGAATTTCACGGCCTCTGGAAAGACTGGATGCCTCTTTTAAGAAGCTGGCGGATGGGGACTTGTCCATAGAGGAGGTAAAACTTAGGAAAAGCAAACTGAAAGAAATCATAAACCTTTCAAGCTCCTTCAATGCTATGCTGTACAACCTAAAATCTCTGGTTGCACAAATCCATACTGCATCCGGCCTGGTCGCCACTTCGTCCCAGGAACTCATGGCCGCCAGTGAGACGGCATCCGCCGCTTCCGGGCAGATTTCCGTCTCCATCCAGCAAGTGTCGGCGGGGGCCGGTGAGCAGAGCCAGAATATCGCAAATATCGTAACTACACTGGGAGAATTGTCCACCGGAACCGAACAGACAGCAGAGAACATTCAGAGTATTTCCAGCCAGGTTTTGGCAGTAAACAAATTATCCATCGACGGTAAAGAGGACCTGACACTGGTAAAGGAACAGATGAATCTCATCGGAGATACCTCTAAAGAATCGGTATCAAAAGTTACCACTCTTTCGGAAAAGTCCAAAAGCATCGAAAATATTGTAGCCATTATTACCGGAATCTCCGAGCAAACAAATTTACTTGCCCTCAATGCAGCCATCGAAGCTGCCAGAGCCGGTGAGCAGGGAAGAGGCTTTGCCGTTGTGGCAGACGAAATACGGAAGCTGGCGGAACAATCTGCAAATTCCACCAAAAGCATTACTTCCATCGTACGAGAAATCCAATCGGATGTAGAGGAAGTCATTGGCTCCATTGTTCATGAGGAAAAAAGCATTGATGAGGGAGCCCAAAAGGTAGACCAGGCGTACAAGTCCTTTGAAAATATTATTGCAGGCTTTGATGAAATCAGCCGCCGCATTCAGGATGTATCAGCGGTCACACAGCAAGTATCGGCAGGAACGGAACAGGTGGTGGAGTCCGTTCGGTCCCTTGCCAGCATTTCAGGGGAAAACACAGTCATCGCCGAGGAAGTAACGGCATCCATCGAAGAACAATCGGCTTCCATGGAAGAAGTCTCCGCCTCAGCAGCTTCCCTGGCCGATATGGCACAAAATCTTCTGTCCACTGTTTCAAAGTTTGCCATGGAGTAAAAAGAGCGAAGCTCTTAGCATAAAAAGGAAAAGGAATGCTGCCATTCCTTTTCCTTTTTATGTATCGTTATTTATTACTACTGGTGGGGGCTATACTTTCAGCCTGCTGAGGAGCCGCCGCTGGCGTTGCTGATACTGCCGGTGCCTCCAGGGGCGGTGGCGTCGGCCCCGGTGCCGGTTCAGGTACTGGTACCGGGGTTGCTGCAGGAGACGGTGCCGGACCGGGTGTCGGCTCCGGTGTTGTCGCAGGTGCTGTACCGGGCGAAGGTGTTGCTGAGGGTGGTACCGTCGGACTGGCTGTTGGTGCCGGAGTAGCCGTCGGCACTTGCGGAGTTCCCGTCGGCAGAGGACTTCCCATCGGCGCTGGGTTTGGTGTCTCTATTGCTTTTGGCGTGGCTGTGGGTTGAGTTCCCTGTGCCGGAACCGGTGTTTTGACTGCCGGTACCTCTTTTTTCGCTTCTTCCTTCATTTTTGCTATGGTACTGCTCAACTCCTGGACACTGGCTGCCAGCTGGATTTTTTCCTTTTCCAGTTCCGTCTTTTCCTCATCCAGCTTTTTCACTTTTGCCGCGAGTTCATCTGCTTCCAGGTTTTTCTTCTGGAGCTTATCCCGTAAGATTTCCGTCAGCCCATGGAGACGATCGATATACTCGGCCAATTTAGGGGCAATAATGCCAATTATGCCGGTCTGTCCTGCATCCAACTGGGGCTTTGAAATATAGTCTTCCCCTTCGTCCCATTTGACCTCCTGCCAGCCTCTCTGCTTTGCAGTATAGAGCATCAGATCCAGTAGTCCGGCACTTGCTGCATCGCTGCCAAAGGGAGATATATAGCCTTCCGGTTCGGTAACTTCGTTTAACTGTGCCACCTGGTTCCGTACCAGATCCTTCGGCTCAACGATTACCTTTCTTTTTATTTTTTCATAAAAGATACTTTGGAGATAGCATTTATCAAAGGTGATTTTAACTTCTTCATTGATAAACTCATTGAGAAATTTAATTTTCACCGTTCCCTCTACTTTTTCATAGGGTTTGTTATAGAGGGAGAAATACTGGTTATAGTTTACATCCGGCTCGATGGGGATTTCATAAACTCCATTCTTTTTTAGCTTTATGGAGTTAACATGCAGAATGTAGTTTGCAGCTTCTCCTTCGATGTCAAAATAGATAACAGGATCGTAGGGAATATCCTCTGCCCTGCTGATTTGAAGCTTTGTAGGATTCTCTGCATGGTTTGTTGTAAAACTCCGGATGATATCCTTCGTCTCTGCCGCTTTTACCCGCAGCTCGCTCCCCGTTGAAGAACTGAAAATGGAGTAGGTTCCGGTATCGTATGAAAACGTCATGCTCACAATGATACCGGCAATAACGAATCCTACGGTCCTGCGGAGAATCATCCTTAAAATAGAGGGTTTTCCTTTCCTAGATCGCAATTCTGTCCACCTCCTTTACTGTTCTACTATTTCTTACTTATATGTTCTTCGTGATAACCTAACAGCTTGCAGATGAGCGTAAAGATCTCTGCTCTTGTCATGTTTGCAGCAGGTTTGAAGCTATTATCCGGATATCCTTCAATAGCCTTGCTTTGAACCCCGGCTTTCACATACTGCAGTGCCCAGGCCGATATTTTTTCTCTATCGCTGAAAGATAGTTCCAGTGTCCCATTGAGCTTTTTATCAAAAGCCTTGACCAGTACCTTTGTCATTTCCTCTCTCGTTATGTATTGGTTGGATTTGAACTTCTTTCCCGGATAGCCCTCGAATATTCCTTTTCCCGAAGTTACGGAAATCCAGCCTGCTGCCCAATCCGGAATAAAATCGACGTAGCTTGTAGAGGTTTTATTGGGAACCTCCAGTTTTAATGCCCGCCCGACCAGAGCGGCTGCTTCTGCCCTTGTGACATAGTTTTCCGGCCGTATAGTATTGTCGGGATACCCTTTTATAACCCCTTTTTCAATAAGTGTTTTTATGCAGTCATGGGCCCAGTGCCCATTTGTATCCTTTCCATTGTTGTTGCCGGGCGTACTGCTCGGGCCTGGCGTACTGCTTGGGCCTGGCGGATTATCCGAATCACCCGGTTCATAAGGGACAGGATTCTGTGTGGAGTTGATAATGAATGCAACGGTAGCTTTAACCCCTTGCAGCTCATTTCCTGCACTTTCGTCCATATGGACGGTGTATTGCAAATCCGCATGATCCCCGCTGTTGATATTGAATTTGTCCAGTGCAGGCAATGGATACCCCTTATAGGTATCACTGTCTTTCTGGTATAGCATCTCATAAAAGCTTTGGTCAAAAAGGGTTGTGCTGAAGACCAAAAGCCTCCCTTTTTTTATTGTCAGCTTCATGCTTTGCGCAAAAAGTTTATACAGTTCTTTATCGTTTACAGGCTGGTATTCTTCCTCCTGCAGTCTTTCCAGTTTCATGGACAACCCCAGGCTACCCACCTGGACCCGGTCCGGGTAGTTGTTCATAATTCGCAATGTTCCGCTTTTCGTAACTCCGGGTGCCCATAGTCCGCCCCCCATGTTACCATCCCCGGAGAATACGGGTCCGGCATCCGTATTGCCATGTATGTATACCGTGGCTTTGGGATTATCTGCGCCGTAGGAGATCTCCACATTCCATAGGCTGACTATGCTGAAAACCATAAGCAGCAGGATGGCTATGGAGATTCTTTTTTTATACATCTTCTTTTTCACTGTCCACCTCCTTCTTCATAAACCACAAAAACTCAGGCAACCTGAGTTTTGTGGTTCTATGAAGATTAACAGTCACGGTGTCTTCATTGTCAGGGACGTTCGTCTGCAACCACCCTGACTATGGGTTTACCTATCCGATTCGATTTAAGGACCAATACTGGTAAGGAATCGCTTTATCAAACTTTATATTCCATGGATTCGATATAGGCCCTGTGACATTCTGCGCACCCTCGAATTTTACTTCAAAGCCCTGCCAGCTGCCGGGCAGTGCAGATTTTCTGATTTTGATTATATCCGAGCCCACATCAAACAGAACATCCCAGGAATCTATTCCATCCGTAGATATGATTCCTTCCCTGAAACTGAGAAGAATTCTTTTCTCTTCAATGGTTGTCGTATCATCGCCGGTATGATGCTTAAGGCTTATCTTATAAAATTCCGATATTTTATCCGCCGGTATCCAGTCGTAGTCGAACACTACCCAATCCCCATCATTCTTCCCTTTGACACTGAAGGTGGGGCCGCTGGAATTTCCGTTTTCATCCACTGCCGTTCCAAAATTCACCCAGGTATTCTGCTGCCCGTTAAAAGGTACTTCTACCTGCTGTGCGTACACCTTGAAATTGCATTTTACGGAAGCGCTCTGGTAGGCATTCCCTGCCTGCGGACTTAATGTAGCGGTGACGCTCATGGGTATATCCTGCCCCACGGCAACTTGCGTAATCGGATCGAAATATCCCCCATTCGCAGCCACCAGGTCCGAGAGGAGACCTGTATATACAGCTTTGCCTCCAAGTACAACATGAATGGTAATGAGCTTCGCGAGATCCGGACTCAGCGTACTCGGAGCGTATGTAAAGGTATCTGCTGTTATGCGGTACACATTAAAAGGTAAAGTACCTACATTCTTTAAATTTGTTGTTTGTGCTGCCGAGGTTACGCCAGGCGCCAGATTTCCAAAGCCGAGCGCTGCAAATGCCTCTTCCGGCTGGTTATTTGCATTCAACCTGCCTATTTTCAGGGTACCGGCGCCAAATACATTGCCGGCACTGGTTGCGGAACTTGTAAAGTAAGCCATGGTAGAAGCTCCTGCGATTGCACAGATTAAAGCAATTGCGATCAATGTTATATAGAATCTTTTTTTCATAAACTACCTCCAAAATTTTGCGGTCTCTTCGAGGAGAGTGAAAATATTACTTCCGCCGTAGAAATTATATTTTCACCGATCCATGGCCTACTGGTTCCAACCTGCGTTATTGGTCTGTGTAGCATCAAATACGAATTGGAAAGTACCGGTTGCACCCTGATAAGCATTATCGGCAGTTACAGGCAGCTTAAATGCGATGGTAAATGTACCTGTTCCTTGCGCAGCTATGGTTCCCAGTTCAACATATCCCAGTTTGCTGATATCTTTGAAGGCTCCGCCATTTACACTTACCTGCAGCGGGGTTACACCGTCATACAGCCGGTTTCCTGTCAATGCCGCTACACTGATTCTATATTTAAAATCAAGAGAGCCGGTGTTGCTGACGGTAACGGTCTTCGTCCCTGATTCCCACCCGGGAAATATATTGCCAACCGGCAGCGAGCTGCTGATTGTTCCGGGACTGGCTATATTCAACGTTCCGGCGGTAAATGTATTATCTGTGCTGGTTGCAGTGCTCGTAAAGTAGGCAACAGTTCCCAAACCTGCTGCAAAAGCCAATAAACCAATCAAAACAAAACTAATCACTACTCTAAATTTCATAATAAAGACACTCCTTCTCTTTAATTAATCTTTCCTTTGGACCTTTCTCTCGCAACTGAATTCCTTTTCTTCCTCTACTGTACCGGAGTCAAGCAGAAGAATTTTTTTATAAACCTTCGGGGGCATTTCATTTACCCCCCTTTTTCTTGCCCTCGCCGGTCCCACCTCCCTGGGCTTTTTCGCAAACACTGGCATGTAAAATACTCCTTTTACTGGTGCGTTCAAAATTACTGGAATAAGGCATAATTTATAGTCTGTATTTAGGATGGATTAAGAACTTTGTTTTTTCTTTTGATTATCTTCAAGGGCAGTAGTAACTTTTTTTACTTCTCCCACAATCAACAAAAGGATAGGAATCAGGATGAGTATAAAAAACCCCGCGGGGTTTCTGACAAACTTGGCTGCATAGCCTCCATAAGGAATTCTTACGAACAACGATCCGATAATCTGGTTCGATGCGACCAGTTTTTCATCTTCCGTGTTGTTTGCATCTCCCTTAGTCCTGAGCTGCAACGTTCCATCCTTATTTACGATTTCCACAACTCTATGGGTAACAAGCGTATTGGCATCCATCCGGTACGTAATGACATCGCCCGTTTGAATGGCGCCGGGGTCTTTTTTCCGGACAAGGATCATATCCCCGGGCTCTAATACGGGCCGCATGCTTCCTGTTAATACGGACATGGGCATGTATCCCAGGATCGAAGGTACCTGGCCCGGGTGCATTCTCGATTGGAGGATGGAATAGACGGACATTCCCGCAATAATTAATAAGGCAACAGTGAGTATGTTCCCTGCCCACTTTAGAAATGGTCTTATCATAAGCTTCCCTCCTGTACAATTACAAATAGCATCTGAAAGTTGTCCGGTATATTGTATTAATTACATATATTCACAGAGAATTTGGAATATTCAATCGGGTAATTATTTTCCCAAAGCGCCTTTTTACTGTTTATAACCCTTTTGAATGTATATGATGCAAGCTTTCTTTCGTTTTTTTATTATACTAATTCACCTATTGAATTGCTTCCCTACAAAGGCCACTCTTTTATTCCATCCTTTGATATATCCCTCTTTCCCATTCACAATACAGCGGTTTCCACTATGGTTTAGCGCAGGTATCTATAAATACCATTTGAGAGTATCCTTTAGTAGTACTGGTTACAAAACAAAGAATAAATCGGCGCAGCCGTTTTACCCGCGATTGTGCTTTCCGAATAAAATGAGTAAAATGGCTCTAATTCCCTGACCATTAAAAAGGCCTACCCAAATTCGATTCAGGTAGACCTTGGTATCCGTACTTTCACCGGTATTTCGTCAAGCCCGTTGAGTTTGCATACAGAGCCGCCTGTGTGCGGTCCCTGAGATTCAGCTTGAATAAAATCCGGCTGATATGTTTTTTCACCGTGTATTCCGTAATATAAAGGTTTTTTGCAATAAGCCTGTTGTTAAAGCCTTTACCCAGAGCAATAAGAACTTCCACTTCCCGGGGAGTTAATTCCTGGATATCACTGCTTTTATTTCCTTTCATGAAGTAATCCAGCACTACAGGATCAAAATACCGTTTCCCCCGGCCCACCTGCCGGACGGCATGGAGGATTTCCTCCGGAAGTGCCGCTTTCTGAAGGTATCCATCCGTATTGGAATGCAATACATCCATAAACTCTACCGCACTTGCATTGGAGGTAAGGATAATGAACTTGCAGTCCAAACCGTCAGATTTAAGTTTTTTAATCATATCCAGACTGCACTCTTTTTTTACGTAAATATCCATCAATACCAGGTCAGGGCTTACCGACTTAATAACCCGAAGGGCCTCCGCTATGGAGGAAGCCTCTCCAACCACTTCGACCTCCGGCTCCTGGTTCACCAGAGTCGCCATTCCCTTCCTTACCAGAACATATTCATCCACAATAACAATCCGCATGACAATCCGCCCCTCTTTGTCTAATTTATTCCCCCGGCCGGATGTGAAAAAAGCCGTTCTACAGATTACGCCCTCCGCAGGTGAAGTCCACGAGCGGCCCGCGAAGAAGAATTGCTGTGTTTTCACACTACCTATATAATACATATAAGAAAATCCGTTATATTATGATAGTTCCGCCGCCTTCAATTCTTTCCTGTTCACTGTAGAGAATTTCTATGATAAAATAAACTGAATTTATGTAAAACGCCGTAAAATAATTAGCTGGTCTTTTTTGCGGGCCCTTCATGGGCTGGTTGCAAGCACTGCTTGCTGCTCGCCTATGCATCCTAGCGTCCATGCAGGGTGTAGCAAAATCATAGACCCTGTTTTATTTTACAAGTTTAAATAGTTTTGTGGAGGTTCGAAAATGCGCAGGAAACAACCCTTGATCCCTTTAATCAGCCCGCTTCATTCCGTCATTGAATACATTCTGCTGTTTTGCGGCTGTTTTATCGCTGCAGCCAGTTTTAATCTGCTGCTGAATCCTAATCAAATTGCATCGGGTGGTGTTGTAGGATTATCCACCATCATCCAGGAGAAATTCGGATTGGAACCCGCCATCACGCAATGGGGGATTAATATCCCGCTATTTATTGCAGGAGGTTTTCTTCTAGGCAGGAGATTTGGAATAAAAACCATTATAGGAACACTGCTTCTCCCGGCTCTCATCCTTGTTACAAAGGACTTCCCGGTCCTTACCACAAACCCGCTGCTGGCATCCATCTATGGTGGAATCGGAATTGGGGCAGGCCTGGGTATCGTCTTTCTGGGAAACGGTTCTACCGGCGGTTTTAGCATTTGCGCCAAGATTATTGAAAAGTATACCGGCATGAGTATCGGCAAAGCGACTCTGCTGTTTGATACCGTTGTAATCGTGCTGGCAGGAATCGTATTCGATGCAGAAAAGGCGCTTTATGCGTTGATCGTGGTATTTGTAACCAGCAAAACCATCGATATGGTTCAAATGGGCCTGGTATATTCAAAGGTGGCCTATGTTATTTCAGATAAAGCGGATGAAATCAGTGCTGTCATTCTGGAAAACCTGGAAAGGGGATTAACCAAAATTCCTTCCCTGGGAGGGTATACCGGAAACAGCAAGGAAATGCTGATGGTGGTCATGGGGCAAACGGAGGTAGGAAAATTCAAGGCCCTGGTAAAATCTCAGGACCCGGAGGCTTTTATCATCATTAGTGACACCCATGAAGTGCTGGGGCAGGGGTTCAAACTGCATCATTGACCCTCGCCTTATGAGTAAAAACCTGGCGAACCAACCGCCAGGTTTTTGTTTATCTATATCTTACATAAATATAGCAGCATAAGCATTTGCCGCTATGCTTTCCGATTTGAATTATTAACAAATATTAATTTACCGGGCGAATCTTACCCCCATTTCAAAAGCTTTTTCGCAATCCCTTGGAAATTCTTCCTTCCTCCGCCTTGCTTTCTTTTCCGCATCCCATACGGTTGAAACATACTTGGAATAATCGTCAAATTGATAGGTATCCGTAACAATCAATGATTCTGACGAGCCGAAAAGATTCTGCATAACACCTTCTGTTGCTGCAAATTTCTGTGTATAACCAATTTGATCCATATAATCATCACTAACATTCATGGTGTATATAAAACCCGTTGCTATTTTCCTCTTAAAAAGAGACGGATAACCCTCCGCATACACACAATAAGGAAACATCAACCGTTCCATAAAGGACCTCATTACTCCCGTTGTCTCACCAAAATAAATAGGAGATCCCAAAATAAGGGCATCCGCTTCCTCAACTTTTTTGAGAATCGGTTCCAAGGGATCCTTTACTGCACACTTTCCGTAACTCTTACCCCCTATCCGCTTACAGGCAAAGCAGCTGATACACCCTTTGAAGTCAAAATCATAAAGATTGACAAGCTCCGTTTCCGCTCCCTGCGATGCGGCTCCTTCCAGCGCTTTATTGAGGAGAGCTGCAGTATTCCACTCCTTCCTGGGGCTTCCGTTAAATGCTATCACCTTCATAGACCCTACCTCCATTTCTATACTCTAATTGACTTTACACTATAGAGTATATAGCATCATGGAAGAAAAAGTAAGTGCGCACTTTTGGGTTACCTGCTGAATTAAAAGTAAGTAAAGGGGTATTGGTGGAATATTCACTGACCGAAAAAGGAAAACATGCTATTAAGTAGCTTTTCAGTTTTAACCCTCACCCTCCAACTCCCTCTCCCAAAATTGGTAGAGGGAGAGAATGGGAATAGAACTGCTTCTCCCCTTCTACCAAGCCCGGTAGAAGGGGCTAGGGGATGAGGGTTAGACCCGCAGAGTGTCACTAAATCAGTGTCTTGAACAATTAGTTCATATAATTGCTTACTCACTGGGCCTAACCGTACTTTTTCGGTTATCACCCTGCATTTATACTCCTCAACGCCCTGCTAATTTCTGTCTTTTTATCGGAATCGGTGCAGTCATTCAAAAAATATTCTATTGATTTTATTCTGCTATTTCTTTTATCTTCATTTTGTTCTTCCGGTATGGACTTTATGTTTTCATCCAGCTTATCAGAATATTTCTCAAGGATATTATCACAATTTTTTGTAATATCCCTGCACTCCGGCGGTATATCCGTACTCCCCTTCTCATTCGTAGCATATTCCGATACGAATATTTTCTTCTTATTATCCCATTTGAATACAACGGTCTTATTTCCAGGCACTTCTACCATTCCATGCGCATCCGAAGCAGCCACATCGAGAAAATACCTTTTCTTAATATCATAGTCCACCGAAATATTGGTTTCACTCCCCGTGTTGATTTCGATGCTATTCGCATGCAAGGAATATCCTCCATAAGGCCCCTCCCTATATTCGTCATAGGGGAAGCTCAAAACCAGTTTTTCACCTTCATCATTGACGGTATACCATTCTTCGAAGTACCTGGATTCCCCAGTCCCATGCCCCTTGCATTTATTTCCTACGATGAAGGTTTTATCCGCTATGTTTTTCAGCGCATATCCGTTCCCCGCCATGTGACCGCCAAAGTCGATACAGCCTACAAAGCGCCTGTCATCACCCGTACCCGGTTTGAAGATCAGCATTCTCAAGTCAAAAGGGTTTGAAACAGTTAAAACAGTGTAGGGGACATTTTGATTATCCAGTTTTATTTGTTTTACTTCCAGATTATCCGGAGTCCTTCCGTGGAAATCTTCTATACCAAGGTTCCTGCTAATATAGTCCATGTAATAGAGTTTATTTCCATCGAACAGTTCCTTGATTTCCTCTGGAGTTATTTCCTTTGCTATGCTCCTGTTGGCATTAAAAATAGCCTGAAAAGCAGTATCAAATGCATCTTCTACTCTAATATAAAATATCATGTTGCTGGCAATCAATTGATACAGCTTCGGCGCCTTCTGGGATTTTGACAGGACAAGATAATCTCCTTCGCACTTTTCATCATACCTATTTTCAGAAACTATATTAAGGCAGGTTCCAGTGCTGGCAGCTTCCATAAGAATACAGCTTTCCGTGTTTTTTGTTTTAGATGTTTCCAGTTCCAGCAGGTTCCGGTCGTAGATTCTTTTACTTTCAACGATTTCAAACTCCTTATGGAAAAAATAGTCGCTCACAAAATTATATAGCTGCGGGCAAACTTCGTATGGGTTTATTTTATAATTCCCTTTGTCCACTATTTCAACCGAATAGGAATCATCGGATATTTGTATCTTTGCCGGGTATTTAAGGTGCTCCGGATCCAGTATTGCCCCCTCATACAATGCCTTTGAATACAGATACACCCAATTTTCCACTTCATAGGTCCCTTTTTCAATGACAGTTTCTACGAGCCTGCAGTCTCTGTTAAAGCTTATTTCTCTTGAACCGAACGTTACTTCTAAAAGGGACTTTTGGTTTTCGTCAAATAATTCTATCCGGTAATATCTATCGCATTTTTGGTCCGTCTTAGTATATTTCTGATTTTTTAGCAGGCTATAAAATTCATTGATCAAGGAGGGCTCCGTATATTCCTTGCAATATTGGTTTGTGCTTGCATCTTTGGTAGTAAAGCCTTTTATGCAAATGCCGGCAATACTTTTTGAGTTCAATTCAGGATTATTCTTATTCGCAGAAACATTAGCGGCAGAAAAGGCATTGTCATACTGGCGGATCGTTTCACTTTTTATATCTCCATTGCAGAAGATAAGAATAATAATAGCTATTGTCATCAGCAATAATTTTTCACAGGACCGCTCTCTTAAATACCTCATCATACTTTTCATTTTTACCCCCGCAACATTTATATGCAACTTATAGTTTAATACTATGCTTCGGGCAAATATTTACAATGAAGTTACAAAATAGAAACAATATGGAAATTAAAATTTCTTCCCGTCAGCCCCCTTCTGCTTCGAACAATAAAAAAGCCGATTTCTCCTCTTTTGAGAAGCATCGGCTTTATCAACACATTCCTATGCCCTACTGAAAAATCGTCCTTAGGGCGCACTATTATAATATAATAACCCATGGGAAAGAAAAAGTCTATTCTTTTCTGCGGATTTCCACTATACTTTTTTATGCAGCTTCCGGAAGCGCAATAAAATAAAAAAGCAGGAGGTTTTACCATGGAAAAAATTAAAGTCCAGAACAGACCCTTCGGTCCTTTTCCTACTGTGCTTGTGGGAGCGGAAGTCAATGGCAAGCCAAACTACGCCACCCTTGGCGCCTATGGTGTGGTGAGCCAGAAGCCGGTGCTTTACGTTTCACTGAAAAATACCCATTATACCACTTCCGGTGTTAAGGAAACCGGATTCTTCAGCGTCAACATTCCTTCCTCCGATCTGGTGCAGAAGACGGATTTCTGCGGCAGCACATCGGGGCGCACTGTAGACAAGTCTGATGTGTTTACACCTTTTTACGACTCCCTCGGAAAAGCACCCATGATTCAGGAATGCCCCATGAATTTCCTTTGCAAAGTGATTCAAACCATCCCGATCTATGACTTTGAGATGTTTCTCGGGGAAATCGTGGCAGTATACGTGAATGAACAATGTCTGACCAATGGAAGACCGGACCCTATAAAGATCAATCCCATGATTCTGTTGGACACAAATTACTGTGATTTGGGACAGGTAGTAGGTACCGTGTTTAAAGCCTGCAAGGCAGATCCCATATAGGCAGCGGGTAAAGAACAAAATGCTATCGCACCTTGTTCTTCGCTATGGGACCCTAGGTCCCCTTCGACGGAGCTATCGCTCCTGAGCACCCCCCTAAGACGGCAAGGGGAATCCCCTTTGCAAACCCCATGTATAGGAAATTATGCTTTTCAATTTCCTATACATGAACAAAGGCGGCTTTGCCGCTTTTGTTTGCGCATATATCTTTCCGAAGTATGAGGAAAAGCTGACATGCGCATAAATCCAATGTTTATATTGTCCGGGATAGAGAACTTTCCCAGACGATAAAAAGCATGGGTTCCTTTGCGGTTTCCATGCTTTTTTCTCTTTTCCTGCCGTTTTTTATTCCTGCCTCTACCCTCTACACCACAGCGCCCTTCGCTATGATCATGGGATAATTGGCCTCGCCGATGAGCCTTCGTCCCTCACGTACTGTAACTTCCTTATCCATGACCACATGATCCAGCTCGCTGCCGCTTTGTATCACCGATTGCTGCATGATGATGCTGTTTTTCACCTTTACACCTTTGCCGATGTATACACCTCTAAAAATGATACTATTGGTCACTTCCCCTTCAATGGTGCATCCGTCTGCGATCATGCAGTTATTGGTGATGGCATGCTCTCCATACCGTGTAGGCACCTGATCCTTTATCTTTGTGTAAATGGGATTTTCCAGATCAAACAATTCATTGCGCACCTTCGATTCAAGGAAGCGCATATTGTTGTTATAATACGATTTGATGCTGTTGATCCTCCCTACATAGCCATCAAACCGATAAGCAAATATTTGCAGTTTGGATAGCTTCTTTATCAGTATATCCTTGACAAAGTTATGCTCACCCCGGGCTATGGCTTCATCCACCAGGTACTGGAGCAATCCCTTGTCCATAAGGAACATATCCATGGAAGCATTTCTCGTCTTGGCACGCCGGGGTTTTACTTCAATATTGGTCACCCGTTGGTCCTCGTCGTGTTCCAGTATGGTATAGGCGGAAAGCCCCCGCTCATCACTTTCATTTTCAACATTATAGATAATGGTGATATCTGCCTGGTTATCGCAGTGGAAGGCTAAAACATCATCAAACTTCATGTTGCAGATGGTATTTCCTTCAGAAACCAGGGCATATTTTTGCTTGCTCTTTCGAATATAGCCGCCGACAGCACCGAGCATATCGATATTCCCATCCGCCATGCCGTGGGAGCCCCTTCCGGCGTAGGGAGGAAGTATATGCAGCCCATCATTTTTCCGGTTCAAATCCCATTCCTTGCCCGAGCCCAAATGGTCCATCAGCGACATGTAATTATTCTGTGTAATAACGCCCACATTGGTTATATTTGAATTTACCATGTTTGACATGATAAAGTCGATGACCCTATACCGTCCGGCGACGGGCAGCGCCGCCACCGCTCGTTTTTCCGTAAGTCCATTGATATGAATGTTATTTTCATTTAAAATCAAACCCATTGTATCGATCATACATCCAGACCTCCTTTACTGAATACTTCACACCATGGAATTCTTGAAAATCTCAGCTCCATCTTCGATGGTTATGCCTCCTTTAATGAGCACAATTCCATCGGAGCAAATATCCGACCTGTGCACATTATCCCCGGAATCTCTCAACCCGATCTGCGCCCCGTTTCCAATAACGGCACCGGACCCGATAATGGCCTTTTCGATGACAGCCCCCTTACCCACTCTGGCATTAGGTAAAATGACGCAGTCTCTTATAACGGCATCTTCCTCAATGGTAACACCCTCAAAAATAACGGAATGCTCTACAGTTCCATAGATATTGCAGCCTTCAGTAACACAGCTGCTGCGTATTTGCGCATTGGGCGCAGCATAATGCGGGGGTTTGACAGGATTCCTGGAATAGATTCTCCAGTTACTGTCATGAAGGTTAAACAAAGGCGGAGAAGCGATTAAATCCATGTTTGCTTCCCAGAGGCTTTGAACGGTACCCACATCCTTCCAGTACCCTTCAAATTCATAGGCATACAATTTTTCGCCCGCCGCAAGCATCTGCGGAATGATATTTTTGCCAAAGTCATTGGAGGATTTAGGGTTCTGCTCGTCCATGATCAGATATTCCTTTAATGCTTTCCAGTTGAATACATAGATTCCCATGGACGCCTGATTACTGATGGGGTTTGCCGGCTTCTCCTGGAACTCGACAATTCTTCCGTCCTCATCCGTATTCATGATTCCAAAACGGTGCGCTTCCTCCCAGGGGATGGACATCACTGCAATGGTCGCAGCAGCCCCCGTCTGTTTGTGATGCTTTATCATTTTTACATAATCCATCTTATAAATATGGTCACCGGAAAGGACCAGCACATACGTCGGATCGAATTTCTCAATAAAGGGGATGTTCTGGTAAATGGCATTGGCTGTTCCTTTGTACCATTCTCCGGCTTTCATCTTTACATAGGGAGGCAAAACATACACACCGCCCCGGTTTCTATCCAGATCCCACGGCCCGCCGTTTCCAATATACGTGTTCAGTTCGAGAGGCTGGTACTGTGTAAGAACCCCCACAGTGGATATTCCCGAATGTGTGCAATTACTTAAGGTAAAATCAATAATGCGGTATTTCCCGCCAAAGGGTACTGCCGGCTTCGCAATGTCTTCGGTAAGCACACCCAGACGGCTTCCTTGTCCACCTGCGAGAATCATTGCTACGCAATCATCTCTATACATAAAATTTCCCCCTTCTAATGTTTCTTTCTAATGTAAACCGCTGTTAGCGGAGGTAATTCGAGTTCTATCGCATATTTCCTGTCGTCGGCCTGCTTTTTCCGTGCAACATAGGCTCTTGTTCCCTCTTCTGTTGAGCCTCCGAAGGAATCCGTATCGGTATTCAGAATTTCATAATACTCCCCTGCAGTAGGCACTCCCAGGATGTATCCTTCTCTCTTCACAGGAGTAAAATTACATACACAGATCATATATTCCCCTCTTCTTTTCCCTTTACGCATAAAAGATATAACACTATGGTTATTATCCTTTTCATTAATCCACTCAAAACCTTCCCACCGGTTTTCAATCTGCCATAGACATTTGTTCAGCCTATAAATTCTATTCAGAACCTTTACGAAAAAATGCAATTTCCCATGACTTTCATAATCCAACAGCAGCCAGTCCAAGCCTGCGGTGTATTTCCATTCTATGAACTGGCCAAACTCATTCCCCATAAAAAACAGCTTCTTCCCCGGTAAAGCCATCATATACGCATAGAAGGCCCGAAGGGAGGAAAATTTCTCTTCATAGGAGCCAAACATTTTGTCCAGCATTGATTTTTTCCCATGAACTACTTCGTCATGGGATAGTGGAAGTATATAGTTTTCAGAAAAGGCATACATCATAACAAAAGTCAGAAGATTATGGTTGAATTTTCGAAACAAGGGGTCCATGGACATATATTTCAGAGAATCGTTCATCCATCCCATATTCCACTTGAAATTAAAGCCCAACCCGCCTTCATGTACCGGAGACGTTACTTTGGGCCAGGCGGTGGACTCCTCCGCCATCATCAGTGCATAGGGATATTCAGAAAAAATCATCTTGTTTAAGTTTTGCAAAAAGGCAATGGCTTCGAGATTTTCACTGCCGCCGCGCTCGTTTCGCAGCCACTGTCCTTCTTTTCTGCCATAGTTTCTATACAGCATGGAGGTAACCGCATCCACCCGCAATCCGTCAATATGATAGATTTCAAACCAGAAAAAGGCACTGGATAAAAGAAAAGACACGACTTCCTTGCTTTTGTAGTTAAAAACCAGAGTTCCCCACTCCGGCTGCTCACCGATCAAGGGATTTTCATACTCATAAAGGCGTGTACCATCAAAACGGGCAAGGCCATGCGCATCTTTGGGAAAGTGCGCAGGCACCCAGTCCATAATCACAGCGATTTCATTCTGATGGCATTTATCGATAAAATACATTAATTCTTCGGGTCTTCCATACCGGCTGGTAGCGCTGAAATATCCCGTAACCTGGTACCCCCAGGAACCGTCATAGGGATACTCTGTAAGCGGCATCAGCTCCACGTGCGTGTAGCCCATTTCCACCAGATAAGGTACAAGGGTATCCGCAAGCTCCGTATAGGTGAGAAAAGAGCCGTCTTCCTGCTGCTTCCATGACCCGGCATGAATTTCATAGATGAGCATTGGCTTCTCATACGGGTTGGTGGAGCGGCTTTTTTGCCATTTTGTGTCGTTCCACTTATGCTTTGCAAGATTTGCCGTCATAGAGGCCGTGTAGGGCCGCACTTCGGAATAGAATGCATAGGGGTCTGCCTTTAGCGCTGTGGTTCCATCCTTTGAAGTAATGGCATATTTATAGCGCGTTCCCTCCTGCATCCCGGGTACAAACAAATACCATACCCCTGTACTGCCAAGCTTCTTCAAGGGGTTTTCGCCTACAGACCATCCGTTGAAATCGCCAACCAAGCTTACACTTGCCGCGTTTGGCGCCCAAACTGCGAATCTGTAGCCTCCAGGCACATGATTTTCCTCATCTGCTTCCATATAGATGCTTCCCAGCATCTCGTAAGCTTTATAATTCGTGCCCTCTTTGAAAAGAAATAGTTGATAGTCCGTAATCTCTGCTGCTGAATGTACTTTTTGCATCATCTCTAAATCCTCCAAAGTATTTTCAACCCACATAAATATTCTAGCATATACTTGTAAACATGTACAAGATATTCATAGGCGCAGCGGGTAATTTGGTGCATTTTTCCTATGGGTTTAGATAAAGGAACAACCCCTACTGCCATCAAAGCCTACCTGAACTATGTATTGTCCGCATCACTGAAATGGTTCATAGCATTGAAAGGTTTACCCTCAGAGGTTAAAAGCTATGGTGATTGCAATACCAACATAGCACTCCCTCCGTCAGCTCTGCTGCCACCTCCCTCCAGAGGGAGGCCTTCCTCTTCAAGCCCTTGGAGCACTACCTTCACTTAAAATAGTTTTAAGAGTCTCCCTCCTTGAGGGGGATGCCACGAAGTGACAGGGGGAGTAGGTGCCTTTCCTCTACTATTTTACTTGTAAAATCCAACATTCATACTATTTACCAATATTTGTTTATCATTTCCATCCACGTGGTATTGATAGATTAGGGGTCGCTAAAATATAACTTCCGCTAAAACTTTTTTAGGTCACTAAGCAGAGCCCCGTACCCTGAAAAAGTATCGGAAGTAATATTTCAGTCGACCCTTAGCACCGGCATTGTCACCTGACACTATCCTGTTTCAGTATTATGCGGGTCGGAGGAGAAAAATGAATCCCGGTACTTCCCAACTTACGTTGGTATAGGTATAATGAGTGTAATAAAGTCAAAAAAGGAGTATAATCGCTATGATGAAAGTGCTCTTTGTCGCCTCGGAAGTAGTCCCTTTTGCCAAAACAGGCGGATTGGCAGACGTTGCGGGTACATTGCCCGCCGCTTTTGATAAGGAAAAAATCGATGTACGGATCGTAATGCCCAAATACCGCTCCATTCCCCAGCGCTATACCGAAAAAATGAGGTTTATCAAGCATATTTACCTCTCGCTGGGCTGGAGAACACAGTACTGCGGAATTTTTGAACTGGAACAGGACGGTGTTCATGTATACTTTATAGAAAATGATTTTTACTTTGGCGGTCAACAGCTCTACGGCTATATCCACGAAGATATTGAGAAATTTGCATTTTTCAGTAAAGCCGTACTGTCCATCTTACCCGATATTGGATTCAAACCCGATATCATTCACTGCAATGACTGGCAAACGGCACTCATTCCCATATTCCTCCGTGCCCAGTTTTTAGATAACCCTTTTTTCCATGGAATCAAAACCATCATAACTATTCACAATCTCAAATTCCAGGGCATCTGGGGCCTAAATGAAACCAAGGACGCTACAGGGCTTGGTAATGAATATTTTACAAGTGACAAGCTGGAATTCCTGGGAGCTGCAAATCTTCTGAAAGGCGGGCTGGTGTATGCGGATTTCATTACTACCGTAAGCAGGACCTACGCAGAAGAGATAAAGACGGAGTTTTTCGGAGAAAAGCTGGATGGACTTCTCCGTGCTCGAAGCAGCCAACTCACAGGGATCGTAAACGGTATTTCCTATACGGAATACAACCCCTCAAAAGATCCTTTGATTTTCGCTAAATACAACCGCAGGGACTTTGCCAGCCGGAAAAGGTTCAATAAGCTTGAACTGCAAAAGCAGCTTGGACTTGTAACCAATGAAGACGCATTCCTCTTGGGGATCGTGTCCCGTCTGACGGACCAGAAAGGCTTTGACCTTATTGCCTGTATGATGGAAAATATCTGTTCCTCCGGTGCTCAACTGGCGGTACTGGGTACCGGCGAAAAACAATATGAAGAGCTTTTCCGGTATTATGCCGATAAATATCCTGACAGGGTATCGGCGAACCTATTCTTTTCCAATGAGCTTGCGCACAAAATCTATGCTGCCTCTGATGCGTTTCTCATGCCTTCACTTTTTGAGCCCTGCGGCTTGAGCCAGCTCATCAGTTTACGGTACGGCACCATTCCCATCGTGCGGGAGACCGGGGGGCTGAAAGACACAGTAATTCCGTATAATAAATATACTAAAGAAGGGACCGGTTTTTCATTTTCAAACTACAATGCACATGAAATGCTGGACGCCATCCTTTCTGCAAAGGCCGTTTACTCAAATGCGCCGGAATGGCAGAACATCGTACGGCATGCAATGGCACAGGACTTTTCCTGGGGCGCTGCGGCCTTGAAATATGCAGATTTGTATGATAGTCTCTTGAAATAAATAACATGGACGGCACCAGGCCTGAAACGCGCTTCCTTGATTGACAGCGCGTCCTGTGCAGCCAAATTCATACTTCGCACATAAGATTCCGTATATTTATTTCAAACGACGTCGTCCGGTAACTAATGAAAGGATTGAGTGATATGCAATTAACTTCAAGAGAACTTGAAATAAAACAGGCCATACTCAATAAACTAACCACAGAATTTGGTAAGAACCTTGAGAACGCTGATTCCCAACTGATTTATAAAGCCTGTGCACTTACGGTGCGTGATAAAATGCTGGCGGATATGGCTGCTTCCAATGCCCGGCAGAAAGGAAAGAATCCTAAAAAGCTCTATTATATGTCCTTTGAATTCCTAATGGGACGATCCCTCTCCAATAACATGCTGAATATGATGGAATTAGAAGAATACAGGCATGTAATGGCTGATTTAGGGGTTGATTTTGATAAAATCCTCGATTGTGAACACGACGCAGGGCTGGGCAATGGAGGGCTGGGACGTCTGGCTGCCTGTTTCCTGGATTCCCTTACCACCCTGGAGCTTCCTGCGGTGGGCTGCAGCATACGCTATGAATACGGGCTCTTCCAGCAGCAGATTATCGATGGCTTCCAGGTGGAAGCTCCCGACTGGTGGCTGGAGCATGGAAACGTATGGGAGGTCAAGCGCCCCGAGGAGCAACTGGAAGTAAAGTTTGAAGGAAAAGTTGAAACCTTCTGGAATAACGGAAAGCTGTCGGTGCGCTACCACGACTATACTTCCGTTACTGCCATGCCCTATGATTTTCCCGTGAACGGATTTGGGGCCAAGCAGATGAATTACCTGCGCCTCTGGGAAGCTGTTTCACCGAAGAGACTGGATATGAAGCGGTTCAACCAGGGTGACTATACAGGTGCCGTACAGCAAAAAGAGCTGGTTGAAGTTATCTCCAAAGTACTTTATCCGGAAGACAACCATTCCCAAGGAAAGCTTTTGCGGCTGAAGCAGCAGTATTTCCTGGCCTCCGCTACCATCCAATGGATATTGAAGGAATATGAAAAGAATAATGGAACCGACTGGTCAAAGCTGCCGGAAAAGGTGGTCATCCATATCAATGACACGCACCCGACCCTTGCCATCCCCGAGATGATGCGGATTTTGATGGATGAAAAAGGGCTGGGCTGGGATGAAGCCTGGAACATCGTGACACACACTTTTGCCTACACCAACCACACTGTCATGAGTGAAGCGCTGGAAAAGTGGCCGATCCATCTTTTCGAGCCATTGCTTCCCCGGATTTATATGATCGTGAGGGAGATCAATTTCCGGCTCATGGAAAAGCTGGCGCGCATTTTCCCGTCGGACCGCCAGAAGCATGATTACATGGCCATTATATCCAATAACCAGATCAATATGGCAAATCTATGCCTTGCCAGCTGTTTTGCGGTAAACGGGGTTTCCTCGCTCCATACCCGAATTCTGACCAATGATATCTTTCGAGATTATTACAGCATGAACCCGGATAAATTCCATTCTTTTACCAATGGAATCACCTTTCGCCGCTGGATTCACAATGCGAACCCTGCGCTTTCAACACTGATCTCCGAAAAAATCGGACCGGAATGGCTGAAGGATGCTTCTCAATTGTCCCGCTTAAAACCGTATGCGGATGACCAGGAATTCCGACGGCAGTTTGCTGCCATCAAGCGCAGGAACAAGGAGAAGCTGGCCCACTATATAAAACAGCACCATGGAATCGAAGTGGATGTAAACTCTATCTTCGACGTTCAGGCAAAGAGGCTGCATGAGTATAAACGCCAGCACCTCAATGCCCTGCACATTCTATACCTTTACGACCTGCTGCTGCAAAATCCGGAAATGGACTTCGTGCCCAGAACCTTCATATTCGCAGCCAAAGCAGCACCGGGCTATGCGCGCGCCAAACAGATCATCAAGCTGATCAACAGCATCGCGCAGCTTGTGAATAACGATGTCCGAATCAATAATAAGATCAAAGTGGTTTTCCTGGAGAACTACAGCGTAACCCTGGCACAGCTCATCACCGTTGCCGCCGATTTGTCCGAGCAGATTTCCACCGCCGGAAAGGAAGCTTCCGGTACGGGCAATATGAAATTCATGCTCAATGGTGCTCTAACCATCGGTACATTGGATGGCGCAAACGTTGAAATGCTGGAGCAGGCAGGCGAAGAAAACATTTTCATCTTCGGGCTCAGAGCCAATGAAGTGGCCGATCGCTATGTACTGGACCGGAACGATGTACAGCAGATTTATTCCAATAACTATATGCTGCATAAGGTTCTCGACCATTTGATCGACGGGTCTCTGGGAGGCCAGTTCACGGATGTTTACCAGTCGCTGCTCTTTGGCGATTACGGTCTTGCCGACCCTTACATGGTTCTAAGGGACTTTGAGGCCTATGTGGACATTCAGCAGAAGGTGGCCCGGGAATACACAAATGCAGACCTATGGTGGAAAAAGGCGGTTCTTAACACTGCCGCCGCCGGCTATTTTTCCAGTGACCGCACCATTCTGGAGTATAACGAAAAGGTGTGGCACCTGTAGAAATTGCGAAAATGATTTTATAAGGAATGAATTGGATTTTCGCGATATAGAGGAGGCTAATCTGTATGATAATAGAGCACAATTCGAGGAGTTCCTTTTACCGCAGCCCTTTTGGCGCAGTCCCTTGCCTGAGCACCATCGTGCTCAGGCTTTTTGTAAGTACCGGTGAAATTCCAAAGGCCGTCCGGTTGAACTATCGCTTCAAAAACCGGGAGGCTACCGCAGACATGTCTTACATCCACCGGCTTTTGGACGGCAGTGTCTATGAAGCCGTCCTCCACGCGCCGGAGGAAACCGGGCTCCTATGGTATTCCTTCCTCGTAGAGACGAATACCGAACCCTTCTATTACGGGAATAACGCCGAGGGTTTGGGTGGTGTAGGCGCCGTTTATGCTTCCTCCCCTCCCCCTTACCAGATTACTCTGTACAAAGCCGGATATGAAACCCCTCACTGGTTTAAAAACAGTGTAATGTATCAGATTTTCCCGGATCGTTTCTATCCAGGCCGCATGGACAGCTTTTCTTGTGGGCGGCAGGATATCATCCGGCGGGAATGGAAGGAAACACCCTTTTATAAAGCGGATCAATTTGGCGGTCAGTATTTGGCCAATGACTTCTTCGGAGGCAATCTCCTGGGGATTATGGAGAAGCTTCCCTTCCTGGCGGAGCTTGGCATTGATGTACTGTATCTGAACCCCATATTTGAAGCCTATTCAAACCATAAGTATGATACGGGGGATTATGAAAACATTGATCCCATGTTTGGTGACAATGCTCTGTTCCAAACACTATGCTCCACAGCAGAGCAGTACGGGATTTCAGTCATCCTTGACGGGGTATTTAACCACACCGGCAGCAATAGCCGGTATTTTAACAAAGATGGGAAATACGAAAGTTTGGGGGCGTACCAGTCCAAGGAATCGATGTATTACCCCTGGTACAAATTTAACGACCACCCCGAGGACTACGAATGCTGGTGGGGTATTAAAACACTCCCTGCCGTCAATGAAAGTGATCCTGCCTTCGTTGACTATATACTGACTTCTGAAAATGCCATCATTAAGAAGTGGCTGCGCCTCGGCTCCCGCGGATGGCGTATTGATGTTGCCGATGAATTGCCGGATGAGTTTTTAAAGCAAATGCGGATAGAGGTCAAAAATGTAAATCCGCAGACGGTTCTCATCGGGGAAGTCTGGGAGGATGCTTCGAACAAAGTCAGTTATGACAAGCAAAGAGAATACCTTTTCGGTGAGGAATTCGACTCCGTTATGAATTACCCGCTGAGAAATGCACTGATTGAATTCGCTTGCGAAGAGACCGACGCGGAGGGTTTTGATGCGAAGCTCATGAGTCTTGCCGAAAACTATCCGAGGGAAGCATTCTACTCCATGATGAATTTGCTTTCCTCCCATGATGTGGCCCGGATACTCACCCTGCTGGGAGATGCACCCAAAGGGGATGTGCTGTCCCGGGATGAAAAGTCGGAATTCCTGCTGGATAGTGAGCATTTGAAGCTTGGCAGGCAGCGCCTCAAACTGCTGATATTGCTGCAAATGACGCTTCCAGGGGTGCCCTGCATCTATTACGGAGATGAAGCGGGTATGCAGGGATACGGAGACCCGTTTAACCGCTGCACTTATCCCTGGGGGCAGGAGGATACAGAAATACTGGATTGGTATAAATGGGCCATAAAGCTCCGTAAAAGTGCAACCCAGTTTGTATCCGGGGAGCTGGAAACCATTTATGCTTATAAAAGTTGCTACAGCTTTGCCCGGTATGACGCTCACAAACTTTTTACGGTGTCGGTAAATATGAGTTTGGAGGAAGCTACTTTCGTGCGCCTGGACCTCGCACGGTTTGCCCCTGGAAAATGTACGGATATTTGTAGTAAGGAAGAAATACCTGTGGCAGCGGGAATTACGTGCTTTACCCTTCCTCCTTTAAGCTGGAGACTGGTAGAAGCAGAGCTCCAGTCTTCTCTTTAAAGCAATACTTGCACACCCATCGCAGCAGGAGGATATATCGGCTCTCTGGGGCTTTTTTATGGCTGAACAAGTGACTTTTACCGACGATTCTCCTCCTCTTGCGACGGTGCTGCTGATTTATGCCGTTACCCTACCGATATTTCATTACAAGGAGTTTTTATCTATCTCTACCCGGTGTACCCATTTCTTTCACCTGAGCGTTACCGGGGAAACTGACATGAGGAGGCTTTGTCATCACGAATTATGTCCCTCTATTGTCATGGTGTATTTTTTCTGACTTATGGTCATTTTTACAAAAATATATTTTTGACCTTATTTTATTTTTGGCATTGACTTATTTCCACAAATTTACTATAATGGAAGTATGAGATATTTGCAGATTTTATATTTGTTTTCTACGATACTCTCTTGAAGATACTATCATGATTTCTTCGTCTTTCTTTCGCAGTATGATTATGTACAGATCTCTTAGGGCAATGATTCTACTCTATTTTCTTTGCACGCTTATATTTATCCTCTTTATTTCTTTACACTCACTACCGTTTACTACAAAATCAACTTCGTAGAAGCCCGAAAACAGATCCTATATCGGACACAAATGGTTTGGTATGGATAACGAATTTTAAAACTGAATTTACCCCTGTGAAAAACGCTCCAACTGCCGGCTGTTTCTTGGCTCCGATTGCTTAAGATGTAAAGTTCGTTGTCTACATACTGATTTTCTATTTTTTGCAGTCGCCCTTTGACCGTTTTCAGGTATTATCAGAGAGGTAAAACCGCCTGTTATTCCGCAATGTGCACTTGTGGGATTTAGGATAAAATATGAGGATGGGAAGTGAAAATCATGAATTATATCCGTTCCCCGGACAAGCCTTGCTTTTTATAGGTTTCTGCAGTCCAACTAAATTAACCTCTTGTGCTAGCTTAGCATGAAGTATCATGGAAGACAGTTTCTCCTGACCCTTAAGGAATACCTCTGAGGAAAGGGCTTTCATGCTCGGCCCCTAGAGACATTTCCCTCGAAAGCATCTTT
>JAEZXR010000026.1 GCA_023419605.1 Bacillota bacterium | reverse complement strand
AAAATATTAAAGGCATTACAAACCGCCTCTTCGCTTCCCATCTCAAAAACATTAAACGTCATAGTTTCCCATTTCATTTTGTGGACTATGTTTATGTCACAAGGATTCGCCGCTTCACTTAATGCTAAAAATCCTTCACCATCTACAGATAATTCACAGTGTGCATAAGCAGTTTTATCATCATTTCTCACTTCAAATGTAATTTCTGCACCAAAAGCTTTGCAATACATTTCTGCCGCTTC
This sequence comes from Bacillota bacterium, assembly GCA_023419605.1. Taxonomy (GTDB): domain Bacteria; phylum Bacillota; class Clostridia; order Acetivibrionales; family JAEZXR01; genus JAEZXR01. Next base: position 6,072 of record JAEZXR010000026.1, on the reverse strand, counting down.
AAAACTATTTTTCACATAAACTTGAGTATAATTTTTCATATTTTCCCTCACAAACCAATATAAATAATCTATAGTTCGCTTTATATAACGAATGCGTACAACCGCAGTTCCTATGCCATTTCTATACTTCATTGCTTCAATTGAGCGAACTCAGTTGGACTGTTTTAGATATATTAATAAACCTCGCAAAGCGCTTGGCACCAAAACATATCTAGAAATATTATATACTTTTTCTGAGCAAATGAAATGGTTATAGAAGCTGCCTTTTAGACATCGCTTTCATTAAAATCATCCTGTTCCCAATCCGGTTCTTCCTCCGGAGCAAAAAATTCTGTTAAGTATAAAAACAGTTCTCCTACTTTATCCGGAAGGTACTCATCCGTTCCGTAAATATTCTGCTCTGTTCCATCTGTATATTTCACAGAAAGACTCCATGTCGGGTTGAGTTCTTCGGTATTTGTTTTTTTCTCTGGTATATCCTCAAATTCGGTAGGGTCAAAATCGTCACATTCAAAATTGGATTCTATATCTTCGAGATCTGTATTCGTGCAGTAATCCTGATTCCAGCAGAATATCTCGTAATAATGAACCAGAGATTTTAGCAGTCTTTTGCATTCTCCCTGATCCAGCCTTGTGGAGACCGATTCTGATGAACCATCCAGCACCTTCATTGTAATAACCGGTTCAGTTCTTCTCAGGTCAAACTGACAACTGGCGGAAACTTCGTCACCATACTCATCCCATGTACAAGCATTTACAGTAAAAGAAAGCTCTTTTACATAAAGCTGCTTTTTCATCTGATTGCGTTCTGCATGGGGAAAGCGAATGGAATAAATCTCCTTTGCCAGCGTTCGGACTTCCTCTCTCGAATCCTTTGTACGATTCTTCAGCCAGTTCAACTCATTTTCAGTCAGCCTCCGAAAGGGTAGATTCATTAATCGGTTGATCGTCATTGCTTCCGATTGCTCTGTCGGGGAAAGGCGGGCGCAATCTTTACAGATATGAGCCGCATGGCCTTTCCCAGAAAAACTTTCATTTGATTTATTACAGCCGCATATTTTGCAGTAATGTCCTTGTCTTTTTTTCTTTCCTATTTTTCCTCACCTCTGCCTTCATGGAGAAGTACCGACTTTCTTTCTTCCAGCGCTGACACCCTGTGATCATCCGTCAGTAGCTTCATCTGGCTGATAGCAATGGCATTTAGTTTTTTAAGCCGTTCACTCTGGGGCATTCCATCTCCTATAAATACAGCGTTCAAGTTCTCCATATTGGAGAGACACACAAGCTGTGAGACATTGGCATAATCTCGAAGGTTGCCTTTGAGTTCAGGATTGGCATCACGCCACTGCTTTGCAGTCATGCCGAACAAGGCCACATTCAGCACATCGGCCTCACTGGCGTATACCTGGTTGACCTGCTGGGGAATAAGCTCGGCGGGAATCAGATTTTCCTTGATGGCATCCGTGTGGATGCGATAATTAATTTTTGCCAGATTGCGCTTGATGTCCCAGCCCAACTGTTTGTATTCTTCTTCTTTCAGGCGCTGGAATTCTTTAATGAGGTATAACTTAAACTGAGGAGATACCCAGGATGCAAATTCAAAAGCAATCGTTTCATGCGCATATGTACCGCCGTATCTGCCCGCCTTTGCTATGATGCCGCGGGAATTGGTTTTCTCAGTCCACTGCTTGACCGACAATACAAAGCGGTTTAAACCTGCCTCATTTTTAATTCCCTCGAATTCGGGGGAATTAAAATCGGGGTTATACATTTCTTCCCATATTCCTAAAAACTCAATGGTGTTTTTGTTGCGAAGCCATTTTTCAATTAAAGACAAACCGTTTTCTATATTTTTAACCATATCCGTCAAGGATATATAATCTTTTTCATTATATTGCGCCACTGAGATTTCAGTGCCGTTCACTATCATTTTTTTGGCCAATTTCCGCACCTCCTGTTGAAGTCTATTATACAATTTTTACTTAGCATTTTAAAGCAATCTATAAAAATGCTGAAATTTAGATGCATCAGTATCTCCACCACTTATATGGAAAGTTCCGGTTTGTTCATTCTGATGTACCCTGCTATATCAACCTAAATTTGGCTTCCATCACTTGCCATTCTTCCTCATTCAGAAGTTCCTGAAATTTATCTTCATCGGCTGACAGGATATCAGCCGGCTCTTTTTCTCCCATCTGCATAGGTACCAGCTCCTTCAGGACTTCCTGCAGATACTCCTTGATTTGAGCAGTGGTTGATGAGTTCTCCAAAGGTATTCAGAATCAACCTGTCTGCCAAATCCGTCACAATCATCTTATCCGCATGTTCCCTGTGCAGCATAATAAAGTTTGCAACGTTGGATGGAGACTTCTCAAAATAAAAAACCTGGCGTCCGCCGTCGTATCCGTATACATAACCAATAGCCAAGTCTTTGCCCAATAGTTCATTCAACGCTTCTTTTCCCATGAGTTCTTCCTCCTTGACTTTTTATTTAATCTCACAAGGGCACGGCAGGATAAGAAAGGGAAAAATCCTGCCGTGTAGTTTCTGAGATCAAACGATCTGCTTGTTCTTCATTTCAAAACACTTGCTGTGCTTTTATTCGACACAACTTCCCGATGCCAGGGCGGCAGCATAAACGGTTTGCCGGTTAAGCAAACGCCATAGGAATCTCACCTCTCCCAGGATCTCTGCGAGCCGCCTCCATTGCGATGTCTGTGGCTGGGCGGATGTAGCATTGTCACTGTCCATTTCTTTGCGAAACAGTCTACCACAGACTGTTTTATGACCGGGCTTTACCGCTCATCACCTTCGATACAATCGGTTCGACGGATGTCTGTCACCCATCCGCAGGCAGTCTCCGCGCGCCCGTCAACGTCGCTGCCGCTCATCGCGGCTGGACAGCTCATGTATTTAAGCTGCCGGATATGAATTTTTCAATGTGCAAAAGGGAGAATAGAAAAACCCCCTCACTTACTTCCACGTTGGGCGAAGGGGTTGGACCAAAAAATTTTACTTTTCCATAAATTTTTATATTAAGCTATACTCCCAAGCATAGGGAAAGATAATAGGAGAGGCATTAATCCAAGGATAGAGCCATTATTGCGTCTGGGATAAATGGCAGGATGATTTATGGATAAACTGCAGACGAAGAAAGGATATGAAGCACATTGGCAAATGTTATCATATATGATAACATAATAGAAGTTGGGAATTAACATCTGTGAACCTTTTTCAACCGTAATCAAGGGCGAGCGGTACAAAGGATTATTTGAACTGCGGGTAAAGTTTTCATCCGATACCACGCGAATATTTTTATTTTTTATATAAAAAAATACCTTTATACTGCTGCATGGATTTGTTAAGAAAACAAATAAAACGCCCGAGCGGGAGCTAGAAAAAGCGTTAAATTATAAATTTGATTATGAGAGAAGGTGTAAAGATGAGTAAAGCGGGAGTTAAATTTGAAGATATTCAAACAAGGCTGATGAAGGATGAGGAATTTAAGACAGAATACGAAAAGCTGAAACCTCGCTATGAGTTAATTGCACAGATAATTGACGCGCGTAATCAGCTTAACATCACCCAGGAAGAGCTTGCCCTGCGTGTCGGGACACAAAAATCCAATATATCCCGCTTTGAAAGCGGTTCTTATAACCCTTCGTTGGACTTTGTCATTAAGGTTGCCCGCAGCCTTGGCAAGGAGGTCCATATTACGATAGATTAAAAATAAGCTGAAGGCCGAGGATTTTAGGACAATTTACTAAACCACACAAGAAAGCACATGCGGTACTATTTGACGGATAGTGCCACCTGTGCTTTCTCTAGTTAACGCATTTATTATAGATTGATACCCCTGCCTGATTTAATGCAGCCGCAGTTAAGCAAATAAGAATACCAAGGGGATTGGGTGAAAATTTTACTTTTCCATAAGCTTCTTCAATTGCTCAAGAATTCGATTCTTTCTGTTGTGAATCGTCATCCGCGGGTTACCTGTTTCTCTCGAAAGCTGATGCTCACTTTTGCCCTTAAAATACAGTTCAGTGATCAGATTCTGTTCTTCCGAGGTAAGCAGCTTGAGGCAGGCCAGCATTTGCTGAATCATCACAGCCTTCACAGCAGTATCCTCCACACCTTCGGCATCGGAAGCAAACTGCCTGTTTTCCTCCAAAAGTCTTTCATAGGAGTCCTCTCGGCTGGGAAGGTATGTAACGGTCTTTTTCGTACAATCAATCCGGTAATGCTCTACCTTCAGATCGTACTGCTGGTACTCCATCTTTCGGTCGCTTTTCTTCAGCATCTCAATGATATCATCACTTAAACCGGGGTACTTTTCCCGATAATTCGTCTTTTCTTCAAATCTAGCCATAGGCTTGTCCTCCGTTTCACGATTTTTTAAATCAGAAAATGAAGAACAAGCGGCGGAGACCGGCAACCTGTCGAGAGCAATTCTTTATTTGCAGAACAATTAAGGCCCGCAATTTGCCAATAGTAAAGCATGGGCCTTATAACGTCCGAATAATTTATCAGGTAATCTATGTAATTATTAATAGAAATGCAATAATAGATTTCTTTATTTAAAGCCTCTTAGAGCTATTTTTGCAGCAATCGCCATTTTGCACTCCTTTTTTAAGCTAAAGTGCAAAACTAATACTGACAGAAAAGCCTTAATGACAGCCCCTGAAGCCCTAATTTCGCCAAAAAAAACTCCACCCAAAAAAGGGCAGAGTTATTACATATATAATCATCCGTTCGGTAACCAGGCTATCATAGTACCGCTATAATCAGTACCTTAGACCCTATGGCTTTGCGCCGCTGTCTTTAAACAGTTTTGCCCTTGTCGCGTCAATAAGTATTTTATCTTCGGCTATCGGGAAATTTAAATGCAACTATTGTTTCCTCAAAGAAATCCAAATTCAAATACATTATCTGGAAATTCCCCTTTATTTCCATTATATAACATAACTTTGTATATTTATGTCATACTGTGTCATCTGGATAATAAAAACATTCTCAATTTTGTCTGTTGCTATTTTAACTGCTGCCTGCTTCAGGATCTTCATCATACGGGATCAATGATTCTGATCTCCTTCTTTATTCACACAGTACGAACATAACCGCTGATGATCATGTAAGATGAGAGAGATTTATGTTGAACTTTTAATATTCTTAATCAGAGTATCTTACCAAAATCCTTTTTTTCGGCATTTTTGATACCCTTGTTCTTTTTTTGAAAATTGGGGGGGTAGAGCTTTGCACACAATGTTTACCAAAGGCCGCTGACCGTGACATAGCAGGCTGACGAAGGCAAAACTTACTTTAGTTTTAGAAGATAAATCCGCCCCTTCGCTCTGACGAAATATATAAGTAAGCTTTTCAGCTTATTGTTTCCTTTTCTGTTGATGAATTTTAAACAGAAAAAAGTGATAAACACGTTTATGTGATTATCACTTTTAATAGTACTGAGTGTTAGTTATTCATTTCAAAATTTCCAAATGATAAGAGACTATTTTTAATATCAATATAAACAAAAATCCATTTTAATTTTAATACATTAGTGTTGTGCATTGAAAAGTAAATAATTGTATTACCAATAAGATGGTAAAACAAAGGCATAAGTAGACCAAATGTGGTAGTTTTGAATTGTCAAGAAACAAAACCATATCCACGGGGGGTCAAACTTATGCCTGAGATAATAATAGAACAAAGCCAGGAGATAATCAATTATATAAATATGCTAGATTTACCTTATTCTGAGGCTTTGCGAAACCATATGGTTCATATGGTCTCAGGCATTATTTCCACCGAGGGAAGCAAGAATGTTTCTACAATCTATTCAAAGCATACCTGTAACCGGGACCGAAGCTGCGGCTCAAGGTTTCTTGGAGAGTACAAATGGAGTAATGAGTATGTGGATCACAAGAGGATTACCCATTCTCTTAATTTCGTCCGGAACAATGTAGCGGAGGGATCTGTCGGGTTCCTCATCATAGACGACTCTTTGAGTAAAAAAGACAAGTCTACGAAAAAGATCGAGGGTCTTGACTACCACCACTCCCACAGTGACGGAAA
>JAEZXR010000141.1 GCA_023419605.1 Bacillota bacterium | reverse complement strand
CCACTCTCTTCTGTTCCCAATACAGAGCAGAAGGCTGGTATGAACAGCTTGGCGGTAACGATGGTCCACTGGCGGATGCCATACTGGATCGTATCGTTCATGATGCATACAAAATCAATATCGAAAGTATGGATCCATCCAGAGACATTTCTATGCGTGAGGTATACGGATTAGATAAAAAACTCAGTGAATAACGAACAGCTAAAGGGCGGCTCAGTGGTTCCGGACAGGTGGCTCATGCCACACCAGACCTTCAACTGCGCACCAGAATGTTCAATTTGCAATAATGGCGGTTCCCAGTTCCGGACAGGCGGTTTCCGTTTTTCCGGAACTGCGGCTTCGCCGCACCAGAATATTCAAAGAGTAAATAAACGTCCTTTTCAAGGGCGTTCTTGACATACCCTTTAATTTTCTCTATAGTGTAATTAAGGCTTGCAAGCCAAAATCTGGCTCACAAGCCCCAATAAAATTATCATAGAAAGCAATTTACAGAGAAAGTTTCACACCCTCCTTCTTTACGATCTGGGGCTCAAATTCACCCTTCCGGTCACGGGGGATGTCCAGATCTACTCCTCCAAACTCTGAGCGGACGGTCTTCTTGCTGAAGCCGTTACGGGAATTATCCGTCTCCTTGTTTTGGCTATCATACTTTTCGTAACCGAGTTCATCATCCAGTTCACTATTGAGCATTCTTTGAATAGTGCTTCCCATCAAGTCTTTGAGCATATTCTTGATGTCATCTGTGTCCTTGATATTGTACTCTTTGATTAGTTGATCCACTAGTTCGTTGGGCAATCTTTTCTTAGGCATAAGAAAACCTCCAGTTTGACATTTTTATTTTACATCACCCAGAAGGTTTACACAAAACTATTTACACTCGGGGGTGCGGACGATTTCTTGGACAGGCTAAGCTGTTATTCCAAGGCTTCGTCGGTACTCCATTGGACTCATATTCCCAAGTGATATTTTGATCCTTACTTCATTATACCATATCAGGTAGTTGTTGAGAATCTCGATGAATTGCTTAACACTTACACTTATCCAGCTGCGATTGTAAAACATCTCATTCTTGAGACGCCCAAAAAGGCCTTCGCAAGCAGAATTATCAGGAGAACATCCCTTCTTAGACATTGAACGCTGAAGTCCGGCATTGTCCACCCTAGATATCCAACCTGGCCAACGATAATGACAGCCACGATCTGTATGAACTAAAGGATGTTCATTGTCACCAAGGGTACTGATTGCATCATCTATCATGTCATTCACAAGACTGGCATCAGGAGTAGTTCCGATTTTCCATGCAGGAAGCATCCCATCAAAGCAATCTATCACAGGCGAAAGATATACCTTGCCAGCGGGAATAGCGAATTCGGTTATATCCGTCAGCCATTTCTCATTCGGTGCATCAGCATGAAAATTCCGTTCAATAACATTTGGTACGCTTGGAGTAATTTCGCCCTTATATGAGCTATATTTCTGATTCTTCCGTTTACCTTTTACTACCAGGCCACACTCGGCCATGATTCTACGAACGATTTTTTCAGAAACACAAGTACCTTCTCTGACTAGTAATGCATAAATTCTGCGATAGCCATATCTCCCAGAATTCTCATCAAACAACACTCTGATTCGGCAGCGTAATGTTTCACATTTGTCTTGAGATAACGCAATCTTATGCTGATAATAATAACTGCTTCTGGACAGCTTTAAACTACGCAGAAGAAGTGGCAGTGAGTACTTATTCCTCAGGGCGTCGACGATCACTGCCTTCTCCTGGTTTTTGAGTGCTGCCATATCGACGCCGGGGTCTTTTTTTAGAACATCTAGTGTCTCCTTCAAAATATCAATTTCTAGCTGCATGCTTTGAATTTGGGCCTTTAATTTATCAACCTCATGCGAGGATGCCGGTTCCCCTTCCGAAAGCTTGCCACGCGGATCATCTTTAGGATTCATGAGTGCAGCGACTCCTTTCTGAAGATACTTCTTGCGCCACATATAGATACTAGATCTAGTGTAACCGATTTCTTCTGATACCAATTGTACATTTTCCCCCAGTTTAAAGCAACGATTTATCACATTCATTTTGAGCTCAACAGATGGATGCATGGGGTGATCTGGTGTGTTATTCCATTTCTTCCGCGGAGCCTTTGGATTGGGAGCGGCTTCTCTCGTAGCAATCCAATTATATAAAGCTCGTCTTGTAGGATAGCCCAAACATTGGATCACTTTTGTAACTGATTTGGATTGGTCAAATAGCTTCAGAGCTTGATTCATTTGATCTTCTGAATACACTTTCGTTACTCCTTTCAGAGCACCAATAGTGTCCAACTTTATGTCCGCACCTCCCTCTCCTTTCGTAACACGCATAGTACCCGGAAAAGATGCCTTCCGGGTGAAAATTATAAGCAACTTTCATTTGCTGTGTATTAGTTTTTTTATCTCTTCCTTTGGTAGTTTACTTTGAGTATTATTGATAAATAATTCCTTTTCACCATTTCTATCTTTATATAAAATTTGTGATGAAACTATATCATATTTATCTTCCAGAAAGTAAAATATATCTTTTACTAAATCAACAAACTTTTCGTTACTCTCACTAATCGCAATAGAATGATCTTTATTGGTTAATCCCAGTATATATAGCTTGTTGATCGTTCTAATCTGATTTTCTTTAAAGTCTTGGTCAGCTGTTATTCCTACTGAAATAAAGGCACGATCAATCGTGATGGAAGGATCTAACCTTTTTTTAAAGGATTCCAAATCTATTTGGAAAACCTTATCTGTTCTTTCACTGAGATTGGAATCGCCTAAAGTATTGCTCTGCCATTGATAACTCATTTGAGTAATAGTATTGTGTCGATTGTCTTGAATTTTGGCGCAATATGCATTTTCCTTGAAGCTATATGTTATTTTACCAATGTATAATTTCTCTTCGCTATATTGTATTTTAATATATTTTTCGATATTATGCCTTGCGATTGTTTTTCCAAAAGGTAGGCCAAAGAAATCTACTGCTATCTTTATTATAAATATGGCTGTTATGCCGACAAACAGAATCAAGGGTATATATAGCAGTACCTTTTTTATTGAGCATTTCATTTTTAGTTCCTCCAGTAACACATTTAGTGATTTATTATAAGATATAATACTTTCCCATGTTTTGTAAAGTCTAATACAAATTACTATTATTAAAGTACTATCTATATTATTCCATAGATGCTGTTTTGTGTATACCATTTTTTACTAAATAGCGGTACCTAAGGTTCTTGTGTTTTTAGAACTGTTTAAGCTTATTAGTAAGATTTAAAATCGTATTTATGAATTCCTCAGAAGGCAAATCAGATATTTGCTTGGTTTCTTTGACAGAAAGAGTTTTTGGGTTTTAAAGGAGCAGATAAATTAATTTGTTGTGCTAAATGATGTTTTTTGCTCAAAGGAATATTATGGTAAGCCATAAGCCTATAGTATCCTTGCAGCATAGCCATGTTTGGAGTCTTTATCCAAATACTAAATGCTTGATCTTTGAAATGTTAATATTCTGGCCTATGAGCTTATTGATGTAATAGCATAAGTTGTAAGCCAAAAGCTTGGTCTTTATCCTTGCTTGCAGCCCCCAGAACGATTTTGCAACAACCTGCTCAATATTTAGTTGTCCAGCTAGCTGTGAGGCTGTAGTTTCTATTCGACGCCTTAACCTGAAGACAAGTTGTCTTGTGGTTTTGGGGAATCGGGCCTGACTGTTATTCTTTTGAACAAGCAGTGGGTCAATCCCTTTCTCAGATTTTAAATCTACGCCGAGGTCAGCTTTGGTGTAGCCCTTGTCTCCCAGCATCGTTATATTATTGTAAGAAGCAACCAAGTCCCACACAGCAGCCCTATCATCTATGTTAGCAGGTGTCATAACAAAGTCTGTTACAAGTCCGTCCAGGGTTGTAAGCAGGTGCAGTTTGTAGCCCAAGTAAGTTTCCTTTTTGGAAGGACATTTCCCATAGGTGGCCCCATACCCTCTAAAGGTTTTGTGAAACCGAGCTCTTCCAAATTTACATACCGGTATAGGCATACTGTCTATAATTCGGTAGGGTTGATCTGCAAGTTCTGTAAGACTGGAAAGCTCTTTTCTTATTTCTTCTATGACTGCATGTAAGTTTCTGCGGGTTCGGTTGAACCGGGTCCTATCACAGAGTCTAGGAAAGAGGTCTTTCATATTTTTCTTACAAAACCCAAACCAAGCATTTTCTGAGTCAATAGTGAGAAGTTCACCTACAATACTAATGGTAATTATTTCACTATCACTCAGTATAGAATCGTTGATATTACGGCGATTCCTGATATTTGTTGGAGTGACTTTCTGGTAAATATCGTCTATTATCACATAGGCGACAGTTACGAAGTCTTTTAAATCTCCGATTTCTTTGATAGAATAAGTTCTGTCAAACTCCAGCATATATTGTGACCCCTTATCATCAATTTAGCGGTTAATGATAGATTACAATATTATGCTGGAGTTTTTCATTCGCAAGTTTTGGCAATTAATCAACTAGCACAACGAGTTAAATTAAATCAATAATACATACGGGTACTCATACTATAAGAGTGTAAGTATGTGTACCCGTATGCCAATGAAATTACGTATTCAGTTATTAAATCATCGTATGTTTTTATTCCGCATACAAATTGAGTTGGATCCAATTCATTGTATTATGGCAGTTTACTCATATATCCGGCCTGTGTTTTGGGAGTCATTCTTGTTGGAGCTGGTGATCCATCGGAATAAAAACAGTGTGCATACCACCCGTCATTCGTTGATATATTCCATTCCATTTTATAATTAGGTGCTTTCCCTACAAAACTCATTACCGGCGTGCCATTATATTCGTAGCAATACTCAGCAAAACCATCGCACCTCAGGCTGGCTATGCGTGATGTAGTAATAGAACCAGAGCCTGCATATATATCCATCGGGAGCAACAACGTATAAGGCTTATGCGCATTACCCAATGACTTCGCCGTCGATGCAATGGAAGTATATATTGCTTTAATCTCCTTATCAGTAAGAAGTCCATCAGGATCTTTGCAATAGTATCCTTTAAAATTATTATTCATGGTATTCTTAGGATTAATAAAAATACTTAAGCTTACATTATCTGTTAGTTCGTCAAGGCCTCTAGCCATGCCGATTTGGTCACCTACACTATTGGTAGAGATCCCTGCATGCCATTCACCACCTGTTACGCCATCCCGATAAACAGCAGTTCCTGTATAGTCAATGGCGAAAGTATTCACAGTAAATGTGAAGATGGACACTAAAACCAATAGCAAACTTAGAGCTTTTTTAATTTTCATAATAAGACCCTCCTTTAATTATAGTCATCCCAGTTTATATTTCTTGTAAGATTATACTTTTGCATTTCCTTAAGAGCAGATGCAATTTTTATACTTAATTCTTTATTATTGGATTTATTTTGTAACTCATTTAATGAAGCTGCGAATTCCTTAAATGGCATAATCGTAATGCAGGCTAATGCAGCATTGAGGTTTTCTTGGCTTTCATTTATATTCAGCATTTGGTTAATTGTGTTAAAATTCATATTTACATATAAACCTACGAGATCCTCGCCAAATAAATCCTTGTTATTAATAACAGCAGTAACAGACTTTTTGTTTTTAATCTTCCCCAAGGACCAAAGAGCTTCATTAATTGTGTCATCATCAAGAGCACTTGTATTTTTTAAACTGGTAAGAACATTTTCTACAGCACTTACCGCAATATCAGAGTCGTTTTTGATATCATCCATTAACTTCATAGCCTGTTGCAACTCAAATTTTGAGTAATTTAATGGAGACTTTATTATTTTTTCAACCCTTTCAAGAGTCATATCAGAGTCCAATCCTTTTAAAGATTCTAAAGCATGACCTTTTATTAAAGAGGAATAGTTAGTGGAGTCTAATATATTTGTTAACATAGGAATATCATTTTTGGCATAATCATGAATACAATACATTGCTTTTACTTGAAGTGACGAATCGGCTTTATTATCTTTAAGAATGCTTCGTAGTGAATTGGAATATTTTTTATCTGCCTCGACACTAGTACTATTTTTAGAAAATGACTGCATACTCTGCTTTTTAAATTTACTATAGCCTTCTACAATATCCAAAATATAGTATTTAAAATAAGTAGAGTAGTCTTTGTTACCAAGAATATAGACATAATCATCCACTGTTAAGTCAGTAATAATCTTTTCTGAGTGAGCAGTAAAAGGAACCAAGCTATAGAAGTCATCTGTTTTCTGCAACTCTTCTGAAGTCTCAGCAATCGCTGCCAGTAATTCATTGGTGGTGAGGCCACTTAAATATTTGTCTACCTGATCTTGAGACTTAAGGGTTGATATCTTGTTATAATGAGATTTGATTTTTATATCATCAAGCTTGGGTAGAAGCTTTTCGTTATAAGACTGTTTGTTTGAGGATACAGCCTGATTGCTTATATCATTAGATGCAAAACTGGTTGTTGTCAAACATAATAGCATGACGGTAGCTAATAAAATGATAAAGGTTCTTTTCATTAGGAATAACCTCCTTAAATTTTAAATACTTTTAAACTTCAAAAACATTTAAAATCCATACTGATGATATGTATTCTAAATGTTGCCTCCTTTATGTATCGGTATATACCAAGTGCAGTGAGTTGAAAAATAACTAATTTTGTAAAGTAATGCATTACTTATGAAAATACTACCATACAAACATTGGATTATCAATACATAAATGTAAAATTAATACAATAAAATACTATAAGCTAACTCGAGAAAGTTTAAAACATTTATAATATAAGTCAGAATGGAAATAAAAAATATGTAATAAATCAATAGAATAGGATAGAATCAATGAAAAAGGGGAAAGGGATAAATTGCTTTCTATTTCTGCCAAAAGACATGTCTCTATGATCTATCGCTTCTGCAGCCGTAATTAACCTGACTTGGATATAATACCAAGTTGGGTTTTTTATTCGAGTTTTGTGGGCGAAAAATATTCTTTTAATGTAAAGTAAAAATGGTGTACAATAAAATCAATAGAGAGACTGACTGACAGGGCATGTTCCTCAGGATGCAGGTCTGAAAGCAAGAAAGTGGATTTGCAGCCTCTTGGGATATGGCGGTCAAATTGAATGGTTATAAAACACTACAATGTCTGAATAAAAAATGATCGAGGTGTGTGATGAGTTACCGAAGAAAGCTGTTTACCTGCCGCGAGCTATATAACATAGAAGGCACAAATGATTTGTTTCTGAAGGCCGTCAGAGAAAGCCTTGCATACCACCGGGCAAACTGTCCGGATTATGCACGGATCCTTCAGCACCGCGCATTTGACATAAACTGTTTGCAATCCGTTTCGGACCTGTATAAAATACCCGCGATTCCAACCGTTTTCTTAAAATCTCATGGATTGTTTTCCATTCCCTATGAGCGCTTGCTGTTTAAGGCAACCTCCTCCGGAACAAAAGGAAAGCCCAGTACTACGGGTTTGGATACGAAAAGTGCATATTTTGCCCTTCGTATGGTGCTGCGGACATTTTCCTATTACAAGCTGTTTTCCGTAGTGCCCACAAACTATATTGTACTGGGATATGAACCCAGTCCGCGCAATCAGATGAGTGCCGTCAAAACTGCGTATGCTACAACATTAGCAGCTCCGGCGCTGCACAGGGAATATGCCCTAAAGGACACCGGCACCGAATACCAGTTGAATATGGAGGGGATCAAAAGTGCCTTGCTTCGCTACGAGAAGGCAGGCTTTCCCGTTCGGTTCATGGGTTTCCCGGCCTATTTGCACTTCCTGCTGCAGAATTTGCAGGAGTCCGGCATCAAACTGCGGCTGCCCAAAAACTCGAAAATATTCCTTGGGGGCGGCTGGAAGCAGCTTTTCATGCAGGAGACCAGCAAGGGTGAACTGTACCGGCTTGCCGAAGAGACACTGGGCATAGACGAGGAGAACTGCAAGGATTTTTTTGGAGCGGTGGAACATCCCGTCCTATATTGTGACTGTAAAAATCATCATTTCCATGTTCCGGTCTACAGCCGGGTGATCATCCGGGACGTAAAAACACTGCTGCCGGTGGAAAACGGTACTCCCGGTCTTCTTAATCTTGTCTCGCCGCTGGTGGGCAGTATGCCGCTGGTCAGTATAATGACGGACGACCTGGCGGTGATGCCAGAGGGAAGGCAGTGCGGCTGCGGGATTTCTTCCCCCTATTTTGAAATATTGGGCCGGAGCGGACTACAGGGAGTAAAAACCTGTGCTGCAGGAGCGGCAGAGCTATTGGGAGGGATGAAGCTGTGAATCTTGTAGAGGTTGTGCTTCTGGATGCAAAAGAGGCCCATAGGGTTTTGGAGGCCTTAGATGAGCGGATTTTGAAAACCCTGTCAAAGGACAGGCCGGATATTGAAAGGATTTTGGATGCGTGCGACCGAATGGCGGAGGCGTTGAATGAAGAAGAGGATTTACAGGCCCTGGTGGATATGGGAGTTGATCCCCGGATGGGAAAAAGCTATCTGGAGCAGGCAAAAATAATGTTCAGCAAAAAGTATCTGCTGGCCCGCCTGCATGCTGAATTCGGTGAGAATTACGGAAAGCTCCGGTATTTTTGTCCGCCTTTCCATACAGAGACTGTAGGTGAGCGGATAATGCCCCTGGGCGTGCTGCTGCATATTGCTGCCGGCAATGCGGACGGACTGCCGGCCTTCAGTGTCATCGAAGGACTTTTGACCGGAAATATCAACATCCTCAAACTTCCGGAGGTGGATGGCGGCCTGTCTATCAATATACTTTTGAGGCTTTTAAAGTTCGAGCCTTCCTTGGCCGAATACATTTACGTTTTCGAGTATTCCTCCAGGGATGTGGAAGCCATATCCAAGCTGATGGAAGCCGCAGACGCAGTGGTGGTATGGGGAGGGGATACTGCCGTAAGCGCCGTTCGAAAGCTGGTGAAACCCAATACAAAGCTCATCGAATGGGGACACAAGGCCAGTTTTGCCTATGTTACAAAAAACGGTATGAGCCAGGAAAACCTGGCAGGACTGGCACAGCATATCTGCATCACCAACCAGCTTTTGTGCAGCTCCTGCCAGGGCATTTTTGTCGATACCCGGGACATGGAGGAGGTTTACGATTTTTGCAGCCGGTTCCTGCCGGTACTGGAGGAGGCGGTGGAGTGCCATCCCTATGATTTTGGTCTGGGAATTCAATCGCAGATCACGCAGCAGCTCTATCATGAGTCCTTTGAAGTACTGTACCGTAACAGCCGGATATTTCAGGGCCGCGGATGCAGCCTGATTGCCTATCCGGATGTGGTGCTGGAGCCCTCCATACAGTTCCGGAACTGCTGGGTAAAGCCGCTTCCGCACCAGGAACTGCTGCGGAGCCTGCGGAAGTATAAGAACCATCTGCAAACCGCAGGACTGTTGTGCGGCGAAAGCGAGTTTGCCGGCCTTTCCGATATTCTCTGGAAAACGGGAATCATACGGGTGACAAAGGGCCTCAACATGTCTTCCAGCTATTGCGGTGCTGCCCATGATGGTGAGTATGCCCTGCGAAGGTATACCAAAATCGTATCCTGTGAGTAATCAAGTAAGCGATGCAAAACGGATGAAAGGAAAGCCGCTGGAGAAAAGCAGTGAGTAATTCAAATACTGTATTTGAATTACTCACTGCTTATTTTTGTATTACCTTAAACATAGTGGTAGTGCCGCGGCCATTTCGAAACTCGGAAGGAGTTTTTCCTGTAGCTTGCTTAAAAACTTTAATAAAATAACCGCAGTCATCAAAGCCCAAATTATCTGCAATGTTACGAATGGGCCAATCCGTGCTGTGCAAAAGCTCCTTTGCACGATCCATCTTAACGTGATTTACATAATCCGACAGGTTTCCAAGCTTCTCTTTGGCAAACAGCTTGCTGAAATAACTGGCGGAAATATTGCATAGCGCTGCCATTTTGGAAAGCGAGATCTTTTCATGGGGGTGCTGTTTTATATAGTTTAATGCCGGCTGCAAAATCTTGCTGGACCGCTTGCTGTAATCATCCGCGATTGTACCGGCCCTATTCTGCTCATTCTCAAAAGGATAATCCGGATTTTTATATGATTCCACTGACTGCATCCTGGAACTCAGTTGAGCGATGGAGGCTCTAAGAACCGCTTCCTCTATACAATAATTCCCAATATGCAGCAGCATATTGGCAAGGGCTATGATTTTCTCCAAGCGCATAACCGGCAGCATGCCGTAAAGCTCCTGGAGTTCGATATCCCGGGTTAAATCGATGGTATTGCCTACCCCGGACAGGATATGCTCCAGCTTATTTTCCGAATCTTCCTGATCCAGAAGCACTTGTCCAGCCATAAAGGCACCTAAATATAAGTTGTCTACAATAATCGGTATGGCAAAATCCACAAGTCCTGCATGGCAAACATAAATAAACGGCTTACGAATTCGTGCCGCTTCCAGGCCTCCGCGGGAGTCGCATTTCTCGCAATAATTACGATATTTCTCAGAGGAACGAACCCTTTGACAAAATTTGCTGCAATTACTGTGCGCCGTGAGCGGTATTCCCGTATAATCCACTGTTATAATTGCAAGTCCGGTTGCCAGTGAAATATCATCCTGTATTTTTTGAAATTTAGCAGGGTTAACAATTTGATGGATGTTAGTTAAGGGTGTTCTCAAGTTAATATCCCTCCTTACGAGAATAAAATTTTCATTAGGGCAAACTCTGGATAGGAAAATATTGTTGTGTTAGTGCTACATATTCCAATTATATAATAAAATAAATTATAAAGTCAATCCTTCGCAGGTACATTTCACTTGAACAAATCATACCATCGCCGAAGCAGCATACTACTATACGATACAAATATCCTGGAGAATGTCTTTAATTTTACTACTTGTTTTTTTAATAAGTGTGTAACATTATCTAATGTTATTTCACAAATATTTTCCTATAATAAATTTAGAGATTATAACAAATTACTGATATTAAGATATTGTTTTTTTATGCAATACTTACAATGAATAAAGGAGGCTTCATATGAGAAAAGCATTTATTTGTCCGACAAAGTATGTGCAGGGGGAAGACGAATTATTGAATTTGGGATATTTCGTGAAAAGCTTTGGAGCATCGGCACTGTTGATTGCCCATCCGGATGATGTGGCCAGAGTAAAGGAAAAACTGGATGCCACAGCGGAAAAATTCCAGATTGCTTTTGTTGAAAGCGGATTTACGGGCGAATGTTCTCGTCAGGAGGTTGCGAGACTGCAGGAAGTTGCAAAGAAAAACGGATGCTCCTGCACCATTGGATTAGGGGGAGGCAAAGCAATTGATACGGCAAAATGCGTAGCCATGGGGGAGGCATTGATTATATGTCCCACAATTGCAGCAACGGATGCTCCCACCAGCCATTCGGCAGTGTTGTATACTCCGGAGGGTGCATTTGATGATTATGCATATTTTAAACAAAGTCCCAGCGTGGTTTTAGTGGATACAACTGTAATTGCAAAAGCACCTACGCGTTTCCTGGTATCTGGTATGGGTGATGCTCTTTCTACTTATTTTGAGGCAAGAGCATCTTCAAATTCTTATTCCAATGTAAATGCGGGTTTGCCGTGCGGTTTCCGTGAAGGCTTATGCGGAGAAGCAAAAGGGACAAATACGGCGCTTGCCTTGGCGACATTATGTTATCAGACTTTATTAAAGGATGGCGAAAAGGCAAAGATCTCCTGCGACTGTAATAGGGTGACTCCGGCACTGGAAAATATTATTGAAGCCAATATCCTTTTGTCCGGTTTAGGGTTTGAGAGCGGCGGGCTTGCCGGTGCACATGCTATTCATGACGGGTTAACAATCCTGGAGGGAACACATAAATATTTCCATGGGGAAAAGGTTGCCTTTGGCACCATCGCACAGCTTGTGCTGGAAAATGCACCGGAAGAAGAATTGTATGAGGTATTGGATTTCTGTGTAAGAATCGGATTGCCTGTGTGCCTGGCAGATATCGGAGTGGACTCCATTACTCAAGAAGAATTAATGCAAGTGGCTGAGAAATCCTGCATTCCGGAGGAATCGATTTATTCCATGCCGTTCCCTGTTACTCCTGAGTCAGTGGCAGCTGCAATTGTTACGGCTGATGCTATCGGCAGAGCGTATAAGGCGAGATAGAGAGGGATGTTATGAAAAAGATTATCAACAGACCGGAAACCGTCGTAGTTGAAATGTGCAAGGGCATTGTATTGGCACATCCGGAATTTGAATTTATTGAAAAGTACAAAATTATCAAGAAAAAAGAAATTAATAAAAATAAGGTTAGCTTAATCAGCGGTGGAGGCAGCGGACACGAACCTGCTCATGCAGGATTTGTGGGAAAAGGAATGCTTGATGCAGCCGTCTGTGGAGACGTCTTTGCTTCTCCTTCCCAAATCCAGGTATATCAAGCGATTAAGGAAACAGCAAGTGATAAAGGAACCTTGCTTATCATCAAAAACTACAGCGGTGATATGATGAATTTTAAAAATGCCGCCTATCTTGCAGGTGAAGATGGCCTTCAGGTTGATTATATCAAAGTAGAGGATGATATTGCGGTACAGGACAGCTTGTATACCGTGGGACGTCGTGGCGTTGCAGGTACCGTGCTTGTTCATAAAATTGCCGGAGCACTTGCGGAGCAGGGGAAAAGTTTGCAGGAGGTCAAGGCGGGAGCGCAGAAAGCGGCGCAGAATGTACGAAGTATTGGGTTTGCATTCAGCTCCTGCACTGTACCTGCAAAGGGCACGCCAACTTTTGCCATCGGCAAAGATGAGATGGAGTATGGTGTCGGCATTCACGGAGAACCGGGAATAAAAAGAGAAAAGATTATTACAGCCGATGAACTGGCTCATAGAATGGTAGTGTCTCTCCTGGAGGATTTACAGCTGGGCGAATCCCCAAAGGAAGAAATCGCATTACTGGTTAACGGCTTCGGTAGCACGCCACTGCAGGAACTGTACCTTTTAAATAATGCAGTAACCAGGGAATTGGCGCAAAAGAATGTTAAAATCAACCGAACCTTTGTAGGAAATTATATGACCAGTATCGACATGCTGGGTGCATCCGTTTCAATTATGAAGCTGGATGAAGAGTTAAAAGAACTTCTTTCCTGCAAGAGTGATGCTCCGGCATTTAAAGTAGAGGGTCCGGTACAAAGCGTACAATACGTGAATTTAGCAGCGGAGAGTGAGGAAGCAAGGGAAGTTTCCTATATAACTGAGACAGATGAATCGTATGCAGTCGTTGGAGACAATAAAATATCGCTGAACAATATCATTTACATTGTTGATAAAATGAGCGAATGCATTATAAAAAATGAAGTGCCGTTCTGCGACCTGGATTCTCATGCAGGAGACGGAGATTTTGGAATGAGTGTTGCCAAAGGATTCAAGCAGTTAAAAAGAGAATGGAAGGAAATTCTTGAAAATAAAGCGGAGACCATAGGAAGTTTTCTGGGTGCATGTTCTTTGGTGATTATGGAATACTGCGGAGGTGCTTCCGGTCCCGTTTGGGGCTCTGCCTTCAGGTCGGCTGGAAAATATGCCGGCGATAAAAAGGAACTTTCAATTGGAGAGTTTGCGGATATGATGCAGATGGCGGTGAAAGGAATCCAAGGTACCGGAGAACGCTCCTTTGGCAGAGGGGCTGTAGTAGGTGACAAGACTTTAATTGATGCTTTGGTTCCCTGTGCTGATTCGTGGACGGAAAGTGCTAAGCGTGGTGATGATGCAAAGACTGCCTTTGTAAATGGTGCAAGAGCTGCGGTGGATGGAGCAAAGGCAACGGAGGAAATTGTAGCGAGAATGGGAAGGGCAGGTACTGTTGGAGAAAGAAGTCTGGGTTATCCGGATGCAGGAGCTTACGCCCTGGGAGTAATCTTTACGGAGATTGCCCAATGTGTAAAGTGCGAATAAGTACGATGGGGGGGTTAAATTTCCATAATTCATTTTTTTTATTCTCTTTCCTTGTGAGGACGGTTTTTCCGTCCTCTATAAATTTATTGCAGGGTTCAGGCTATTTGTGCGCCACATTCGGGGGCTAAATCTGATAAGACAAAATCAGATGAAACGAACGCAACCATAAAACTTTCTACATTGCCAATCAAATTCTCTAGATACTCTTTCATTATTAGCCTCAGTATGGAGACAGTCTATACTGATTCCACCGCCCTTGATTGCTCTTTTTTCCATACAACAACAAATCAATATGTATAATTTAGGATAATACCATTCTATGTATCAATGATTGATGGATAGAGGATTGACTCTTTTATTATATAATATAGTGGAAGTACTACCGTAGATTTCTTCACTTAACTAAGATGTCCCGGGCTGTATTCGAATTTTTGATTTTTAATAAAAAAGTGATATAATAGACTGTAAAATAGTTCTGATACAGGTGGTGACATAATGCGTATTCTTGTAGTGGAGGATGAAAAACCTATTTCCAATGTAATATGTAAATACTTGAACATATCCGGATACAATACGGAACAAGCCTATGACGGCCAGGATGCTGCACTGAAAATTGAGACCGATACCTTTGACCTGGTACTGTTGGATGTTATGCTTCCTCACCTGGATGGTTTTGATTTGATACAGCTTATTAAACCGAAGGATATACCTGTAATATTTTTAACAGCAAAGGATGCACTCGATTGTAAATTACACGGTTTTGAACTGGGTGCCGATGATTACATTACCAAGCCGTTTGAATACCAGGAACTGCTGGCACGCATACGGGCCGTACTAAACAGGAACAACAAAATATCAAATATAATCCGCCATCTGGATGTTGAGATTAATTTAGACAGCCATAAAGTATTGCAAAAAGGTGAAAACATAGAGCTAATGCCCAAGGAATATGAACTGTTGGCACTGCTTATGCAGAACAAACACATTGCGTTGACACGCGAAACCCTTTTAGAAAAAGTGTGGGGATATGATTTTGCAGGAGAAACCAGAACTGTTGATGCCCATATACAGAGGTTAAGGAAAAAACTGGGTTGGAAAGATGAGATTATGACGGTTTTTAAAACCGGATATAGGTTGGAATAATATATGAGGTTTTGGCAGAAGATTTTTATTTATGGATATATAGTACTGTTTATTGCATTAGATGCTATCGGCATTATTTGGTTGAGTCGGGATTACAGCAGTATGGTTCAAAGAGAAACACTGTCTGCGCTCTCATACCATAAAGCCTTCCAGCAGTCGCTGTATACAAGCCTTACATACTGGAAAGAGTTGCTTTCGGAAGCTCCCGACATCTACAAATCGTACCAATCGGATGCTGTATCGAAGCTGATACAGTCAGACGGTGGCGCAAGGCAGATATTGCTTGTAAATGGAGATAATCAGGTGGTCTTTTCCAACTCCTATGCGTCGGTACAAGCTTATGTTGGTAAAACAATGGATAACCTTGACCGGAATATCTCCTATCGCATGGACAAAGTGGATAAAAAAATGCTCATTGTTACAGCCAGCAGATTTCAGACAGGCAACAATACTTTTTTATTATATTGTATAAATGATATTTCTACGCTGTATAATGACCAGAACGACAAAATTAAGGAATTTATCTGGTTCAGCACAGCGATATGTATAATTGCCGCAGGACTTTTAGGCATTATTTCATACCTGCTTACCCGACCCTTAAGGAAGCTGGAGCTTTCTGCCCGGCATATAGCGAAGGGCGACTATTCGATGCGTGCGAAAACATCCGGCCACGATGAAGTTGCTGCACTTTCCTCACAAATCAATGTTATGGCAGATGCAGTAAACAAACGTGAACAGGAGCTTCAGCAGGAGCTAAATCGAAAACAGCGGTTTGTAGAATATTTAACCCATGAGTTAAAGACCCCTCTCACATCCGTCATAGCGTATGCCGACCTGCTTCGTACCGTAGAACAAGAGCCATATGAAGTAGATGAGGCACTTACCTACATATCCAGTGAGGGAAAACGTTTGGAGGCCATGTCCAATAAGCTGATGCTCATGTTTCATCTTAAGAGCGGAGAGCTTGCATTAAAGCCTGTACCGCTGCGCCTCATTTTCAAGCAGGTATATGATACGCTGCATCCAAGCTTAGGGAAAAAAAATCTTACACTTGCATTGGATGATGCAGGGATCACCATTAACATGGAAAAAGATATTTTTAAAACATTGCTTTTCAATCTCCTTGATAATGCCATCAAAGCCAGCCCTCAGGGCAGTACGATCCATCTTCAGGCTAAAGAG
This sequence comes from Bacillota bacterium, assembly GCA_023419605.1. Taxonomy (GTDB): domain Bacteria; phylum Bacillota; class Clostridia; order Acetivibrionales; family JAEZXR01; genus JAEZXR01. The sequence continues at coordinate 5,728 of JAEZXR010000141.1, read as the reverse complement.
GACGACAACAGGATAGTTATTGAGGTCATAGACCATGGCTTCGGCATTCCCGAAAAAGATATGCCTCATGTTTGGGAGCCATTTTATATGGTAGACAAGGCACGGACACGTCAGCACAACGGCTCGGGTTTAGGCTTGTCACTATGCCGGGAAATCATTGCGCTGCACCATGCTTCCATGGAGATTGAAAGCCGGGAAGGCAAGGGAACGTGTGTGCGGCTTGTTTTCATACAAGGGGAGGGACAAGCATGAAGATAGGACTGAAAAGATATGGGGCGCATTCTGCCAATATTTCTAAAAATGAACATTCAACCTTACACAATAAGAAATGGATAATAAATATAAGCCTTATTGTCATCATTGCGTCGACTGTTATCCTTAATGGTGTGATAACACCGTCTCTTCTAACTATAATAAACAACCGGGACATTGGTGTGACTCATAAGGCCGATGGCCTTGAGCTCCAGACACTGCTCAAGGGTCCGGAAATACCACAGCTGGTTTTTATGACTATTCATGACGAACAGGATGCTAAGAAAATGGCAAAGCAATACGAAAGATTGTTCTTCGGTGGTGACCTTAATGGGGTTGCTGTCATCGCCAGTAAGAATACTGAAAGCCTTGTTTGGGAAGTGGAATTAATCCCTCAAAACCCGTCAGGCACTATGTATGACTTAGGTGGCGTTTATATTATCCAATCAGACGGAAGGCTTATAGGTTTCCGTATGGTAGCTTATGACCATGAGCAAGAAGCAGCCCTAAGTAACAATAAAATCCAGTCACAAGCTGCTCAAGCAGCAAGAAACATAATTAAAAAAATGGGTTATAGTGATGATTTTTACTGGACATATGATATGGACCTGAATTCTTTCATTGCAAGTAGGCTGTTCGGCGAGCAGGAACAGCTGATATATATGTCATTTTTTATGCATGAAAACATGCTTTACTTATTTAGTATGAAAAACGGTTGGAGAGATGTCTCAAAGTAGAAGAATTTTTACAATTTCATTACATCCTGGTCGGAATTTAAATAAATCCTGTTGATAGAATAATACCGGTGGTCAAGCTACAGACTGCCGGTATTATTTTATCAATAGAGGAGGATTTTAAAATGATTGTAAAAAGAAGGATAAAAATTGGAGGATTCTGCATAATACTCTCTACTCTCATTTTATGTTCAGCGTGTACGGATGAAAAGATGACTTTGCAGGAAAAAGACAGATCTGAGACACCTGCCGTAAATACAGCGGCTCTGGCAGCTAATAATGCCAAGACATATAAAGCAACATTATCCGACAAACTGATTGTCGATGCAACTATTGATGCACCTGATATCAAAGAAGCATCTGTATTACCGGTTGAAGAAGCTATATTTGATAGTCGGAAATTATGTGCTACCTTTTTAGGTTCGAAGGATGTAAAGCAGGAAAAAAACAATAGTCTGGATACCTCTTATGTTTTGGGTAATAAAAAACTTATTATTGGTCAGGGACAATATTTTAGATTTGAAACTTCGTTAGGAATTTATGCGGATAGTGTGGTAGATGATGGACAAGATTCCGAAGCTTCTAAAAATACTGATAAATTCAAATTGAACGATCTTGATTTTATGCCCAAACAAAAAGTGGTAGAGAAGGCAGAGGATATTCTAAAAGCCCTCAATATTACACCCCATATGCCGCCGAAGGTATATGCTCTGGACTATGAGACACTTCAGCAGGAACAAGAGACGCTGCTAAAGGATGAAGGTTTCAAATCGTTTGTTGATGCGGGTAAGATTAAACTCAAAGACAAATGGGCTAAAGAGGATGAATGCTATTATATGATTTTTAAGATGGATTTTCATGGCATTCCCTGCGATACTACCGGCTATATAATACAAAGTAACGGTATTATTGTCGATGGAGGCAGGATTATAATTATATATTCTAAAAATGGAATTGAATTATTCAATGTAAATGGTGCTCTATATCATCAAAAAGACTCTAAGGTCAACGCTTCCAAATTGATTTCCATTGAGCAGGCACTCGACAGTTTAAAAGAAAAGTATGCTAGTGTGATACTAAAAGACGAGCTCAAAGTAACAGGTATATCCCTTATATATGAACCTGTGTTGATTAATTGTACCATTAACCCAAAAACAGGAGAATTATCAAATAAACAAATGGAGTTGGTACCGGCCTGGATTTTTAACGCCGAGCAGAATTATTCTAAAACGGGAAAATCTTATATGAAGTACAGTACAGTACGTATCAATGCCATCACCGGGAAAGAAATTCAGTAATCAGGGGGTAATTTTTTTGAAACGAACATTTCAGGCTCTATCCATAGACATGAAACGGGCCTTTGGTTCCATAAACTTTTTTATTGCAGCCATTGGTGTATGTATTGTTTATTATGCGAGTGTGTGGAGAGAGATCTTTCCAAAAGCGAATATACTAACCTTGTTTGAATACGCTCCAGTTTCTTTGGGCCCGTTAATAGCCCTCTTTTGCGTACTGCCCTACACAACCAGCTTTTGCAGTGATTGGAACAGCCAATATATCAGGTTAATCGCCATTCGTACCGGCCATAGGGGATATGGGCTTTCAAAGGCCATATCCTGTGCATTATCTTCGGGAAGTGCTATCGCTTTGGGGAATGCGTTGTTCATTATATCCTTAATGCCAAGACTTGCACTTGTATCCGAATCTTCTATAAAAAGCGCAGCAGCCCATACCGTCGGTGGTGAGTTTTTGTTGAATGGGCAGTATGGCATGTATTTTGCAATACGCATTTATCTGGCGTTTCTTGCAGCAGCCTTCTGGTCTGTTGCAGGGCTTTGTGCATCTTCCTATATGCCAAATAAATTTGTGGCTTTATGCACGCCTTTTATCGCATCTTTTTTCCTGAATCGTGCAACATCCACATTCCCAGTATGGCTCAGGTTAAACAAGATATCTGAGGGTATGTGTATGGTAAAAGGAACTTGGGTAAGCCTGGCTTATGCCACACTGTTGTATACCATGCTGACTGTGGCTGTTGGGTTGTTATTTGTAAGAACTGCAAAAAGGAGGTTGGCCAATGGATAGTATATGCAAGTCTTTTCTTATCTGTATGAATAATATACGCAGATGGTTTACAAATCCCCGCATCTATATTTTAGGTGTTTTACTTATTATGCTTGTGTTAAATTATGTAGGACCTATAACAGCTTTTTCAAAAAGTGTGGGCTATAGGGTTACTCCATGGGTGTTCCCGTTTTTATCGGACTGTTTTTTTACACAGATACCGATGATGTTAGGTATCGTATTTCTCTTTTGCGATGCACCCTTTATTGATGAAGGCCAACCTTATCTTTTGATACGGAGCGGACGTATTCAGTGGGGAGTGGGACAAGTGCTCTACATTATGTTGGGTACAGCCATCTATTTTTTATTCATAACCTTTATTAGTACACTTGTACTATCGCCAAACATGTTTGTAAGTGATGGTTGGGGAAAAGTATTAAGCACTCTTGCCCAAATCAATGCAGGCCAGGAAATTAGAATATTACCGATCAGCTATAAAATACAGACACTTTATTCACCGATGAAGGCTTTTAGTTTAAGTCTGCTGTTGGAATGGTGTGCCGGGACTATATTGGGACTTATAATCTTTATAACCAATATTCATCTTAACCGCGCGATGGGTACTATTATAGCATCTGCAGTCACTTTCCTGGATATATTGATAAGTAATGCACTCCCCAATTATATGTACCATTTCTCACCAATATCAATGGCACGCTTGACAATTCTTGATCCTACCGGTTTGGCATGGAACCCAAGCAACCTGTATGCTTATATTTTCTTTGCGGCAAGTATCATTGTATTGAGTATTTTGGCTGTTTTATCAGTGCGTAAACGTGATATACAGGTACTGCCGCCGGTTTAATGAAAAAGGAGGAAGTTGACACATGGAAGCTCCAATAATCAGTATAAATAATGTTTGTAAAGCTTTTCAGAAAAATTATGTTTTAAATAATGTTTCCATTACTTTTGAGAAAAACAAGATACATGGTTTAGTGGGACGTAATGGCTCTGGAAAGACCATGCTTTTGAAATGTATTTGCGGCTTTGTGCCGGTAACATCCGGAGAAATAATTGTAAACGGCAAAAGTATCGGTAAAGATACTGATGTCCCAGATGACATAGGCATCATAATAGAGACTCCCGGATTTTTACCAAACTACAGTGGTTATAAAAATTTAAAGTTTTTAGCGTCAATTAAAAAGCATATTTCAAAAAAAGAAATAATAAATGCCATACATCGTGTGGGTTTAGACCCTGAAAGTAAAAAGCATGTAGGTAAATATTCACTTGGCATGAGGCAGCGGCTAGGTATTGCACAAGCAATTATGGAACATCCCTCAATTTTAATACTTGATGAGCCTATGAATGGCCTCGATAAGCATGGTGTCAATGATGTACGCGACCTTCTAATGCAATTGCGCAATGAAGGCCATACTATCCTGCTGGCCAGCCATAATGCACAGGATATTGATATGCTTTGCGATACTGTATGTGAAATGGACGCAGGAAAATTAACTATTATGAAATCTTAGAGAACATACGGATTATATTGCAAAGGCTTGGCTGTAAATAAAAGTCACAAGGTATGAGGACACTGTACCTTGTGACTTTTATATCCTAAAGATAATTTTCATTACATTTCTTATTTATTCACCAACCATTCCCTTAATTCCTCTAAAGACAGCCTCCCATATTTGATGCGGGCGTGCATTAAAATCCCTTGTGAAGCCAAGGTGTCGGCAGGTCTGCTTTCTTCCCTTCGGTATCCGGCTGCAATGCCTGGTACCATAGTCGCCCTTCAAGACACAGCCTGTGAGTAGAAACGAGGGGGCGGTTCTTTTGTTTCTGTTTTGGTTCTATGGTATAATAAAGTGAAGGGCGTTGCTCAAAGGCGTTTTTTACGGATACCGGGAATTTTCCAATAGAACGGACTGAAACGATAAAACTGTCCCTTTGTTTTGCAAAAATGATAGTATGGAGGCTGCTGGCATGAGTTTTAATGGATTTACAGGAGAGGCATTGAAATTCCTTTTCGAAAATAAAATGAATAATAACAAGGATTGGTATGAAAGCCATAAAAGCGATTACAAACAATATGTGTACAACCCGTTTGTAGAGCTTATCATGGAATTGGCACCTACCATAATGGAGATAGACGATAGGATCATTACCCTTCCATCAAAGTTAATTTCCAGGGTGCGTAGGGATACCCGTTTTTCAAAAGACAAGAGTCTGTACCGGGATAATGCCTGGTTTGTGTTCCTGCGGGATAAATCCCAGATGGCCACGTCTCCCTGCTTCTGGTTTGAAATAAGTCAAAAAGGCTCCAGCTACGGCGTTGGCTATTATGGTGCAGGGCCAGAGTCCATGGCGGCCATGCGGGAGATGATCATAAACAAGCATCCTGCATTTTTAAAGGCATTGAAATGCTATGAATCCCAGAAGGAGTTTGTGATCGGGGGCGAAATGTACAAAAGGAGCAAATTTCCGGATCAACCGGAAAACCTCAAATTATGGCTGGACAGGAAAAACATTTACTTTGAATGCGTCCAGAATGATTTCGACCTTGCATTTTCGAAGGAATTGCCGGATCGGTTGAAAAAAGGCTTTAAGACGTTGAAACCTGTATACGACTTCCTTTGCAAGGTGGAGGGATAGGTTTCTATATTTGTCTG
>JAEZXR010000110.1 GCA_023419605.1 Bacillota bacterium | reverse complement strand
ACAAGGGGACACACCCCTGATAAAACATCGGGGAATGTCCCCTTGTCGCACTCCACGATCACAGAGAGTATTCTATTAACAGGAGAAATCAAATGACAATACGATATATAGCGTTAGTTTTGCTCCTGCTGTTGGCAGTCATCAGCGACAACAGAACCTATAAAATAAAAAACAGCCTTCATGGCGTCTTTATCCTCATCGGACTAGGGTTGGGGCTTTGGCAAAATGGTCTTAAAGGGGGCGCCATGGCCATGGCGGGAATGATCATTCCCATTTTGATCCTATTGCCCCTCTTTGCTTTAAGGATGTTGGGGGCAGGCGATATAAAGCTCTTCGCTTCCATCGGGGCCATTATGGGAAGTGGATTTGTGCTGAATGCTATGATTTATTCCTTTTTAAGTGGAGGCCTGATGGCCTTGCTACTGATGATCCTAAGGAAAAACGGCAGAGAGAGGCTGAGGCATCTGGCTGCCTATATGAAAACCTGCTTTTTAACCTTATCCTTGCAGCCCTATACGGATTTTAACGACAAGTCCGACGGGGCAAAGTTTCGCTTCTCCTATGCCATTGCCTGCGGCTGTGCCGCAGCGATCGTATGGGGGTAGAGGGGATGTAAAAGACGTTGTTGGTTGCTAGTTCCTGGTTTTAAGCTTTTTCTGCGAAGCTTTACAAAATACCAGGGACCAGCAATACTTTTTTAATTGTGCAATAGAATTGGGTTACATTCCGGCATTATATATAATAGGACTGTTTTCATGTCTCTTACTAAGGAGCAATTTTTGGAAGTTTGCATAAAGCTTCAATTTTAAAAAGAATAGGTTCAAAACTCAAGGGGATACAAATAATTACAATATTTTCTTGACTTTGGATAATGGACTTGATACCATTTTTATGGGTGCTTTATCATGAAAAGGAGTATACTCATGTTCCAAAAAAGAAAATTAATATTAGCTTTAATGGCTTTATGTATGCTGCTGAGTGTTCCTTCTGCTTTTGCTGAGAAGGATCGTACCACCGGATTTCAATCCAATGCAAAGTATCTTGAATCCATCCCCATTGAAGAGTTGGGGAATCGCAAGGATATTCAAAAGTTTCTTTCTGACAATGGATATGATGCCAAAGTTCAGGAATTTATATCACAACACAAGGACAGGATAAATAGTCTATCGGAAGCTCAAAAGTCAGCAGCTCGCGCGGCGACAAAGCTAGATGAAAAAACCCTAGAGTATATTACTGAAAAATACGGTTTGGAAAAGCCTGAAACTCCCACGGTAAAGTCTGGAGGATTCCTGTTGATTGAGAGAAACCCATGAGGATTGAAAATTCATACTTTCGTTTAATCGATTTGCAGATGTTCTAGTTAAACTGCTTGGGATAACGTTTTATAGAGCACTATATATTTTTATAGGAAGTATTTTTATTATATTGATCCTTGGGGATTGCTTAGCGATGCTGAAATTCAAATAAATGCCGGAGCTCCTGATAAAGAGGCAGTCCAGCTAATTTCCGGCATCTCCTGCCTCGTCTCCTATGCCTTCTATGCTGGCAGCTCTGCCACGCCGAAAGCTTCAGAAACCCCATGTAACACAAGGAACCAGCAACTAACAACCGACAACGCCTTTCTAAGTACCCTTCTCCGAAGTATTGTAGGAAGGGTATTTCTTACTGTACTGCCCCGGAGAAATTCCCGTAGTCTTCTTAAACATTCGAATAAAATTCGAGTAGTCGCTAAAGCCTGAAAGCATGCAAGTTTCTGTGACACTATGCCCCTCCGACAACAGCTTCTTGGCTTTGGAAATCCTCTTAAACAGAATGTATTCATGAATGCTGCTGCCGGTACTTTTCTTGAAAAGCCGGCTCAGATAAAAACGATTCAGATAAAAATTATTTTCTAAAAATTCAAGGGACAGGTCGGTTTCCAGGTTCGCGTCGATATAATCCAGTAAGGGAGCCAGCTTTTCAGGGATATTTGTATGGCCTTCCTCCAATGGAACATTCATAAAGGCCCGGTTGACCAGGACGAGAATTTCTAAAAAATAGGTCAGCTTTAATACCTTCCATCCGGCAGGTTTCATATTTTCCAGATGATCAATCTTATAGAACAACCGCATTATTTCTTCCGTTTGACTGGGGCTCAAAGCCACTTTGTTCTGTTCTCCGATGGGCCTGTGGATAAAACAGTTCAACAGGTCAAAGTCCGGGGAACTTAAAAGCCGGACTACTTCCGGTTCAAAGTGAATTACGATTCGCTCATAAGGGGACCTGGACCGGAAGGTGGGTTTATGGATCTCGTGGTTGTTTATAATTAATAGATCTCCGTATTTCAATGGATAAACCTTTTTTTCTATGAAATAGTTCACATCGCCCGATATAAAAAAATATATTTCAAAAAAGTTATGAAGATGGAATTCATAATCTTCCGGGGTAGCTATTCTTGAACGGCCATAATTAATGGCTTTCGATATGTTCTCATAATAAGTCGCCAGCACAGTATCAGCCTCCTTGTTTTACTAATGTCAAGAAAAGCAACATTTAAATCAAAAAAAGCAAAGACTATGCACTAATTATACAATAAAATTGTAAGTGAGTATAGTATATAGAAACACAAAATCTATAACATTCCAGAAATTTGCTAGTCCTAAAACCGTAGACTATCAAATTCCAAGAATGTAAGGTTTTTATCGTGTTCTATAGTAAAACAGGAGGAATATCCATGAAACTTTCAGTATTTACGGTAAGTACTCCCGAGTATGGGATTGAAGAGACGGTTAAAGTCTTGAAGGAACTGGGCTACGATGGTATAGAGTGGAGGATAGGGAACCCGCCGCCAGCGGAGAAACCTGGAGACTATACCTTTGAAAGACGCTATTGGTCCTATAATCTTAGCACCATTGACGTATCCGATGTCGACCAAACAGCAGAGGAAGTAAAGCACATCTGTGACAAGTACGAAATGGAAATCTGCTCACTTACTACCTACCTTCTGCCGGGAGATACAGAAGCCATTGAAAGAGTGATGAAAGCCGCAAATACAATGGATTGTAAAAATATCCGGGTTAACGTTCCCAACTACAATGAAAAGGAAAACTATAACGATGTATTCAATAGAGCTGTTGAGCAAACAAAAGGTGTTGAAAAACTGGCTGAAAAATATGGTGTAAAAGTAAACTTTGAAATCCATATGGGAAACATTATTCCCAGTGCCAGCGCCGCCTATCGGTTTGCCAGCAACTTCAATCCCAACTATATAGGAATCATCTTTGATCCCGGAAACATGGTTCACGAGGGATTTGAAAATTACAGATTGGGCATCGAGCTCCTGGGGGGATATCTAGGGCATGTTCACGCGAAAAATGCCTTGTGGAAGCTGGAGGAGACCACGGGGGACGGTGTTGCAGTGTGGAAGCCGACATGGGCACCCTTTAAAAAGGGATATGTGGACTTTAAAAAGCTTGTAACGGTCCTGAAGGATGTCGGCTATACAGGCTATATCTCTGTGGAGGACTTTTCCAATGAAGAGCAAACCTATGAGAAATTAAAGGGAAATATAGAGTTTTTAAGAAAAATAACGGAATAAGGGGAGCTTCACAAATGGCTGAATTTATTATAAGTGCGTTCGCAGATGAAATTGATGCAGATTTGAAAACGCAAATGGATGTGTTGGACCAACATGGAATAAAGCACATTGAGATGAGGGGGGTAAACGGCAAGAACCTAACGCAGTACACCCTGGAGGAAGTAAAGGAAATAAAGAAGCAGCTGGACGCGAGAGGGTTTAAAATATCTGCCGTGGGTTCACCCATAGGGAAAATTAAAATTACGGATGATTTTGCTCCGCACCTGGAACTTTTCAAACACACCATTGAAATTGCAAAAATCCTTGAAACACAGTATATCCGTATGTTCAGCTTCTTTATGCCTGAGGGGGATGATCCGGCGATTTACAGGGATGAAGTGATCCGCAGGTGGAAGGAGTTTATAAGAGTGGCAGAGGGTTCCGGCCTCATACTGCTGCATGAGAATGAAAAGGAGATATACGGCGACATTGCAGACAGGTGCCTTGACCTTCTTCAAGCGGTAAACTGTGATTTTGTAAAAGCCACTTTCGATCCTGCAAACTTTGTACAGTGCGATGAAGAGACCTATCCGAGAGCGTATGAACTCCTAAAGGATTATGTTGTGTATATGCACATTAAAGATGCGAACCGCAGTGATCAAGTCGTAGTTCCGGCAGGCTATGGGGACGGCAAGGTGGAAGAAATACTTTCGGATTTGTATAAAAACGGCTTTGAGGGCTTCCTGTCATTGGAGCCGCACCTGGGAACATTCCAAGGATTTGCAGATCTGGAACCGAATTCTCCGGTTAATGATATGCCGGAAGGCGGGGCGAAAAAATTTGCTATGGCAGTAGAAGCATTAAAGAAAATTACAGATAAAATAGAAAAGTAGAGGAGGAGAAATATGAGTAAAGTTCGTATTGGCATCATTGGCGTAGGGAACATGGGAACCAGCCATGCTAAAAACCTTTTCGAGGGAAAGGTCCCAGGAGGAGAGCTGGCCGCAATTTGTGATTACAATCCTGACAGACTGAAGTGGGCAAAGGAAACCTTTGGTGACAAGGTGCAGCTTTTTGAAAACGCCGAAGACTTTTTTGCGGCAAAGGCTGTGGATGCAGTTTTGATTGCAACACCGCACTATGACCATCCTACTCTGGCAATCCAAGCTTTTGAAAATAATCTGCATGTTCTTGTTGAAAAGCCGGCAGGCGTTTACACGAAGCAGGTAAGAGAAATGAACGAAGCGGCTCAAAAGGTTGACAAGGTGTTCGGTATCATGTACAACCAGCGCACAAACCCATTGTACCAGAAGGTACGGGAGTTGATTCAGTCCGGAGAGTTAGGCGCGATTAAGAGAACCAACTGGATTATCACCAGCTGGTACCGTTCACAGAGCTATTATAATTCCGGCGGATGGCGTGCTACCTGGGCTGGAGAAGGTGGAGGAGTTTTGCTGAACCAGTGTCCTCATAACCTGGATCTGTGGCAGTGGATCTGCGGTATGCCCAAGCGTGTAAAAACCTTCATGGCTTTTGGTAAATGGCATGATATCGAAGTAGAAGATGATGTAACGGCATATGTGGAATATGAAAACGGAGCAACCGGAGTATTTATAACCAGTACGGCTGATTCACCGGGAACCAACCGATTTGAGATTCTCGGTGAAAAGGGGAAGGTGGTAATCGAAGAAGGACAGCTGAAATTCTGGCGTTTGCGTGTATCGGAAAGACAGTTTAACAGCGAGTATACCGGAGGCTTCGGAGAGCCGGAATGCTGGAAATGCGAAGTGCCTGTAAAAGGCACGGAAACGGGACATGTAGGCATCATGACAGACTGGGTACAGGCAATCCAGAAGAGGACACCGCTTCTTGCACCAGGTATTGAAGGTATCAACGGCCTTTCCATATCCAATGCAATGCACCTGTCAGCCTGGACGGATGACTGGGTGGATATCGCGACCATGGACGAAGACCTCTTCTACGAGAAGCTTCAGGAGAGAATTAAGACCTCTACCTACAAGAAGCCGGAGGCTGGCGGAAAGACGCTGGATGTAAAGGGAACACACTAACGGAGAAGGGTTTTAACCCTCTTCCGATGGGGGAGAGGGTTAAAACTACACGGTTAAATGATAAATCTGGATTTTTGCAAAGGTGGACCCCTTGTCCCCTGCGCATAAACGGAGGCTACTATGAATAGATTGAATGCTGCAATTATTGGTTGTGGAGCAATACACGGGAATCATGCGAATCCCATCATCAGCTGTCCGGAAGCGAATCTGGTGGCTGTTTGCGACATTAATGAAGAAAAGGCCAGGGCCGTGGCAGAGAAATACAACTGCAGGTTTTATACCGATTACAAGGAGATGCTGGACCAGGCAGACATTGATGTAGTCCATATCTGTACGCCTCACTATGTTCATGCACCCATGGCGGTGGATGCCATGCGGAAAGGAAAGCATGTACTGACGGAAAAGCCCATGGCCATGACACCGGAAGAAGCCCGTGAAATGATACGGGTGTCTGAAGAGACAGAAAGGGTGCTGGGGGTATGCTTCCAGAACCGGTATAATGCTACGTCGGTTAAAATAAAAGAGCTGCTGGAGTCCGGAAAAGCAGGAAGGATTTTAGGGGCAAAAGCGTTTGTCACCTGGCACAGGGATGAAAAGTATTACACGGAAAGTGGATGGCGTGGAACCTGGGAAACCGAAGGCGGTGGGGTATTAATCAATCAGGCAATCCATACACTGGACCTTTTGCAATGGTTTCTGGGGGATATTGAGTCCATCCATGCAAACGTGGATACCCGTCTGCTGAAGGGAGTCATAGCGGTGGAGGACACTGCGGAAGCTACCATCCGTTACCGGAATGGAGCCTCAGCCCTCTTTTATGCAACCAACTGCTACCCGGCCAATTCACCGGTGGAGATCGAAATCATCTGCGAAAACGCAACCATAAAACTTTCTGACCAGCTTACTATTAAGTATAAAGATGGTGAAACGGAGACTGTTTCAGAGGAGAACCCGAAAACCGGAGAAAAGTCGTATTGGGGCAGCAGCCACAAATACCTTATTCATGATTTTTATAAAAAGTTATCCGAAGGAGCACCCTTTGGTATCGATGGCAAGGCCGGCATAAAGGCACTGGAAATGATCAGAGCCATTTATGTTTCTTCCAATACTCGAAAATTGCTTGTACCTTTAAAATAAATATTTTTAAAATGCCTATGAGAGGATATACCATCTCATAGGCATTTTTCTGCTTTTACTTCTTTTCAACCTTCAAAGTATCCAGGTGACGACCGATATGATGAATCAATGCAGCATAGTAATCCTCTTCATATTTGTTGAGCGTCTCATACAATTCCTTTTTGAATTCCTCACCAGCTCCGGCATTGAGGATCAAGCCATAGGTGATATGCAGGTACTGTCTCGCGTCGTTCTGATCCATCAGAGACGGCAGTTCGGCATCGCTCAGCTTGTCGATATCAGGTATTCTGCTGGCTTCTGAAGAGATATGATAATACTTCTTGGCTTCATCAATGTTTTCCAGCGCGAATTTGTGCATTCTTCTGTATAGCTGAGGGTTCTTCTGTGCGATGACCCTTACAGCTTCCAGCCAGTTGGTGCCGGCGGTCTTTAAATGGTAACGACCATGGGTTTCCTCGCCAACGATAGGGAATACACTGAACTTGTCACTGCCGGAGTGAACGCTGATTTTGTACCCGAAGTGATCTGCGATTCTGCAGTGCTCAGCAAATTCTTTAGTGAACTGATCGATGTTTCCTACATAATCGATTCCCTTCTGGAATTCCCCGATGAATCTTGGAGCCAGGTTGTCTACTCTCACGCCTCGATCCCGCAGTTCGGCAGCTACAAAGTAATGGGCTTCGGGTGCTGTCGGTGTAAGCGTTTCATCAATGGACAGCTCAAATACAACATTGTCGTTTTTAGATAAGAGATCTTTAAATATTTTTTCGGCAAAATTCACAGCCTTACTGTAAATCAGCACGATCCTTTTCAATTCATTGGCAGAGATATTGATGCTAACTCCGTCAAAGGATATGGGAGCCAGATATTTCTCTTCAAAAGCTTTGCGTACAGCAGCATCAACAGCCTGGTAAATGGCATCCACTTCCGCATCGCTCTTGGAGGCTATGCTGTTGTCAATATGTTCGGAGCAGTCCAGGGTGATCATGGTAAACCCTGTATCCAGCGCCATCTTAATATCATCAACGGTTTTCAGGTGATCTCCATCTGCACCAAAGCCTTCCTTGTAGCCTTCCTGGAAAACACCCCAGCTAACGTCGTCCAGAACCGCAGGATAGGTTCTTCCTGTCAGGTTCAACTCACGGATGGATTGCTGGCACAGTACCGGAGATACAGGATAGTTTTTAACCAACTTTAAGTGGCCGGGAGTCGCAAGGCCCAATCTGTCCCCCAAACCGATGGTAATTTTCGAATCTCTGAGGCATTTGGGTGCAGTATAAGGGAAGTGCTTCCTTAAAGCAACGGCATTGGCGTGGGTCAGAGCGCAAACCTTTACAGTTTTGTTCCCTACCTTCTCCACAGTTCCCTTAAAATCGTCAGAAGCAGAATCTTCACCGACAATGACCAACACTTTTCCAGAAGCGTCCTTTGCCATGAAAAATACCGAATCTCCCGCTGCATTTATAGAGTCCGCATATATCGCCGCTTTTTCCAGTTCACAAGGGCAAACACCAGTAATTTGAGCATTGCTTTCTAAAAAACTTCTCCAGTTAGACACTTTATACTCATCCTTTCGTAAAGAATAGAGAACATAATAAAGCACTTACATTCTCAATTCTCAATACTTTCTTTTATTATACCCTTCTTTTATGCAATCTTCCAGGTGAAAGTTGCTTGTTTTATTGCAAAAGTTGCGGTATCATGAAGAGGGGGGATTTTATGCAAATTGTGAGGCAGAATTTTAGCCCAAGGCAGCACATGATAACCGAGGATTTTGAATTTTTTCATTATAAGGATACATCAGCCATGGAAATTGAGTATCATAATCACGATTTCTACGAGATGTATTTTTTCCTGTCCGGAAATGTAACCTATATGATCGAGGGAAAATCGTACAGGCTGCGGCCCTGGGACATACTGCTCATAAGCCACAAGGAACTGCATAAGCCCATTATTGACCCTGCCACTCCTTATGAAAGAATTGTATTGTGGGTAAATCCCGAGTTTGTGAAAAAGCAGAGTACGGAGAGCAGTAATTTGACCCTGTGTTTTGAAGCGACTTTTCGAAATCAGTCGAATCTGCTGCGGCCCGATGCAGAAGTGGCTGCAAACATCAAGCATACCATGGCGAAATTTGAAAAGGCCTGTCATGGGACGGGGTTTGGCAGTGAGATACTGACGAAGAGCTTTCTTACGGAGCTAATGGTGTATATAAACAAGGCATTTATGGACGTACAGGGAGAGAGTCTGGAAGTGGATATCCGCTATAACGAAAAGGTCAGCAGTATCATACGGTATATCGCTGAAAACTTGAATGAGGATCTTTCCCTGGATGCCCTTGCAGCAAGGTTCTTCATGAGCAAATACCACTTGCTCCACGAGTTTAAAAGACATGCCGGCTATAGCATTCACCAGTATATACAGCAAAAGCGGCTTATCATGGCAAAGGCACTGCTCAAGGAAGGCATGCAGGTAGCAGAAGTGTGCAATCGCTGCGGGTTTGGGGACTATTCGAATTTCATACGGGCTTTTAAAAAAGCCTATGGCCTTCCTCCGAAGAAGTACTGTAAAAGCAAGGTATAGTGATTGTAAAGAATGACAAAGAAAAAAAGGAATCAGCGAGAAAACGGCATAAATCGAACAAAATAGATAGGAGGAGGGTGCTAATCGGAAAATTTACTGGCATCATTTCCTTTTTCCTACTTGAAAAACTTTTTTAAATCCTTTAGTATTATAATATAAAACTAAATTTTACATTATGAAACAGGGAGCGATATGGCAGATAAAGGCGTACAGGTAATTGATCGAGCATTTGATATATTGGAAATTCTTTCGGTAGAGAAGGACGGCCTGGGAGTTACTGAAATCGGAAACCGCCTTGGTTTGCATAAAAGCACCGTACACAGAATTCTTTCTGCTATGGCGGAAAGAGGATACATTGAAAAAGCCTCCGGGAAGGGTGTTTATAAGCTTGGATTAAAGCTGATTGAAATCAGCAGCATTTATCTCAACAATGTCGAACTCAAAACGGAAGCCAGACCCTATCTTTCTGAATTGACGGTAAAGATGAACCAGCCGACCCACTTGGCAACCCTCAATGGAGAAGATGTAGTATACATCGATAAGGTGGAGGTAGTGAACAGTATCCGGCTCTACTCACAGATTGGACTGCGGGTGCCGGCTCATTGCTCTGCCCTGGGAAAATCTCTGTTGTCGGGACTGTCCGATGTCGAGCTGGAGGAAAAGGTTAACAGAATTAACTTTACTCAATACACACAATCAACGGTAGATAACAGGGAAGAACTGATAAAACAGGTAAAACAGGTACGGCAGCGCGGGTGGGCTCTGGATGATGAAGAGCATGAAGCCGGAGTGCGCTGCATTGCTTCTCCGGTATTCGATTACAGGGGGAAAGTGATCGCCGCCGTTAGTGTAAGTGGACCTGCCGCAGTTATTTCACCCGACCGGGATGATGAAGTGGCGTCTAAGGTCAGGGAGACTGCTTTAAAGATATCCAAAAGACTCGGATATAAATAATCGTTATTCAATATGGACATAGTATAAGCTATAAGTTTTGCATAAAATTGAAACAATGTTTCACATTATAAAACGAAAAATGAAAGGGGACTTTTCGATGAAGAAGTCAGAAGTATTGAAAAGAATCACTGATTGTGGCGTTGTAGCCGTTGTTAGAGCAGAAAATGCAGAACAGGCTGTTAAAATTGCAGACGCTTGTGCCGCAGCAGGAATTGCAGCTCTCGAAATTACTTTCACAGTACCAGGAGCTGCGGATGTTATAAAGGAACTGGCAAAGGTATACAACAAAGGCGAGATCATTGTTGGTGCAGGAACCGTGTTGGATCCTGAAACAGCAAGGGCAGCAATACTGGCAGGAGCGCAATACATAGTAAGCCCATGCCTGAATGTTGAAACAGTTAAGCTTTGTAACAGGTACCAGGTTGCTTGCATGCCTGGAGCTATGACCATCAAGGAAGTTGTAGACGCTATGGATGCAGGTGCGGATATCGTGAAGGTATTCCCTGGAGAACTTTTCGGACCTAAGATCATCAAAGCCATCAAAGGACCCATTCCACAGGCAACATTGATGCCTACCGGCGGAGTTAGCTTGGACAATGTGCATGAGTGGATCAGCGCAGGCTGCGTAGCTGTCGGTGTAGGTGGAAACCTCACAGCAGGTGCAAAGACTGGGGATTATGCTTCCATCACTGAGATCGGAAAGCAGTTTGTTGCAAAAGTTAAAGAAGCAAGAGCAAAATAGATAAGGAGTGTATTACACAATGGCTAAAGTTGTTTGTTTTGGTGAAATCATGTTAAGACTGGCACCTCCGGGATATGAGAGGTTTGTACAGGCGAAATCCTTTGATGTAGTATATGGCGGTGGAGAGGCAAACGTTAGCGTGTCCCTTGCTAACTACGGCATGGATGCGGCATTCGTAACAAGGCTTCCGGAAAACCCTATCGCACAGGCTGCCATCAATGAACTGAGAAGATATGGCGTTGATACTTCCATGATCGCTTTAGGTGGCGAAAGAGTTGGTATCTACTATATCGAAAAGGGAGCTTCCCAGAGGGCTTCCAAGGTTGTGTACGACAGAGCCCACTCTTCCATTTCCACTGCAAAAGTTGGAGATTTTGATTGGAACAAGATTTTTGAAGGTGCTGAATGGTTCCATTTTACAGGAATTACGCCAGCTCTCGGAGACAACGTTGCAGAAGTTACCCTTGAAGCTTGTAAAGCCGCAAAGGAAAAAGGACTCACAGTAAGCTGCGACCTGAACTTCAGAAAGAACCTGTGGACATCTGCAAAAGCCGGACAGGTAATGGGTGGTCTTATGCAGTATGTTGATGTTTGCATTGCCAATGAAGAAGATGCTGAAAAGGTATTCGGAATCAAAGCGGCTGAAACTGACATTACCGGCGGTAAGCTGAGCCATGAAGGGTATAAGACGGTAGCGGAAGAGCTCAAGAAGAAATTTGGCTTTAAGAAAGTTGCCATCACACTGAGAGGAAGCATTTCAGCATCCGATAACAACTGGGCAGCTATGCTGTATGACGGAACAGACTTCTTCTTCTCAAAGAGCTATCCGATTCATATCGTAGACAGAGTTGGCGGCGGAGACTCCTTCGGTGGCGGTCTTATCTATGCTCTTATGAACGGTTACAGCTCACAGGATGTTATTGAGTTTGCAGTAGCTGCGTCCTGCTTGAAGCACTCCATTGAAGGCGACTTCAACCATGCGACACTCAGCGAAGTAAAAGCGCTGATGGGCGGAGACGGTTCAGGAAGGGTTCAGAGGTAGGTAAAGTTTGTAAGGGTAGTGCCCTTGCATTGAAAAATAGAGTTTACAGACATAACAGCGGAAGGGGTACACAGGTTTGTGTACCTCTTTTGCGTATAGAAGTGGTGATTGGTTATTTCTTTGAGGGTGCTTTCAGTAGGTTTGGGACGGATTGTTAGGGTATTCCTCTTGAGCATCTCTGAAGTGTCTACGCGGTTCAAAGGGGAACCCATTCCGCATCGGTTCCCCTTTGGATGCCCTCCCCGCTCGGCCCGGGAATTCACTGACTAGAGACTCTAATGCCATCTCCGTTTCCTCCGGGGCCGGTTTCAATTGACGTCCTGTCAAGTGAAACCTAAAACCGACGTCCTGTCGGTTTTTCCCCTGCGGAAACTACGATACCATAAGAGTCTCTACGTCCTCGAATTACGGGCCTGAGGTATTCCTTGCGGGTGGCTCTGTAGAATGCTTCGCAGTATCTTCGAAGAGACTGCGGAGAGCTGCTCCGGTAGATTCTTCGAAGCCTTCCCCAGAGTCTCTTTAGAGGAATACCTATGGGTCCGTGATTTTGCTCCTTACAGGTTCTTAGGATGCTGGAGGTTCTGGAGGGGTAAAACCCACAGGACGTGGGTTTTAGGCTTCTCTTGACAGGACGTCAATAGAAGCCGACCCCGGAAGAGCCGGAAGCAGCATTAGAACCTGTTGGAGCTAAATCCCCGGACCCAGGCAAGGAGGGGGTTGCCGGGGGAAACTCTGCCGAATGAACATGGTTCCCCCGGCGCTACATCGACTGCTCCAGAGGCATACTTAAAAAAACCAAAAGGAATACCCAAATAAAAGCCATCCTAATAAACTTATAAAAACAGAAAAGGAGAAAAATCCATGATTCTAAATAGCTTCAACCTCAACGGAAAAGTCGCCATCGTCACCGGTGCAGGCAGCGGCCTGGGCCAGGGAATCGCCCTGGCTCTGGCAGAAGCCGGAGCCGATATCGTCGGCGTCTACGGAAGCAAAATATCCGATACGGAAGAAAAGGTAAAGGCTCTGGGAAGAAAATTCCTGGGAATCCAGGCAAACCTCATGTCTATCGAACCTGTAGAGAACATCATAAAGAAAACCGTGGAAACCTTCGGGAAGGTAGACATTCTGGTAAATAACGCCGGCATCATCAAAAGAGCCGATACGCTGGATTTTACGGAAAAGGACTGGGACGATGTCATGGACATCAACCTTAAAACGGTATTTTTCCTGTGCCAGGCTGCTGCCAGAGAATTCATCCGCCAGGGAACCGGCGGCAAGATCATAAACATTGCTTCCATGCTGTCCTTCCAGGGGGGTGTAAGGGTTCCATCCTATACCGCCAGCAAGAGCGGTTTGGCAGGAATCACCAAACTCATGGCCAATGAATGGGCCGGGCATAATATCAATGTAAATGCCATTGCGCCCGGATACATGGCTACGGACAATACGGCTGAGCTCCGCAGTGATGAGGACAGACAAAGCGAAATCCTGTCACGGATTCCGGCGGGACGATGGGGGACAGCGCAGGATCTTATGGGTGCTTCCGTGTTCCTGGCATCCTCTGCGGCCGATTATATAAATGGACATATCCTGGCTGTAGACGGGGGCTGGCTGGCTCGGTAGAGGGAAGAAAGAAGAGGTGGCCCGTTGTACATTTGCTGCATAGGACGGGTGCCTCCCTTCCGATTTCCATAAACTTGGATTTGCGTCAGTAAAATGGAACATGTATAATATTCCTTATGGTTGGAAGGGTGGTGTTTGGATGTTTAGTAAGAATAAAGTTATAAATAAATATAAAGTATTATTCAAAAATATGAAGTTGAAACAGAAGATTGCAGTGTCTACAGTGTCCATCCTGTTGTTATCTACCGTGTTGACCATTTCCCTGCTTTATGGGCAGTTCGAAAAGATCGTTGAGAAAAACAGCTACAACGAGACGCACCAGATGGTGGTGCAGCTGGCAAACTACTATAATGAAAAGCTCACCAAGGTAATCAACCTGACCCATGATATTTTCGAAAATCGGTATTTTGAGGAATCTCTGGACAACATCCTCTGGACGGAACAGTATAACTATGCCAAAGAATCTTCGACCATGCAGGCGATATTCCAGCGGACCAAGCTGAAGGACCGTATCATCGATTCTTTCTTTCTATACACACCCAAGGGAATATTCTATGACAATACACAAAAGCTAAGGCCGGAGTTCGATATTAAAAATACAGTCATTTATAACGCCTTTGACAACAGAACCAGCATATCCTGGGAACGGGCGTACAGGGATGAGCTTTTTGAGAATGAAAACAGAGTGATCCCTGTTGTAATGAATGTTACGACGGATCGGATTTATGACTATGCCTTCTTTGTGGTAAACCTGTCGGAGAAGGAATTCATCAGTTCCCTGCGGGATATCAACACGGTAAATAAAGCCAGCGTGTATGTGGTGGACCGGGAAGGAAAGCTGGTAACATCGGCAGAATACAGAGATTATAAGGACTTGTTGATTTCTTCCGAATTCGGAGAAAATTTAAAAGATGACAACAATGGGCACTTTGAGTATGCACTCAATGGGGAGAAGCTGTATGTAAACTATGCACAGATTGATTTGAACGGCTGGAGAGTTGTGACTGTACAGCCGCAGAAAGAGCTTTTGCGGGACGTGCAGAAGCTTCAGTTCTTCGTGATTCTTATTGGAGTTGTATTGGTTACCTTTGCTGCTGTCCTTGCCGTAGTGGTAGCCTCCAGCGTAACCCGTCCCATTGACCGGCTGAGAAAGACCATGCAGTTAGTCCAGGAAGGACAGCTGGATGCTCGCTTTACCAGCAGGTATACGGATGAAATCGGGCAGTTGGGTACTTCCTTCAACAGCATGCTGGGAGAAATACAGCAGCTAATTAAGGAGCTGGAGGAGGAACGGGAAAGAACCAAGGAGGAACAGCGACTGAAGGTGAAAGCGGAAATCAAGGCTTTGCAGGCGCAGATTAATCCACATTTCCTGTACAATACATTGGACACCATTTACTGGAAGGCCAAAATGGGGGAAAATGAGCTTGTCAGTGAGATGATTATCTCTCTGTCCAACCTTTTGAGGATCGGATTAAGCAAAGGCAGGGACAAGATTCCTGTGACGGCTGAAATTGAGCATGTGAAAAATTACCTGTATCTTCAAAGCAATGTATATAAGGACCGCTTTGATTACACCCTAGAAATAAAGGATGATATTTCAAAATATTACACCGTAAAGCTCTTGCTTCAGCCCATTGTTGAAAATGCGCTGCTGCACGGGTTTGAGAATATTGACTATAAAGGGCACATTACCATAACCATTGAAGTGCTGGAGGAAAAGATCTATCTGCGAGTTACAGATAATGGGAAGGGGTTTAATGTTGCGGACATAGGAGCCTCACTGAAAGATCCGACGGCGGAAACCAAAGGGTATGCTTTAAAGAATGTTT
The DNA here is from genome assembly GCA_023419605.1 of Bacillota bacterium. GTDB lineage: Bacteria > Bacillota > Clostridia > Acetivibrionales > JAEZXR01 > JAEZXR01. The sequence continues at coordinate 103,670 of JAEZXR010000110.1, read as the reverse complement.
ACCAGAGGGTTGTTTTAAATTATGGAGAAGACTATGGAATAAACCTAGAGAGTAAGCCTTATGAAAAAACCACCATAGAAATTATCATACCTGCAGAGGAAGAATAGGGGTGAAAGCGGATATGCATGGAATGCTGATCGTGGACGACAGGGAAGATGTCGTTAAAAGCATAGAGAAGCTGGGAAACTGGCAGGAGATGGGTGTGGAGGTGACCGGAATCGCCTCCAACGGTGCAGAGGCCATGGAGCTGATCCGGTCTTTGAAACCGAAGATCATTATAACGGATATCCGGATGCCGGTGATGGACGGACTGGAATTAACGCGGCAGGCGAAGGAATTTGATGCCGGCATCCGGATCATACTGCTCAGTGGATATGATGAATTTTCCTATGCGCAGCAGGCGGTAAAGCTGGGGGCGCAGGAATATTTGCTGAAGCCTGCCAAAATCGAACTTCTGCGGGAAGCCGTAGGCAGGGCTATGGAGCAGATTTCCCAGGAGGAAAGGAAGTTCTATGAGGATATGAAAATTCGGCAAAAGCTGAATGAAAGTATGCCGCTGCTTCGAGGTGAATACTTTAATTCCCTCCTCAAGAACCCGGTAAAGGATAAAAATAAAATGCAGGAGAAACTGGACTACCTGGGAGCAGATCTGGGACTGGAGCATTTCCGGGTTATGGTTCTCTCTCTGGATGATTATGAGGTCACTGCGGAATCCTTTACTTCGAGAGACTATGACCTGCTTATTTTTGCTGTGATGAATATCGTGGAGGAAACTATGGCAGAGCTTGCAAAAGCTGTAGTTTTCAAGAGTGGCACGGCGGAAATCAGCATCATCCTCAACGCAAACAATAGTACGGACGAGGTCTTGACAGTAGCCGAGCTCTGCAAGGACCGAATCAGGGAATACCTGGGACAATCCGTCTCTGTGGGGATCGGAAGGTATTATAGTGAGCCGGAGGATATTGTAACCTCCTACAAGGAAGCATGTAAAGCAGTCCAGAATCGGTTTGTAACGGGAAAAAACAGCATTATCAGTATTGATAACATTGAGGTATGCAGCAATGTCCGGTTCAAATATCCCTACGAAACAGCCGGCGAGCTGCTGCAATACATGCGGATCGGCGCCTCTTCCAAGGCAAAGGAGGTTTACGGAAAATTTGTAGAGGAGCTGCAAAGCAGCAATACGGGATTTCCCCAATTGATGAAAAGGTACCTGATTAACTTTGTGTCAGTGATTTCAAGGGAGCTGATTGAAAACGGTATCTCCATTAATGATATCGTGGGTGATGAAATTGAAGTCATGCACAGGCTTGAAACCTATGCAACGCTGGAAGAGATCAGTGGAGAGCTGCAAAATATTATCATCGGAATATCAGAGTATATACTGGGACTCAAGAGGGCCAATGAAAAGAGCAATATCGATGCCATTGTCCGGTACATTGATGAAAATTATACACGCGCGGATATATCCTTAAGTGATATATCAAAACAATTTTATATCAGCCCCAGTTACCTGTCTACCATTATAAAGGAGCATTTGGGAGAAACTTTTGTAGAGCGGATCACACGGCTGCGGATGGAACGGGCGAAGGTGCTGCTGCTTTCCGGAGAGGAGAAGGTGTACGAGGTGGCTGAAAAAATAGGCTATACGGATCGAAGGTATTTTAGTGACAGCTTCAAGAAATATACAGGTTTTACCCCAAAGGAATATATTGAGAAATATAAGGGGTAGAAATTTTTATCTCAAAAAAAATTCCCCCTATTTAAAATTTAGCCGCATTGTTTCAAAAGCGCAGGAGTAATACAATAAATATGTAAATAACATACTAGGTATAAAGAGATATTGAAAGGGAGGAATTTAAATGATCAGAAAGTCGTTCAGATTCGTCGCTCTTGCAGCAGCAGTTGCAATGTCTGCGTCACTTTTTGCCGGCTGCGGAAGCAAAACAGAGACTCCAAAAGACACAACACAGACGCAAAAGGAAGATATCAAACCGGCAAAGCTCACCTGGTGGACCTTCCAGAGACACGACATGGAATACATGAAAGGTCTGGTTGAAAAATTCAACAAGGAAAACAAATATGGTATAACCGTTGATTATGTTGTACAGTCAGAAAATTTCCGCCAGAGCTTAGATCTTGCTTTCCAATCCAACCAGGCGCCGGATATTTACACGGGACAGGATTTGGCGAAATACTATGTGGATAAGGGACAAGCAGAACCATTGGACAAGTGGTTGACTCCTGAGCTAAAAAGCCGCTATGGTGACAGACTCTACAGTGAAGGTGACAATGGTGTAAATGACAAGATTTACAGTCTCCCTAATGCAGGTGTAACTTACAGACTTGTATATAATAAGGATTTATTTGCAAAGGCAGGACTTACTGAGGCTCCAAAGACTATGGACCAGCTGGTTGAATACGCAAAGAAGATTACTGAAGCCGGTAAAGCAGATAAAGTGTATGGATTTGCAATCAACCTCAAAAATACACAGACTGCTATGGAAAGATCTGTAAACGTAGTAGGACAGAAGAGTGGATTTGGCTACTTTGATTATAAGACAGGAAAATTTGATTTTAAACCGTTTAAGCCTATTGTAACAGCCATAAAGAAAATTGTGGACGATGGATCCATGTTCCCAGGCTATGAATCTCTGGACATCGACCCATTAAGATCACAGTTTGCTCAAGGTAAGATCGGTATGTACTTCGGCGGATCATGGGAGCCTGGAGTATACGCAGATCAGTTTAAAACAGACATAAACTGGGCGGCAGCTCCTGTTCCGACACTGGATGGAACAGCAAAAGGGCCTTCCTTTATCAGCAGCTTGAGATGGATGTATATCAGCAGCAAAACCGAATACAAAGAGCAGGCATGGAAAGTTTTCGAGTACTTTAACACCGATGCGGTTCAGATTCCTTACCAGGAAAAAGGATTCGGAAACAGTGTAGTTCCTTCCGTTGTAAAAGCTGCGAAGAAGCCTGAAATGAAAGGTATGGAATATTTCTTAATCGGCAATGAAGACGCTACATGGCCTACAAAACCACAGGAAAGAACACTGAAAATCGAAGGAAAACCTTTTAACGATGTATTTGCTATGGTAATTATGGGTAAAGCAGACTTTGACAAAGAAATAGATGCCGTGAACAAAAAATACAATGATGCATTGGAAGCTGCTATAAAGGATGGCACTGAAAAAGATTGGAAGAAAGCGGACTTTAATCCACAATCCTTGATTGCAAAATAGTCCGGATCTTACTGACTGCAAAAGGTTGAAGCCTTTACATTACATGCAAGGCTTCAACCTTTTTATAGATAACGAACTTTACACTTTAATAAATCGGAGTGGAAAAACAACCGGCAGTTGGGGTGGTTTTCGGCGGAGTAAGTTCAACTTTAAAGTTCGTTATCCATAAATGAGAAAGCTATGAAAATTGAAATAATTTTTATTATATAGAAGGGGAGTGATGCTATGAAAGCAATAGCAAACGGTAAACAGATAGCTCCCAGGAAAAAATACGGTAAAGGTGGGGCCAGGGAAACTCTGACGGATAAATTGCAGGTAGGGGCTATGATGCTTCCGAGTGTTATTTTCCTCGCAGTATTCTCTATCTACCCGATTTTCTGGGTTCTGAAGTTCATGTTTTTTGATTATGATGATGCACATCCGGCCAAATATGTTGGCTTTGCCAACTTCGTACGTCTTTTCACCAGAGATGACCACTTTTGGCAGTCCGTTTGGAATACCCTGGTTTATGGCGGCGGAAAGGTTTTAATTACAATACCCCTGGCCTTCATTCTTGCACTGCTGTTAAATGAAGCCTTTAAGGGAAGGGATTTTATCCGGGCAAGTGTTTTTATGCCCACCATCATTAGTACCTCCGTTGTAAGTATGATGTTCTACTATATTTTGAACCCTTACAACGGTATCTTGAACCTCCTGATGCAGCGATTTGGAATGATCAGCGAACCCATCAACTGGCTAGGAAGCGATAATGCCATGTTTGCCGCCATACTGGTGGCCGTATGGGGCGGTATCGGTAACTACATGATATACTTTATAGCGGGGCTGCAGGGTATTCCAAAAGAAGTGTATGAAAGTGCATCTATTGACGGATCCAATCGATTGCAAACCATGTGGTATATCACAATACCGATGTTAGGCCCTGTAATGCAGATTATCGTTATGTTGGCCATCATTAACTCACTGAAGGGTTACGAAAGCATCATGGTATTAACCGGTGGTGGACCTGCAGGAAGTACGGAAGTAATGTTCCTCTACGTTTACAGATTGTTCTTCCCGATGTCGGATGGTTCGGACTTCAGGGTGGATTATGGATACGGCGCAACTGCATCCTTTATATCCGCAATTATCGTAGGTATCATTACCTGTGCGTACCTCTGGTACTCCAAGAAAATGAGCGAAAATGAGTAAAGGGGGATGGAAATGGAAACTGTAAAAAATACAAAAACCAATTTGTTAAAGGCTCCGTTGTGGATTTTAAAGTGGGCTTTCCTGATAAGCATAATAGTTTTCGCCATGTTCCCTGTTATATATATAATTTTAGGCTCCTTCAAAGATAATCTGGAGCTTATGACAGGCGGTAATATTTTACCGAAAGTGTGGACCTTTTCCAACTACGCGGATGCATGGAAAAAAGCGAACTTTGCGTTGTATACCTGGAACAGCTTGATTTATTGCTTCTTTGTTACACTGGGTGCCCTGTTTATATCCTCCATGGCAGGCTTTTGCATCGCTAGAAGGAATTTCCCCTTTAAAAAGCTGATTGTAGGCGCTTACATGAGCACCATGTTTATCACCCTGGGCGCAGTAATCTATAGACCGTTATATTTGATGATGGTAGACCTTGGGTTGAATAAAAGTCTGACGGGAGTTATCCTGATCCAGATCGGAAGCCAGGCCACCAACGTGTTTCTGGTATCCAAATTCGTACAGAATATATCCAGTGAACTGGATGAAGCGGCTAAAATCGACGGATGCAGTACCTTCCGTATTTACTGGAACATCATACTGCCGCTGATCCGCCCGATATTGGGGGTTGTAGCGCTGTTCTCCTTCAGAGATGCATGGAACTCCTATATTCTGCCATCCATATTCACTATGACCAACAAAAAGCTGATGACCTTGACGGTAGGGGTTGTTTCCCTGAAATATGCGGACAGCAACGCAACACAATGGAATATCATGGTTGCCGGAGCGTCTCTGGCAGTAATACCGATGCTTGTAGTCTATATATTCGCCAACAAGCAGTTTATCTCCGGTTTGACCGTAGGATCAGTGAAAGGATAAGTCTTTATACAATAAAAAATATGAGTCAGGGAGAAGTTCGCTTCCCTGACTCATAAGCTTATTATACAGAGAAATAATCTATAAGAAGGTACCCACTGCAAGAAATGTATCTTGATTTCACAAATGGAGACAGATATAATCGAATGTGTTAACGAGAGCAAACTTTCAAGAGGTGTGACAATGAAAGAAAAGCGCAGTGCTTGGAAAGAAATACAATTTCATGCGGTGCAAAATCCGCAGCGGTTTGAAAAAGGACAATATAATGAACCGCTTTACAGAGAGGCTCTGGAAGCAGCCGTAAGGAAAGTTCGTGAAAACCTGGAGAGGTACATAGATAAATACCCTCACGTCAGTGAAAATAATGTCTATCCCCAGGAAGAAAACAAGTTGCGGACAGCTTCCTTTTTTCCGGGAATTGTATCAGAAGGCAGCTTACAAAATAGTAGAATCACTTTATATAAATTACTCTACCAAGGACGCTCCACATTCAAACGGACTGCTGCTTCATGGTATGTATCACAGAACCAACGGTGCGGATGAATGCACCGTTTGGGGCGATTACTACTACTTCGAGGCTCTTGTGAGACTTTTGAAGGATTGGAAAATGTACTGGTAGAAATACAACGAAGGGATGAAGCGTATGAAGATGACAAATACTTATGTGAAGAACCTTATCTCAAAAATGAGCCTGGACCAGAAGGTAGGAGCTCTGCTCACTCTCGGTTTTGCAGGAACCCTTGTAAGGCCCCATATCTATGAAGATATCCTGAAATACCATTGCGGTGGATTGCGATTAACTCCTCACGCCCGCTTGTTTGGAAGTTATGTTGATCCCAAAAGTGGGAAGAGCATCGTAGATGTTGTCGATACCAAGGGATACAAAAAAGGGGGCCACCCTCCTTATACTTCTGCGGAGGAGTACAGAAAGATTTTGCAGGAGCTGCAGGAAGTAGCCATGAGCAGACCCCTGGGCATTCCTCTCCATTTTTCCTATGATCAGGAGGGCGGTACCAGTGCGGATTATAACTTCGGGGGTGTAAATGTTTTCCCGAAACCCATGGGTATCAGGGCCACAGGTGACAGCCGCCTGGCCTATGAAGTTGCAAAAGCGGTTTCCAGACAGAGCAGGGCCGTGGGCTTTAACTGGATTCACTCTCCGGTGCTGGATATTAACTCCAATCCGGACAATCCGGAAATCTATACAAGAGCATATTCCGACCGGGTGGAAGATGTGGTGGAGTATTCCGTGCAATCCTGCCTGGGATTTAAGGAAGGCGGACTTATCGCCACCGGAAAGCACTTCCCGGGACGGGGAGATTCTGCGGTGGATGCCCACTTTGAAATGCCTGTCATTGATATAGACCGTGATACGATGTTGAAGAGGGAACTGCTTCCTTATAAAGTGCTTATCGAAAAAGGGCTGCTTCCTTCCATTATGATTGCTCACAGTGTGTTCCCTGCGATCGATAGCGAGGATGTAGCTACTGTATCGAAGAAGGTGCTTACGGGCCTTCTGCGTGAAGAATTGGGCTTTGAAGGGGTTATCACTACCGACAGCATGACTATGGGCGGTATTGCAGTACGGTATGGCGTGGCCAATGCCTGTGCCATGGCGTTGGAAGCAGGTGCCGACCTGGTGCTGATGAAAGCGGAAAACAAATTGGTGGGCGAGACTGTCGACACCATTAAACAGTTTATCCATGAGGGAAGAATTTCTCAAGAGGAACTGGACAAGAAGGTCTACAGGGTCTTAAGCCTGAAATATGAATATGGACTTTTCAACCAGGGAAGCCTATGGGATGAAAAGCCGGAAGACGCCATCAAGGATGAAAAGATTGTGAACCTTTCCAAACTGGTTGCCAGAAGGTCCGTTCTGGTAGCAAAGGATAAGGGCAGTGTATTGCCGCTGTCCAAGGAGAAAAAGGTGCTGGTCATCGAGCAGATCAATAAGACGCCCAATGATATCCACTGGCATCCGGGAGTCCTGTACAAGCATTGCCTGAAGTATAACAAGAATGCCGCATACCTTGAAACTGCCTACCGGTATGACGAGGAAGACAAACAAATGATACTGAATGCGGTAAAAGACTTTGATACCATTGTTATTACCAATTTTTATATCAGAGGGTCCCTCTCCAATAATGAGTTTATTGCAGAATTGCTGAAGGATAAGACAAAGAAGATTGTGGTGGTTACCAATACACCGTATCCTTTGAGCATACCGGAAGGCTCAGACCCATTGGTTATAACCTTTGCGACATCTCCGCATAATATTGAGGCAACAGCAGGGGTTCTCTTTGGCGAGATGACTGCGGAAGGCGAATGGCCGGTAGAATATCAGTTGAAAGACTAGGTGAAAAGATGTGAGACTCCCGTTACAGAGCTTGTAACGGGAGTTTTTTGTGTTGGAAATTTGACTTATAAAAAAATAGTAACTAAAAGGTTACAGAACCTGTCGAAGGGTTGAAGATACTGTAAAAATTTGCTATGATTAAAGGGGCTGTATAAACTATTGTTGGTGGAGTGAGATTTGCGGGACCTTCCCCGGCTTTTTATCAGGGATGTGCCTTGCTGTTTCATGGAACGGAAATCTACACTTCACTGGGAACCGGAACATAAAGATATGTTAACACGTCTATTATGTCGATAAAAACTTTGGTGAAAAATTTTACAGGGGGGTTGCAAATGATAAAACTTAAAAGGTTGTTGGCGGTAATCCTGGCACTTTCGCTGGTGATCCTGCCCCAAATACCTGCTATGGCAGAAGGAACGGGTGACGTAGTAAGCGATGCAAAAATCTGCGAAACACTGGGAATGCTGATTGGTGAAGGAAATGGACTGACAAGTGAATACCTGGCCCAAACACCGACTCGAATCAAAGCTGCACTTCTGTATTTGCGTCTGAAGGGATTGGATAAGGAGGCCATGGCCTACAAGGGAACTTCCAATTTCGCGGATGCAGAGAAGGAAAAATGGGCTGTCAATATAATGGCATATTTAAAAGCGCATCCTGAACTGGGGATGATCGGGGTAGGAGACAACAAATTCAGCCCGGAAGTCCTCATCGATGCCCAGGGCTATTACAAAATTTTGTTGGAGGCGCTGGGATATAAAGCTGGTGAGGACTTCAAATGGGAAGATACTCTCAGCTTTGCTGCTTCAAAGGGATTAAACAAAGGCGGCATAAAAAGTAAATTTACCATCAGCGATATGGCAACGGCTACCGTCGAAGCACTGAAAGCTACGGTAAATGGCGGGGCTGATACACTGGCAGGTACGCTGGTGAAGTCGGGTGGATTTACCACCGCACAGGTGGATTTTCTGAAGGCCGTAGGAATCTCCATGGCGTCTGCTGATTTTACGGTGAGTGTAAAATCTTCCACCAGCTTCCTGCTGAAATTTGATAAACCAATCGCAGATGTCACAAAGGTGGGTTTTTCTATTTATAAGGATTCCGCGCTGGTTGGCAATCTGAAAGGGCAGTGGAATACTGCCAATACGGAATTGACGCTATCTCAAAGCAGCAAATTGGAGGCTGGCAGTTATTCCATTTCCGTGACACTGGACAATGCAAGCCTGGGCACAAAAAGTGCCACTGTAGAGGCGGAAAGAATCGAGTCCATCAAGTTCATACCCAAAGTGGCAGTTCTTATAAGCGATATCAAGGGTGAGGTGAGCTATAGGGCATTGAACCAGTATGGAGAGGACGTCTCCAATTCTCTGCTGATGCAGAATGTACATTGGTCTACCAACGCAGATAGCGTTACTGCGGATGTAAAGAACTCCAAGCTGGTGGTAACAAAGAATGGAACGCCGGGAACTTCGCAGCTCAAGGATACGAAGATTGTTTATATCACCGGGTATGATGCCAACTGGAAGAGTTCCATTTCGGAGCAGGTGAGTGTTTCCGACGGGTTTGGCCTGGTGAAGGATATCAAATTCCTCGGGATTTCAAATAAAAACGGCAAAAAGGAGATTACCGTAGATACACGCGAAAAGTTTTACATTGACTTTGAAGCTTTGGATGCTGAAGGGAATAAGGTAGATAACTATACCGTATTAAGTAATATAGCGACTCTTGGTCTGTACTCAAATAACCCGGCCATAGCAGCCCATGTGGTCAGGGATCCGGATAATATGACAAAGGCGTTGATTGAAATTGACACCCACACGGCCAGCGGCGTTGCTGAGATCACCGGAGTTGCCCTATCTACCGATAAAACTGCATCCATTAAAGTGGAGGTAAAGAAAGGTGCTGTTCTCAGTTCGTTTATTGTCGAACCTCCTTCCACTGGGGTTCCGGTAAATGAAAGAGTAGAGCTTCCTTTTAAAGCACTGGATCAGAACGGAAACCCATTATATGGCTTTGATGAAATTAATGGAAAAATGATTATTATTTCCAATGATCCTCTCAATGCCGTAGTCGTGGGAGAAAGAGCGCAAGATGGTAAATATGTACTGACTGCCCGGTTCAATGAAGTGAAAAAATACAACATCAAAATAGTGATCATAGAGAGCAATACCACAAGCGACTTTACGGTAGAGACAAAACCGGCAGCGGTACCTACCACACTGGCTTCCATTAACCGGGATGTTGTTTACGGAGCTATTGTTGAAAATGGGCAGATCTGGATTGATTTTGTGAATAATCCCGGCTTCAAGGTGTTGGACCAGAATGATACCGAGTTCAACATGAAGGAAATCAATATGGTAGGTTCCTATTACTACTACATCCATGCGATCTCCCTGGACAAGCTGAAAGTAGGCCTCTTAAGCAGTGATACCATCGCCTATAAGGATACCGGCATCAAATTGGTAGGAGGATCAATCAAAGGAGCTACTACCGTTACCTTTGAGCTTTGCAGGGATACAGACTTGAACCCTGCCAATGGGAAGGAAATATTGGATGTAAAGGAAGTTGTAATCAACAACATTGACAGAAAAGAAATTACGCAGTATGAGTTCGCATCCATTCCTACACTTTATGCGAATCCGGATGTAAAAGCCAGTGACACTTATGCCAGCGTAACGAAGCAAAAACAGCAGTATGCAGGCAATATAAAAATTGTAGGTAAAACTGCAAGCGGTGACCGGGTTGCCTTAAGCCCTTACATCGGTGTAGGAAACAATGTATTGAACCTGACGGTGACAGACCCTTCCAAGTTCAATATAGACCTAACGAACAGCAAAATTCTTGCCAAATCATCGGGTGCTGACAATGAAGCGTCCGATAAGCTGACGGCCACGATTCAGGGAGCCAATGGGATTATCCTGACGGTTTCCACTGATGTGCATTCTTCCAAAGCCGTACCGGTGGCGCAAAGCATTGATGTAGTTCTCAAAAACGGATCGCAGGTACTGCGTTCCGGAGACAGTTTTACATGCAAATTAACCACCTTCAACGCCAGTATATCCGGGCGAGAACTGCGGAAGTTCGACTCTGCCGGAAATGATGCCTTTAATGCGGATATTGCTTTCGTCATTAAAGATCAGTATGGAAATGTAGGGCTTACCCCCTCCTACTTCGCCATAACCAAAACCCAGGGGGGAGGAACCGTGCGTATTGACCCGAATACAGGGCTCATAAGCGGTAGTGCACTCTCCGGTGACCAGTACATAGTGACGGCGGTAACGAATAACGGATTGACAAAGGCTATTACCATTAACATACAGTAATATGCACAAAAAACCCTTAGCAAAGGGCTGCCCTTTGCTAAGGGTTTTTTTAATGCTCGTAGTCAGCTTTTCGGTGTACAATAATCTGATTCCGACCATTTCGGAAACTTTTTCTGACATGATAGCCTCTCAAAACCAAAGTATCAAAGATCTCGTCCGTCTGGTTGAAATAGTTATTACCGATGTCCAGAATCAAGGTTTCACCGGGACGAATTTCTTTGGAGATTTGATCCAGCGTGGTATCAATGTTTACACTTTCTCCATTGATAACCCTGTCGTTATCACGGTAATAGTTTGCACTTTTAGTATCATTATAGGTATTCCGGTTTTTATGATCAGGATAGTTGTTTCTGTTGCTGTAATTATTTTGATTCGTATATTTATCCATTGAATTATCTCCATATATAAAAGATTTGACATTGTACATATCTATTATTTACGGAATTGTGGTATTCTATAATATAGATAACGAACTTTACACCTTACTAAACCGGAGCCGAAAAACAGCCGGCAGTTATATACAATAGGATGGTTTTTCGCGGAGTAAATTCAACTTTAAAGTTCATTATCCGTAAATGCGGTCACATATTTCTTCCCCGGCTTTGGGACTGCAAAGTGTACTTAATACTCCATTTTTTATTAGCAGTTATAAACACCTATAAAGCACGTACATAAGGGAATGGTAAAAATGAATCAAAAAAATATTGTACTAATCGGAATGCCGGGTGCAGGAAAAAGCACGGTAGGGGTTCTGCTGGCGAAAGCGATGAAGATGCCCTTTTCGGATACGGACCTGGTGATACAGGAGAGAGAGAACCAAGCATTACAGGAGATTATCGACACGGCAGGGCTGGAACAATTTTTAAAAATTGAAGAGAGAGTTGTTTTGCAATTGACCTGTAAAGGCCATGTGATTGCCACGGGCGGAAGTGTGATCTACGGTGAAGCTGCTATGAAGCACCTGAAGGATCACGGAGTCGTAGTGTATCTGGAATTGCCTTATTTGGAGGTAGAACAGCGGATAAATAATATTACGACCCGGGGGATTGCCATGGGGCCGGGGCAAAGTCTTTTAGACATATACAAGCAGAGGGTGCCGCTGTATGAAAAGTATGCGGATATCACTGTAAGCTGTGCCGGCAGCAGCATGGAGGAAGTTGTAGAGAAGATTATGAGAGCACTTTGAAAAAGTTTTTGAGAAAATTTTCAATGGATGTATAAAGGTGGGTCAAAAGGGTCAATACTATAACTGACCTCACAAAATACATTTTGACCCCCTTTACATGGCTGGTTGTAGAACCAGCCTCTTTTTTTTGTCCACATATAGTGCGTCTTGTGTCGGAATGCTGTCATGGATGAATATACACGGGCGTACCTACAGATACGAGATTGTAGAGCTCCGCTGCGTCCTCATTATACATCCGGACACAGCCATGACTGACAGCCTGACCGATGGACCAGGGCTTGTTGGTCCCATGGATCCCATAGATTCCCCAGGGGATGCTCAACTGCATGAAGTGCCCTCCGAACTGCTCGCCCCAGAGGGCTTTTTTTGTTATGGTCCAGTGTCCCGGCGGCGTCTGAGTGGAGGTTTTGCCAACGGCTACCGGATAGGATTTGAACCGTTTTCCATCTTTGTACAGGATCAAGGTGCGGGTGGATGTATTGATTTCAATGCTGTAGCTGACTCGCCAGACGTAGGGAGTATAATATGCATATGGGTACATAGGGGGTACCTCCTGAATTTGTTTTACTACATAGTATTCAGGAGAATGGGAATATGTTATGTAAAGAGATTTAAAAGCGGATACGTACAAAAGCGGGCTATTGTTCTCAGGCTATGGTGACTCAATTTTAATGTTATTAATTATGTAGGAAGGGCTGTTACGCCCTCCCACAAAAACAAGAAGGAATTTGACTGTCTCTCTCAAAAAGGGTAGTCCTATAAAGTATTGCCGATTAAGGACTGAATAAACATAAGAATAAAGAAATTATCCACAGGAAGTGAAAAATTAACAGCCTGTCCACAGAGTTTTACACAGAGTTGTAAACAGAATGTGGATAACTTTAAAACCTTAAAGGATGCAGTGAAATTGAACGACTTGCCATAGTTTTAAGAATATGGTAGTATTTCATTATACCGAGTACGGGCACTGGGTGTTGCTGTGCCTGTACAGCGGATTCATACCCCGCGGTCTTATAGATTTATTTTCTCTGCGGAGTATATACTGTTTATCAGAGTAAGGAGGCAGAATTATGGAATATTATCAGCAAGAGCAGGCGCTGGAGGCGAAAAGGAGCTTGACGGCGCAGTTTGTCAGAGCCTACGGATGGATGTTTTTGGGACTGTTGGTTACGGGAATTACGTCCATTGTTACCCTTGGGACACCGTTGCTATATCTGGCAACCAGCAGATATTCGGTGTTTGCGCTTTTACTGGTGGAGATCGGTGTTGTATGGTTTCTATCCAGCAGGGTGATGAAAATGAGTTATGGAGCTGCGGCAGCCGCGTTTATCTTCTATTCGGTTATTAATGGAATTACGCTATCGTTAATTTTTCTGGTTTACACTTTCAGTTCCATCGCTTTTGTATTCTTTATTACAGCGGCGTTTTTTGGCTTTATGAGTGTTTACGGAGCCGTAACGAAACAGGATTTAACATCTATGGGATCCTTATTTCTAATGGGACTGGTGGGAGTCCTCATCGCTTCCATTGCTAACTGGTTCTTACAAAGCAGTACCCTGTACTGGATTATTTCCTTTGTGGGGGTAGCGGTTTTCCTGGGGCTGACTGCTTATGACAGCCAGAAGATAAAACATTATCATGCGGCCTATGCAGGGACGGCAAGAGAAAGTAATGTAGCCATCATGGGTGCACTTACCTTGTATTTGGACTTTGTTAACCTGTTCCTGTATATCCTAAGGATTTTGGGTAAGAAAAAATAAAGAGAGAGTGGTAATGCCTCCGGGAAACCGGGGGCATTATTTTTGTAAATTCAACTTTTATTCCCAAGTTTACCAAAGCATGAAATAAGTACGTTGACGTACGGTGCAGTATATAGTATAATAAAAGAAAAAACTTATTGGAGTTGTGTTGATGTCTGCGTTGGTTCTTAACTAAAGGAATTGAATAGTGTAATTGGAAGAATGAAATTTACCTTCTGCACGGATTGCAGGGCTTGGATGGTTTTACTCTTTTTCCGGTTACCTTTAGTTGGGAACACAGGCAGCACACAACAAATCCTTTGGGATTTCATATAGGTGTAAACAGCGCCGTGCCCTTGTGCACGGTATTTTTATACCTATTTATGGATTTACCTAAGGGGGAGTTTTACCTATTTTATAAGTGTTGCGCTTTGAAACTGAATTTTTCCAGCAGGCAAACCGCCTAAAACCCGGGCGTTTCACTTGCTGGTTATTAAGGACCAAAGTGCGCTATCTTATATAGAGGCTGTAGATGAACTTGTGTTTATCTACAGCCTTTTTGCATTTAGAGAAGAGTGAAAATATGAAATGGAGGAAACAAACAGTGAACAGTACAGCCATTCAATTGCTGGAATACAACAAAATCAAGGAAACACTCAAAGACTACGCAGTATCCGAAATGGGAAAGGAACGGATACAGATGCTGGAGCCATCCACAGACGTCCGAATTATTGAGGATTGGCTTCTGGAGACCTCTGAGGCAAGACGGGTTATCAACCGGGGAGCCGGTGTACCTCTGTATAACCTGGAGAACATGGAGAAAACCCTCGTGAAAATCGGAAAAGGAGCGATTTTGACCCCCGGTGAACTGTGGAGCATCTACCGGCTGCTGGACGGGGTTCAGCGGATGAAACGCTATATGACGGAACGGAGAGATGTAGCACCTACCATCAGTACCTATGCTTTTTCCATGTATGAGCTGGAGGAACTGGCAGGGGAAATCAGCCGCTGTATCGTGGATAACCGGGTGGATGACAGAGCCAGTGCCGAACTATCCAGGCTCAGGAAAAAGATTGGAATACTGGAAGAAAGAATTAAAAGCAAGCTGGAGGGTATTCTGCGGTCGCCGGTCTATAAGGACTATATCCAGGAAGCCATGGTGAGCCTGAGAAACGGGGTTTATGTAATTCCCGTGAGAAGAGAGCACAGAAAGAATATTGAAGGGGATGTATTAGACACATCTACCAGCGGATCCACCGTATTCATTGAGCCGGCGGCAGTGAAGCGGCTGCGGGAGGAATTGAGCCTGCTGCGGATTGAACAGGAGAAGGAAGAGTACAGGATACTGTCCACTTTAACTGCCATGGTAGATGGCTGCCACCGGGAAGTCTCCATCAATATCGAGACTATGGTGCATTACGATTTCCTCTTTGCCAAGGCAAAATACAGCAAAGCGCTGGACGCAAACACAGTAGAATTGAATACGCACAACCATATCCATATCATCGGAGGCAGGCATCCGATCATAGGGAAATCGGCAGTTCCCCTGAATTTTACTATCGGCCGGAGTTATAGAACACTGGTGATTACAGGGCCTAATACGGGAGGAAAGACCGTAGCCCTCAAAACAGTGGGCTTGCTGACACTGATGGTACAGTCGGGACTCCATGTGCCTGTGGAAGAGGGGAGTAATTTCGGTGTGTTTCGCGATGTTCTGGTAGACATTGGTGACGGTCAGAGTATTGAACAATCTCTTAGTACTTTTTCCTCCCATATAAGGAACATCATCAGCATTATGGAGTGTGCAGACCCCTATACGCTGGTTATTATGGATGAGCTGGGAACGGGAACGGACCCCAGTGAGGGTATGGGGATCGCCATTGCTGTGCTGGAGGAAATCTTTGAAAGAGGGGCCACTACGCTGGCCACTACACATTACAGCGAGATCAAGGACTATGCGAACCAGAAAGAGGGCTTTGAGAACGGATGTATGGAGTTTGATATCAACACGCTAAAGCCGCTGTACAGGCTGCGGATCGGTGAGTCGGGCCAGAGCAATGCCTTCCTGATTGCCTTGCGGTTGGGCATGGATCGAAGGATTATCGAAAGGGCCCATGCGGTGACCTATAAGGAGAAAAAGGATTATGCCGGAGTTTACCGGGAGATTCCAAAGCAGGAGGTTAAAAATGCTGAGATAACCCAGCAGCATGAGGCACAGCTGGATCGCGCGAAAAAACTTCAGGAAACACGGCAAAAGGTTGAAAAGCAAAAGATCGAACATGCCTTCCAGGTGGGAGACTGCGTATATATCAGTACCATGAACCGCACGGGAATTGTCTGCGAACTGGAGAATCACCGGGGAGAAGTCGGGGTTATGGTAATGAAGAATAAATTCAAGGTAAATCGTAAACGATTGTCTTTATATGTGGAGAGTAAGGAACTGTATCCGGAAGAGTATAATCTGGATATTGTCCTTGAATCCAAAGAAAATCGTAAAAAGAAAAAGCAAATGGGCAAGCGGCACATCGAAGGGATGGAAATTAAAATTCAATAAAAAAACACCATGACAGCATTGGCTGTCATGGTGTTTTTTCTGCCTCGAATTATTTCACGCCTGCGGCGATTCTGATCTGCGCCTGGTGCCCCGTATCAACGGTTCCGTCTACGTGTCGGGTGCTGTTTTTAAAGTGAATGTCAAAGTGCCCATTGAAGTTATTGGTTTCTATATACTGTATCCCATGAGGGGTTGAGGTAACGGAGGCGGCTATTTTTCGTCCATTCACCTGGACAAGCACTGCACGGGGTACCCATGAATAGTTTCCGCCCCAGATGGATTTCATGGTGGCAGCATCCGCTGCAGTGAGAGGTTCACAGTCCGCATGATTGGCTCCAATGGTTCGTTCCACCTTGAACGTTCTTCCGGTAACATAATCTCTTACTATAGCTACTTCGCCGATGGGAAATACATACTGGGCTTCCGCCCACCAATCCAGGTATTCGCCGTATTGAGGCCCGGGGGTTGGCTTCACCGGAATGATATAAACAGGAATTTTGAGCTTTTGTCCCACAGAGAGAACACTGGAGGTAGTGAGTCCGTTTACCTTCAGAAGCTCTGCCTGTGGAATGCCGTATTTTTTACTTAATTCCCAGGAAGTTTCACCGGATTTAACTGTATGAGTAGTATAGGATACTTTAGGTCCTGAAGGTATATGGGGAATATGCAGGGTCTGCCCCGGATAGATGGTGTTGCTGTTTAACCCGTTAAACAGCTTGATCTCTGCCACTGTAGTGCCATAACGCACAGCAATGGAGAACAGGCTGTCACCGGATACTACTTTGTAATTGACAAAGCTGGCGGGGATTTTGAGGATTTGGTCGGCAATGATGAGGTTACTGTTAAGTCCGTTAATGCTTTTTATAGTTGAAACCGTGGTTCCAAATTGTTCTGCAATGGCTCCTAAGGTATCCCCGCTGCGGACTCTGTATTCAATGGTCTTAGTGCTGGGAGCTGCTCCTGTAGGCACTTTCAATACCTGCCCCGGGTAGATGACAGTGCTGCTTAGACTGTTTAATCGTTTGAGTTCAGCGGTTGTTGCACCATATTTATTGGCAATGGTCCACAAAGTATCGCCGCGAGCAACGGTATAACTGCTGTTGGATACTGCCTGTACGCTGGCAGCGGTAATTGCCTTTACCGGCAAAACATGCCAAGCATGCCAGGCATTAAAGCTGAGAATGCTTGCCAGAAAAAGGGTGGTTATATGCTTAGCTCTGCTGAAATAGTGGTCTTTTAAACTTTTCTTCCGAACAAATTTTGGATTTTTATCGATATGCTTCATTTTATTGACCTCCACGAAAGATTTCGGTATTAGCTTTTGCAATCAAAGAAAAAAATAAAAATGTGATTTTATCCTGTTTTGGTACTAAAGATAAAGAGAGAGCTGCTCTGGTATTTTTTAAAGAGTTTGAAAAAATTTTAAAGAAGATTTCTCTTTTGTAGGTAAAACTGGCAGGTGGAAATCCGTTTGCTAAATATTTAACAAAATAGTCGAGTCGAAAAAGCTCATTTTTGGTATGATTTTTCCGGTGGGGAGAGGTATAATGAGTAAGATCATTAAATCGGAAAGAAGGTAGCAAAATGATTTACATGCTTGACACGGCAAATATTGAAGCCATTCGAAAAACCTTGGAATTTTACCCTGTGGATGGGGTGACGACCAATCCGACCATCATTGCCAAGGAGAACACCGATTACAAACAATTGTTGAAAGACATACGAAAGCTTGTGGGAAATGACCGGATGCTCCATGTGCAGACTACGAGCCCTTATGCAGAGGGAATGGTCCAGGAGGCGTTGGCGCTGAAGGAGTTTGTCGGCGGATGTTTCTATGCCAAAATTCCCGCCAGTGAACAGGGAATAAAAGCTATGCAGATTTTAAAGGAAAAAGGTATCCATATTACGGCAACGGCTATATTTACCCAACAGCAGGCACTGATATCCGCAAAAGCGGGAGCGGATTTTGTCGCGCCCTATGTAAACCGGCTGGATAACATATCCAGTGATGGTGTTGGCGTGGTTACGGATATTGTTTCTCTTTTCAAAACCTATAATTTTGAGACAAAGGTACTGGCGGCCAGCTTTAAAAATGCGGAGCAGGTCCACAGAATCAGCTTGGGAGGTGCCCATTCCGTAACCATAAGTCCCGAGCTTTTCGAAAGCTTGCTGTACCATCCCCTCACGAACCAGAGTATTGCCGATTTTACAAAGGATTGGGAAGGCGTCTACGGAGAAGGAAAAAGCGTATTGGATTTGCTGAAATAGGACTGGTATGATATACTAAGAGGAGTCCGTTAAAGATTCAATGTTTCACCGGATCCCCAGTCAAGGGTTCAAGCAAGCTTATGACGTAGCATCGCTTGAGTTTTTACGGATAATATAAGTTCAGCATAAGCGGTAACGCTGGCTTGGAGGGAAACATGCGAGTTGCAGTCATCGATGGACAGGGTGGTGGAATCGGTAAAGCCCTGGTTGAAAAGCTGAGAAAGGAATGTGGGGGAGAGGTGGAGATCCTTGCCCTGGGCACTAATGCACTGGCGGCTGCCCTTATGATAAAATCGGGGGCCCATGAGGGTGCATCGGGGGAAAATGCCATTGTGTATAATGCACCAAGGGTCGATGTAATAACCGGTCCCATCGGTATCATTTCCGCCAATTCCATGCTGGGAGAGCTGACACCCCGGATGGCGGCTGCAGTATCCGAAAGTCCGGCCAAAAAGGTTTTAATTCCTCTCAACCGGTGTAATGTGGCCATTGCCGGTGTTAAGGAAGAACCGCTGCCGCAGTTGATTGACGAAGCGGTTGCTTTAATAAAACAATACGGTTTAAAATAAAGGGAGAGAAAAGGTGGTAAAGGCATAGGCTTTATCGCCTTTTTTAGTATAAAAAAATCCGACAATGGGGAAAAACCGCAGAAATAAAAAAGCCGAAAACCAGTTCGATTTTCGACTTCGGATTCTAAAAAACCTAGAATATCATACCATGTTGCTTATTTCCAGTCAACAGTTTTTTTAGTTTTACACAGCTTGTACATAAAATATGTGCATAAAAAGGCTGAAAAAACTGTGGATAATGTGTATAAGTCTGTGAATAACTCAAAAATGGGTCATCTTACCTGTGGATAAAGTGTTATTGTTTTTTCATAAATTTAGAAGAATTTGTGGAAAAGTTTTCATCATTTAAACTTTGTTACACAAACGTAATATTAATTCTTAGAAAACTATGGTAAAATAGACATTGTAAAAAGTTGATATTTTGACTTTTTCATTTTATTCCTCCTTTAATATAGATAATTTTATCTGATGTGATATAAAGCACTTTGAATTTGCAATTATACATTCTATTATACGTAAGTGCTTTATTTTTTTGGGAAAATATACTTTGCAAAGACACTTGATATTGTCTGTGTTTTTGAGTATAATAGGTAAGTGACTTGAAGTAGTCACCCTTAACAAGTTAATATTTGGTTGTGCTAGACGGGGAGGTAGCGGTGCCTTATACCTGCAATCCGCTATAGCAGGGTTGAATTCCCGGCAGAGGCTTTTTCCTGTGGGGTCTGCTCTATGCAAGTGGCAATGAAAATCGGGTCTTGCGCAACGGAAATCTGTGAACTCCGCCAGGTCCGGAAGGAAGCAACGGTAAGCAGTAACTTCCGTGTGCCGCAGGGTTGCCTGGTTAGAGTTAACTGCCTAGGTTACGCTTGTAGGAAACTGTCGAAGTCGGGTGCACAGCCAATCAATTTTAAGCAAGAAGCCAAATAAAAGGCTTCTTTTTTGTGTATAGATAAGCGATTTGTGATACAATTATTATATAACTTAATGGAGCAGTCCCGGATAAATCCGCAGGACGGGGACTGATGACGGTTTTAGCAAAAGGTGGAGGATTCTATGTCATATGTAGCACTTTATAGAAAATGGAGACCTTTGGTCTTTGAAGATGTTGTAGAACAGGAGCATGTGGTAAAAACCCTTAAACATAGTATAGAAACGGGCAGAATTGCCCACGCCTATCTTTTTTGCGGTACCCGGGGTACAGGGAAAACCACCATGGCCAAGATTTTTTCAAAGGCGATAAACTGTCTTTCTCCAAAAGGCGGTGATCCCTGCAATGAATGTGAGATCTGCCGGGGAATCCTATCCGGGA
This sequence comes from Bacillota bacterium, assembly GCA_023419605.1. GTDB lineage: Bacteria > Bacillota > Clostridia > Acetivibrionales > JAEZXR01 > JAEZXR01. The sequence continues at coordinate 83,057 of JAEZXR010000110.1, read as the reverse complement.
ATATTTTGGATGTAGTTGAAATCGATGCTGCCTCCAACAACAGTGTAGACAATATAAGAGAGATTCGCGATGAGGTTGTATATGCTCCTTCGCAGGCGAAGTACAAGGTCTATATCATTGACGAAGTTCACATGCTTTCTACCGGAGCATTTAATGCACTGCTCAAAACCCTGGAGGAGCCGCCGTCTCACGTAGTCTTCATATTGGCCACTACGGAGCCGCACAAGCTGCCTGCTACCATTCTCTCCCGCTGCCAGCGGTTTGACTTCCGGAGAATCACTGTAGAGAGCATCATGGGCAGAGTGGAAAAGATCTGTACGGAAAGCGGCGTTGGGATCCAGAAGGAAGCGGCAAGGCTCATCGCCCGGATGGCGGACGGGGCCATGCGTGATGCTTTGAGTATATTGGACCAGTGTATCTCCCTGGGAACTCGTGAGATCTCCTATGATGACGTGCTGGCTGTAGTGGGTATCGTAAACGATACCTTCATGGCCGAGGTGGTAGATGCCCTGGGGGCAAGAAATGTAAACGGCATCCTGGAGTTTGTGGACAGGCTGGTAATGGACGGCAAGGATATCGGACAGTTTGTATCCGATCTTGTGATGTACTATAGAAATTTATTGATTTGTAAGGTGACGGGAAAGCCAGAGGAGATTCTTGAAGCTTCCCTGGAGACACTGGAGCGGATGAAGGGTCAGGCTGCCGGATTGGATAGGGAAGAAATTATTTTCATTATAAAGGAGCTGTCTTTGCTGGAGTCCAGCCTTAAGTGGGCGAACCATCCGAGAGTGCTGCTGGAGGTAAGTCTGATAAAGCTCTGTGAAAGCAGCTTCAGCGTGGACGCCGAGAATATCATGGACAGGCTGGCGGTATTGGAAAAGAGGATCAGCAGCGGTACTTTTGCAGTTAAAACCGAATCGGCGGCCAATGTTCCGGCGGGGAAAGCAGAAATGCCCCAGCGGGAGAAAAGAGCCCCAAGGAAATCCATGGAGGAGACTGAAAGCGCGTCGGTACCTGTAGACATGGGAAAGGAACTGGGCTGCTGGAGTGAAGTGATTAACGAATTGAAGGCCATGGGGAGGATGATGATCTATACGAATCTGCTGAATACAAAGGCTGTAGAGCAGGATGACCGGTTCATAGGCATTGTATTCGATAAAGGCGCCAGATTCGCAAAAATGATTGTTTCCAAAACGGAGAACCTGGAAGTGATACAGACGATTCTCTCCAAAAAACTGGGAAGAGAGGTGCGAGTCCGGTGTATCGATGCCGGAGCCGCTGCTGCCGAACAGAAAAAGGATGAGTTCGTTGAAAAAGTGGAAGATCTGGCAAAGAGAATCAATGTGCCGGTGAATATAATCGATGAGTAAGTGTAGCGGAATGATAGCGGAAATTATTTTTCACCTATCCAAGTATTGTATAGTTCCGGTAAATTACTGTATAATATAAATGATTATTTGTAAATAGGAGGAAAAAACATGGCAAGAGGTGGATTCCCCGGTTTTGGCGGCGGAAATATGGCCAATTTAATGAAACAGGCGCAAAAAATGCAGAAGGATATGGAGAAGCTCCAGGAAGAATTGCATGAAAGAACCGTAGAGGCTTCGGCGGGTGGCGGAGCTATCAGCGTTGTAGTATCGGGAAAAAAGGAAATAAAGGAAATTAATATAAAGCCTGAAGTAGTAGATCCTGATGATGTAGAAATGCTCCAGGACCTTATATTGGCAGCCGTAAACGAAGCTTTGAGAAAAGCGGATGAAATGGTAAACGGTGAAATGGGCAAAATCACAGGTGGCCTGGGTGGAATGCCAGGGCTGTTTTAATTGACAATTGATGCGTACTTTTGAAAGGAGCGAACCTTTGGTTCGCTCTATTTAAATTGACGAATATGGGTATTACTATACTATAGTTGAAAATTGCTTGAAAAATATAAAAACTGCCGGTTGGCAAACAGGAATTGTCAATTGGCTTTGGGAGTGTATACAAATGAGCTTTTATGCAACGCCGGTTGCCAAATTGGTAGAAGAATTTGAAAAGCTTCCGGGAATTGGCCATAAGACGGCGCAAAGACTTGCTTTCCATGTACTGGGGCTGAGTGAGGAAAAGGTGGAAGGCCTTGCCAATGCCATCAGGGAAGCAAAGCTTAAAACTAAATATTGTTCGGTATGCAGTAACCTCACAGATACGGATCCCTGTGGAATTTGCAGCAGCCCTACCCGGGACAGGACTTCCATATGCGTTGTCCAGGACCCGAGAGATGTTGTTGCCATGGAAAAGACCCGGGAGTTCAAAGGGCTCTATCATGTGCTTCACGGAGCGATTTCACCCATGGAGGGGATCGGCCCGGAGGATATAAAGATCAAGGAGCTTCTTGCCCGGCTGCGGGAAGGGGATGTGAAGGAAGTCATCCTGGCTACAAACCCCAATATTGAGGGAGAGGCAACTGCCATGTATGTTTCAAAGCTTTTAAAGCCGCTGGGTATCAAAACCACCCGGATTGCACACGGTATTCCTGTGGGTGGAGATTTGGAGTATGCGGATGAGGTAACGCTTGCCAAGGCGCTGGAAGGACGAAGGGAAATATAGGTCCATAAAGGAAAGACCGTAGAGAGCAGTAAATTTGACTGCTATCTACGGTCTTTTATTTTTTATACAGATAACCGAAATCAGAAGAAGTAAAAGCGGGCATTAAGATAATTAAACCTTTGTTTAATTTTATTAATGAAAATGTTAAAAATATTTATAAATAGAATTGACAAATTGAGAAAATAATATTACTATAAAATATGTAAGGATTAATAATGTTAAACAAAGGATTTAAATAATAAACATATTTTACAAACAAAATTAATAAAATTTAGAGGTGATTTTATGGCATCGGAAATATTGGGAAAATGCCCGGTTTGCGGAGCGGATACGGAAGTGACAAGAATCAGCTGCCACTCCTGCGATACACACATTGAAGGTCATTTCAGACCTTGCAAGTTTTGCAGGCTGACACAAGAGCAAAAATCCTTTATTGATGTATTTATCAAATGTAGAGGGAATATCAAGGAAGTTGAAAAGGAATTAGGAGTTTCCTATCCTACGGTAAAGAACAGACTGGAAGACGCGGCGGCGGCTTTAGGGCACAAACCGGAACCACAGCCTGTTGAAACCGGAAAACGCAAGGAGATTCTGGATAAGTTGAATAGCGGTGAGATATCCGTGGAAGAAGCGGTTGCCCTTCTGAAAGAGTAACAAAAGTAGTTGTTGTAAATAAACATGGACTTAATTATAAGGAAGTTTAATTGCCAATTGTTAACTGGCATGAGGAGGTATATATTATGTCGTTAAGTGAAGAAAGAATGTTGATACTGAAGATGGTGCAGGAAGGCAAGATCACCAGCGAGGAGGCTGCCAAACTGCTGGAAGCCCTTGAGGGAAGTGCACCGAAGCAGGGCCCGGCGGAAAATGCGTCAAGACAGCAGCGGCAGCAAGCTGATTTTAATGATGAACTTAACAAGATGAAGGAAAGACTGAAGGCCTGGAAAAATGATTTTAAAAAGGAATATAACGAAAAGGAATTCGACAAGGTTGTTGAAGAGCTTAGTTCAAAAGCAGAAAAGATCGGAAAGAATGTAGCAACTGCAACCGTCGGAATTGTTGACCGGGTCATTGACTATGTCGGGAGCTTTGTAGATACAAATGCATTTAACATGTTCGGAAGCTATACGGCCGTGGACAAAAGCTTTGAAGCTGTGGTAGCCGATGGAATGGACCTGAACATAGAGGCAGTAAATGGAAATATATCTGTGAGAAAACATTTGGACAGCAAAATTGTTATTAAAACCCGCGTGAAGAGTCCCCAAAACAATGCAGATAATATTCTTGTATATTCGGAAGAAGGAAATGCGGTTTCCCTTACGGTAAATAAGGTAGGAAACCTTAGTGTATCCCATGAAGTTTTTGTTCCGGATACAAGATTTGGGACTGTCAAGCTGGAAACTTCCAACGGAAAAATCTATGTAGAGGATTCCAAGAGCGAGAAGCTGGAAGCATTAACTCGAAACAGCAATATCGAATTGATGGGAGTGAATGCCGACCTGGTGAAGGTAGATACCAAAAATGCAAAGGTGCAGATAAGCTATGCGGTCGGAAAGAAAATCGATGTAAATACCAACAATGCACTTATCGATATGAAGCATATAAAAGCCGAGGAGATCAATACCATTACCACCAATGGGCGTATTTTTGTAGAAAATGTACAGAACCTGGAGGGAGCTTCGGAAGTAAATATGAATCTGCGGACCACCAATGGGGGCATTAAGGTGAACATGAACGATATGGAAAGCAGAGGGTACAAGGTAAAGGCTAAAACCACCAATGGAAGTATTAACCTGCTTATACCGGAGATGACGTATCATAATGTAAACCGGCATGGAATGGGTGGAAGCTTTGTAGAAGCTGAAAGCAGCAATTTTGCCACCTATGACGAGAGGGTAAACATTAATGCTGAAACTAATAATGGATTTATAGAGATTGTGAAATAAAGGTGTAAAAAGGAGACCGGAATGGATTTCAAACCCATCCCGGTCTCTTTTGATTTATAGGTTAAAGGCTTCTTCAATTTCGGCAACTTCATCGTCACTAATGGTGATGAGAGGACCGAGTGCTTTGGAAGCGATGACGGCTTTGGCGCTGTATTCCGCCACTTCAAGCCTGTCAAATGCATTAAGGAGACTGGCTCCCGTCACAATCAGGCAATCATTTTCAACCATCAGGATGGGGGTGCTTTTGCTAAAGGCATCGGCCACCATCTGCGGTTGCATGAAGCTGCAGCCAAAAGGCAGCTTCGGAATATTCCGAAGCATGATATAACTTTCAGGAATGGTTCTGGAGTCGAATTTTTCATCTGTAACGGCAAATGCCATGATGTTCGGCGGATGCGCAACGATTACAGAGTTTATATGAGGGTGCTTTTCATAAATGGCCTGGTGAAGTGGCACGGAACGGCTCGGTACCTTACCGGCTTCTTTTTTGCCATTTTTGATACGTACCAGATCACTGGGGTCCATATATTTTCGATCGGCGCCATAGGGTGTTATAATAAAAGAACCGTCGCTCAGACGCTGGGAAAATGTTCCCTGTGTGCTTGTGAACAGCATCTGGTCGTAGGAGCGATGGATCAACGTGCACATCTCCTGCCTTGCCGCCCGTTCCTCACTGCTGTGATAGTCGGGAGTGAACTCCTCCATGGGAATATCCTGCTTGTTTTTAGAAATTTCTATATATTTTTGTGTCAACGCGGTTGGCTTTCCGATACTATTGGCTTTTATCTCAAGTCTTGCACAGAAGTCCAGAGTTTCAAAGGACATGAAGGCCCGGAAGAGATTTTTGCTTCCGATGACTACGCCATGGTTTTCCATCATTACCGTACTGTAGCCCTTTTCGAATACAGCAGCGATTTTTTCTCCCAGTTCGGCACTTCCCGGAACTGCATAGGGAGCCATTGCCAGTTCACCGCAAATCAGGCTCGCATTGGGAATCAACAGGGTGTTGGGTATTTTCCTTACGATACTGAAGGATACCAGCGCGGGGGGATGTGCATGAAGCACAGCCTTTATGTCCGGCCTTCTTTTGTATACTTCTGCATGGAAGGGAAGCTCAACCGAGGGTTTGTGAATACCGAGAAGGGTACCGTCAGGCTTTACCTGAATGATATCCTTCCTTGTCAGTGAGCCTTTATCAACTCCACTGGGTGTTATCCATATATCGCCACTTTCGTCCAGAATAGAGAGATTACCCCCTGATGTTGTTGTCATGCCGTACCCATAGATTCTTTCCATGATCATGACCAGCTGGTCGGCAGGATGCAGTAGATCGAAATTCAATATAACAACCTCCTTGTATGCGGGTGCGCATAAATTATCATAGTTTACATACATCAACCTTATAGGAATATTATAGTACAAGATATTTCCCCCAGCTAGGGTGAATTTTGCACAGTTTTTAGGGAAAAGTAATGCGATTCTTTGGAATGGAGAATGAAATCTATGGATTAAACTGCGAAGATGTGGTATAATATCTCACCGTAAATATAATTTTTGAGGTGCAAAATGTTTGATCGACTAGAAGTAGCGGAAAATCGATACGATGAAATAAATATGAAGCTGAGTGACCCTTCCGTTATTGCCAATCAGGACGAATACCGGAAACTGATGAAGGAGCACTCTGAACTGGAAGAAGTTGTAGCAAAGTACAGAGAATATAAAAAAGTTACCCAGGATATCGACGATGCAAAGGAAATGTTGAACGACAAGTCGCTGGATAAGGACTTCAGAGAAATGGTTCAAATGGAACTGGAGGAATCCGAGGCCAAAATCGAGCAGTTAAGAAAAGAAGTAAAAATTCTTCTTCTACCCAGGGATCCTAACGATGATAAGAGCGTTATCGTTGAAATCCGCGGTGGTGCGGGTGGTGATGAAGCGGCCCTTTTTGCGGCGGATCTTTACCGCATGTATACACGGTATGCGGAAAGAAACCGCTGGGCTGTGGAAGTGCTGGATTCCAACCCGACAGAAATCGGAGGGTTCAAGGAAGTGGTATTTTCCATTGAAGCCAAAGGCGCTTACAGTAAGCTGAAGTTTGAAAGCGGAGTCCACAGGGTGCAGAGAATCCCTTCTACGGAATCCGGCGGAAGAATTCATACTTCTACCGTTACAGTAGCCGTTTTGCCTGAGGTGGAGGATGTTGACGTGGACATTAACCCGACAGATCTCAAAATCGATACCTACAGGGCTTCCGGAGCCGGTGGACAGCATATTAACAAGACCGAGTCCGCCATAAGAATTACACACCTTCCCTCCGGTATCGTCGTTACCTGCCAGGACCAGAGGTCCCAGCATAAAAACAAGGATAAGGCCATGACCATTCTGCGGTCCAAGCTCTACGAGATTGCCCAGGAACAGCAGAATTCAGAAGTGGCCCAAGCCAGAAAGAGCCAGGTAGGAACCGGGGACCGGAGCGAAAAGATCAGAACCTACAACTTCCCCCAGAGCCGTATCACCGACCACCGCATCGGCTTTACCGCCTATAACATGGAACAGGTGCTGGATGGAGATATGGAAAACATCATCGATGCGCTGGTAACTGCCGACCAGACGGAAAGACTGATCGGACTGGGAGTGGAAGGGTAGTTTTAATGGAAAATGGAGAATTGAGAATGGAAAATTACAAGGCTCCATTGATGCATGGTTGTGGTTTGAAAACAAAGAGCATATAGTTTATATACTAATAGCACTTCGTAATGAATAGAATTAAAGAGTGTTTATGGAAGCTGAGAATAAATCATTCTCAATTCTCAATTCTTATCGGGGGTTGTTATTATGGAACATATACTTAGGGTTACATTTATAGGCCTTGTCTCCGGGATGGTGGGAACCAGCATCGGAGGTCTTATGGCCTTTTTTATTAGGGATATCAGCAACAGAACTCTTGGGTTCATACTGGAGTTTTCCGCCGGACTGATGACAGCAGTGGTCTGTTTTGAACTCATTCCCGAGGCCTTTAAAATCGGGGGGAACGTATTGGGCTTCCTAGGGATTGGAATTGGTGTCTGTACTCTCATGATCATCGAAGATTTTGTTAAAAGGATGGAGTCCCTACGAAGAAATAATCGGTCCGGGCTTCTTCGGGCCGGCATTCTCATGGCCATCGGTATTGCCCTGCATAATTTTCCGGAGGGATTCGCCGTTGGGTCCGGTTTTGAAGCCTCTATCAAGTTGGGAGTTACACTGACTGCGGTCATCATGATCCATGATGTACCGGAAGGAATCGCCATCGCGGTACCGCTTCGGGTCGGCGGGGTATCTAAAATGAAAGCCTTTTTATTGACGGTTTTATCCGGGGTCCCCATGGGATTTGGTGCCTTTTTCGGAGCTGTTCTGGGGGATATATCACCGTCCTTTATTGCACTGTGCCTGGGGTTTGCCGGTGGAGCCATGCTGTATGTGGTTTATGGGGAACTCGTACCTGAATCAAAACGTCTATACTTTGGAAGACTTTCTTCACTCGGAAATATACTGGGCATTATTTGTGGTATAATAGTATCAGTTTATAATTGAAAAATAGGATGGAAGGCAAAGCGGGATTGTAAAGGGCGGGACGCTGCCACTGCTGTGGGACTGTGCCTGTAACCGGGTCCTATAGCCTGTACGGGAGGTGTTTGTTTTGAAAACCGAGATTTTACATATTAATATAAATGCCATAGAAAAGGACAAGCTTTCCTATGCAGCTGAAGTAATAAAAGGTGGCGGGTTAGTGGCGTTTCCCACCGAAACGGTGTATGGACTGGGAGCCAATGCTCTGGACGCAAAGGCGGTACAGGGCATTTTCAATGCCAAGGGCAGGCCGTCGGATAATCCCTTGATCGTACATATTGCAGAAAAGAGTTCGCTGTCCGAACTCGTCCGTCAGACCACTGAGACCGCTCGGAGGGCAATGGAGGCATTTTGGCCGGGGCCCCTTACGCTGGTGATGGATAAATCGGAGAAGATTCCCGGGATTATTACGGCAGGCCTGGATACTGTAGCAGTGAGGATGCCGGTTCATCCCGTTGCACTGGCCCTTATAAGAGAAGCTGGACTGCCCATTGCAGCGCCCAGTGCCAATACCTCGGGAAGGCCGAGTCCCACGACGGCCAAGCACGTCATTGAGGATTTGTTCGGTAAAGTGGATGTAATCCTTGATGGTGGAAATGCTAATGTCGGGCTGGAGTCTACTGTACTGGATGTTACTGTCAACCCTCCGATGATTCTGCGGCCTGGAGGAGTGACTGCGGAACAGCTGGAGGGAGTATTGGGACTGGTGAGTATTGACCCTGCCGTGATAAAAATGAAATCAGAAAATATTACCCCCAAATCTCCGGGAATGAAATATACGCATTACTCTCCCAAGGCAGAAGTGATTGTGGTGGAGGGAAGACTTGAAAAGGTTGTTGAAAGAATAAAAAATTTTGTGGAAGAATATAAGAGTAAGGGAACTCCAATGGGGATTCTGGCAACAGACCAGACCAGGAAGTACTACTCTGGAGCGGAGGTGATTTCCGCCGGAGATAGAGATCGTCCGGAGACTATCGCTTCCAATCTCTTTGGGGCTTTAAGGGAGTTTGATGAACGAGGGGTTCAGGTGGTTCTGGCGGAGGCGGTTGAAGTGAAAGGGATCGGTATGGCGGTCATGAACCGGATGAACAAAGCAGCAGGCTATAACATCGTAAAGGTGGATTGAAAATGATACACATTCTTTTTGTGTGTACCGGCAATACGTGCAGAAGCAGTATGGCGGAGGGACTTTTTAAAGATGCAATTGAAAAAGATCTGCAGCTGGCAGGGAGGATTACGATTTCTTCTGCTGGAATTGCAGCTTTGGGTGGCGACCCCGCCAGCGAGTATTCCGTCAAAGTGCTCCGGGAAAATTGGGGAATTGACATCTCCTCCCACAGGGCAAGCAGTATTACGGTAACGGAATTGAAAAAGGCAGATTTGGTGCTGACCATGACTCGGGGACACCGGGATATGATCCTCTCGGCATTCCCTTGGGCCAAGGACAAGGTATTTACCTTAAGAGAATATGTGCAGACAAATCCCAAGGATAATAGTGTAAAGGAATATGACTATAGCCTTGATATTATGGATCCTTATGGGATGCCTATACAGGTGTATAAAAAATGTGCGGAAGAAATCAAGCAGGCAGTGGAAAAACTGGTCGTAAAGCTAAAAAGTAGCAAATAGCCCGGGCAAAGTTTCTTTGACATATGAGAACCGATATTATAAAATAGATAGACGGAGGCTGAAGATATGATAGCAATAGCAAGTGATCATGGAGGATATGATTTAAAAATACAGATCGTAAAGTATCTCGAAGAGAAGGGCCATGCCTATAAGGACCTGGGAACCTGTGAATGCGGCAAATCGGTGGATTATCCCGATTATGGACTGGCAGTTGCAGAAGCAGTGGCAAAAGGCGAATGCGAAAAGGGCATCATCGTATGCGGTACGGGCTTAGGGATATCCATCGCAGCAAACAAGGTACCGGGAATACGGGCCGCCCTCTGCACCGACAGCTATATGGCCAGAATGAGCAGAGAGCATAACAATGCAAATATCCTCGCACTTGGGGGCAGAGTGGTTGGTGTGGAACTGGCAATGGATATTGTTGAAACCTGGCTCAAAAGCGAGTTTCAGGGTGGAAGGCATCAGACCCGTGTAGATAAGATTACTGCAATAGAAAATAAATATTTAAAATAAGTATTTATTTTAAATATTTAAATAAACTTTTTAACAAACGGAGGATAAAATAACATGGATAACGTTTTTATTTTTGATCACCCACTCATACAGCACAAGATATCCTTACTAAGGGACAAGAACACAAACACAAAGGAATTCAGAGAATTGGCTTCGGAAATTGCCATGTTGATGGGATATGAAGTAACACGGAACATGCCTTTAAAGGAAGTAGAGATCGAAACTCCTGTTGCAGTTGCCAAGACAAATGTTTTGTTCGGTAAGAAGCTGGGAATTGTACCGATTTTGAGAGCCGGACTGGGCATGGTAGACGGCATGCTCCGGCTGCTACCCATGGCAAAGGTCGGGCATATCGGACTTTACAGGGATCCGGAAACACTTCAGCCTGTAGAATATTACTGCAAACTTCCGGTAGATGCTACGGAAAGAGAAATCGTAGTACTGGATCCGATGCTTGCTACAGGTGGGTCTGCTTCCGCAGCTATTGGTTTTATCAAGGACAGAGGTGTTACAAATATAAAGCTGATGTGTCTTATTGCAGCAAAGAAGGGCATCGAAAAGATCAACAAGGATCATCCGGATGTTGAGATCTACTGTGCAGCAGTGGATGAAGTATTGAATGACCATGGATACATAGTTCCGGGTCTCGGAGATGCAGGAGACCGATTGTTTGGAACAAAGTAAAGAGTGATGAAGAATGAACAAGTGAGAATGAAGAATTTTATTAACTTTAGCGATGTGTTTTAAATATTCTTCATTCTTGCTTCATAATTGGGGGTATTTATGAGGCCGTCCTGGGATGAATATTTTATGGAGATTGTAGAGCTTATAAAAACGAGATCTACATGTAAACGGCGCCAGGTGGGTGCATTGATTGTTAAAGACAAGCGCATTCTAGCTACAGGATATAACGGGGCACCGGCAGGCTGCAAGCACTGTCTTGAGGTGGGATGTATGAGAGAAGAACTGAACATTCCTTCGGGCCAGCGGCATGAGCTTTGCAGAGCCATTCACGCCGAGCAGAATGCCATTGTGCAGGCTGCCTATTCGGGAACCAGTGTAAAGGACGGAACTCTTTATGTTACGCACCAGCCCTGTGTTTTATGTGCGAAAATGATTATTAATTCAGGAATTCAAAAGATTGTTTTTAAAGGTGAATATCCCGACCCATTGTCTATGGAAATGCTCGGAGAGGCAGGACTGGAGGTCGTCAGCTTTAGATCGGATAAATAAGATTTGAAAGGTACATCACTGAAAGCCCATGATGCAAGCCTATGCAGTTACTGGTTTGAAAGGGTTGAATAACGGGAAGACTTTATTATATAGATGGCGAATTTTAAAGTTCGTTATCCATAGGTAGTTGGAGTGAAGTTGTAGTTTTCCTTAGGGGACAAACGTTTGCTGCAGGGGAGGTTGAACCTATTCGGCTACCCATAGCAGCTTGCGAGAAGAAGGTGTTTATATGATAGAATATTTTATATCCTTTGTATTAGCCTTTATATTGGCCTTTTCCGCTACTCCCATAGCAAAGAAAATTGCTTTCAAAATTGGAGCTGTGGATGTGCCGAAGGATAATAGAAGGATGCACAAGAAACCCATTGCAAGGCTTGGAGGGTTGGCCATCGTTGCAGCCTTCCTGGTTTCTACGTTGTTTACCATAGCAAGTCCTTTTTCTGGAACAGGCATTATGGGAATCGACAAGCAATTTGGAGGAATGCTGGCGGGAATTTTAATTATATTGGCGGTAGGGATTGTGGACGATGTAAAACAACTGGGTGCGAAAATCAAGTTTTTGTTCCAGATTCTTGCAGCTGTTATTGTGGTATGGTCGGGTACGTCCATTACCTTTGTAACCAATCCGCTGGCGGCCAACGGAATGTCTAACCTAAACCCGATAATTTCCTATATTGTAACGGTCTTATGGATTGTAGGAATTACCAATGCCATTAATCTGATTGATGGACTGGACGGTCTTGCAGCAGGTGTATCTTCGATTGCGTCGCTGTCTTTGTTTATTGTGTCTGTTTTAAGAGGTGAAATCGAAACTGCCATGCTGACTGCGGCATTGGCTGGCTCAGCATTGGGCTTCCTGCCGTATAACTTTAATCCGGCGAAGATTTTTATGGGGGACACGGGAGCTACTTTTCTAGGCTTTACCCTAGGGGTTGTTTCCATCCAGGGGACCCTTAAGCAATATACCGCCATTGCCATTGCCATTCCACTGCTGGTTTTGGGCTTGCCGTTGTTTGATACCATCTTCGCCATACTTCGCAGACTCCTTCAGGGCAAGTCGCCGATGCAGGCGGACAGAGGGCACTTACACCATCGATTGATCGATATGGGACTAAGTCACAAACAGTCTGTGGTAGTTATGTATACTGTAAGCTCTGCATTGGGATTATGTGCTATTGTGCTGGCAGACAAAGGCGTTCTCAGTGCCATTATTTTGGTCATTTCCGTTTCTGCCTTTGTTGTTGCAGGGGCAAAATATATGAGCGAGATAGAGGATACGAAAGAAGAACCAAAGCCGGTCCAGCCGGATAATGAGGGCGAAGTCGTGAAAAAGATAGTTGAGAATAGATAGAGAAGGGGTTTTAAAGTGAAAAAGTTAAAAGTGATGACAGTTTTCGGGACAAGACCGGAAGCGGTAAAAATGGCACCACTGGTAAAGGAACTGGAAAAGTACGAAGAAATTGAATCCATTGTATGTGTGACTGCCCAGCACCGGCAAATGCTGGACCAGGTTCTGGATATGTTTGATATTAAGCCGGACCATGATCTGAATATCATGCAGAGCCGCCAAACGCTGATTGGCATTACCACCCGGGCCTTGGAGGGATTAAGTGGTGTGTTTGAGCAGGTGCAGCCGGATATCGTGCTGGTCCATGGCGATACTACCACAACCTTTGTGGGAAGCCTTGCCGCTTTCTATAGCAAGGTAAGTGTGGGGCATGTGGAAGCCGGGCTAAGAACCTATGACAAATATTCACCGTATCCGGAGGAAATGAACCGGAAGCTGACGGGGGCATTGACGGATATCCATCTGGCGCCCACGGAATCGAACAGGCAAAACCTGCTCAATGAGGGCGTGAAGGATGAAAAGATCTATGTAACAGGGAATACGGTTATCGATGCCCTGAAAACAACAGTGAAAGAGGAGTATGAATTCCAGAATGAAAGGCTCAGGGACATTGACTATAAAGGAAGAAGAGTGATCGCTGTAACCGCCCATAGGAGAGAGAATCTTGGAGAGCCTCTGAACAACATCTGCAAGGCGCTCCGGCACATTGCCGATCACTATGAGGATGTGGAAATTGTATATCCCGTGCATTTAAACCCGGCAGTCCAGGAAGTCGCCAAGAATATTCTGGGAGGTCATGGCAGGGTTCATTTGATTGATCCGCTGGATGTCCAGGACATGCATAACTTGATGAGCAGGGCTTACCTGGTTATGACCGATTCCGGCGGTTTGCAGGAAGAAGCTCCATCCTTGGGAAAACCTGTACTGGTGCTCCGGAACGAAACAGAGAGGCCGGAGGCGGTAAAGGCTGGAACGGTGAAGCTGGCAGGAACGGACGAAAGGGCCATTATAAAGCTTGCCGGGGAGCTGCTGGACAGCGAGGAAGAATATAACAAGATGGCAAAGGCTGTAAATCCTTACGGAGATGGCCGTGCGTCTGAGAGAATCGTTAAGGCGCTGCTATATGAATTTGGCTATCGGAATGAAAAACCTGAAGGTTTTAGCGTGTAACAACTATAGATACGGTAAATAAAAAGCGGTTTGGCTGCCGTTGGAGTTGGTAAAATAAAGAAAAGGTCTGGACATACCAAGTATGTCCAGACCTTTTCTTTATTTTCATGTTTATTTCTTACCTGCTTCGGATTTATCGTAAATGCTGCTGATCAATACAATGTCAACTCGCCGATTGGCCGCTTTATGCTCTTCCGAGTCATTTGCAAATTTAGGTCTGTATTCGCCATAACCCACGGAAGAAATTACTGTCGGATTTATACCGGATTTCTCAACCAGCAGCCGCAGAACATTGGTGGCGCGGGCGGAAGAAAGCTCCCAGTTGGAGGGGAAGAGAGAGGTTCTGATGGGGTCTGTATCCGTATGTCCTTCCACTCGTATATGATTCCCCGGCAGTGAAAGAAGCATTTTACCGATGTTTTCAATCACCGGAATGGAGTCTCGTTCAATATCGGCACTTCCGCTTTTAAAGAGCAGTTTGGCAGTTATGGAAACTACGACGCCCCTTTCCTCAAGAGTGACAGTTACATCCCCGTTCAGGTGCTGGGCTTCGATCAACTTACTTACCTCATCCTTTACTTCTCCCATTCGCTGCTGCTCCACTTTTTGTGGCAGTGGACTCGGGAGAGGAGAATCGGAAGGATTCAGAGGAAGCAGTGATGTGCCGGAACCTTGCTGCCCGATGGTCCCCCCGGGCATATACTCGCCAAAAACTGACCGCAGAGAGGTCGACAGCTGCTGAAATTTCTGTGAGTCAACCTGACTCATGGAGTAGAGTACGATAAAGAATATCAGCAGAAGGTTCATTAGATCGGCGTAAGTTAACAGATACCGCTCTGCACCATCCTTTTCAACCTTTACTTTGTGTTTACTCAAGGGTTATCCCTCCACTTCTTTTCCAGCGCTCTGTGATTTGCCGTTTTTACCATTCATCTTTTCAATGAGGCTCAAGTTTAATTTTTCTTTTATAAGCCGTGGGTTTTCACCTGCTTGTATAGACAATAGACCTTCAATAATAATATCGGTCGTCATGGTTTCCTTGGCGGCTTTCGCTTTAATCTTACCGGCTAAAGGAAGGAAGAGCAGGTTGGCAAAAGATACACCCAGCAGTGTTGCAATAAAGGCAACGGAGATTTTTGGCCCCAGTTCTGCCGGACTTCCCATATCGCCGAGAACGACGATCATACCCAGAACGGTTCCGCACACACCCATAGTGGGCGCATAACCACCAGCCGCCTCAAAGATCTTTGCCCCGGATTCATAGATGCTTTCATGCAAATAGGATTCACGAACGAGGATATCTTTGATTGCCTGGGTTTCAATGCCGTCAACAACCAGAGACAAGCCTTTTCGGATAAAGGGGTTTTCAATGGTCTGTGCTTCTTGTTCCAAGCTTAACAATCCATCCCTGCGGGCTTTTTCCGACAGCTCTGCAAGTTGGTTGATTATATCCACCTCATTATGATTACTTTCTGAAAATACTGCTTTCAGCATCCCAGGGATCTGTGCCAGATCGGATTTGGGAAAGTTAAGGAATACTGCACCGGCAGTGCCCCCAAATATGATTATAAACGGCGAAATATGGAGCAGTGAAGCCAAATTGCCCCCTTCTACAAGAAACCCGGTGAGTATGGCACCAAAACCCACAATAATACCAATGATAGAACTTATGTCCATAAGTTACCTCCTAGTGTAGTGTTACATCTCTCTATATATGTTCATCGGAGTAAATGACAACATTTTTCACTGTTTTTTTAAAAAAAGATAGAATAATAATTCCCATAAAAGGAAACAGTAAAGTCAAAAAAATTGTTCATGTTGATATTGAATTGTTAAAATCAGTGTGATATCATTAGTTTTATGTTGAGAGGCATGTTCGTAGCTATTGGATGTACGACGCCTTTTTTAATGTATGGGAAATTGTACTTCTTGGATTTCCTTTATATGGGATTGCATGGGATTCGCCTTTACCGGTGCAAGGAGGGGCTCAGGAGCGCAGCTTCGTCGAAGGAAGCCTTAGGGTTACCTGGTGAAGGACAGGATGTGACAGCATTTTGTTTTATTTAACTACTTAAATATTATAGTTTGGAAAGTAGTTGGTTTTGTTTAATACGATGGGTAAGATATTCTTAAAAACAAAAATTGAGAAGTTCATAGCAAAAAGAGTATTAATTGTAATTGGTTTGTTGTCGATAGTGACTATTACAGTACTTCAACAAAAATGGATGGTTCTTGCCGGGCTGTTTGCAGGAGGAATATTCAGCATATTACGATTTGGTTCTCTATCAGATATGATTACCTCACTTCTTAATGGAGGAAGCAAACAATCTGCTGCCTTAAGAAGCGTATTGAGTTATGTGCTGAGCATGATCACCCTCGTGATTTTGATGGCAGCGTCGCTGCTGTACAACGGATGGTTTGCAGCGGGCATGATTACCGGTATATTGCTGGTCCCGTTCATCATATTTATAAATAGCCTGACAGAAGGCTTGGGTATAACGCACAATAATTTTGAATAACAAGAAGGTGTTCAATTTGGGTGAAGAATTAGCAAAAGGAATAGAGCTGCGTCTCTATAAAATGAATTTATTCGGATATACGCTGGAAATTTCGGATACGGTCATCATCATGTGGATTGTTATGGCTTTTTTGATCCTCTCCGCCTTTCTATTAACCAGAAAAATGCAAACGATACCCAAGGGAAAGCAGAATTTTGTCGAAACGGTAGTAGAAATGATCAATTCCCTGGCGAAAAGTAGTTTGGGCCATCATTGGAAACCTTTTGCTCCCTATCTGGGAACAATTTTATTGTTTCTGCTCTTTGCAAATACTATCGGGATTTTTAATCTGATTCCAAGTGCTGAACAGCTATATCATTTTACAGGCATGGAGTTTTTTGAACATTTGCCTGAATTCACGATACGGCCGCCTACAAAGGATATCAATATGACGATCTGTTTGGCCATTGCGTCTATTATTGTAGTTCTTATCGCAGGCTTAACAGTAAAGAAGCCCTTAGGCTGGCTGAAAAGTTTTATTGAGCCCACTCCGGTTGTTTTACCGTTTAAAATACTTGATTATGTAGTACGACCGTTGTCGCTTTGTTTCCGTTTGTTTGGTAATATACTCGGCGCGTTTATTGTTATGGAATTGATATATATGGCGTTCCCGCTTGCATTTCCGGCAGCGCTCAGCGTTTATTTCGATTTGTTTGACGGTGGACTTCAAGCTTATATTTTTGTTTTCTTAACATCGCTATACATTGCGGAAGCTATTGAGTAAGGGGGTGAGTAAATGAGTGTAAATGCATATATTGCCATTGCTGCAGCGATTGCTGTTTTCACTGGTATTGGAGCAGGAATAGGAATCAGCTTGGCAACAGCCAAGGCAACGGAGTCCGTTGCAAGACAGCCTGAAGCATCAGGTAAAATAACCACCATTACACTGTTGGGTACTGCTTTGGCAGAAGCAACAGCGGTTTATGGTCTGGTTGTAGCTTTGCTTTTGATCCTGGTAAGATGGCAAGCATAAGAAGGACTTTGGTTTCCTCCAGAAGTAAATGGAGTGTTAAACTTTAATGTATAGGAAAAAAGAGCGGGTGATAATTTCTTTCACAGCTTTTTTCCTATACATTAACAAAGCTCGCTACAGGAAGGCTGTAAATGTTTTTATGAGGCATAAGCCTCATATTGCATGATAATATAGGATTAGCGAAAATATAAATTTTCCTATCATTTTATTTTGCTATACCTTTCCCAGGGCGCTGTGGACATTGAACTTCACAGGAAGCTATTCCGCATCCGACGGATCTATTATCGGCCGCTTGGATGCTGCGCAGAGAGTAATGTATAAAGTTTGCTGTCCGGGCCGGCCCGCAGAAAGTAGAAGCAATATATTTTCGCTGCACCATAGATGCAGACTATAATGACAGAAAGGGTGAAAGTTGATGACTCCTCATTTACCCACATTTATTTTTGTGGCTGTAAACCTTTTAATTCTTTATATAGCCCTGAAGAAGATTCTTTTCAAGCCTGTTACGGAGTTTATGGAAAAAAGGGAGAAATCCATTCGAGACGCCATCGATGACGCCGATAAGAACAAGGCAGCTGCAAAGGAATTGAAAAGCAAATATGAATTGCAGCTTCAGGATGCCAATACACAAGCTGACTCCGTTTTAAAGGAAGCCAGGGACAGAGGCGGCAGAGAGTACGAAGCCATTGTTTCTCAAGCGAGAGAAGAGGCGCAGGGAATTCTTGAAAAAGCAAGAGAGGAAATTGAACGTGAGAGAGCGCAAATGCTTCGTGATGTAAGAAGCCAGGTGGCAAGCCTTGCACTTGCAGCAGCGTCAAAAGTACTGGAAAGCAATGTGGACACCGAAAGCAACAGAGCGCTTGTAGATAAATTCATTGATGAGGCAGGTGCAGCATAATGCCTTTGGTAGAAAAACGATATGCGGAAGCACTGGTAGAACTATCGGTTGATATTGGCGAAACAGATACTTACCGGAGCCGGCTTAAGGCAATTGTTGATTTGTATGAAAACCAATCGGATTTTCGCTGGTTGCTGCTAACTCCCGAGGTAGGTACCGAGGTGAAGAAGGAAACCGTTGCTAAGCTTTTGGGGACATCAGAGGGGGACAAACTGGTTAGTTTCTTGTTGATCCTCATTGATAAGGGAAGAATAAAGCTTTTGCCCCAAATTACGCAGGAATTTAACCGCCTGGCCGATATAAGAAAGAATGTTCTGAACCTGTTGATCACTTCTGCCTCCCCTTTGACTGGACTGCAGATTGATCGGATAAAGTCCAAATATGCGCAGGAATATAAAGCTTCTGCTGTAAACGCAGAAGTTCAGCTGGATAAAACTCTCATCGGCGGAGTTAAAGTGAGAATCGGAGACAGGGTAATTGACAGCAGCATAAAGGGGAGATTGGAAGCATTAAAGCAGTTGACAGTTGAAAGTTGACAGAGGACAGTTATAAGGGAACCAGTATAGACTGAAATCAGAGTGGCTAAAAATATACTCAGTTTGTAGTCGGCATGAAAATGACAAGGTATAGAGTAATTCACTGTCAGCTGCCAACTGTCAACTGATTTAATGAGGTGATATATCGATGAATTTAAGACCGGAAGAGATTAGTGCAATTATTAAACAGCAAATTGAAAATTATGGAATCAAAACAAAAACCGATGATGTAGGATATGTTTTACTGGCAGGAGATGGGATCGCAAGAATCTACGGTTTGGAAGATGCCATGGCCGGAGAACTGTTGGAATTTGAAAATGGCGAGTATGGTATGGCCATGAACCTTGAAGAGGATAATGTAGGATGCGTTATTCTGGGAGACCCTGAGGAAATCAAGGAAGGTACCCAGGTAAAAAGAACCGGAAGAACTGTGCAGGTACCTGTCGGTAAAGAATTGATCGGCCGTGTTGTTAATCCCCTGGGAAAGCCTTTGGACGGAAAGGGAGAAATTAATACAGGGAAGTACAGGCCTGTTGAATTCCAGGCTCCGGGTATCGTTGCCAGAAAGTCTGTTAGCAAGCCGCTTCAGACCGGTATTATGGCCATAGACTCCATGATCCCTATCGGAAGAGGGCAGAGGGAATTGATCATCGGCGACAGGCAAACGGGTAAAACCGCCATCGCCATCGATGCCATTATCAACCAAAAGGGCAAGGACGTTATCTGTATCTATGTAGCCATTGGACAGAAGGCATCTACCGTTGCCAGTATTGTCGGCACCCTGGAAGAGTTTGGTGCCATGGATTATACCATCGTAGTTTCGTCTACAGCCAGCGAAATGGCAACCATTCAATATATAGCACCCTATGCAGGCTGCGCCATGGCAGAAGAGTTCATGTACAATGATCATAAGGATGTGCTGATTGTATATGATGACCTGTCGAGACATGCGGTGGCTTATAGAGCCATGTCGCTTCTGCTGAGGCGACCACCTGGAAGAGAAGCGTATCCCGGAGATGTATTCTACCTGCATTCAAGGCTATTGGAAAGGTCTGCGCGTCTTAGCGACGAACTGGGCGGAGGCTCCATAACAGCGCTCCCTATTATCGAAACGCAGGCAGGAGACGTATCGGCCTATATTCCGACCAACGTTATCTCTATAACGGATGGACAGATTTATTTGGAAACCGAGCTTTTCTTCGCGGGGCAAAGACCGGCGGTAAACGTTGGACTTTCCGTTTCAAGAGTTGGTGGTGCTGCCCAGATTAAGGCCATGAAAAAGGTTGCAGGACCTTTGCGTGTGAATCTGGCGCAATACAGGGAATTAGCAGTGTTTGCACAGTTTGGCTCCGATCTTGACAAAGCAACACAGGAAAAGCTGATGCAGGGTGAACGACTGGTTGAAACCCTAAAGCAGCCACAGTATTCTACTATGGCGGTTGAGGACCAGGTTATTGTTCTTTACGGAGCTACCAATAAGTACCTGATGGACCTGCCGGTAAAGGAGATCCGGAGGTTTAACGCGGAGATACTGGGCTTTATAAAGGACAGATACCCTCAGATTCGCAGCGCTATCGCTGAAACCGGAGAACTAAAGCCGGAGACGGAAGAGCTGCTGAAAAAAGCGATAGAAGAATTTAAGCAGAGATTTGTACACAAATAATTGGCAAAGATGCAGAGAGAGTTGGGTCAGCCCTTTGTGGAATTAATCGAAATCAACTCTCACACAAAGAGTAGGTGATAGTATGGCAAGTATGCGTGAAATAAAGCTTAGAATCAAAAGCATAAAGGAAACCCGGCAAATCACGAAGGCGATGAATCTTATATCTGCAGCCAAGTTGAAAAAGGCCAGGCAGCAATTGGAACAGACTTTGCCATTCTTTGAAAAGGTAAAGGAAACCATCGCAGATATACTCATGCACAGTGCCAATGTTGAAAGTGTGTTTTTTGATTCAAATCAGGAGAAAAAGGATAATAAAAAGGCATATTTGGTATTAACAGGAGATAAGAGCCTCGCAGGCGGTTATAACCATAATATTATAAAGTTTGCCGAAAGCTATATAGAGGACAAGGAGACCTCTCTGCTGCTGGTAGCGGGAGTAATGGGAAGAAGCCATTTTACCAGGGCGAAGTACAATGTAGATCCAAACTTTGATTATGCAGTCCAGAACCCTTCTACCTACAGAGCCAGAGAGATCGCAGAGACGCTGCTGGATTTATATAAAAAAGGCGAAGTAAACGAAGTACACCTTGTCTACACGCTGATGGAATCCTCGGTAAGTCTCATACCGCGCAGTATGAAACTATTGCCCTTGAACCTGGAAGTGCTGAAACAGGAAGTTAAAAACTTGGAGCATGTGGATGGAACACCGGATGAAAATATTATCTATGAACCCTCTCCGCAGGCTGTATTGGATGTATTGATACCGAAGTACATCAAGGGAATCGTTTATGGGGCCCTGGTAGAGGCTTTCACCAGTGAGCAGAGTGCCCGAATGACTGCCATGGATAATGCAACGTCCAATGCTGACGAAATGCTTCAAAAGCTGAATCTGTTTTATAACAGGGCAAGGCAGGCCGCCATCACTCAGGAAATATCTGAAATCGTAGGCGGAGCGGAAGCGTTGAAATAAAGGAATACTAAAAGCGTTGTTGACTGCTGATTTCTAGTTGCTGAAAGGAATCGCTTCGATTATATTACCAGCAACTAGCAACTAACAACCAGGAACGATTTTAATAATGATCGGAGTGATTAGAGTGTCGGAGAGAGTGGGAAAAGTTACACAGATTATTGGGCCTGTTGTTGATATCCGATTTGAGAGGGGTCACCTGCCCAAAATCTATAACGCAATAAATATTGAAAGCGGAAATGACAAGGTGGTTGTAGAAGCCATCCACCACCTTGGAAATGATACTGTACGATGTGTTGCTATGTCTTCCACCGATGGCCTCATTCGGGGAATGACAGCTGTAGATACGGGAAATGCCATAAAAGTCCCTGTAGGCAAGGAAGTTCTGGGAAGAGTATTTAACGTACTGGGTGAGACCGTGGACAATGCGGGCCCGGTACAGACAGAAGAACAATGGGAAATTCACAGGCCGGCCCCCGGTTTTGAAGATCAGAAAGCTGCAACTGAAATTCTGGAGACTGGGATCAAGGTTGTTGACCTTCTTGCACCGTATCCAAAGGGCGGAAAGATCGGGCTTTTTGGTGGAGCCGGGGTTGGAAAGACGGTTCTTATCCAGGAACTTATCCGAAACATCGCCAATGAGCATGGCGGTTATTCCGTATTTACCGGTGTTGGTGAAAGATCCAGAGAAGGGAATGACCTTTGGAATGAGATGAAGGAGTCGGGAGTTATCGAAAAGACGGCGCTCGTTTTCGGACAGATGAATGAGCCGCCGGGATCCAGAATGAGGATCGGCTTGACCGGGCTCACCATGGCAGAGTACTTTAGAGATACCATGGGACAGGACGTGCTGTTGTTTATCGATAATATATTCCGTTTCATCCAGGCGGGTTCCGAAGTATCGGCGCTTTTGGGAAGAATACCCTCTGCCGTTGGATACCAGCCCACCCTGGCAACGGACGTAGGTGAACTGCAGGAAAGGATCACCTCCACCCGTAAGGGCTCCGTAACCTCCGTTCAGGCTGTTTATGTGCCTGCCGACGACCTTACCGACCCTGCTCCTGCTGCTACCTTTGCGCATTTGGATGCTACTACAGTATTGTCCAGAAAAATTGTTGAGCGGGGTATTTATCCTGCTGTGGATCCATTGGACTCCACTTCCAGAATTCTGGATCCGAGAATTGTTGGAGAAGAGCATTATAACGTAGCAAGAAGAGTACAGGAAATACTGCAAAGATACGAGGAACTGCAGGACATTATTGCGATCCTGGGTATGGACGAGTTGTCGGAAGAAGACAAACTGGTGGTGTACAGAGCCAGAAAGATTCAAAGATACCTGTCCCAGCCTTTCTTCGTAGCGGAAAACTTTACCGGAACCCCGGGCAAATATGTTCCCATCAAGGAAACCATAAGAGGCTTCAAAGAGATCATTGATGGAAAGATGGACAATATTCCGGAGGCAGCATTCTTCATGAGAGGAACCATTGACGAAGTGTATGAAGCTGCGAAGGAGATGGTATAATGGCCAGCACATTCAAGCTTGAAATCGTTACACCGGAAAGGCTGTTTTTCTCTGGAGATGTAGAGACGGTAGTTTTAAAAACTCCCCTGGGGGAAATCGGTATTTTGCCTGGACATATACCCTTGGTAGCTGCAGTTGCCGTAGGCCCCCTGCGCATCAAGAAAGATGGAGAATGGGTGGAAGCAGTTCTCACCGAGGGATTTATGGAAATCAAACAGGATAAAACCATTATCCTCACGGATACTGCAGAATGGCCGGATGAAATCGATGAGAACAGAGCGGAAGCGGCCAGGGTTCGAGCAGAGGAAAGACTTCATCAGCAGATATCACAGATAGAATATATTCGTTCACAAGCGGCTTTGTCCCGCGCTATGGCCCGTTTGAGAGTGAAGAGAAGTATAAAATAGAGATTAATACAAAAAAGAGACTTCGAAATCGAAGTCTCTTTTTTGTTGAAGTGTATTCGCAGTATA
The DNA here is from genome assembly GCA_023419605.1 of Bacillota bacterium. Classification (GTDB taxonomy): domain Bacteria; phylum Bacillota; class Clostridia; order Acetivibrionales; family JAEZXR01; genus JAEZXR01. The sequence goes on along the minus strand of JAEZXR010000110.1, from coordinate 59,430 downwards.
GTTTTCACAAACCTTAAAGCACCATCAAAAATCCAGCAAATATGTTTTGACCACAGAGAGAACTTCTCTGAAGAGGGAATAAGCCCGTAAATGCTTTACTGCGGGAGCAGGTGCTCCAGTGGCCTTAATACCCAGTTTTTCCGCGATCTTTAGAGAGCGAAAGATATGAAAGTCATTGGTGACAACTACCGCGAAGTGAAAGGATTGCTTTTCCATGATCTCTGCGGAAAGTTTGAAATTTTCATAGGTACTGGTAGACTGGTCCTCTTCAAAAATCCGGTCCTTCGGGACGCCGTTCTTCACCAACCAATCCTTCATCACAACGGACTCTGCTGTTTCCTCGTCTTTGCCCTGTCCGCCGCTGACGATTATATATCCTGCATAGCCTTCCCTGTATAGGTCAAGGGCTTTTTGCAGCCTGTACTCAAGGGACCAGCTGGGTTCTCTCCCCCAGGTCTGGCAGCCGAGGACGAGAATTACATCTGATTTCTCCGGCTTGGCATTTTTTGAGAAGTTATCAATATACCAGTACATCGCGCAAAATGAAACTCCTCCCAAAAGAGCAAGTATAATCAATAGCTTCAAGGCTTTTTTCATATGTAATTCACTCCTGTCAGTAAAATATTACAATTACATTATATCACACTTTCAACCTAAATTTTTTGCGGGACGGAGCCGATATTTTATGATATAGGATAATTTTGGGTAAACAGCAATAATTTCAATTATTATTTGCTGCATCGCATGTAAATGCCATATGTAGTGATAAAAAAAGTGCTGGTAAATAGTTGTTGCAGCTTTGCCTGCATGAAGGTTACCAAAAAGTGGGGGTTAACAGATGAAAAAAAGGATTCTATCTTTATTACTGATTCTATCCATACTGATAGGGTTTGCACCGGTGCTGGAGAAGCCTGTAAGGGCTGCCGGAAGTGCCGGGGTCAGTGTTTTAAGCTATCGGTATAACGCAGGGAACAGCAAATATGAGCTTACAGTGACCTGGAACGGAGCTAAAAGCACAAAATCCGTAAGCGTTGAATATGTCAAGCCTGAAACTGCACCCAGTACAACAGTACAAAGTGTGTATGCACAGGAAGTGGAATCCATTAATATGAGTTTATCACGGTTCACTGCTGTTATCGATGCAAGCAGCTTCAAGGATGACTATATCTATGGATTGGATATGAAAATGCTGGATGGCTCCAATGTCCAGGTTGATACCGGTTTCTTGTATTTCATGACCAAAATGAGTTTTTATTCCAGCCGTGTGGAACAGCAAGTAACCGGTTACGAGACCGGAACAAAGCCGGAATTGCAGTTGAAGTGGAATATACCCAAGGTATATAATGGCAGTAGTTATGTAAATGTTGATGCTGCACTAGGGCTAATGAAGTCAAAATTAGGACTTAGTGAGGATATCACGGCACTTGATTACAGGCTCAACATTTCAACAAAAGCACAGGCTCTGGATAGTGGGGCGGATATAACCCCGGTGATGGTAAGTAAAAATTCAGGGACTTATAAAGCACAGGCGTTAGGAAAAGAAGCAACGATAGTAAATGACGCTGCCAATACTACCATGAGCTTTAACGTGCGTGGACGAAAAGACTTACAGGATAACAGCCTAAATACGCCGCCAGCACTTGACAGTCATATTCTGGCCCACGAGCAGATTCTGCCCGGAACCGTATACTTTATGAATATAAAACCTGTATTTGTAACGAGCACAGGAGTTCCCGGAATTGTAACCGTAGGGGACCCGTCACGATATAACGGAAGCATGGTTACCGATCAGGACTCCAATCTGGCTTATACCTATACGCCGGTCCGTTTCCAGCTTTCAAGGGATGCATCGGACAATATCTATGTAAAAATATTCAGAATCAACAAAGATGATGGAAGTTTGGATATGCCCAACCTCTATTATTCCGTTCAAGCCATCGATACGCCCAGTGTGGCCTATGGAACCGACTGGCCTCAGAAGGCAAAGGTAACGGATGAGTTTTTCCCAAAAGGCTCCGATTATGCCGTTACGGTAATCACCGGAGTGAACCCCGGTACCTCCATGTATTACAAAGTCGTGGTAAAGACGGACAACAAAAAGGACAGAATCGAATCGTTAAAGCTGCAATACCAGATGTCGCTGGATACCACCAAGCCGCCGATTCCTATTGATGTCCGGGGGGACAACAGCCGTGCACAGCTGAATATAGGACCGGTAAGGGACCCTGCAACTGGAAGTGATATGCTGGATAGTACCGGCAATGTGTTCCTTGCGAAATCTTCCGATGTGGTCATCACATGGCAGAAACCCAAAAGCTGGGACGTCCTCACTTCTGCTGAGAAAAGTGCATTGAATTTCCATGTGCTGCTAAATACAAATCCGACGGATTTGGATACGAAATATCCTCTCAAGGTGGGGGATACGGAAAAGGAGTATCTCCTTAATTACCGGTGGGTAAAAGTAATCAATGGCGCCAGTGCTGATATAAAGGTAAGCAAGGACGGACAAAGACTGGAATATGTGCTGAATGGGCGCGAGCTGTTTAAAAATGCAGATGGTACCTATCTGTCCAACCCGGATAAATATCCCATGTTCCTCCTGGAAAATATGGTCTACTACATAAGGATGTTCACCACAAAAGGAACTCCGCCCTCCGGATTTAACGCCATTACGGACTATGATAAAAACGGAGTGCTGGATGATAAGGATATACGAGCCGTAATGCCCATTGATGATGTCTCGGAAAAGTCTGTAACCGGGAGTTTAACCACTCTTCCAAGGGCTGAAAGGGAAATCCCCATTCCCAAAAGCTTTAAGGCGGTTTCAGAAGATATTGACACAACTACCGGAAAGAATTTTGCTGTTTTGCAATTCGATAAGGTCAACATCGATTGGGCCAGTTATACTACCCAAACAGGCAATAATGAATACTACGACCTGTTTATGAGTACCAGTAACGCCTCCGATGCGGTTTATACGCAGATTGGCTCGACAGATAGCGCATGGAACGCAGGCACCGGTCTGGTGGATCATGTCGGGTTTGTATTGGTAAACGGAAAATGGAATGTAACAATTTCAGGATTGCGGCCCAATACTACCTACTATTTTAAACTGAAAACCCGGCTGGATTTTGGAGATCCTGCAGCGACAGACAGATCCTCGGCCTTCACGGCAGTGGTACCGGTTACAACTCGCCGCACCGATGTTCAGCAGCCGGATGATGCCACAAGAAAGCCGGTAGCGCCTGTAGATTTTAAAATTGCCCTGAATGCGGAAGGAAAGCCGGAGTTGACAGGTGCCAGCGTAGCTTTTGACTGGAAAAGAAACGAAGATGACGTAACCTATCGGCTTATTGCCACTACGAGCAGGGTATCGCCCGATGCCGAGGAAGCGGATTATGCAAATGATCCTTTCTACCAGAGCTTTGTAGCCAAATTTGGAAATGGTGTTTTAAACCTGGATCCCCGTTTCCCGGACCAGGACTTCTCTTACGATGCCCTGACCAAGTTGTGCAAGTACGCCGTACAGGACTGGCTGGTGCCCAATAGCCTGTACTACTTCAGCATCCGGGCGGAGAGAAAAGTTACTACCAAAGATGCCAACGGAAACGATATTGTTATCACTCTGTCCAGCAGCTGGGTGACCCTGCCGGTTACCACTTCCTTGATTGATGCACCGGAAATGCTGGAAACCGTGACGGATATACAATTAGGTGTTGAGTGGACCGACAGTGACCCTATGGTAAAGGCGGAAGATTATAAGCTTTATATCAAGGAATCTACGGAAACCGTGTACAGGCCTTTGGGAATATCCCAGGCGACCATCGTAAAGGATGATCCCCAGACCGGTGGCAGTAAGTTTTATGGGAGAATACGGGGATTGAAGGCCAATACCCGCTACGATATACGAGCCTACAAAGGCAATACTACAAGCGGTATTACCTATCAGGATTTGCCACCCGATACTACAAGGGACGATTATCACCAGATGGAGGTGCGCTGGAAAGGCCTTCCCGGCTATAGGTACGAAATTGCCATAAAGGCAGAAGGCGAAAGTGAATACACTACACTGGATGCTTATAATAATGACATGGTAGAGCTAAAGGATGAAGAGAACGCGCAGACACAGGGATATGTACACAAAATGTACTATGCCAGAATCAAGGCAATACCTGTAACCATATCGGCTGGTTCTACCATGCTCCTCCCGCTGAAATCGAACCAGAAGTACTACGTGAAAGTAAGGGCAATACAGGCCAATGTCCAGCCGTCAAAGTATGCCGGTCCTGTAACCGGAAGAACCCAGTTTAACCAGGATGATTATAACCATGAGGATGAGGAGGAAGAGAGCAAGACCAAATTCATCGACAAGCTGGAGAAACTGGAACAGAAGCTTTACTGGAGAGTGGATATGGGGAATTCCTCCGTGAATAAGATCCTGCTCAAAGGGGACCGGGTAGTAAACGAATTGCAGAACAACAGTGGATATTCTGTGACGATAGATATTTCCGACATAGCGGCGAACTACCGCAGGGATGTAATTTACATACCAGCAGTGGTGCTGAACTGTGTGAATTCAAATAACCGGGTCATTACCATAAAAACAACAAATACGGAATACGCTTTTAAACCGGAGACTCTGCTGCTGCAAAATCTGCAGGAGATCAAGGATATTCAGAAAAACTGGTCGGTAAAAGACATCTTCCTGAAGATGACCATTACCCGGTCGGAATACGGTGCAGAAAGCCTGACTGTGGAGGTGAAGCCTGTTTCCGAGATTTATGATCTGGATATCACGGCCATAGGAAGTTCAAAGACCGACGCACAGCTGAAGTCGGATTTCCACGACAAGGTTTATAATTCCGAACACGGCCTGGCAAAACAGAAGCTGGATGAAATAACCCGTTTATATAATATCAATGCAAGTGCGGTCCTGGCAGACGGGGATCATTTTATAGACGCCCTTGTAGAACAGGTGGAACTGGAATTGTCCAAATATATTTACAATACAATTGAAGGGGGCAACGGAATTAGCCCGATGGTCATGACCACCAAGGACCTGAAGGAATTCTCTTCGCCTATGACGGTGAAGCTGAGTTACAATGCAGGACAGAAGTCGCTGAAGACTCCCTATGTCCTGTACGATGGAGCCAACGAGTGGAAAAAGCTTTCCTCCAATGTACAGACGGAAGCAAACAGCAGTACATTTAACCTGTTGAAAACCGGTAAATTCGTGGTAGCGGCAGCGAAGGAGTTTGCTACAGATGTTCCTGCGGATCACTGGGCGATGGAATATATCAATACCTTTGGCTCCAAATATGACCTCAGCGCCATCTTCGGCAGCACGGCTGCTTTTTCGCCGGAGGCCAGTGTCAATACGAAGGAAATCATCCTCCTTTATGAAACTGTGGCGGGAAAAACCCAGGAGAATGCAGGCCTGGATATGCGGCAGAAGGCCAAGAAGCTGGGACTGGATGGATTGGTAAATGCAAGCGCCGTAACCCGGGACACTTCAAGACAGGAAGCAGCCTCCGTACTGGTGAGACTTTACTGTCTCAAACAGGGATTGAGCCCGGAAAACCTGGTGACCAAAGGAAATATCTATATCAAAGACGAACGGGCCATTGCAGACAAACATTATAACGGGGTAGTCATGGCCATCGATCTGGGGATGTTTACCGTAGACGGCAATGGAGAGTTCCAGCCTGCCAGCTATATTACCAGAGCGCAGGTGATCACTGCAACAGTCAGGCTGCTGCGATTAACAGGAGACTTATAGAAAAGTATATAGAAGCTGAAACAGGAGGGCGTGAGCCCTCCTGCTCGTAAATAAAATGTAAGGATTCATAAGTAAAGGGGTAATCACAATGAAAGGGTTCAAGCGATTTGCCAGTATACTGCTCTCTTTGGTACTGCTCCTGCAGGTGTACAGTCCGGCCTTGGTGAAGGCGGCTGTAAGTAACCCGGAGAGGCCTACCATTATTGTAGATGGGGATTTAAAGCCTGTAACGGGGTATAGCAAAGAAGACCGCTACTTTGTAAAATTAAACTGGAAGCCTGTAAATAAACCGGCGGAGTGGGATTCCGTCTATTATAACCTGTATGTACAGGAAGTTGACAAACACGGAAAAGCCGGAGGATTTGTTCTTAAGGAAAGGGATATAACGGCTACTTCGGTGCTGCTGCGGGATCTGAAGTCCGGTACGGTGTATAACTTTTATATCACAGCCTATTTCAAGCGGACAGAGAACAATGTCACCTATGTCAGTGAGCCTTCAGCAGCGTCCAACATTGTTAATGTAATGACGGATTTACAGCTGTTTGCATATCCTTTTGGTAGCAAGCAGCTCAAAATCGAATGGGACGATGTGTGGAATACAGGAGCAAGAATCGGCTATCGCCTGTACATTGCCGATGACAGTGCCTTTTCCAATACCCAGCCCATTTATATCTCTCCTGCCATGATCGGACAGGACAGCCGCATCACTGTAAACCAGGCCACAGGAAAGCTTGAATATGTCCATACTGTGGGTGATGCAGGAAGAGTGTATTATGTGAAAATTGAACCGGAAATTAGCGGAGATGATATCTTTTATAATCCCAAGAGCCGTACGGTAGCCAGCAGCAGCTTTATACTGGTTAAGACTACGAAACTCTCCACTTCGGATTCGGGTACGGTTTGGCGATTGGACTGGAGCGAAGTGGCTGTTGCCTTCCAGGATATAAAGATAACCTACCAATTGTACAAGGTGAATTCCAAAACGAATAATTTACCACAGTATATGCTCTCGGTGGATGATAATAGTACCTATATTACGGTTCCGCCGGATGAGTCAGACAGCTATTACATCATTCGAGCCCTCGTCACAGATCCGCTGGGAAATGACATCTATAAGGATTGGGGTGTGAAGATCGAATCGGACCGGGTTTATTTGCGTGAGATGGAAGTGCCTACTACACCGGCTTCTCCTGAATTGGTGGACAAACTGGAGAGTGGCGGAACGACCGTCATAACCTATGAAGGGGAGTTAAAACCCGATAGGGCGACCTTGCTGTGGAAAACACCCAGAAAAGGAAACGGAGAGATCGATTCCGATATTCTCTATGATATGTGGCTTATTACCGATCCGCAGAAAATAGACCATCCCGATGAATCCAACAAGATTGCAGAAAATGTGAAGGTAAGTGATACCCTGGTATACAGCGGAACGGAAATTGTCGGATGTAAATATGTGGTGAACGTTCTTGCTCCCAACTCTACCTACTATTTTAAAATAGTAGCGAAGAAGACCTATTTGGAGTATGTGAACGATGATCTGGAAAGTGTAACCAATAGCTCCGTACCTGCGTTGCGGGTAGTTATAACACCGCCGGAAGGAAGTGTCGAAACTCCTGTGGCGCCTGGAAGGCCGCCTTTGAAAGTAAAGAAGGATCAAAATCAGAAAGAAGTGGTAACGGACACTACCGCTACGATACAGTTGAAGAATAAATGGTATGAACAGTTTTTGGACGGAAAATGGAAGTACATAGAACCTCAGGCAACGGTTCAAAATGGTATTATCATATACCATCCCAATGATCAGACCGTCAAGGATGATGTTTATGGAACTACCTACAGGAAAGTGGAGTATGGCAATGATATCACCATCGACGTAGGGTGCATCGAATTTAAGGAAGGCATGAATTATAACGAACTCATGAATTCCAGCAAATATCCGGCGAATAAGATGACAGGAGTGCCGGTGACGGCCAATGACCCGGATGAAAATCCTACGGCAAACCCGGATGGTAAAAAGCATAATGTGGATATAAAAATAGAGGACCTCAAACCCAACACTACCTACATTATCTGGGTAAGAGCCAACCGGGCGGATGCAGGACTGCTTTCAGGACCCTCAGACCCTATCGTGATTACAACAGCACCGGGAATCGGGGTTCCTCCGGAGAAACCCATCGTACCTTTCTTTAATTACAGTTACGCAGCCGATGTGTATGTGGAACTGGGATGGGAATTTAAGACCGAATATAAATATAACATAAAATATTCAACAACAGAGGACCTATCGAAGGCGCAAGGAAGTGCACAAGTTACCGGAGTGGAATTAGCTGCCAACAACATATACAAAATAGAAGGACTGAAGCCGGATACCCAGTACTACTTCTGGATACAGGCCGAGGCAGCAAACGGACAAAGCAGTATTACATCCGACTGGAGCGATGCGTATGGTGTAAGGACAAAGGCGGATATCCCCCCTGCAACACCACGGGGCTTCGGTATAAAGAATACAGCGGACGCCGTCACAAAAAATAGCATTACCTATGAATGGATGAAAGAAGAGGGTCTGCAATACATACTGGAAATCGCATCGGATATTGATTACAAGGATGCGAGGAGAATTGAAGCCGGAAGTGTTTCGGAACTTGTAGTTGACGGACTTCGTTCAAACACCAGATATTATGCCAGACTCTATGCCTATGATCCGCAAAAGAAATTGAGGTCCCTACCTACGCAGAGTGTTATCGCAAAAACACAGAAGAGCAAGGATGACTACGATTCGGATGAAGATGCAGGCCATCCGATTTCCGGCGAGTATATCATAAAGGATGTCACGGCACCCAATTATACCTGGAACGTGAAAATCATAGGGATCAATGCTGACCGGTTGATTGAGGCCATACGGACCGACAGGGATGTACAGTATCTTTTGGATCTCTCGAATCCGCCGGCAAACACGAAGACCCTGGTTTTGACCTTGTCCGGCAAGATATTCCGAACATTGGCACAGCTGCAGGAAACGCTGGTGATAGCAACCCATACAGGAAAGTTTACGGTTCGCCCGGGAGCTTTCTCCACAGCGTTGGATACTACCTTGCTGAACCGGTTGGGGGACTTTAACTACCAAATCAGCATAACGTCGCCAGAGGAAGGAACAGACAGCAGGGCAAAATATCTAACGTATAAAACGCCTGTCATGTCCTTGCAGGTCAGTGCTTTGGACGGAAGTAACAGAGTTGCTGTGGAAGAATTTAGGGTGCCCCTCACCTATGCCTATACATATACCACCGGAGCATGGTACCGGGAAGGAATCACTTTCGGGTATGTACTCGATCCTCTAAAGAAAAGCTGGAGCCGTGTTTCTACCACGGGAAGCTATGATGCGGAACGGGAAACAGGACGCCTGCAGTTTGAGATACAAAAGCCCGGTAGCTTCGCCGTGGCAGAGCAGAATGCAAAGTACTTCGACGACATTGCCGGACACTGGGCGGAGAATTCCATCAATCATGTGGTCTCGGCACGGGAGTTAAAGAGCGTATCCGGCAGAACCTTCCGGCCGGACGGCGCAGCTACCATTGGCGATACGGTAAAGATTATGTTGGATGTGCTGGGCTACGGCTATGACAGCCAGTACATGACAGTGGCAGCCAAAAGTGGACTTATTGCTTCCTCGGACGTACCAAACCCCGGAAGTTATTGCTCCAGGGAGAAAGCCATTGCGATGGCGGTACGGCTTTATGAAATTAAATCAGGAGAAAAAGCAGAGCCTACGTATGGCAGCCCGGTGGTATTCCAGGACATCAATCAGGTCAGCAGCACTTTTGCGCAGAAAGTACGGTTTGCGGTAGAAAATGGAATTGCCATTGGGAGAACCTCCACCGTACTGGGGCCAAAGGACAATTTAACGAGAGCGGAGCTTCTGGTGCTGCTGGAGAAATATCTGGCCATGACAGGAGAACTTGATTGATAGCGGTGTAAACAGGCAGGTTGCCCCTTGAGGGTGCTGCAATAGAAAAAATAGCTTCACTACAGCGTGAAGTAAGGTGGGGACACTCCCCGGGGGTTTATAAGGGGTGTGTTCCCGTTTCTTATAACGAGGCATAAGATGTCCCCACCTCTATAGGTGGCGGGTACCGATTAACTTTATAGGCGGCGAGCATGTCTCCCGCCTCGTTGAAACGGTGTGTTGAAATTGCTCCGCAATTTCTTCCGTTGTTATAAGATGGAATTTTTAACTTTATATGCTAATGCTAGCAGAAGGAGAGAATGATGAGAAGAATAACGGCCTTTATGACAGCACTGGTTTTTGCGCTGCTAACGCTAACCGTAACAATTCCTGCGTACGCCCATGGAGTTCTCTATGAATCCGCACCGGTAGGCGACAACAAAATACGGGTTACTCTCAAGTGGGGCGACTCCAGTGAAAAAAGAGGGTTGCGGGTTGTTTACTTCAATATTAAAAATGGAAAGACCGTGAACATTGGATATGAAGCAACAGCAAGCGGACCTTCATCTACGTCCATAGACCTTGATTTGACAGGAACCCTGCCGCCTCTTCGATTCAACCTGGCTCCGGCAGGGGTATTGGACTATGCTGTTTTTAACGACGTAAAAGGAATTGAGGCAGAGGAGTATATAACCCATCTGCATGATGCCGGAATTGTCAACGGAAGGAATGCCGACAGCTTTATACCGGAAGACAGCATCACTCGTGCAGAGTTTGCAACGATGGTGGTAAAGGCACTGAAGCTGGAGGGGGCGGCAGAGAATGCAAAAGGGTTCACGGATATTCAAGGGCATTGGGCTGAAAAAATTATGCTTCTTGCTGCAAAAAACGGAATTCTGTCAGGGTATGGTGACAGCACACTTCGGCCGGATAATACCATAACGGTGGCGGAGGCCAGTACCATCATTACCAGAGCCTTTACATTCAAAACGGTAAACAATGGTTTCTATACCCGCTTGAAGCAGGGAGAGTGGTACAGTGCAGCAGTAAAGAAGATCTTTGACATGGGCATACTTCGTGTAACGGATGGAATCTATAAAAATTTTAATGAAGAAGCGAATATTACCCGGGCAGAGTGCGCCACCCTCATCAGCCGGGCACTGTCGACCTATTAAAATAAAGCTCTCATGTGTCAAATGTGGGAGCTTTTTCATGCTCTGCACAGGAGGGGAGTGATAGATATAGACAAATTTAAACCTTATCATTTCCAGCAGTAAAAATTTCCGGATTTGGAGGCGGCTTGCTGCCAGATAAATTTAAGTTTGAAGTTGGCTGTCTATAGGGTAAAGATCACTTGAACCCAAAACTTCCGAAAATTGGGGAACTAGCGAGGAATAAAAATTAATTGACATAAAACAATTCTTCTACTATGATTAGTAACGTGATATATTTTTGACAAACAAAATGAATTTACAAAACAGTAATTTACAGAAATTAAAATAAGTAACAAAGCAGCACCGGTAAGACATTTAAAGGTTTTTGTAAAAATATTTACATGTATATCCCTACTTCAAAAAGGCAATAATTTTAGTGTAGTTTCAATAAAAAGGGGGATATAGATGAAAAAAACGTTCTTTCTTTTGGCATTTTTGACTTTCGCAATTGTTTCATTATGCATATATTATGTAAAAGTTAATGAGGCAGGAAGTCATACCGATATATCACTTGAAAAAGCTTTTGCCGATTCAGGGGCTGCCTTGGTCAGCAATGAACTGTACTTCTGGTCTGAGTTAAAAGGAAGAATGGATAGCCGTGATGGCATAAATACCCTGCTGGAAGACGTTATATCAAGTCTGGACATGGTAAAGGACGAGAAATTCAGCCGTGAAAATCTGGAGAACGATACTCTGCAGAAAGTGAAGATAAAGGGTGTTGTCGGCGACCAAAGGAATGTGGGAATTGAAGTAACCGTTGGAAAGGATGCTAAGGCATCCGACAAAAGGTACATCAGTATGAACATTACCCAGGACCAGACTTATGATACACTGGAGGATACAAAAAGCAGCATAGCGGAAATCTTCAAAAGCAGAGGATTGGATCCCAGGGTCAATGCCTGTATTATCGGAACCTTTGCAGGTAATTTGGATCATGAACAATTGAATGAAATTGGCAGGAAAATATTAAGAGAGACAGGTGCAAAAAAAGTAGAGGGAGTAGGAGACGGGAACTATATCAGCGTCTCTGCATATACTCCTTATATGGAACGATATATAAGGGTCCATGGCAAAAAGGTAAACCTTAATGTCGCCCTTCGGTATAATTCCTACGAGAATAAGACTTACATATGGCTGGCAACGCCTGTTATAACAACCGAATATTGATGAAACGGCGGGCAATAAGCAAGAGGCGGTAGGCAGGGACCCATCAGCAGTTAGTGTACAGGACACAAAAACCCTGATTAAAAAGTTTATTGCCCGCGATTACTGCCTATCGCCTGCGTAACGGATGTCAAACTTTAGATTTGGGAATTTGCACGGCTGTAGGTTGGCTGTGGAGCCGCCAGGGGATAAAGTTTGCCATCTCAAATGACGCAATATAGCAAAAATGAAAGGGAGAATTAAAGTGTCCAGGTTCATAATATCTGAAGGAAAGCCACTTCGTGGCAAAGTGAGAATCAGCGGTGCCAAGAACTCTGTATTGCCTATTATTGCAGCTGCGTTGTTGGGAGAGGGAAAAAGCTATTTGGACGAGGTCCCGAATCTCAATGATGTAAAAATAATGTGTGATTTACTGAAGTCCCTTGGCGCAGGGGTTGAGTATACGGACAACAGTAAACTCGTTATAGACCCGCAAAATATAGCGAATACAACAGCGCCCTATGAACTTGTGAACAAAATGCGGGCTTCCTTCTTAGTAATGGGGCCTCTTTTGGCGAAAACAGGCATGGCAACCATATCACTGCCGGGGGGATGCGCTATCGGCTCCCGTCCTGTAGATCTGCACCTTAAGGGGTTTGCTGCCATGGGTGCTGAAATTACGCAGGGCCACGGCTACATTGAAGCCAGAACAAAGGGACGACTGAAGGGAAGTAAGATTTATCTGGATTTTCCCAGTGTGGGAGCTACGGAAAATCTGATCATGGCGGCTACACTGGCGGAAGGGCAAACGATCCTTGAAAATGCAGCGACAGAACCCGAAATTGTGGATTTGGCGAATTACCTTATTGCCATGGGAGCTGATATCAAGGGAGCGGGTACCGATACCGTACGGATTAATGGAGTGGAGAGCCTTAAAGGGTGCAGTCACTGTATTATACCCGACCGGATTGAGGCAGGAACCTTTATGGTGGCAGCCGCAATAACAGGTGGAGATGTATGGGTGGAAAACGTAATTCCCGATCATATGAAGCCTATTACTGCAAAACTCAGGGAATGTGGAGTGGAGGTTTCGGAAGAGTTATCCAGTATTCACATTAAATCCCCAGGTAAGTTGAAGGCCATCGATATAAAAACCCTGCCCTACCCGGGATTCCCTACGGATATGCAGGCGCAGATGACTGCACTTATGAGTAACGCGGAAGGCACCAGCATGGTGATTGAAACCATATTCGAGAATCGGTTCATGCATGTAAGTGAACTGAAAAGAATGGGTGCCAATATAAAAATTGAAGGACGTAGTGCCATTATCGAAGGTGGGCTGAAATTGCAGGGCGCTCAGGTAAAAGCTACGGATCTCAGAGCTGGTGCGGCACTGATTCTGGCCGGTCTCGCAGCACAAGGAGCCACGGAGATTACCGATATCGAGCATATTGAACGGGGCTATGTGGACATTGATAAAAAGCTTCAGGCCCTTGGTGCTAGTATAGAAAAAGTGGATTGATAAAAGGCGACCAAAAGGAACACGGAATATAAAAGTCCATGTTCCTTTTTAATTTGTAGGACTTTTTTCTCCTTATCTCAAGTTGCAACAGAAGAGCAAAGAAAGAGTGTATGCTCCCCCTGTCGCTTCGTGACATCCCCCTCTAAGAGGGAGACTTAATACCTTTCTCACGCCGAAGGCTGGGGAAGGAGTGCATCCCTTTCTGAGCTATACATTACCTACAATTATGGAATATAATTATAATGGTGCAAGATAACATAAAACACTGATAAAGTAGCATTTTTTAAGCCTAACCCTCATCCCCTGGCCCCTTCTCCCAATGTTGGGAGAAGGGGAATTTTGGGGCTTTTCTAATCTCTCCCTCTACCAATTTTGGGAGAGAGTTGGAGGGTGAGGGTTAAAGCTATAAAGACCACTTTAAAGCACACTATCCATTATTTTCCGAACGTGTGATTAAAGCCTCCCTCTGAGAGGGAGGTGGCAGCGAAGCTGACGGAGGGAGTACGGTTGGCACTGTAACCACCAGCGTCCTTACCCCCTAAGGGTAAACCTTTCACGGCTATAAACCATTTCCGCTGATGTGAATAATCTATAGCCCAATACTTTGAGAAAGGGGAGAGGATACGAAGCAGTTGTATAGGTTTTACTCATACTCCCGGTATCCTGCGCATATATTTACCGTGTACAAGTATATGAAATTTGAAAAACAAAGGATGCGGGTCTATGAGAAAACTTTTGTATTTTATGCTGGTCATGCTGATGATTGTGGTGCTGCTGCCCATGTTCATTGTGAAAGGCTTCGGGAGGGACAAGTCCGGACCCCGGGAAAGTGAACTGGAATGGAAAGTGAAGGTTCCCGAAAAAGAAGTAAAGATAAAGGTCTATCGAACGGCGGAGAAAAAAGTGGAGGAGATGGATCTAGAAGAATACCTGAAGGGGGTTGTCGCTGCGGAAATGCCCGTAGAGTTTGAACTGGAAGCTTTGAAAGCCCAGGCTGTTGCTGCCAGAACCTATGCCTATTCCAGATATAAAAAGCTGTATCTGGCCAATGATAATGCGCACAACGAGGCGGATGTCTGCGATGATGTACATTGCCAGGTATGGATGAGTCAGGAAGCTGCCATGAAGAGCTGGGGGGATGCAGCCCAAAAGAACTGGTCAAAAATAGAGACGGCGGTTAATGAAACGAAAAATATTATTGTTACCTATGAGGGAACCATCATTAATCCCCTTTATCACTCAAACAGCGGGGGAAGAACGGAGAATATAGAAGATGTATGGGCCACAAATGAGGTTCCCTATCTGAAAAGTGTTTTTAGCAGTGGGGAGGAAAAAAGTGCAACGGAATTTAAGAATACTGTAAACATAAAGAATAAGGAGTTCTGTGATAAGCTGAAAAAAGCCTATCCGGAATTAAAGATCAATGAAAAGGATGTATTCAAGGATATAAAAATTCTTGAAAGGTCCGAAGGAAGCCGGGTAAAGGACATAAAAGTAGGAAACTTAACCCTGAAAGGGGTTGACATAAGGAATGTTTTCTCCCTGCGCTCCACGAATTTTACCATCGAGAAGGCATCTGCCGATACCTTGAAATTCACCACCGTCGGCTACGGCCACGGAGTCGGTATGAGCCAGTGGGGGGCCAACTTCATGGCCCAAAGCGGGGGAGACTACAAGGAGATTCTGAAGTATTATTACAAGGGAGTGGAACTGAAAAAGCTGCAAGACATAAAATAAAATATTTTCCATCTAAATGTATATTGTTTCCCAGGCTGGCAACAATACTATATGGAGGTGGAAATTGAAAATATGAAAAAATTGTTTCCTGAAAACAAGCTAACTAAGAAAGGTTTGGTAGAGTTTTTCGACAAAAAGGGATTCTACATAGTATTGGTACTCTGTGTGGTAATAGTAGGAGCTACAGCGGTGTTTGTAACGACCCGCAACATAGGTTCGCTCAACAGCGGATTTGAGGCTGACAAACTCCTTCCGGAAGAGGCAAATGGGAAGAGTGTTGTGGATGCCAGCAGTAAAACGGTAGCACAATCATCTATCAGTACGACTTCCAATGCGGATAAAGGAACTGCACAAGGAGTAAAGGATACGAATGTAGCTGCAGCGCCGACAAGCACTCCGAGTCCAACCAGCAAACCTTCTCCTACTCCCAAACCGGTAGCTGTAAATCCGAATTTTGTATTGCCTGTATTCGGCGAAGTCACCTTTGATTATGCACAGGATAAACTTGAATACTCAAAAACGCTGGGAGACTGGAGAGCTCATAATGGAGTAGATATTGCTTCCGATAGGGGTTCCCAGGTAAAAGCCGTAGCAGACGGTGTTGTAACGGATATAAAGAATGATCCGAGATTCGGAATTAGCATTACGGTTGATCACCAAAACGGGTACAAGACAGTTTATGCAAACCTGGCAGGTGAAGATATGGTAACCGTAAACCAGAAAGTCAAGCAGGGCGATGTAATTGGAAGCGTAGGCAACACTGCATTGTTTGAGAGTGCGGAAGCACCTCACCTGCACTTCGAAGTCTGGAAGAATAATACGTTGGTAGATCCGAAGGCATACCTGCCTAAGAAATAATAGATTTTTATACAAAAAGAAATACCGGGTGCAGACCCGGTATTTCTTTTTGTATTTTTTCAATTTGAAAGGCTGATTTTACTGTCAGAACTCATAAAACACGATTTATAGCGTCTCCGTCCGCGTATGGGGTATAAATACTTTCACGAGGGTACCCCAATTCTCTTTACTGCGGATCTGCAGGCCATATTCCTTTCCAAATTTAAGGCGGAGTCTCTGGTTGACATTAAAAACCCCGATGTGATCATATTGTGTTTTACGGGTATCACTCAGGGAAGCACGCAGATTAAGCAAGGTATCCCTGGTCATACCCTTGCCGTTATCCAGGATGCATAATAAAATTCTATCGGAGTAAAGCCTGCCGGTGATTTTAATATGCCCGTTTTTATTTGTTTCCTTAATCCCGTGGTATATGGCATTCTCGATAAGGGGCTGCAGGAGCAGCTTTATCGTTTTGTGGTGAAGGATGCTTTTGTCAATATCCCACCGCACATCAAACCTGTTCCTGTACCGGTAGGATAGCATTTTGATATAATTTTCCGCATGTTTTATTTCCTCTTCAAGGCTGACGAGAATATCCGGGTCATCAATGCTGTAGCGTAGCAAGTCGGATAAGGCAGATGTCAAATAGGAAATATCATTTTGGTCTCCAAGGAGCTTGATCGCCGTCCAGTTGACGGATTCCAGCGTATTGAACAGAAAATGAGGATTAATCTGGGACTGCAAAGCCAGCATCTCAGCCTCCTTAAGCTTGAGTGCCCTGTCAGAGACCTCTTTCTGTAAATTTTGCTGGTTCAGAAAGCCCTGTAACAGGTTATAGGCGATATAATCATATTCGTCCTTGTTTCGAATTTCGATCATGGGTATTTCACTTCCCGTTTGTGCTTGCTTGATCATGGAGACCATCCTTTTCACAGGAATATAGAAGGCCTTGGATAAAGCCAGTGCAATGATGGTACCGATCAAGAGACTGCCGGCAATAATGACGAAGGTGATTTTGCGGATTCGATTCGGTTCGCTGTATATCATGGAGAGAGGCGTTATGGTGATATATTTCCAATTGTAAAATTTGGAGGATATATGTGAAATAAGGCACTGCTCACCTTCAAAGTCACCAAAATAGTATCCGGAGCTGTTTTGCAAAATATGCTCCAACAGAAGGGGCGGAAGGACACGGTTTTTGATTGCGCTGCCGGTAATGATGGTGCCGGAGCTATCTGCAACAAAGAAGTATTTTAATTTGTTTTTCTCAATGTTTTTAACCATCTTGTTGAAATAATCCGTGTCGAGGTTGACTACGATGGCTCCCTGCTTTTCTATGGATTCAAGGGGGATTGCCCTTATAATACTGATTACATCCGTGTTTTTTTCCGTGAATCGGTCATAGGTACTTCGGATCTCAGTCCAGGCGGATATGTTTTTTTGCCTTTCCAGGAGGATATCATACCAACTGTTGTCGGAAATACCGTCGATATTTTGCAAGCCCTTATCGGAAGAGAGAAAATAGCCTCCCCGGTTGTTATAGTAAATATATACGGATTTGATATAGGGCTTTGAGTTAATGGTCAAACGGATATTGGTATTGAGCTCATTAATCCTGGACATGTTTTCATAATTGAAATCCTGGCTTGTGACGATATTTTTGTAATACTGGAGAATATTCGCATCGAAGCTGTACTGCATGCTGATGGCATCAATTTCATTCAGTATCAGCTCAAGCGTATCGCTGATATGTGTAAGCATGTTCATGTTGGAATTAATGACCGCATCTTCGGCATAGATTTCTGAAAAAATATAGGAATAAGTCCCTATAATGGAGATAGGAACCAGAAGTGTAATCAGTATAATCACAAGAATTTTAAAAAACAGTTTTTTATTTACCGTACTCGTCATTTTGACCTAGTCCCTTATCAAGTATTTTATTTCTGTATTCGGAAGGCGTATGGCCGGTATACCCTTTAAAGCTTTTCAAAAAGTGCTTGTTGCTCTTATAGCCCACCATTTCACTGATGTCAGCTATTTTTAGAGTGACATCCTTCAAATATTCCTTGGCTTTCTCCATCCGTACCTGCACCAAATAATCAATAAAGTTTTCGTCCGTCTGCCTTTTGAAAAATTTGCTTGCATAGACCGGATTTAGATGTACCAGGTCGGCTATGGTATTAAGCGATATATCGTTGTGAAAATTTTTATTGATATACTCTTTGATTATGGTTATGATTTTTTTATCCGTATTCTCCTGATCCTTTTGCGTATGAGCTATAATTTTAGAGCACAGGTCCTTGAACCAGCCTTTTACAGCATCCACAGTTCCCATTTCGGAAAAATCCATCTGGAGGTTTACCTTGTATCCGAGCAGACGGTTTATGCTTACCTTTATATCCTTAAGGTACCTGGACAAACCGACCAAAAACTCCGTACAGAAGATATTGATATCCCCCTTGGAAGCCGGATTGGAGGAAAGAACTTCAAATATATCGTCAACGAGGTGCAGGACTTTGTCCAAATCACAGGTATTAAGATGAGACAGCAGCAGGTGCTCCTTTACAACGGGATATTCGATATCCTTGTGTTCATTGGTTTCACTCCAGGGATCGGAGGCCAATGCCTTTTTATAAACTCCCTGTTTACCCCCTGCATTCTGGAGCTTTTCAAACTCATCTGCAATGGAGGCGACGCCCTGGAATATTTGAGAAACGTTAATGGAGATTACGGTATTCAGCAATTCCTCCATGTTTTTTTGAACAAGGCTAAAATATCCCGTAAATGCATCGGCGGAGTCGCTGTTCAAAATCAGGCAGAGCCTTTCGTTTTCAATCTGCACCGTGTAAAAATGTACTCCGGAGCTCGGAGTTTTTGCTATTATATTATTAAGAGCCACAATCAGCAGATCCTTTTCAAAATTCCAGTTGGTAGACACAAACTGGTCGTAATTGGGGATTTCGATAATTCCCAGGCAAAGGTACCTTTTATCAAGGCTTAGACCGTACCGTTCCAGCCCACTGGAGTCTGAATATCTGGATTTGATATACAGCAAATCCGTGAGCATTTGCTGCTTTAATAAGGCCATTGCTTCATTATAATTTTTCTGAAATTCATTTGAGCTTCTTTTTTGCTCCCTGTCTCTGTCTAAATCCAACTTGAGGGTATGAAAGGTTTTGTAAATATCATCCAGCTTTGTGGGCTTAAGCAGATAGCTTTTTACTCCATATTCCATCGCGCTTTTCGCCAGGTCAAACTCCTTATATCCGCTTAAGACTACAACCCGGGTGGAAAGGTTTTGCTGGTGGATAAACCTGGAAATGTCGATTCCCGTAGCGAAGGGCATTTTTATATCTGTCAGAATTACATCTACTTTATTGCTTTTGATATATTCAATAACCTGTGCGCCATTGGAAGCGGCGAACACTACCTTAAAGCCCATTTTATCCCAGGAGATATGTGAAGTGAGGCTTTCACGGATCAGATCTTCATCATCGGCTATTAATAAGGAATACAAAGGACCACCTCTATAGTAATGACTTATAACAACGGAAGAAATTGCGGAGCAATTTCAACACACCGTTTCAACGAGGCGGGAGATATGCTCGCCGCCTATAAAGTTAATCGGTACCCACCACCTATAGAGGTGGGGCGGGGGCCCATCTTATGCCTCGTTATAAGTACATTATAGCGGATATAAACTTCCGGTGTCAAATTGCACGGGCCCATGGCGAGGTATCAAATTTTAATTTTTAGTCCGCAATTTTGTGCAAAATTATAAAGGAAGGTTGGGAAGACGTTTGCAGACACATGAATATATAGGCTAAAATATGATACCAAAAGACTATTTTTAATAATTTCCTGCAGCAGACCCGGATGCTATAATAACAACTGTAAGAGAGAGAAGGCCTGCAATGTGGATTGATATCAGCAGAGATAACGAACTATAAAAGTGATTTATCCAGCCCGGCGAGCCGGCTTGTCTTCACCTCGTTACCTAGCTGGAAATCACTAAGTTTAGAGTTCGATATCTATCATAGGGTGTATAAATTATGGAGGAGGAAAATAATGCCTGATATAGCAGTAGGATTAAAAGCAAATAAGAAAAATGCCTATAAGAAGGAAACACTGGGGCAACATATAATGAAGCACAAATGGATGTACATTTTTTTGATTCCAGGGGTTTTATATTACCTTGTGTTTCATTATGCTCCGATGTATGGGATTCTCATTGCCTTTAAGGATTTCAATATTTACAAGGGTATCATGGGGAGCCAATGGGTGGGCCTGGAGCATTTCGAAAGACTGTTTAGGTCGTCGGAGTTTTATACTATTTTAAGAAATTCACTGGTTATAAATGTATATAAACTGGTATTTGGTTTTCCGGCTCCCATCATTATGGCTTTGCTTCTGAATGAAATAAGGAACGTATTTTTCAAGCGTACGATTCAGACTGTAATATACCTGCCGCACTTTATTTCCTGGGTGGTTGTCTCAGGCTTGGTAGTAAGCTTTTTATCTCCCAGTTCGGGCGTAGTAAACCTGATTCTGAAGAATATGGGCTTCGAACCGATTTTCTTTCTTGCGAAAAAGGAATATTTCAGAGGCATTCTGGTGGCAAGTGGAATCTGGAAAGAAATGGGGTGGGGGACCGTTGTATATTTGGCTGCGTTAAGCGGTGTAGATCCACAGCTGTATGAAGCGGCTAGAGTGGACGGTGCCAGCCGGTGGAAGCAAACCTTCCATATTACTTTGCCCGGAATATCCACCACGATCGTAGTGCTATTACTTCTAAGACTTGGAAACATATTGGATAATGGATTTGAACAGGTATTCATGTTGTACAACCCGGCAGTATATGAGGTGGGCGATGTGTTTGAAACTTATGTTTACAGGATGGGCCTGGTAGATGCCAGATTTGACTTCTCAACAGCAGTAGGCTTATTTAAATCGGTGATTGGTGCAACATTACTTTTGAGTACCAACTATCTAAGTAAAAAAATCACAGATAAGGGGTTGTATTAACATGGCATCCAACAAGATAAAAAAGACAATCGGGGAAATGCTTTTTGACGGGCTTAATGTTGCGCTCATGTTTTTCATGATGCTGATCACGCTGTACCCGTTTTTGAATGTACTGGCGGTTTCTATGAGCGATTATTCCGAATACGTAAACCACCCGATGATGTTCTATCCAAGAAAATTTGATTTCTCAGCATATAAATTAATGCTTCACAACCCTTTGCTGTTATCCAGCTACAAAAACACGTTGTTTATTGCCATTGTAGGAACCGCAGTGAACATGGTACTGACACTGCTTACTGCTTACCCCCTCTCTAAAAAGTATCTGAGGGGGAATAAAATCATCATGGTAATGATCCTGTTTTCTATGATGTTTGGTGGCGGTATGATACCCAATTATTTGCTGGTGAAAAAACTTGGCCTGCTAAACAGCTTATGGGCTCTGATATTGCCTGGAGCGATGAGCGCTTACAATATGATTCTGATGAGAACCTTCCTGGAAACCATCCCGGATAGCCTCGAAGAGTCGGCCAGGATGGATGGCGCTTCGGATCTGACGGTCCTTATCCGAATCATCCTGCCGCTTTCCATGCCCGCTATGGCGGCTATCGCTCTTTTCTATGCCGTTTCAAACTGGAATATATTTTTCTCCGCCGTTATTTATACTTCAGATCGCAGCAAATGGACATTGCAGCTGCTTTTGAGAGAGATCATTCTTGATAGTGCCCAGGCTGCCCAGGAGGCGTCCGGGTCAGCCGCTCCGGAAAATGGAGGGATGGTCAATACACAAAATATAAAAACGGCAGCAATTATTGTAACGGTTTTACCCATATTAATGGTGTACCCATTTTTGCAAAAATACTTTGTAAAGGGTATTATGCTTGGAGCGGTTAAACAATAGCCGGATAATGAGATCTGTTGTAACGAGTAAAATAACACCGAAGTGTGATGCATTTGTTGCAGCCTATCTTTGTTATATTCGATTTAATTAAAGGAGGAAGTGTATTATGAAATCTAGAAAAATTATTGCCGTATCCGTTGCATTGGTAATGGCCGCCGGAATTTTCGCAGGCTGCAGCAAAACGGACACGCAGCCAAAGTCAGATGCAGGCGCAAAGACGGCACAGACACAAAAGGAGCCTCTTAAAATCCGTATGCTGGTGAACCTGCCCACTGATTTCCCTCAGGAGAATAACCAGATTGTTCAAGAGATCGAAAAAAAGACAAACGTTAAGCTGGACCTGGTGATACCTCCGGCAAATAACTTTGTGGAGAAAAGAAATCTGCTGCTTGCATCGGGTGAGCCGTTGGATGTTGTTACCTTCGTAAACACTGCAGATACTCAATACACAAATGGTGTGAAACAGGGTACTTTCATTGATGTTAAGAAATATGTTGAAAAGGCTGAGAACATCAAAAAGTATGTTCCTGCAGTTACGCTGCAGTACGTTACCAATGATGACGGTACTATGACGGCTATTCCCGGAACGACTCTGATGCGGTCGGACGGATATATGATCAGAAAGGACTGGATGGATAAGCTGGGTATCAAGGAA
Organism: Bacillota bacterium; assembly: GCA_023419605.1. Classification (GTDB taxonomy): domain Bacteria; phylum Bacillota; class Clostridia; order Acetivibrionales; family JAEZXR01; genus JAEZXR01. The sequence goes on along the minus strand of JAEZXR010000110.1, from coordinate 36,674 downwards.
GTGCCTACGACCATTGAAGGTCTTTATGATATGTTTAAAGCCTTTGCAAAACAGGATCCGGATGGCAATGGTAAAGACGATACATATGCATTATCGGCAAATAACGGCAGCATATACTGGATCGATAAACTTGCACCCATATGGGGAGCAGGAATGGGATGGCAGGAGGACTCTACAGGAAAACTGTACCTCACTGACTATAGGGGGGATGGCTACAAAGAGGCTTTGAAGTTTGCTACCAAACTCATGAAGGAAGGAATTGTGGACCCTGAAATCATCGCGAACAAGACAGCGGATGAAAAATGGCGCAGTGGCAAAATCGGTGCCTATATGGGGTATTCAGGATGGCTGGCCAAGGAAAGAGATCTTATAAAAAAGAGTGTTCCCACTGCGGAGCTGACGTACATGCAAATTCCTGACACGAAGGAAGGAAAAGCGGTTCATATGGCGCTCAGTTCCACAGGCCATTACATGGTGTATGCAATCACGAACCAGGCAAAAGATCCGGAGGGGATTGTAAAATTCTTTGATGCTACCCTGGGGGATGATGTTTGGAATCTGATGGTAAATGGTATTGAAGGTATACACTACAATGTGAAAGACAATAAAAAAGAAGCTACACCTGAATTCACAAAATATAATGTTTGGAGAAGCAGCTTAGCTTTCCTGAGAAGGCCTGACATTGACTTCTATGTGCCGAAGGATCTGAATGAGGCAGATACTAAGCTTGTCTCCGACTTTATGAAGAAGTCAGCAGAAAATGTGACCGTGGATAAGGCTATAGGGCATCAAACACCTACGATGAGTGAGATGGCGAAAGCGGCTGACTGGACGAAGAAAAGACAAGAGCTTGTGAATAAGATTATATACGGTCAGGCTCCACTGGAAGCTTGGGACCAGTATGTAAAGGAATATAAGGCAGCAGGCTATGACAAGGTTGAGAAGGAAATGAATGACTGGTACCAGCAGAACGTAAAGGGTAAGAAATAAATTCCGGAAGTGTTGACAAAGAAAAATCCTATGAAAAAGAATATGCAATAGCTTGCGCTGCTGAGGCATATTCTTTTTCCATGGCCCTTTGGGGTCGTTAGAAAAAAGGAGGAAGTCTATGAGAAGAACAGGGATTGTATTTTTCCTTGTGCTGGCGATGATCCTACCGTCATTTATAAATCCGGGAATAAAGGCTGCAGAACCTGCCATCACAGCTCAGGTCCATGCCGATGCTGCTGCCGGTAAAGTCACCGTTACGGGAATAATATCGTGGGGGGAAGGACAGAAGGTAAGCATAATCATCGTGAACCCGGCAGGGGGGATTGACTATGTTGATCAGACCACCAGCAGTTCCGGCGGGAGCTTTGCGTTTTCCTATACACCGGTCAGGGTCCTGGAAGGGACCTATGCGGTGAAAATTGGGAATGCTGTGATGCGGCAGGCCCATGCGCTGTCTTTTGCCTATGATTTTGCAGCACCTACACCAACGCCGGTGCCTGTTCCAACACCTGAACCGACATCGATACCCACTCCCACGCCTCCAATAGAGGAGGACCGGGAGGAGGGTGGAAGTGGGGCCCCTATTCCGCCGCCGACGCCTGTAAAGCCCGATGAGGCCAAGACAGAAATACTTTTTGGGGATATCACCCTGGATGGAAGTGGAGCGGCGAAGGTATTTACCCCATCCTCTTCCTTTCGGAAAACCGGAGATGATTTCAAAGGGATTCTCGGAGCTCGTATTGAAGTTGACTATAAATTGCCAGCAGCAGCCCCCGCTCACCGTTTTGTCGTTTGCTATGTAGATAAAGAGGGGAAGCTGGAGGTGGTGAAAAACGGAATCTATGACCCTGTGAAAGGGAAACTGCTCTTTCATGCGGAAAAGCCCGGCAAGTATACCGTTGTCAGCAGGGACAGGAGCTTTGAGGATATCCGGGAGGTTTCCTGGGCGGTAGAAAGTATAGAGGCTCTCGCTGTGAGGGAGGTCCTCCAGGGAATGGACGGAGAAAGATTCAAGCCGGAAGAGGGAGTTACAAGAGCACAATTTGTCAAAATGCTGGTCAGTACCTTTGGATTGGAAGCAGAGAATGCCCAAAGTAATTTGAAGGACGTTACGCCCGAGGACTGGTACCATAAATACGTTGCCAGTGCGCAAAGCCTTGGGTTGGTCCATGGATATGAAGACGGTACCTTCGGAGGAGATGGACTCATAACCCGTCAGGAAATGGCTTCCCTTGCCTACAGGGCGGTAAAAGTACTGGATATAAAGCTTGCCGGAACGGCTCCATCTGCCGGCTTCAAGGATTTCGGACAGATCGACAGCTATGCGCGGGATGCAGTGAACGTCATGCAGCAAGCGGATATCATCAAAGGCATGGGAAATGGCCTTTTCGAACCCGGATCAACGGCAACCCGGGCACAAGCTGCAAAAATCGTGTACGGCCTGTTGGTAAAAGCAATGACCGCCAACTAGGCCTTTAGGAGGGGTTAAAAAGTATGATAAAACGGTACATATCCATTTTGATGGCAGTGGTTATTCTTTTTGGTTCCCTGGCGGTAATGCCGCCCCTGGAAGTTCATGCGGCGGATTATTATACTGATTTGTACATAAAACCGCAGGATTTCACATCCCTGGGGACATGGACAATGGATAGCTATGGAGGAGCATTCGCGGGGAAAAACCTTCATTCGGGATCAGGTTCTCTGGCAGACAAGAAACCTGCAACCATAAACCTGGAGATTCCGGTGGCAGGTAAGTACTATATTTGGGCGCGTACAAGAGATTTTGCGGCACAGCAGGGAACCCGGCTCTTCAAAATAGAGTTGAACAACGAGCCTATAAACTACGAATTCGGAAAACACGGAGTCGACGGCTGGGCCTGGGAGAACGGGGGTGGAATCAACTTACCCCAGGGGTCCATAACCTTGAAGCTGGTCGCGTTATCCAACTATGCCAGAACCGATGGAGTCTTCATAACGAATGATCCCCATTTCATTCCATCGAACGATTATACTGTATTTCAGACTGAATTGCAAAATAAGAGGGAAATTCCCACCGATATTACCGTACAAGTTGACGGGAAAGTGCTGGCTTTATCCCAGCCTGCCGTCATCATGGACGGTGTGGTTATGATACCCATGAAACCGGTGTATGAAGAATATGGGGCGGTGGTGAATTGGGATGCGTCAACATCTGCCGTAACAGCTGTAAGAGGCGGTACAACAGTGGCCGTCAGAGCCGGTGATTCTACGGCGAAAGTCAATGGTACAAACCTTGCTCTGGACCATGCAGCAGTCATAGCCGGGAATGAGTTAATGGTACCCGGCAGCTTGATCACCAAGGCATTTGGTGCCATCAGCGAGTGGTATGAAATATCAAAAACCTTCACCATATCAACAGCAATGCGTGAAAAGCTTATCTATTTAAGGCCTGAAAGCTTTGACAGCATCGGTACCTGGTCGGTAGATGGATATGATGGAGCCTTTGGTGGGCTTAACCTGAGGGGGTTGATGCCTGCGAACAATGAGCCGCCGAAGCCTGAAGATGCAGAGCCGGCAGTGGCTACCATCACGGGCAGGCCTGCCGGGCAATACCGTGTGTGGGCCCGTACCAAGGATTTCAGCACAGACCAGGGGACGAGATTCTTCCAGATCAGAATAAATAATCAGCTCTTGAGCCATGTCTTTGGGAAACATGGTGTAAACGGCTGGAAATGGGAGGACGCCGGCATCGTTGAATTGACGGAGGATAAGACTACCCTTGAACTGGTGGATACATCAGGCTTTTGGCCAAGGGTTGACGGCGTTCTGCTTTCAAGCGACCTGTCCTTCACACCGCCCAATAATTATGAGGGAATGTTGAAGGTTGCCGCCGTGGAAAATTCACTGGGAAATTTGGCGGAATTTCCTGCGTGGGCAAAATCAGAGGCGGCTTCCCAAAAGGAGTATACAATTGAGAACGGGAACATAAGAGTAATCTTCTACGAAGTTCCTGCAGACAGCGGGAGAACGGTAATACAGAAACAGACCTTTATACGGTACAATAACAGCTGGGTTGAAACCGACAACAAGCATGACGAGTTCGGATACCTGCTTATGTATGCCAAAACCAGCCAGAAAGCCGGTTCAACTAGTCAATTCCCATTCTGGATGAATACTTTTGATATAGACGGCAAAAACCGGACCATTGTAACGGGAGACATTTTTAAAAGCGGCTTGCCTTCATGGCTGATACCTTCATCCATAGAGAAGGTGGACGATCGAACGGTAAAGTTGTCGGCAGAAAGTGATTTGGCCAAGCTTATGGTGACATGGTCTCTTCCGGCGGATGGGAATGATCCGAAGGTTCAATGCAAGCTGGAAGCGAAACAGCAGGGTTCCTATAGCCTTGGGATGTTTAATGGGGATGAAAAGGCGGCCGACCAGGTTGATTTTGTATTGGATCCCTTCAGAATTAACAGTAAACGCCTTCCTCAGGAACCGTACCTGGTGACGGAAAGCTATTCAAGTGCTGCACTCAGCCTTATGACATTGTCTGCCTCTACCAGCCCGGCAGCGGGAACCCAGACAACCTATTCCGTAGCTGTAGACCCGTCATCCATCCCAAACCGATGGGCGAACGATGAGAATTCAAGGTTTGGATTGGGCATTTTAGGAAAAAACAAAGAAGTTCAGCCATCTATCTTTGCACCTTTGTTCGGAACTCAGGAATCCGTTTTGAATCAGGGCCAGACCTACGAATTCACTTATAGACCCGTTACGCGCATCGGCGGATGGTATGACTCCTACAGCCACATTGTCAAGGATATATTCGGGTTGAGGGATTACAGGCAAAACTACTATTCCTCCCTGACGCAGGCTACCTTCAACATGCAGAAGCTGGTGATGGACGACAAGCATGCCGGATGGGATCCTGTCGTGAAGGCCCACTATAATATGGAGGGCAGAAATATATCGACACAGTCCGACCTTCTGGTTCAAATACAGTCCTATTTGCTGACCGAGGATAAGGACATCTATGAGAGAAGAACACTGCCCACGCTGGAATTCATGCTTACAAGGGGTAAACCGCATTTTACCGCTACAGGGCCGGGTTCCCACGGGGGAGGTATGAATTTAGGCGTTGATTATTCACCGCTTACAGGGCCTATTAGCGCTTTTGGAACAAGTGTATACGGCGGAGCCTATGTCATGACCAGAGGTCAGACCCCCATCTTAAGCAAAATAGGGATTGACGGTGGCCCGAGGATTGGAAACCGGGATGGATGGGCTTCGGTACCGGCTTTTTCCGAATATGTATGGGAGTACAATTTTACCGGCAGGCAGGAATATCTCGAGGAAGCAAAAAGGCTGGCCGACCTGTACCTTAAGGATGCGGTTTATGCACCGCAAACGCAAATGACGCAGGATCTATCCTTTGTAGCTGTCTCATTTTATCCTTACTTTTCTGCGCTTCTCGACCTATATGAGGCCTGCGGAGAACAAAAGTACCTTGATGGAGCTGCAGAAGGGGCACGGCTGCTTATGAGCACCATCTGGACCCAACCCTTGCCTCCAGACAGCGATATCACCATTGACGCCGATACGGTACGTGAGATCGGGCTTAAAAGGGTAGGTGCCCATCTTTTCTGGCAGGGAGATGTACAAAAGCGTCCGGGAGTTCCGGAAAACCTGGACAGGATACAGGATGAAACGGTTCCTGCTTGGCTGCCTTCAAGAGTAGGCCTTGGGTTGGAGCAGACCAGCACCTTCCGCGCGGGAAACTTTTCAAACATCATTATGGCAAACTGGGCGCCTGACTTTATAAGACTTGCAAAGTACACTGACGATGAGCTGTTCGAGACCTATGCGAGAAATGCTGTCATAGGGAGATACGCCAACTATCCGGGGTACTACTTCAACCAGTTTATGACCTATCCCATGAAGGAGGATTACCCGTACAACGGACCGGACATAACCAGTATCTACTATCAGCATATGCCCATATTACTGGGGCTTGGACAGGATTTCCTCATCACCCAGGCATGGAAATGGTCTGACGGGAAAATCAATTTTCCTGCGGTGCGCCAGCAGGGCTATGTATGGTTCAACAACAGGCACTACGGCTTTGAATCGGGGGATTTCTTCGATGAAAAGGATATGTGGCTGTGGCTCAAGGAAGGTTTGATTACCGTCGACAATATGCAGATTGACTGGGTGGGTGCCCGTAAGGACGGCGTATTTGCCGCAGCGCTTATGAATGAAGCTGCCGAGGATATAACAACTACAGTCCGTCTGGGAGATGAAGTGACAGGAGGAAGCTACAACGGCACAGCAACTGTTTACCGGGCTGCGGGAGAAAAAGCTTCCGTTGCGGTGGTGAACGGCGAGCTGACCGTTACGATTCCGGCCCATACCCTGGTTGGCATCAAGGTCGATTCTCCCGAGGTAACTGCGCCTGCATTTTCAAAGGTCGATTATGAGGACGTGCGTTCCATGGCCTATGGTGACACTATAGCAGAACCTGAATCGCAGTCGGATTTTGGCAGAGGAACTGTTTTGCAGATAGACCCCAGCTCCTACTATGCCTATGTTTATATTACGCAGACGCCGGAAACCGTACAAAAAGCCGTTCTGCATTACAGGGCAGGAGGAGCGTGGCAGCAGCAGGAAAACAGTACCTATCCATTTGAGTTTACCGTTAAAGTGGAAGATGTGAATGCATTATTTGAATATTATGTAGAAATACTGGATGTACAAAATAACTGGTCGCGTTCCACGACAAAGACCCTTGGCACCATCAATAACCCATTGAAACTAAGAGACCTTACGGTGAACGGACAGACGGTGGAAGGTTTTATGAACAGCAGGGAGACATACAATATCGAGCTGCCCTATGGCACTACAGCGGTTCCTGTTGTAACCGCCGTGGCAGATGATCCAACCGTAACGGTTGAAATCAATGCTGCCGACAGCATTCCGGGAAGTGCCGCCATCACACTCCGGTCAGCACAGGGGCAGACAAAAACCTACAGGATCAATTTTATGACGGCATCACCGCTGGTTCTCCTTGATTCACGATACCAGGATTCTCAGGGGAGTACGTTGACAGGCCTGGTACCTGGAGGAACGCTACGAAGCAGCATAACCATCCGGAATACCGGTTCTGAAGCATTCCCTGTTGCGCTGATAGTGGTTTTATATGACGCTAAGAACGCAGTTGAGCATGTAGCTCTACTAGAGGGGCAGCTGGATGCAGGAGAAACGGAAATATTGACAGGAGGATTTGGGCTGCCGCAGGAGGTTACAGGGTACCGTGTTAAAACCTTCCTCTGGGATCGCTTTTCCGGTCAAAAACCGGTATGCGATGCTATAGAACTGAGGTAAATCAGGCCATGCAAAAGGAGAGCGATTTTATGAATAAGAAGTATGTATCCATATTCCTGGTTTTGTGCCTTATGGTGTCGTCTTTGTTGCTTTTGCCTCTGCCCGTTGCAAATGCATCCGGCAGCTACCAGTATATTTATATCCGTCCCGGTAACTTCGCAGCGGATAAGCTTGGCAATTGGATGGTGGAAAACAGGACAGGATCCTTCAACGGTAAAAACCTGAATAGAGGAAATCACATAGCAAGTACCACAAATACGACCTTCCCTGCGGAGAGCAGGATCGTAGTAAGCCAGCCCGGACAATACAGGGTGCTGGCGCGCTGCAATAATCTAAACCAAGCCGGTCGATGGTTTCAAATCATTATAGACGGGCAGGTGCAAAGTTACAAATTTTCTGAGACTGCGTATGACGGATGGACCTGGGATAACGGCTTTACCGTTGGACTGTCAGCCGGTGAGCACGTGCTTCAACTGGATGGGCCTTATCCAAGAAACTATGCCCGTACGGACGGAATATTGATAACCAATGACCCCTCCTATACGCCATCCAATATGTATGATGCCAGTATAATAGCCCTCGAAGACTACCAGCCCCCTGTATGGATGGATCCGGCCCTTTCGGCGGAAAACATAAAGAATACAAGTCTTACGCTCCGGTGGTCGGGTGCTTCCGATGACAAGGCGATTGCGGCGTATGAAATTGTAATGGATGGAACTAGGGTAAAAACCGTATATGGGGATGTATATGCTCAGGTGACAGGACTTGAGCCGGGAAGGTCTTATACGTTCAAGGTAGTAGCCAGGGATGCCGTCGGACACCGGGCAGAAGGACCGGAAGCCTCCTTCCGGCTTAATGAGTCCGATCGGGTAAAACCGGTTTGGCCGGAAGGGAGTAGGATCTATGAAACGGATGTAAAAGCAACCAGTCTTACGGTAAACTGGACTGCCGCAGTGGATAATATGGCAGTAGTGAGCTATGAGGTATACAAAAGTGCAGAAAAAATCGCTACTGTTTCAGGCGATGTATATTCATTAAAGGTAAACGGGCTGTCCATAGGAACGACGTATGAATTTAAAGTATATGCTTTTGATGAGGCAGGAAATTATTCGGAGAGTCCGCTGGTCAAAAATGTAACAACATCCAATGATGTAAATGACGGTCCGCTCGCAGTATCAAAGGCTGCATTTGCTGATATCAGGGGCAACGGGGTCAGTACTGTTATTCCCTTCAGCTTTATAAAGAGCAATGTCACTGTGAAGAACAAAACCGCTGAAGTTCAAAAGTGTATTTTTGTGCTGGCTCTCTTTAATTCAAGCGGTGCCATGGAGCAGGTTGTACATGTTCAAAGAGACATTGCACCGCAGGCTGAGGTTGACATATCAGCAGGTTTCAATATGCCCGGGAATACGGAAGGGTATTATATAAAGGCATTTATAGTAAGCGACCTGATTCAGTTTAAGTTACAGTCCAACGAAGCCATACTTCGGTAAAAGGACCGTATAAGGTATGGGTGATGTAGGTGCAGAGTATTCTCTGTAGACGGAGAATACTCTGCACCTACGACTAAGAAATTGAAAGCAATAACCGGAGCTGTAATTTTGCTGGTGCAATAGGGAGGCTTATATAGATGGGGAGGTGGCCAAAATGCTGAGTGATAGGAAAAGTATGGGGAAAGAAACGGCAAGCCTTGAGAAGGTAAAGGAATTGAATATGCGTGAAGGGCTGCCGAATGTACTGAGCAAGTTGAAGGAAGGTAAAAATGTTACCATTGCCTATCTGGGAGGGAGCATCACTCACCAGGAGGGCTGGAGGCCAAGGTCTCTTCAATGGTTTCGAGAGCGGTATTCCCCTGCAATGATTCAGGGAATCAATGCAGGGGTCCCGGGGACCGGTTCAGACCTTGGGGCAGCAAGACTTAGCCATGATGTGCTTCGTCATTCGCCGGACCTTGTTTTTGTGGAATTTCAGGTGAATGACAGTGGTACGGAGGAAAAAATCATCAAATCCATGGAAGGAATTGTACGGCAGGTATGGAAAAAGGATCCTCACACGGATATCTGCTTCGTTTATACGCTAAAGGAAGGGCAGACTGAAATTATAAATGCAGGCAACTACCCGCCGAACGCAGTAATCCATGAAAAGGTTGCAAATCATTACGGAATTCCTTCCATACAATTCGGCAGGGAAGTAGCACGGCTGGAAAAGGCAGGGAAGCTGATTTTTAAAGGCTCAGCGTCTTCTTTGGAGGAAACCGGAGGGCGGATTCTATTCTCAACGGATGGGATTCACCCTGTTGCAGGGGGAGACCGGTTGTATGCCGAGGCTGTTGCCCGGAGTATGGTTATAATGGAAGCCGGAATCGAGCCCAACCCCCATGTTCTGAAAACACCCTTATACCGGGACAACTGGGAAGATGCCAAAATGTACGATATGGCAGAAGCAGAGTTTTCAGGGAATTGGGTGACACTGGAGCCGGAAAAAGACCTTCTGGCCAAGCGATACGCTGAAATACCTACCTGGTTCTCCCACCTCATGAAATCGGATACTCCGGGTGATTCATTAACAGTCAAATTCAAAGGCAGAGCCATCGGGCTCTATGATATAGGAGGACCCGAATCCGGTCAGTTGAGGGTAGTTGTCGATGATAACCCCCCGGTACTTGTAGACCGGTTTACAGTTTATAATGACCATATCCGCCATGAGTATTTTTACCTGCCGGAGCTTGAAGCAGGCAGCCACACTGTGACCTTCACGCTTCACACAGAGACCTCGGATAAAGCCGAAGTCCTGGGGAACAACAGCAAGGACTTTTTCGAAAACCCTGATAAGTACAAGGGGAACGTGGTCTACCTTGGAAAGATTCTTATAGTAGGTGATTTGGTTGACCAGGAGAAGGGATCGTCCGCCAAAGGATAAATAAAAGAAAGGGCATGACAGGAGGCAGCGAAAGATGGTAGTAAGTGATATAGTTAATGTGCATAAGGAGGCATGAAAATGGAATTTAAAAGCTATAAAGTAACAAAGGACTTAATTGTGGTGGGCGGAGGTATGCCAGGGATTTGTGCGGCGATTCAGGCTGCAAGGCATGGCCTGACTGTGGCACTGGTCAACAACAGGGGGTACCTGGGTGGAAATGCAAGTGCAGAGGCATTTGTGAGCGTAAGTGGTGCAACGGGTACCCAGGAGTTTAATTTCTATGCAAGAGAATCCGGCATACTGGAGGAGATCCTGTTGGAAAACCTGCATAGAAACCCTCAGGGCAACCGGTTTATATGGGACACTGTTTTGTTGGACTTTGTGCTGAGAGAAAAGAATATTGAGCTTTTCCAGAATACAAATGTAGATAAGGTAGAAGTAAAGGAGCATAAGACCATCGCTTACGCTTCAGGAGTACAGTCAACGACGGAAAAGAGGTTCGATTTTTACGGAAGATGTTTTCTGGACGATACGGGAGACGGCACTTTGGGTTATCTTGCGGGGGCTGAGTTCAGAAAAGGGCGCGAAAGTAAGGAAGAATTTAATGAAAGCCTGGCGCCGGATAAAGCGGATCATTATGTACTCCCCAGTACGCTGAATTTTACAGCCCATGACACAGGAAATCCTGTTACATATGTAGCTCCTGATTTTGCTATTGATTTAACAAAAACGGAGGCACTGAAATACCGGGTTATACCGAAAGATCATTTCCACGCATCCTGCTGGTTTTATGAAGTAGGAGGAGAATTGGACCAGATTGAGGACAATGAAGAAATCATACAGAAGCACAGAGAGCTTATTTATGGAATATGGGATTATATAAAAAACAGCGGAGAATATCCTTCGGAAAATTATGATCTGAGCTATGTTTCCTGTATACCGGGCAAACGGGAGTCCAGAAGGCTTATGGGAGACTATATACTAAAGGAAGAGGATATTGTCCTGCAGAAGGATTTTGAAGACACCGTGGGCTACGGAGGATGGTCCATTGATCTTCACGCCGTTCATGGGTTTTTCTCAAAGGATTTGGTGAACAGGCATGTTTTCTTGAAAGGGATTTACCAGATTCCCTACAGGATAGGGTATTCTAAAAATATTGACAACCTGTTTATGGCCGGAAGATGCATGTCCACTACGCATGTAGCTTTTGGTTCAACAAGGGTAATGGCTACCTTGAGCACTTTGGGCCAGGCTCTGGGCACGGCAGCCTATCTTTGCAAAAAATATGAGACGACGCCCCGGGGAATTTATCAGAACCATATAAAGGAACTACAGCAGTTGATAATAAAGAATGACCAGTTTGTTGTGGGAGAAAACGGTGAAGATGCCGATAGCCTCCTGCAGGGAGCCGATATAAAAGTCTCTTCGGTGAAAAAGTGCGAATTAACCGACCCGACCGGCGGCCTGAAGCTTGAAAAGGATATGGGCATCCTGGTGCCGGTAAAGGAGTATATAAAAAGCATATATCTTCTAGTCAGGAGCAGCAAGGATGTTCATATAAACTATACTGTCTATGTACCCAATAAAAAGGAAAACTATAACCCTGAAAATAAAATTGCCGCCCACCAGGCTTTTGTTAAGGCTTCACCGGAATTTGCATGGGTTGAATTGCCCATAGATAAGGAGATCGATCAGAACAAGGTCTTTGTCGAATTGGCGGCGGAAGCGGCACTCGAGATTGCTGTAACCGGCGGCCGTCTTACGGGTGTGGATTGCATGCAGAAGGAAGCATCCAATCAATACACCATTTTGGATGTGGGTACCTTTGAACAAAAGAAATATCTGTGGAAAAGGATGAAGGACACCTTCTGCTTTACATTGTCCCGGGAAGAGGATATTTATGGCGCGCAGAATATTCATAACGGTTATATCCGGCCGTACGGTTTGCCCAACCTATGGATATCGGACAATAAGGTTGAAGGGGAGTATGTAGAAATCGACTTCAAGGGAGAAAAAGAGATCCGTGAAATTACTATGACTTTCGACTCGGATCTGGATATGTGGCTGTGGAATACAAAACATCATGACTCCAATGCCATATCCAGTGTAGTCAGAGATTACACAGTGTATTACAAGACCAAGGTTGGGTATGAAAAGCTTACGGAAGTAAAAGGAAACTTTCAGAGAGTCAACAAACTGCGTTTTAGTCCGGTAAGAACAGAGGAAATTAAAATTATGTTTCAGGCTACCCATGGAAGTCCTTGCGTCGGTGTATATGCGGTTAGTGTTTACTAAAGTGATTGCAAGTGCTTAGCTTCATCTGCCGGCAAATTATGCTTGCCAACAGCCTGAGCTCCCGAAGGTACCTTCGGGAGCTTTTTTGTGCTACATTAAACGCTAACCTCACTATTTTTACTCAGATTCAACAGGTCGGAAGCGATGTCGTCGATGAGCTCGAAAGAGGCGGCAATCTCCTCCATGGCGGCAGATTGATGCTGTGTGTAGGAAGCAATGGAATCTACCTCGCTAAGAGACTGGGTAGTCATGGCTTTAATATCGGTCACCATCTTCATGATGTTTTGCCCCATGTGGGAGGTTTCGCTGCTGGAAGACGCGATTTCCTGAATCATACTGTTGGATTGCTCCTGAAGCTGTTTCAGGGAACGGAAGGTTTTACCGGATACTCTTACCTTGTCCATGCCCGATTGAATCATTTGTGCGCTCTGATCCATGGTTTGCACAGCCTCAAGGGTATCATCCTGTATATGCTTCACAAGTACCGTGATCTCCTTGGCAGCATTGGCCGATTCATCGGCAAGCTTTTTAATTTCATTGGCAACAACCGCAAATCCCTTTCCCTGTTCCCCTGCACGGGCAGATTCTATGGCTGCATTTAAGGCCAGCATATTGGTCTGCGAGGTGATTGAAGTAATGATCTCAATAATCTTCCCGACCTGACGGGATCTTTCACCCAATTGGTTTATGATCTTCATACTGTGGGTGGCGGCGTTTTCGATTTCTTCCATTTGGCCGATGACTTCAGTCAGGGTTTTTTCACTCTCTTCTGCGGATTTATAGGTCTCGCCGGATACCTGGGACATGGCTGCTGTTCTCACGGAAATATTTCTTAAAAGATTATATATTCCTTCTACCGATGCGGAGGCACTTTCGATGTATTTTAGATTCTCTTCACAGCCATGGGCGGCCTTTCCTGCCTTATGCGATACTTCCTCGTTCTCCTTTACCGTCTGCTCCATGGTGGCGGACAGCTGGCTTACGGAATTCGCAAGGGAATGGGAAGCGTCGGAGGATTTATTCATGAGCAGCTTCAAATGCTGCAGCAGCTGGGACTGCTTTTCGGAATCCATAAGGCTGCTGAAAAGATTCTTGATCCTTTGGGCATGCAGCATAAACAAAAGGGAGAGGAGAAGGAATTCAATCAAGTATCCAGCCATTAAGGGAATGTAACTTTTGCTTACCATATCAAAACGGTAGCTTCCTACTTCCTGGGCGATTCTAAAATACCGTGAGACCAGGAGATTGCAGATGCCCAGTACAAACGCCGTCGTAGTCAGCCTTCGATCGAAATATAAACAACTGAGGGCAATGGGAAACAGGTACAGCAGGTAAATACCGATTTTAGGGTTTGCGGCAACGAGACCGATGACCACGGTACTCATAAAGACTGCAAAGTATTTTATGAAGGTGCTGTTTATTTTCAGTTTTAGCAAAATAAAAGGTGAAAAGGTGGCAAGGACGCCGATAACTGTCAATATAGAAAGCTTTCTTGGGTCAATGCCGAATATTCCGATGCTGTTCAATAGAAATATGAGAGGGAAAACCAGGGTTGTCCAGAGCAATATTCTTGTTGTAATGATATTCACGTCTTGTTCGTTTTTAAACAAAAATGATTTCTGTTCCATACCATTTCCTCCAAATCGTAAACTTTCTGCATTTGTCTATAAAATTATACCAGTTTAGGAAACTATATGCAATAAATTGTCGATGGATGTCTTTTATTTGTGTGTAAGACTGGCAGGATAGAAACAATAAAGCGCTATTCATATGTCTATGACCCTTTCCCATTTACCCTGGAAGAGATGTATTTTCGCAAATAGGTGGAAAAAATTTCCGAATGCAAGTCTTTTTTAAGAAATATTGGCATCTTTATTTTACAGCCAATCATAACAAGCCCCCTGGAGGCATATATATACTGTAGAAAAACAAATACAGGCACAAATAGAAATAGCCTCAAAAGTGGTTTATTTGTGTGGCACAGGATAGAGGGGGGCTTGTAGTTGAAAGGCTATATTGAAGAAAGGGCAACAGCATTGGCAGATTTCATCATTGAAAAAAAGACCACGGTTAGAGCAGCAGCTAAAAAGTTTGGAATTAGCAAAAGCACTGTTCACAAGGATGTGACAGAGAGACTTGTGCAGATAAATCCAACGCTTGCGGAGGAAGTACGGATAGTGTTGGAAGAAAATAAATCCGAAAGGCACATCAGAGGCGGGCAGGCCACCCGGGCAAAGTATCAGGGAGATACGAGAGCCTGCTAACAGGGAACGGGGAAGCGGTTATTCTGCGGAGGCGGAATAACCGCTTCCCTTGATGTGCAGGAAATTGTAGTTTTTGAAGTTCCTGCACAGGGGATTGTAAGGGAGCTCCCCTTGCCGGTTTCAAGGGCTGCCCGGAGGTGATAGTCCTGTCGAAGGGGACCCCAGGGCTCCTAATCGAAAAACACGGTGCAACAGCATTTTCTTCTGTTCAAGGAATCGAAATTCAATACAAGAAACAAACCCGTCAACCTGTTGAAGTTTTTGTAAAATAATGTTGCATTATTACTATAATATGTTAATATTAATATGAGATCTTGTATTGAAATGTATTTGCTGAAAGGAAGATGGGTGTGTTTGGTTTTGGTCAGGACATCGGCATAGATTTGGGAACAGCAACTGTGCTGGTTTACATAAAAGGAAAAGGGATCGTTTTAAGAGAACCCTCTGTTGTGGCAATTGACAAAAATACCAATAAATTGTTGGCTGTTGGAGAAGAGGCCAGAAGAATGCTGGGAAGAACGCCCGGCAATATTGTTGCCATAAGGCCCCTGCGGGAAGGGGTTATATCCGACTATGACATAACGGAAAGAATGCTAAAGTACTTCATTAACAAGGTTTGCGGCAACAGGATATTTAAACTGTTCAAGCCAAGGATTATGGTTTGTGTGCCCAGCGGTGTTACGGAAGTGGAAAAAAGAGCAGTTGAAGATGCTGCCAAACAGGCTGGAGCCAGAGAAACATACCTTATTGAGGAGCCCATCGCGGCGGCTATCGGTGCAGGTATCGACATTGCGAAAGCCTGCGGAAGCATGGTGGTCGATATGGGTGGAGGTACTACCGATATCGCAGTAATTTCTCTGGGAGGCACCGTTGTAAGTGCTTCCATAAAGGTAGCCGGCGACAAGTTCGATGAGGCCATTGTCCGCTACATGCGTAAAAAACATAACATCATGATCGGTGAACGTACAGCGGAAGAACTGAAGATCAATGTCGGAACAGTGTATCCGCGGGTACAGGAAGTGAGCATGGATATCCGGGGAAGAAATCTGATTTCCGGACTGCCGAAGACTATAACCGTAACTTCTACGGAAATGATGGAAGCATTGGAGGAAACGGTGTCCAGTGTGGTTGAAGCTGTACACTCGGTTCTTGAGCGGACGCCACCGGAATTGGCTGCCGATATCAGTGACAGGGGAATCGTCATGACCGGCGGCGGCGGTTTGATCTATGGATTGGATAAACTGATCCAGGAGAAGACCGGTATCAATGTCATTATTGCGGATGATGCCGTTTCCTGTGTAGCATTAGGAACGGGAAAAGCCCTGGATAACATCGAGGCCATCGAGCAAAGCATCATGTCCGACCGGAGAAGCGGAAGAAGATAATAGAGGAAATTCTAAGGAAGGTTGTTATGACCTTCCTTTTTAATTTTCATTAAACTATTTTTTCAGACTTCCGATATATTATATTGAAGTAAACTTTGAGGAGAAAAACTATGATTCGAGGGTTATATACTTCAGGATGGAGTATGCTGGCAAACAGTAAGAAAATGGATGTCGTGTCCAATAATCTGGCAAATGTAAATACGAATGCATATAAGAAGGATACAGTGGTGTTTCAAAGCTTCCCAGAGGTTTTGACACAGCGTCTCAACGATACTCAAAGTAAAACCAACCCTACAGGCCAAATTGGCGGTATGGAGCTTGGTAGTGACGTGGGAGAAATTTTTACTTACTATACCCCGGGGCAAACAGTTAAAACGGACAACAACCTTGACCTGTCTCTGAAAGGCAGCGGATCATCTTTCTTTACAGTGGGTGTTCCTCAGCCCAATGGCGATATACAGGAATTTTATACAAGAGACGGAGCCTTTGCAATAAATGCCGGCGGAATGCTCGTTACGAAGGAAGGCTATCCGGTTATGGGAACAGAAGGCCCCATTACTCTGGCCAACGACAAATTCACAGTAACAGAGGACGGAACCATCATTCAGAATGATACTACGGTAGGAAAACTGTTGATAAGAAACTTCTCCGATCCGACGACACTGAGAAAATATGGCTCAAATCTGGTTACCAGGACCGAGCAAACCCAGGAAAAAGAATTTGATGGAACTGTACTCCAGGGATATGTGGAGCAGTCCAATGTAAATATAATCAAGGAAATGGTAGATATGATCAGTGTAACCCGTGCCTATGAGGCAAACCAAAAGGTTTTGCAGGCCCAGGACGGAACATTGGAGAAGGCCGTAAATGAGGTAGGCGCGGTACGATAAAGCCGCTTCTGCTCTTCTGCCGGCAACTAGGAACCAGTAACGATTTTAAAATATATGGGGGTAATAACAAATGATGAGAGCTCTTTGGACTGCAGCGTCAGGAATGACTGCGCAGCAGTTGAACGTGGATGTTGTGTCAAACAATTTGGCAAACGTAAATACGACCGGATATAAAAAGGAAAGAGTCGAGTTCAAGGATCTTCTGTATGAGACTATGGACCGGGCTTACATGCTGGATGGGAAGGGAAAGCCGGTAAACCTTCAGGTTGGACATGGTACAACAGCCGTTGCGACCTTAAAAAGCTTTGCCAAGGGGAACTTTGAAGAAACGAAAAATCCTTTGGATTTTGCCATTGACGGAGAAGGCTTCTTCATGATTATGGGCCCGAAAGGACAGATTCTCTATACAAGGGACGGAAGCTTCAAGGCCAGCGTTACGGAAGAGGGGCAGAAGATTACGACTGCAGAAGGCTATCCCGTGTTGGATGAAAACGGGAATGAAATTGTTCTGAATATTGATATCAGCAAACTGAACGCAGGTCCGGATGGGTCACTGAGCTATACGGATGAGTCCGGCGTAGCTGTGGATCTTGGACAGAGATTGGGCGTTGTCAAATTCCCGAACCGGGCAGGACTTGAAAGTGTGGGAGGAAATTTCTATATGCAGAATTCTGCTTCCGGTTTGCCGGCAGCGGATTGGGAACTGGGGGAGAGAAGCGTAGTTACGCAGGGCTTTATCGAGTCCTCCAATGTGCAGGTGGTTGAGGAAATGGTGAAGCTGATCGTAGCACAAAGAGCCTATGAAATAAATTCAAAGGCGATTCAGGCTGCGGACGAAATGCTGGGACAGGCGAACAATCTGAAAAGATAATGGGTAACTAGATAATGGCAGTTATGCTGCCAGTGAAGCAGGTGATATTTTGGAAATTCAGGGAATCGGCAATAAAGACATGGCTGCCAGTGTGAGCAGCAGTAAGGCAAAAGCCGCTGACAGCAGCTTTGAAAGGCATTTGGAAAATGCGATGAATAAGAATGAAGAGCAGGAACTGAAGAAGGTTTGTAAAGAATTCGAAGGAATCCTGATTAATATGATGTACAAACAAATGCGGGCCAGTGTGCCAAAGTCGGACCTGCTGCCGGGAGATGTGGGTAGGGATGTTTTCGAGTCCATGCTGGATGAAAAACTGACGGAAGAAGCAGCCAAAGGCAGGGGGATAGGGCTGGCGGATGTGCTCTACAAGCAGCTGAGCAAACAGTTGAAATCCAAGGAGGAAGCCGGTAAAGCAGAAAACCTTGCAGTGGATGGAAATAAATGAGCGGAATTATAGAAAATACATTGTAAGCTCCTTGTAAGTAAAAATAACCTTGTACAAGCCGTACAAGGTTATTTTTTTATTTCAATTCTGTTTTTCAGGAGGGCAGGGGCCATAGCCCAACTGCTGGCCGCTTCAGCGGTCAAAAAAACCCCTTCTTCCCCGGGAGGAGGTTGGGGGATGGGACAAGTTGCGAGGGGAAGTCGGTATATACCCTATTGACATGTATGAGGGAATAAGGGAAAATAATGAAGAGCTATGAATTATTCGTTATTAAATGCGGAGCTTTGCTTCACGAATTCGGAGGTGTGTTCATGTTATCCAATATAGATATTCAAAATATCCTTCCTCACAGGTATCCGTTCCTTTTGATTGATAAAGTACTGGAAGCGGAGCCGGGAAAAAGGGCTGTATGTATTAAAAATGTAACCGTCAATGAGCCTTTCTTCCAGGGACATTTCCCGGGCAACCCCATCATGCCCGGCGTGCTGATTGTTGAAGCTCTTGCCCAGACGGCCTGCGTAGCGGGTCTGCTCATGGAGGAAAACAAAGGCAAATTAGGTGTGTTTACAGGAATTGAAGGTATGAAGATCCGAAGACAGGTAGTTCCAGGGGATGTCCTGCAGTTGGAAGCTGAATTCCTGGCTTTTAAAATGGGAATGGGGAAGGTTAAAGTTCGCGCAACCGTTGAAGGGAAGGTCGCCGCGGAAGGAGAGATCCGATTTGCCATGGTGGATCCCAATAAATAGAGTATAAAAAGAATTGCCGGTACGGATTTCCATACCGGCAATTCCTTTTATATTATGAAACGGATAGAGCTTCCTTTCTTTTATCCAAAAACATTTCTCCCGTTTTGCTGATGTCGCCGGCTCCCATAGTAATTACCAAATCTCCGGGAGCAACATGGCGGTCAAGATAATCTACAATATTGTCAAACCCATGGATGTAAAGTGCTTTTTTGCCCCTGGCCTGGATTTTTTCCGCCAGGGTACTGGAATGAACGTCTCCTTTATCAATTTCACGAGCTGCATAGATATCGGCTATGATGATTTCATCCGCATCCTCAAAGGAAGAGGCAAAATCCTCCATAAAGGCTTTGGTTCGTGTATATGTATGGGGCTGGAAAACGCACCAAACCTTTGGATGACCGCAGTTTCTGGCTGCCTTTAACGTTACTTTGATTTCAGAGGGGTGATGGGCATAATCATCAACGACTCGAATCTCGTCAACGGTTCCCTTGGTTTGAAAACGCTTATCGGTCCCATGGAACTTGTTGAGCCCTCTGCGGATGGCTTGGATATCACAGCCTAGAGTATAACAGGCGGCAGCTGCACCCAGGGCATTGTTGACATTATGGGTTCCTGGAACGCTGAGCTTGATTTCCCCTAATTCTTCCTTGTTGAAAGTGAGAATAAACGAAGCGCAGCCCATTTCGTCAAAAGTTATATTTTTGGCACTCCACATGGCATCCGAGGATTTGATGCCGTAGGTTACCGTATTGCACGAAACCTTTTTTACAAGTTCAGCAGTATTTTCATCATCCACACAGGCAACCACATAGCCATCCTTGGGAACCAGCGAAACAAACTTGTAAAAGGCATCCTTGATATGCTGGAGATCTTTAAAATAGTCTACGTGGTCCAGTTCGATATTCAATACTATTGCCAGGAAAGGGTGGAACTTGAGAAAGCTCTCCACATATTCACAGGCTTCCGTAATAAAATATTTTTCTCCACCGATTTTGGTAGTACCTCCGATGGAGTCCAGAACTCCTCCGATATGGATCGTAGGATCCAGCGCAGCTTCCAGCATGATCATGGAAACCATGGAGGTGGTAGTGGTTTTTCCGTGAGTACCGGATATGGCGATACTTACCGGGTATTTTTTCATTACCTGGCCCAAAAGTGTGGCTCTTTCCATGGAGGGAATTCCGAGCTTTCCGGCTTCAACCCTCTCCACATTATCTTCTTTTGCGGCAGCTGTGTACACGACCAGATCAGCGCCCTGCACATTGGATGCATGATGGCCTGTGTAGACAGTGGCCCCCAGCTTCCCAAGTCTTTCAGTTATGTATGAAGATTTCATGTCAGAACCGGAAATTTTATAGCCGAGGCTGAGCAAAATTTCTGCAAGGCCGCTCATACTTATACCGCCGATACCTACAAAATGAATATGTTTTATAGTGGTTGATTCCAGCAAATTAATTTCCTTCAAAATAAACACTCCTTTATTTTCTAAACACCGAAAAGTTCTATTGGGCAGATCAAAAAACATAAATAAATTTTGAGCTGCCTTTTAAATTCTTCCCGGTAATTGGTGCCTTGATTCAAGCAATACATAGCAGATACAATTAATTCTCCTATGTATTCGGTATATACCGGACAAAAGGGGTTATATTTTTCCTTTGTGCCATGATATTTCCTTTTACTCCATCGCAGAAATTATGTTCAAACAGAATAAAAGTACTTCTGCGATTTATATATGCTTGTATTTGCATATTTTCGTATACATAAGTATAACATAAAAATTGTATAAATTAATCATAATTGCGCGAATTTTAATGATCTATATGGAGCGCAAGATAAATCTTACATCCGGAGAAGTACGCAGTCAATACTTTGGGAATGCGTGTACGTACTTCTCTATATAATTTATGACGGAACTTAGCTGGTTTGTAAACCACGTATCCCCGGAATCATTGGATGTGTGACTTGGAAACCTGCAGTTGCCAATCGTCTTATATGGAGTTGTAAGAGATTAGTTGCGAGTTCTATAGTGTAAATATGTATGATAGCGTAGGAAATCATCCTTCACTTTATCCAGAAGTATATCCAAAAGGACTCTTGCCAGAGTTTGGCCATGTATCTTTTCCATGAGGAACATAAATTTCAATGTATTATATGCAGAAATGGAAAAATAATTGCCATTTTTACAGGCCGCATAAAAAACCGAATAATTTTAGGAAAATATATTAAAATATTCGATTGCGTATAGTATAATAGATGTTAATATTTTGGAAGATAAAATTGAATTGAGGTATAAGGATGGAAAAGTTACAAAGGAATGAACGTATTGCGGCGCTGTTAAAGGTTTTGTCCGATTCTCCGAGTAAAATATTTACGCTGAGTCATTTTACGGAAATGTTCGGTTCGGCAAAATCCACTGTAAGCGAAGATATTGACATCGTTCAGAATCTTCTGGCCAAATTTGAATTCGGTTCGAT
Organism: Bacillota bacterium; assembly: GCA_023419605.1. GTDB lineage: Bacteria > Bacillota > Clostridia > Acetivibrionales > JAEZXR01 > JAEZXR01. The sequence goes on along the minus strand of JAEZXR010000110.1, from coordinate 15,032 downwards.
AGAAACCATTCCCGGGGCTTCCGGAGGTATAAGATTCGTACCTACCATGAGTTCGGACAAAGCACGGGAAATCATACAGTATTTATGTTCCGAGCTCTCCAAAAAGGAAAGGATCCTGCCTGGAGGCTATTTGTATATGCTGGACATTATCTATAATCCGGAAATCATCACGGATATCGGAAGAATTTTTGCCGGGGAGTTTTTTACTAAAAACATCGACTATGTCCTTACAGTGGAGACAAAGGGAATTCCATTGGCGTTCATGACTGCAAAATACCTGAATGTACCTCTTGTTATTGTCCGGCACTACAATGAAGCGACGGACGGGGCCTCTGTAAATATAAATTACGTTTCCGGTTCCTCAAAGAGAATACAAACCATGGTGCTTTCCTTGAAAGCCATAAAAAGAAATTCGCGGCTGCTTTTCATCGACGATTTCATGAAGGGCGGAGGGACTGCAAAAGGGATTATGGAACTGGCAAAGGAATTTGAATGTGAAGTTGCAGGAATCGGTGTCATGATTGAAACCGCAGAGCCTGAAAAGAAATTGGTAGACAACTATTTTTCACTCTTGACCTTTTCCGGGGTGGATGAAGAAAACAGGGCAATTCATATACAGCCAAGTATAGATCGGACACTGTAAACTGGTGATTTCCAGCTAGACAATGAAATAAAGGCAAGCCCACTTGCCTGGCTGGGTAAAATTATTTTTACAGTGCCCGATACAGATAGCCAACTTTAAACCTTATAATTTCCAGGAGTAAGATGCCCGGCTTTGAGGGTGTTTTACTCCTGGCTCAATTCAAGGCTGAAGTTGGCTATTTATAAAAACACGCAAATAATTTTTAAATCTACCCGAATAAAAATTAAAAGCATTTCGAATATTATAATATTGCATGTATAAAGCACAAAAATTTTAGATATTCCTACCTGTGCTGGTACCAGGCACGGAAATTGGAATTTCCCTTGCTTGCCGATGTACCCGTGCAGCAGCGTTCATACTCCGCTATCTTGTGAGCGTATTCCTGCGCGGCGTATATAGTCCTTTGATATTTTATCCCGGAAGTTGAAACCGTACATTATAGAACTATTTGTACGGTTATATAGGCAAAGAGCCACAAAATTTGAAAAAAATTTCAGTAATTTATTCTCCTGTAGAAGGAGAAAATAAATTTATATCGAATATATTAAGTAGAATCAGTATAAAAGTGTACGCATGCAAAAAGTGGGTTATAGCCGGGACAGAAGAGAGAGGATTGGTTTCGGTGTAATTATATATTTTTGTAACGGAAGGTGGTAAAGGTTATGGAAATTACTGATATTCGTATTAGAAGGATTGAAGCGGAAGGCAAAATGAAAGCGGTTGTATCTGTAACATTTGACAATGAATTTGTGGTTCATGATATAAAAATCATTGAAAGCCAGAACGGATTGTTCATTGCAATGCCTAGCAGAAAGACGCCGGATGGAGAATTTAAGGATATCGCGCATCCCATTAATTCCGCTGCAAGAGAGAAATTGCAGGGTGCGATTCTGGAAAAATATGAATCAACTTCAATTGCAGAATAAGACAATGAAAAAGGACACTTAGAGGTATTAAGTGTCTTTATTTTATGTGAATAGCAGTATATAGGAAAAAGAGGCACGCGTGAGGCATGCCTCTTTTTTGATAAAAAAGGAATCGAATTTAGGGTTGAAAAAGTGTTTAAAAAATGAGAAAATAGAATGCGGACTAAGTGAGGGGGAAATGAACTATGGAGCATCGAATCGCCATTATCCTGGCAGCAGGAGAAGGCAAGCGAATGAAATCAAAAAAATCAAAGGTGACCCATAAAATTTGCGGTAAGCCCTTGGTTCAATGGGTTCATCAAGCTGTAGAAAATGCCGGTATCACTGAGAGTGTTCTGATTGTAGGACATCAGGCCGATCAAGTGAAGGAATGCATGGGGAATTCGACAAAGTATGCCCTGCAGGAAAAACAACTGGGTACAGGGCACGCAGTTATGCAGGCGGAGAGCTATCTTGAAGGTAAAGAGGGTTATGTTATAGTATTATGTGGGGACACCCCGCTGGTGACCTCGAGTACGATTGAGGCGACCCTCCGGTTCCACAGCGAAAATGGAAATTCTGCCACTGTAATTACTGCGGAACTTGAAGATCCTACCGGGTATGGAAGGGTTATAAGAGACACCTCAGGCAATGTTCTTCGGATTGTAGAGCATAAGGACGCAACGGAACAGGAAAGAAGCATACGGGAAGTGAATTCCGGTATGTACTGCTTTACAATAACACATCTTCTTAAAGCTTTAAAGGAAATTACAAATAACAACAGCCAGGGAGAATATTACCTGCCGGATACACTGGAGGTATTAATTAAAAGGAACCAGAAGGTTGGAGCTATAAAAATACAGGACTCCAGGGAAATTCTGGGCATCAATGACAGGGTGCAATTGGCGGAAGCTTCGGATACCATGAAAAAAAGGATTCTCGAAAAGCTTATGCGCTCCGGAGTTACAATCATTGATCCGGCAGCTACTTATATAGAGGATGAAGTAAGGATCGGAATGGATACCGTTATTCTGCCGGGAACCATTCTCGAAGGAGATACGGTCATTGGTGAGGACTGCGTTATAGGTCCCAACAGCCGGCTTGTTTCAGCCATAGTCGCAGACAGGGTGGAAATCAATAATTCCGTGGTGCTTGAAAGCTCTATCGGGGAGGATACCCATGTAGGCCCCTTCGCCTATATACGACCGGAAAGCCGTATCGGCAGGGATGTAAAAATCGGAGATTTTGTTGAAGTTAAAAAGGCTGTTATCGGAGACAAGACAAAAATCTCGCACCTGACTTATGTTGGGGATGCTGAGGTCGGCAAGAATGTCAACCTCGGATGCGGGGTGGTATTTGTTAATTACGACGGAAAAAGTAAAAATAAGACCATCATAGAAGATAATGTATTTGTGGGATGCAACAGCAATCTGGTTTCGCCTGTATCCGTGAGAAAGGATTCCTATATTGCTGCAGGCAGCACCATTACAGAGGAAGTACCTGAAAATGCTCTGGCCATAGCCAGAAGTCGGCAGGTCATTAAAGAGGACTGGGTAATAAAAAAAGGAAGAAAAAGAAGCTAGGAAATTAAGGGATGCTGCCCGATGTAAGAGATAGAGAAAAAATTTTATTATATAAATAAATATATGCTTCGCATGAAAATAAGATGGCATGGCTGCGGAGGATGAAATGCGTCATTAGCACCACCTTGAAGATCAGGGTGGGAAGTAGGGATCATACGCATTATAAAACAAAAAAGAGGGAGTATAGCGATGAACATTCACGGAAAGGATATCAAGGTTTTTGCAGGAAACTCAAACAGGCCTTTAGCGGAGGAAATAGCTGAAAAAATCGGCTTGCCTGTGGGAGTAGCTACCGTAGGGAAATTCAGTGACGGAGAAATTGCAGTCAATATCGGAGAAGTGGTAAGGGGGTCGGATGTTTTTATCATTCAATCCACCTGCACTCCTGTAAACGATAACCTTATGGAACTGCTGATCATGATTGATGCCATGAAGAGGGCTTCAGCAGGAAGGATTACTGCAGTTATGCCGTATTTCGGCTATGCAAGACAGGATCGAAAGGCGAAAGCCAGAGATCCGATTTCTGCTAAGTTGATTGCAAACCTGATTACAGTGGCAGGTGCAGATCGAGTATTGACCATGGACCTTCATGCGTCACAGCTGCAGGGATTTTTTGATATACCTGTTGACCAGCTTGTAGGGGGGCCTATACTGGCAAAGCACTTTAAAGAGAAGTTTGAAAATTTTGATGATCTGGTTGTAGTTTCACCGGACGTGGGAAGCGTAGCAAGATGCAGAAAGTTTGCAGAACTTCTGGAAGTGCCTCTCGCCATCATTGACAAGAGAAGACCAAAGGCAAATGTCTCGGAAATCATGAATATCATCGGGGATGTAAAGGGGAAAAAAGTGGTTCTGGTGGATGACATGATCGACACAGGAGGAACCATTGTAAATGCAGCAAAGGCTTTATCCGAAATGGGAGCGACCGAAGTGTATGCATGCTGTACCCATGCCGTATTATCCGGTCCTGCCATTGAAAGGATTGAAAATTCTCCTATCAAGGAATTGATTACGCTGAATACCATTACGCTGCCTGAGGAAAAACGCATCGCAAAAATCACTCAGATTTCCGTAGCAGATATTTTCGGAGAAGCTATTGAGAGAATTTATGGAGACATCTCCATAAGCACACTGTTTACGCAAAGATAATTCTCATTAAGAATGAGGAGTGAAGAATGAAGAATAATAATGGCGGAGATGTTACAGAAGAAAAGCCATATTCTTCCTTCTTCGTTCATCATTCTTAATTATTTTCATGAGGTGTAATAAATTGGATAATTTGCATGTAATTGTCGGGCTGGGAAATCCCGGCACGCGGTATGATAATACCAGGCACAATGTAGGCTTTGATGCTGTGGACCTTTTGGCGGCGAAGCATAATATAAGCGTGTCAAAATTAAAATTTAAAGCGTTATATGGTGAGGGAACCATCGAAGGGCAAAGAGTCCTGCTGGTAAAACCGCAAACCTTTATGAACTTAAGCGGGGAAAGTGTGCGGGATATTGTAGATTGGTACAAGATCCCCATGAGTCGGCTTGTGGTGATCTATGACGACGTGGACCTGGCTCCCGGGAAAGTCCGGGTACGGCCCAAAGGCAGTGCAGGTACACACAACGGCATGAGAAACATTATCTATCTGCTTCAAAAGGATGATTTCCCCCGGGTTCGAATCGGCATAGGGAGAGCTCCCGCCAACTGGGATCTGGCTGACTATGTCCTCAGCAAATACTCGGCGGAGGACCGGAAAACAGCCAATGAAGGGATCACGAAAGCAGCGGAAGCTGTTGCAGAATTGATCAAAGCTGATGTAGAATCGGCCATGAACAAGTATAATAAATAGGTATAGATATAGAAAGGTTGGGACTGCGGCGCGGGGGGAGAACCGTCCCCGTATCTCAGCCCTGATACCCAATCAAGGTGGTGGATATGAATTACTTGATAAACCCACTGATTGAATCGCAGGAGTATAAGGAAATCCTGGATTCCGTTAAAAAGTACACAATCCCGTTAACTGTAACAGGGCCCTCTGATTCCCAGAAGGCCCATATTTCTCATGCCCTTTGTACGCATTCCGGAAACAGGGGTATTTTTATTGCCTTTAATGAGATGCAGGCACGACGGATGTATGAGGATTTCTCTTTCTTCATGGGAGACGAAATACTGTTCTTTCCTGCAAAGGAAATCATGCTGCATGATATTGAGGCAAGAAGCTATGATGCCATATTCCAAAGGATAAAAACCCTGGATCTTGTTTTGCAGGGAAGGTTCAAATACATCATCACTTCAGCGGAGGCTGTAGTACAAAAACTGATGCCAAGAGAGCTCTTTGAACAAAGTGTCATTACCTTGAAGGTAGGGGATCGGGTGGATCTTTCCAAATTCCCGGGAAAGCTCATTGCCATGGGGTACGAAAGAGTACCTACCGTAGAGGGAAAAGGCCAGTTTGCAATCCGTGGAGGAATCGTCGATGTATTCTCCATTGATATGGACCATGCGGTGCGTATGGAACTGTTCGACGATGAAATTGATTCTATCCGAAACTTTGATGTATTGTCGCAGCGTTCCATCGACCGGGTGGAAGAAGCGCGGATGATTCCGGCCCGTGAAGTGATCTATGAAGCAAAGCGGAAAAAGGCAATCATTGAAAAAATCAACCGGGATCTGGAACAATATACAAGGCAGGTTCGGGAAAAGAACGGTAAAGAGTACGTAAATCAAATTAAAAACAAAATACAGGGAGACATTGACCGTCTCGGGAGTGACCACTATTTTCCCGGTATGGACAGATTTATACCCTATATCATAGAAACGCCCAATACTCTTTTGGATTACATAAAGGATTCATCGGAACTGTTGGTTTTCGTGGATGAATTGGTACGGGTGAAGCAGCGGATAGAAAACGTGATTTTGGAGCACCATGAATCCTGTAAAACCATGCTGGAAAAAGGAAGCCTCCTTCCGGCCAGCTTTGATCTGGACTTTGATTTTGAGGCTTTGCAGGAAAACCTGGAGGACAGGAAAACCGTCTATTTAAGTACCATGCCTGTTTCCGGCAGTAGAATCAGGGAAAGTAAAAACTTCAGTGTGGTATCCCGGGTGATGAACTCCTACCAGGGCCATCTCGAACTGTTGATTGAAGATATCAAACATTGGAAGGAAAAAGACCATCGGATTATCGTGCTGGCGGGGACCCGGGGACGGGGACAGCGGCTTGCCCAGGAACTGGCGGATAAAGCGGTGGAGTCGGTGTACTCAGAGGAGTATGGAGAGATACCTCCCCGGGGACAGGTCTTTATCACCCGGGGAAGCCTCAACAAGGGCTTTGAATATCCAGGCATCGGATTGGTAGTCGTCAGTGACAAGGAGGTCTTCGGTCAGGGAAGAAAGGCTCGGAGGGCTGCGGGTAAAAAGGAAGGAAACAAGATTAAGGCCTTCACGGATTTGAGCCTCGGAGACTACGTCGTGCATCAAACGCATGGAATCGGTCAGTATGTGGGCATTCAGCAGCTGGTCGTGGACAGTGTGAAGAGGGATTACCTGAAAATACGGTATCAGGATGATGGATTTATCTATATTCCTACCAATCAGTTGGACCTGATACAAAAATACATCGGGACTGAGGGCAAAACTCCCAAACTCAGTAAGCTGGGTGGCACCGACTGGGTAAAAGCCAAAAGCAGGGTCAAGGAGTCTCTGCGGGAATTGGCCGGGGAACTGGTCAAACTGTACGCCCAGCGAAGAACCCAGAAAGGATTTGCTTTCTCTGACGATACTGTATGGCAGAAGGAGTTTGAAGAAGCATTCCCTTACGAGGAAACCGAGGACCAACTCAAATGCATCGAGGAAATAAAGGCGGATATGGAATCCGACCGGCCTATGGACCGGCTGTTGTGCGGTGATGTGGGCTATGGAAAGACGGAGGTTGCGATTCGTGCCATATTCAAAGCGGCCATGGACGGAAAGCAAGCGGCTTACCTGGTGCCTACCACCATACTGGCACAGCAGCACTTCAGCAATTTCAAGGAGAGGATGAAGGATTTCCCCGTAAAGGTAGACGTCATCAGCCGCTTCCGGACGGCTGCAGATCAAAAGCAGATCCTTAAGGATGTAAAGGCGGGAAACATCGATGTTTTGGTAGGAACCCACCGGCTGCTGCAAAAGGATATCCAGTTCAATGATCTGGGACTGCTGGTTGTGGATGAAGAGCAGCGTTTCGGAGTGACTCACAAGGAAAAGCTTAAAAATATGAAGGCCAATGTAGACAGCCTGACCTTGACAGCCACACCCATTCCCCGAACGCTTCACATGTCGCTGGTAGGAATCCGGGATATCAGTGTCCTGGAGGATCCGCCGGAGGAAAGATACCCGGTGCAAACCTATGTAATGGAATACAATGCAGATGTGGTACGGGATGCCATAACCCGGGAGATGAGCCGGAAAGGTCAGGTATTCTACCTGTATAACCGGGTTCGGTCCATACAACTCAAAGCTACGGAGCTCCAAGCACTGGTGCCGGATGCACGGATTGAGGTGGCCCACGGACAGATGGCAGAAGGCCAATTGGAAACCATTATGAATAATTTCATTAATGGCGACTATGATATCCTGATTTGTACGACCATCATCGAATCGGGGTTGGATATGCCCAATGTGAATACCATTATCGTTGAAGATGCTGATCGGATGGGGCTTTCCCAGCTTTATCAGATTCGGGGAAGAGTCGGCCGCTCCAACCGGTTGGCCTACGCCTATATTACGTATAAAAAGGATAAGGTTTTATCGGAGATTGCGGAAAAAAGACTTCAGGCCATTAAGGAGTTTACGGAATTCGGCTCCGGCTTTAAAATTGCCATGCGAGATCTGGAAATCCGTGGGGCCGGAAATCTTTTGGGACCGGAACAGCATGGACATATGGAGTCGGTGGGCTATGACATGTACTGCAAGCTTCTGGACGAAGCTGTGAGGGAATTGAGCGGTGAATCCATGCGGGAAAGGGAGCTGGAAGTCACTATTGATATCAACGTTAGTGCATACATTGATGACAGCTATATCAACTCCGAGAGCCAGAAGATCGAAATGTACAAAAGAATTGCCTCCATACAGGACGAACAGGACGTGCTGGATGTAGAGGATGAGCTGACGGACCGCTATGGCGATATGCCTGCCGCAGTTCGGAATCTGGTACAGATCGCTCACATCAAAACATTGGCGAGGGCCTGTGGTTTTTCCTCCCTGCAAGAGAAAAACGGAGCTGTTATACTGCAGTACCGGAATAATAATGATGTGAAACTCGACGTACTGGGGAAATTAATGGACAAATACCGGAGAACGCTGCTTTTCACAGCCAGCAGTACACCCTATGTGACATACAAAATTGCCAGCCTGAACCGGAGCGAATTACTGGAAAATATTAAGATTTTATTACAGGACATTAATAATTTGCAGAGCGGTCGGGAATGAATTATAATAGAATTGAATTTATTCAACTTTTTATTGAATGCAAACTCTTAAAAGAGAAGGATGAATAAAGAAAACTACTGTAGAGTAAGGAGAGATAGAATTGAGAAACAAGGTGCTTTTAATTATCGCTGCTATTGTCCTTGTAGCTGTAATAGGCATAGGAGGTGCAGTGTACTGGAGTAGTTCAAATGATTATGTAGCAAAGGTCGGGGGAGAAAAAATCACTAAAGCGGAGTATAATTTCTTTCTCGGATCTATTAAAAACGAAATGGAACAGACCGTGTCTGCATCAGGCGGGGATACAAATGCTTTTTGGAATTCAAAGATTGATGGGGTAGATGCGAAGGAAAAAGCCAAAACACGTGCTCTTGAAGAGGCACAGAGTTACAAAATTCAGCAGATCAAAGCAAAAGAAAACAATGTAAAGCTGGAAAAAACGGAAGTGGATAACATCAACAAATCCATTGATGAACAGGTAAAGACCATGGGTAGGATGGAAGCTGACAAACAGTTGAAACAACTCTATGGTATAACAGTAAATCAATATAAAACCATTGCGAGAGACCTGACACTGGTACAAAAGTATACAAGCCAGGAACAGCAAAAGATTCAGCCAACGGAAGACGATTACAAAAAAGCCTATGAAAGTGTAGAGAACGCTGATAAAGTTACAGTCAGGCATATCCTGATTTCAACTGTGGATGCGGATAAAAAGCCGTTGCCGGAAGATAAACAGGCAGAAGCCAAGAAAAAAGCAGATGAAGTTTTTGAAAAGGTTAAAGCCGGCGGCGACATGAAGGAACTGGCAAAACAGTACTCGGAAGATCCTGGATCAAAGGAAAATGCCGGACAGTATACCCTGGGTAGAGGGGAAATGGTAAAGGAATTCGAAGATTGGTCTTTCAGCGCAAAGCCTGGAGATACGGCAATTGTAAAGAGCGAGTATGGCTATCATGTTATGAAGAAGCCAACATATGAAGAAGTAAAAGAAAGCTTGAAGGGTGAAGCTGTTTATACAAAATATTCAGCCGTTATCGACGAGTATAAAAAAGACGTAAAGTACAATGTAGTTAAAAACCAGAAGGTATATGACTCCATTGTCGTAATATAAAAGTTTAGCTGTGCAGGTTAAAGGCCGCTATCCGATGGTTCTGTCGGATAGCGGCCTTTAAGGTATGGTACGGCATCTTATTTACGGATATCTTTAAATAAGCCGCTGTTTCCCAATATTTCCTTCGTGGATTTTGGGCGGTTCATAGTGAGAAGATGAATGCCATCCACGCCGTTTTCAACTAGGTCCCGAATCTGCAGTGCTGCATATTCCACCCCGGCCTTACGCATATCTTCCGGATTGTCCTGGAACTTGTCCATCATCAGAACCAGCTTTGCCGGGAGCGACGCACCGCAAAGGGAAGTAATGCGTTTGATTTGGTCGGCCTTAAAAATGGGCATGATCCCTGGCGTCACGGGGCAGGTGATACCGTGGGAAACCGCTTTATCCAGAAAATCATAAAACAGCCTGTTGTCAAAGAACAGCTGCGTTACCAGAAAATCCACACCTTCATCTACTTTTTTCTTCAGGTTTTCCATATCCGTCCTCAAACGGTTGCAGTCCACATGACCCTCTACATAAGCAGCCGCAGCAACGCAAAAATTATCACCTTTACTTCTCACATGGTGAATCAGTTCGTTGGCATAGCGGTAAACGTTTTTACTGAAATCAAAATCAGGCTGGTTGGCCGGAGGGTCTCCCCGCAGTGCGAGGATGTTTTCCAGGCCGCATTCCTTTAGCTTTTCGAGCATGCTGTCGATTTCTTCCTTTGTATGGCCTACACAGGTAAAATGGGCCAGAGCTTCGATTCCGTAGTCTTTTTTGACTTTGGATGCGATTTCGATGGTCCTGTCCTTTGCGCTTCCTCCAGCTCCGTAGGTAACGCTGATGAAATCCGGATTCAGTTCCTTAAACTGTTCCAAAGTACTGTAAATGGACTCCAAGGGAGTGTCCATCTTTGGAGGGAAAATTTCAAAGGAGATGACAGGTTTCTTATTTCTGAATAGGTCGATTATTTTCATATCAATCTCTACCTCCATTCATAATATCTCTCATATATCTGTTAAAAATATTATAGCATGCGTGGAAATGCTGTCAAGTTAAATTAATTTCGCTTAATATATGATTATATACAATTAAATACATTCTGGGGGGGATTGTTTGTTGAGGGATTCCTTTTGCGTGTCCTAGGAGAGTTATTTTAGGGTATTTATTTTGGGCTTTTTGGGTATGCCTCTGGAGCGGTCGATGCAGCGCCGGGGGAACCATGTTCAGTCGGCAGAGTTTCCCCCGGCGGCCCCCTCCTTGCCTGGGTCCGGGGATTTGGCCCTAACAGGTTCTAATGCTGCTTCCGGTTCTTCCAGGGGTGGCTTCAATTGACTGGTTAAGGTAGGCTAGTTTCTATCATTATTTGTATTTTATTGTGCGATTGGGAACAGGATGTGACCATTACCCAGTATTATAGCGAGGTTTTTTTGAAATGTTGTTGGCATCCTATTGTATATTTATAGAAAGCATAGTAGAGTTGCAATGAGAGGATTTAAGAATATGAAGATTATGATTGGAGGGCATGTAGGAATTGAAAAGATTTATATTATTTAGTCTGAGCCTCAATTTTATCTGTGGAGTTTTATGAATTCCCTGAAGATGGTGATTTTACCGCAATACCCCTGGGCAAGGATCTCATCAAGGATACCGACTGCATTGACACACCCCTCCTCCATGCGGGCTTTAATATATTCCTTAAAAGGCCCAATCTTTGATTGGACAGGTTTGCGGACACTGTATTGGGGTAGTTTGTTGGCCTTAAGCCATTTGGAAACCGTTTTTCTATCAACGTCCATTTCAGTAGCAATCTGTGTAATGGACATCCCTTTGTTTTTCATCGCTTGAATCATAAGGAATTCCTCACAATCTATCATTTCTTTCGTCTCCTCCCTTAGGGAAGAGTACGTTTTTTGTGGGGGGATTTTCAACCGTTGTTTATGGATATTTTAGCACCGTTTACATAAAAATCTCCTCCTCAGCATTCATGATTTCTTATTCTTGCAAGGAGGAGATCGTTCAGTCGTTCATACACCCGGAACAGGTTCTTAATATATTTAGTATTGCACTTACGCTATATGTTGAAGCGCTTACATCAAATACAGTACATTCCCACTTTACCCTGTCAAATAGATGCTCCATTTAATAATATTTAGAGTTATGTTATTCTTGTTCATATATTAACCCATCTTTTATAAATATTTGCTTAGTGCATAATGAAGCTATATGCTTATCATGCGTAACAATAACAATTGTTTTTCCTAATTTATTAAGGTTTAAAAGGATTTGCATAATTTCGCTTGCTGTCTTTGTATCTAACGCTCCTGTTGGTTCATCTGCTAAAATTAATTCTGGTTCATTTATTATTGCCCTAGCAATAGCAACTCTTTGTTTTTGGCCTCCTGACAACTGGTCAACTTTTCTCATTAAAAGATTTTCTATTCCAAGTTCACCTGCTACATTTCTACATAATTGATTTATTTTTGTATAATTAGTTTTCCCAAGAAGTAAAGGAACAGATATATTTTCATATACAGTTCTATTTAATAATAGTCCATATTCTTGTAAAACAAAACCAATTCTTTTATTTCTTATCAATGCAAGTTGAGAACTGTTTTTTGAATCGATTTTTTCATTTTCAAGGTAATAATCACCTGATGTATAAACATCCAAGCAGCCCAAAATATGGAGAAGGGTAGATTTACCTGAACCTGAAATACCCATAATAGCAATCATTTCGCCTTTTTCAATTTCCAGGTTAATTCCACGTAAAGCATGTACTTCAGATGGTAAATCAATATTATATTTTTTTTGAAGATTTATTAATTTAATATAACCCATTTATATCCACCTCCTTATAATTGATATTGGACTAGTTTTATAAAAAGCGATTAATTGACTTAGTGAAGAAATAAAATATATAAAGATGACAAATGCAACTGATATACCTATATTATAAACATTGATTATCATATTTTCTCCAAATAGTGTCCAATACAATGCATTAGTAGCAATACTTGACAAAATTAATGGAAGTATTAATAACACAGAGCTTCTTATAATAATTATTAGTATACATCTTCCCCAGGATAGACCACACATAAAATATATTGCAAATTCCTTTTCCTGATTTATTAATAATAATGCATTACTTCCTCCTACTCCTGATATTGCTAACATTAGCAAAAGAATTGATAAAACACTTTGCATTATTATATTTTTATGGTTTGATTGTAAATAATTACTTATCATGTTTTCTATGGTATCCGTATGGCCTAAATTCATTAATATGTTTTTAGCTTTCTCTATTGCTTCATTTCTATTAGCGTCATTATTGATAAAGAGAATCCTGCCAAACTGATCAAAAGTTTGCATACGTGTATTAATATTTGTATACGGTATAATGGCGAAAAACTGGTTTCTAGAAAAAATTTGGTTTAATTGCATTTTACTCCCGCCTGCTCCGAGTCTTAAAAAGAAATTTGAATTATTCATAATTCCTATTACTTGGGCATACATTTCACCTGTATTATTGTTTTTATCTACGTATTTGATAGGGAGTAAATCACCTACTTTAAAAAATTTGGCCATAGAATAACTTAATATTATTGGAATTCTATCATCTTTTATTTGCTCATTTGGAAACCACTTACCCTTGTAAAGAGGCAATTTAATAGAATTAATTATCGAATTATTATAAACATATGCTTCAATTGCAGCATCTATTTGCGGCATAATCAATCTCGTTGTATAAATCTTACCGATTTGATCTATATTGCTTATAGAATTAACTTTCTCGTCTGTACTTATGGTTTGGTTGTTATTCATAGCTCCAATAACAAATTGGGGGGAAGGTGAAAAGTATACCGCTTTTGATATACTCCCATTTTCAATTATATTTTTTAAGTAATATGTATACTGAACTCTTCCTACTAATATATTAACCGTAAGTAGAGCAACAAATATCTGCATAATTATAATGATATTTGTAAATTTATTATCTAGTATTTTTTTAATGGATAAAATAATAGTCCCTCTAATATTAATCACCCCCTAATTTTATTTTGCATGAATCGAGCGATTTGCCAATTTTCCTAAGTATATTTATTACTGATATAAATATACTTATTAGAATAATAACGAGACAAACAAGAATATCTATAATACGCACCTGCAAGCTAATCCCGGTGTTTATGAGTAAAGGATTTATAGATAAAAATACTATAAGTGCAATCATAAATGATGAGATACTAAGTAGCGCTGCTTCTATACCAATTATAGTATAAATAAGCTTCTTTGTCGCACCACAAATAATATATATATAATATAATCTAATGTTACTTCTAATCCAAAAGTTGTATAATGTTATAATATTAATTATTGATAAAGTTACCATTAAGATAATTATTAATAATCCCGTAAGGAATTGATTTAATTCCGTTTTATCTACTGGAGGAGGGTTTTCTATTTTAGCATTCGGAATTAACCCTTTTATTAAATCTATAAAAAATTTTTCTGTAACTGAATTTAACTGTTTAGAAAAGGTTATACTAACATAATCAATTCTAAACTTTTTATTCAAGTATGTTTTAAGAGGTATATAAATTGTTTTATTTGGGCAACCGGACGCTACTCCAACAATTTTATAGCCTGTATCTTCAACAAAAAATTCATCTCCAATGTGAGATAATCCTTTGCCATAATCAAAAAATCCAACCCAAGGAATAATAACTTCCTTGGAATTAGTTTGATCATCCTGATTAAAAAAACGTCCTTCCTCATTATAAAATATCTGACGATGCGATAGAATACCTACTACCTGATTAATTCTTTCAGAATAATTATTAGTAATTAAAAGTATTTGGCTTACAGGCGGTAAATTGGAGCCATCTAAAAGCTGCTCTATAAGTTTGTTTTTTTTATGTAAATCATTATTTTGGTTTAACAAAATTGTATATGTTTTCTGCTTATAACCAAAGTTTTCCTCATATTCCTTACGCTCGCCCACAGTTAATGAATATAGAAATAATAACGAACTGCATGTTATAATTAGTCCTAAATACATTGTTATAAAAATTCTCATTTGAACTGTGATGAAATTTTTAATGTTATTAATGACTAAGTACAATATTTTCATAAATTTCCCCTATCAGTTTGCCGGATTAATATATGCATATACTAAATATTTAAAAAAGGTAAGCATTAATATAGTTATAGTTTAATTATTAGTGTTGTGCATTGAAAAGTAAATAATTGTATTACCAATAAGATGGTAAAACAAAGGCATAAGTAGACCAAATGTGGTAGTTTTGAATTGTCAAGAAACAAAACCATATCCACGGGGG
>JAEZXR010000092.1 GCA_023419605.1 Bacillota bacterium | reverse complement strand
TTATACACTATTAAAATATCAATGTTCGGCCCTTTATTGGGTTTGTTTCTTATGCTCATTTTTATTTTGCTAAACACCTAAATTTTTTTATTAAAAAACTATTGACTTTAACTAGCTGGTCTTGTCCCGTAAGGCCAGCGAAAGCAACTCATGCTTTTACTGGCCTTTGTGGTTAATCAAAATATAACAGCAAAGTCTATTTTGCTAACAAATTATACAGCACTTGCGCCATTTCCGCCCTGGTAGTCGTACTTGCCGGGGACAGCTTTCCGCTATTTCCGCCTACTGTCCCGGTTTCAACCAGTACCGTCATGGCGTTCTTTGCCCAGGAATCGACCTGTCCGGCGTCGCTGAAGCTTGACAGCAATTTTCCGGAATTGCCCTGGGGCAGCTGCCCTATGACCTTAAGAGCGTTGTACAGCAAGGTAAACATTTCCTGCCGGGTGATTTCCTTGTCCGGTGCAAACATATTGTTGCCCACACCTTCGGATATCTTCAATCTCTTTGCTGCTGCCAGATAGCCGTTATAATATGTACTGCCTGCGTCATAGAAGTTATCCTGTGGGTTTGCATCCGGCGATATGCCATAAGCCCTCATCACCATGACCAATAATTGACCACGGGTCAGCTTTGCATCAGGACTGTAATTTCCGTTGCCCGTGCCTGTACTGATACCCCTTGCTCCGATAAAGCCCACTGCTTTGTTGTACCATGCATCTGCAGCTATATCCACAAAGCTCACTTTATTATAGCCCACGGCATAGTAGCTGAAATGGGTGGTTTTGAAGGTCACTGTGCCGGTAGCCCGGTCATAATGTCCGTTTGGCACGGAAACCGTGTTGCCCCTTCCGTCGATGTACCAGATGACAATGCTTTCAGGATTGGCAAGCTCCGCGGCTGTCGGCGTATAGGGTATGGATACAGTCACAGGCACACCGGGATTGTTCCACTCAATTTGCTTTCCGTCTAAAGTCAATGCCAGCTGTAACAAAGGCCTGTTGCCTATGACTGTTTTTGCAGCTTCCTTCAGTTCGGATTTATCGCCCTGGCTGATGGAGAATTCCACTTTCTTTCCATCTGTTCCTGTTACACCTGTCAACATATTCGATGGAACAGTAATGCTGCCTCTATCGGTATTAAATATCACAGAACCTTGCCTATCAGCCGTTGACAGATATGAAACGGGGATGCCCACAGTATAGGTATCGACATCTGGGATCGATGGTACTGTAATGACAGCAGTTCCACCACTCGACATAAGGTTTCCTTGAGAACTTGCATCCAAGGCTGCAGTACCGGTATTCGCATCAACCGTGATAGGTACTGTAATGTTTTTTGTACCGTTGCCTGCGGCATCAGTCACTTTGATATCTGCCGCATAGTTTTGTGTAGCTGGCGCGGAAGGAGAACTGCTTCCACCGCTGCCGCCAGAGGAACCTCCGTTATGGCTCCATGTGGCATTGATGGTTACATCCTTTGCGGGCATGGTAAAGGTAGTGGTGATGCTGTTTATGCTGGCAAAGGTCACACCGTCGTTTGAACTCCAGCCGCCGAAGGTATAATTGCTGCGGCTGCCCGCATCTATTGTAACAACCGCACCTTCAGGGTAGCTGCCCGCACCCGATTCGGAAGCGTAGCTGCCGTTTACGGTAAGTGTATAATTTGCCACAGGGTTTTCCTCAAATATGGCCTTTACAGTCACCGCCTCATCCGGCATGGTGAAAGTGTTTCCGCTGATAGTTAACCCTACCGGACTGATGACCTGCCATTCCTTGAAGCGATAGCCATCCATTGGTCTCGCATTCAGCGTAACTTGGGTGTTCACTGCCGCAGAAGTAACATTGGCGCTTGCTGTGCCGCGCCCATCGGTTCCGACTGTGATGCTGTGACTGACCGGTACGGAGCTGTCAACAATGTTAACAGTGAACGTAACAGGATTTCCTTTATCAAAGGAGATTGTAAATTCTGCCTTATTGCCGTTTGCAAGTCCAAGTGAAGCCAGATAGTCGCTCTTGATAGTCAATGTGCCTTCTGTGGTAACAGAGATATTCGGTTCTGTCACAGGCTTCCTGTTGTATACTACTTCCGTTACAGAGCTTGCTTTATTCCATTTGATATTGGTGCTTACGTCACCGGGTGCATTGAGATCATAGTTTGCACTCTCCGGGCTGATTTCCGCATACTCATTGATTACGGTGATGCTAAAGTCCTTTGCGTACTCAGCGCTGACTGCACTTCCTTCTTCGATGGCTGCGGTTACAACAACTGTTCCTGATTTCTTTGCAGAAAGCATATTACCGTCTATGGTTGCTCCAGTGGTGCCGGCATCCTTCACACTCCATGCAATACTTTTGCGTGTTGCGTTATCTGGTGTAACAGTACCAAAAAGCACCAAATCCTCTCCGACCTTACCTGTTGTCGGAACCTTGGTAATCTCGGTCACTGTGCGGAATTCGCTATCGCTGAGGTTACGAATTTCAATTTTCATGCGCTGATTATCTTTAGCCTCGTCGTCAGCTAACATTACCTTTGCACCATTTTTATCGGATGCTTCTACAGTGATTACTTTTCCATTACTTCTGCTAATAATTTTATAGTAGTCACCGTCTTTTTCCAACTTCCACTGTTGAGTATCAGGTATCGAGTCGCCGGAAGCTCTTGTATTTTGACAGATTTGCTGTATGGCTGATCCGGGAAGAATATCGATTACATGACCGCTTTGAACAGACTGTATTTGGTAATATCCTGTGCCGAGATCTAAAAATCTCCACAACTGATTATTTCCATCGCCATTTGCCCATTGGTTAATCACCGCTTTCGGATCGCTTGAAACTCTGTCAACGTCCAATGCTTTTCCGCTGTGCTTTGGCTGAATTTTAACCATCTTTTCGGGAATTATTTTCTTAGCAATCGAACTCATATATCCGCCGCTGAATTTATCGATTGTGAGACTGTCAACATTAAATCTTCCGGTGTCACCGTCCTCACGTATGAATTCAATTACATTTTTTCCGGCTTTCAAGCTTACTGACTCTGTTGCATCAGTCCAGGTATCCCAGTTTGCTGTCGGAGGTAATGAAACTTGTTTTATAAACTCGTCGTTAACATACAGGCTCATTGTTATATTTGACTTCTGTGCGCCGGAATATCTCAGGGTTGAAGTATATAAAGCAGTATTTGGTACATTTACTTCAAACTTGATTGAATCTCCTTCTTGCTCAAATCCACCTACGAATCCGTTACCTTCATACCATAAATGATCTTTCACAATTTTTATGCTTCCTGAACGGATTGCTTCTTCAGCCTGATACTTCCAGGGAGTACGTTTGTTAAGATGAATATTGTCAATATTTATAATACCTGAATTATCAGCTTCACATTTATAAGTTATGGTGTTTTTTCCCTCTCTCAGGCTTAAAGTCTCAAGCTGTTCTTTCCAAGCAGTAAGTCCTCCGGTAACCGGGAGAGTTACATTTTTAATATGTGTGCCATTCAAATACAGTCCTAATGTCTTACCTTCAGTTTCGTTTGCATATCTCAGCTTTACATCATAGGATGCCGAATTCTCAGCATATACAGAAAATCCCACTGACGAGTTGGCTTTTGATAGCCCATTTATATAACCGATTCCCGTATTGCCAACTTTTGCTTGAACTACTTTAGCATCTTTTGATCCCGTAATTTTTGCATATTCAGCTTCATAATGCCAAGTAGTTGCTTCGGTAATTGTTATGTAGTCAAGATTTACATTACCGGTGTCGCCATCGTCATATTTATACATTATGGTATTGTCTCCCTCTTTCAGAAAAACATTGTCATAACGATCGGCCCATTTGTCCCAACTTTTTAAGCTAAAGAAATCTACCTGCTTGATTTTTTTGCCGTTTACATATATGCTCAGGGTTCTGTCGTCATTAAACCCTAAGCTGTAGCGCAGCTTAACAGAGTAGTTGCCTGCATTTGCGGCATTTACCGTAAAGGTAACCGCAGAATCCGAAACCCAAAATCCTCCAACAAAACCGGTTCCGCTATATCCCTGATGGTCTGTATCTACTTTTGCATTTCCGGACAACTCGGCATCTTCTGCTTCATACAATGTGCTTCTTTTTATAATCAAGGCGTCGAGAGCCAAGGTGCTGTTACCGGAAAGACGGATCGTGTTGCTTCCGGCGTTAAGCTTAATGTTATAAACTGTTTTAATGTCGAAGTTTGCATCGGATCCTGCATTAGATGCAAATGAAATATTACTGGGAGTCTCTTGGTTAACTCCTAATTTCATGTTAACAGCATCCGCCGTATTATTATTGTATCTGAAATCCAGTGAGTAGGTTCCTGCAGTGTTCGTGTTTACTGTAAACTCTACATAGTCATTGTCGCTACTGTTATTGTATTTTACATATTCGGCGCCCGAAGCAAATGCACTTCTTGCAGCTATTTTTGAAGCTCCTGATAACTTTGCATCTTCAGCTTCATAAATTTCACTTTTTTCCGCTCCTGAGGGTCTGGTAAGAACAGTACCGGGATTTGAAGGAATTCCGGGATTTATGAAATCATCATCATTCCAACTTATACGTTGGGCTCTTATTCCTCTGTTTCCACCGCCTTGTCCATGGGTCGGTATTCCATGGTAAATAATCCAATCCTCTGTACCGTCTTCGGACTTAAGGAATAAAGGTGATCCCGGTCCATAAGAACTGTTTTCATCTGATCTTTTCATTATAGGTTCAGGATATTTCTTCCATGATTCGGGTTTCATAACATCAGATGTTGCATCAGCTACTGATACGCCGACACAATAGTTATCATTCATAAAGCTGCTTGCAGAATAGGCAAAATATATCTTGCCGTTTCTTTCAACTACAGCACAGCCCTCATTTATATTGTCAGTCTTCTTTTCCCAGTCGAACTGCGGCCTTGCCAATGTACATTCTTCACCTTCTAATGTCCATGGGTTCTTCATTTTGACAATAGTTGGACACTCGTCAAATTTCGTTTTTGTAGGGTCTTTAGGGTCAGGGAAATAGTAGTATTTTGTATATGTGAAGTATCTTTCCCCTTTAATTGTTATAACGCCGCATGCCAAACCATAGCCTTGAGTATTCAGCAGTCCCTTCTTAGTCGTAACCGTCCCATCCTCGTCTGCATTAGCGGATTCTCCCTTGAGCTCCCAGGTTCCTTCAAAAGGATCGGAAGATGAGTTTTCCAGGACATATGAACTTGGATGTCCATATCCAAAGCTTTTCGCCGGACCTGAGGCAAAATAAATATACCATTTCCCATCCAGTCTATATACGTATGGACCCCACACAAATCCAAAATCAGCAGGCTTTTTCCAAACTATTTTGCTTTTTGCGGTTGATACTCCTAGAATTGTTTCACTTCTTTTTAATGTGATATTGTTATCGCCGGAAAAGCATGAATAGTAATAACCATCTGCTGCCCTTGCGATTGTAGGGTCAGCACCGCCCATAAGCGGGTTTACATAATTGCTTGTTACATCTGCATAAGAGATACTTGTCAGCAATAATGAAAGTACTACCGCCAGGGGTAACATAATTAAACTTCTTTTCCTCATGGTAATCTCCTTTTCTAATTTATTTTTTATATTTTACGTTGTTAAGGGAGGCATCCGTTAGCTCCGCAAAACACGTAATATACTTTTCATAACGCAGCTGTTTCTATCAGACTCTCCATCAACAAAAGTGCTGAAGTATCCCTGGTAATACCCACAATAATCCAGGAATCAGCACTACCGTGAGGTTCCAGGTAGATCAGCTCGCCATCGATAGCTTTTTGCTGTAAGGAATTGGGCCTTATCTTACATGGCTCCAGGGCATACATAGGCTCTATAATGGCTCTCTTGGCGATTAATGACCTGGGAGACTTTCCAAGGGTCTTATGACAAAAGCAGCAGCGTCTTTTTTCAACTTTACAATCATCTCAGCCGTTATTTTTCCACTTGCTTTAATTAAATCTGAATAATTTGCCAGTTCAATAACTTCCTCCAGTCTGCTTACCGTCTCCGGCACATACTGGTAGCACCTTATGGGGTCAAGCCTTGAACTTAATTCATATTTCTCAAAAGGATTTTTTTCAATAGGTGCCGAGTCACAAAATTCTGTTGTTTAAGATGAGTCGCGGATTATAAGTGTCTCCTGATTGTCATTTTCATTATAGATACTTCAAAAGGATAAGTTAATCTGTTATACATACTTTTTATTGTGTTTTTTTTATTGAATATTTGCATGAAGAGTATAAGCCAATTTAGATGCTTTTTTCTTGTAATATCTTTACTATTGTATAGTTTTTTTCCTAGAATTTAAAAGTGTAGGAGTAGGATATATTTGTTCATTAAGCCGATACAAAAAGTTGGGACGCGGGGACAGGTTCAATGTTGTCAGGTTAAGAAATATTGTTTGCCAGAAGAAATAGGTAACTCCAAGCATCAACTCTCACCCTAAGTCCCTCTCCCGAGCTCAGTAGAGGGACTTAACACAAATGCCGAACTGACCTTTCCCATCTACCAAGTTTGGGAGAGGGGGCTAGGGGGTGAGGGTTGCAGCTTAACCTGACAACATTGGACCTGTCCCCTTATCCCTGTGAGTTGTAAAATTTGGATGATCCGAATGGGTTAAAATTTATATTGTAAATATTGGAAAAGTGTGTTAATTTCTTAATTAGAGTTGTTATTATGAAAGGGATTTATTTATGAAAAAGATTTCTGTCATATTAATATGTTTAAGTTTTATTTTCATTTTCGTTGATTGCAGCAGTTATAAAAACGAAAGTAAGTCTATATCGGCTGCTGCCGGGCAAAGTAGTGTGGATGAAAAAAAAGAAACAGATATAAATAATACAAATTCTGTACAGTCTCCTGCTGGTCCAAGCCAGAATAGACAAGCTGTAAAGGATAAAAACAATGTCTCTCAAAATAAAAATGAAGTAATTGGCAAAGTTAAATTATATGAAGGCAGTTATTTTGATGAAGGGCGTTTCGGTGATACTATTTTAAAAAATTATTGTGAAGTCAAAATATCCAATATAACTGACACTTCTTTTCATTTCACTGTTTATGAAGTGAATGAGGCAGAGGGAGAAAAAAATAAAAAGGTTATTTTCCTTACTAATACGGCAGTTTTTATAGGCGATGGTATGAAAGCAGCTTTTTACGGAAATAAGTATACTCTTAACTTCACATTCCCCAATAAACATAATGCAGAACCGATTGTAACTGACATAGAGATATCAGGATTCGAGCCATTAGAAGGTAAGACCTATGTCAATAATAGGATACCGGGACATGAATTTGGCTAATGAGTAAGCACAGGGACGAGGGAACAGGTCGAAGCTACTGGAAAAGCCACTTTTTTAGAAAAATCATAACGAAGCCATGAGATTTTAAGTTGTAGATTTTTAAAAATCGGTACTTTTTCAACAGTCTCGGACAGGTGTCTTGTCCTTGCCCCGAATGCATTTAAAGCAGCTGGAATGGGAGTTTTTGGTTTATAATGTGGATATAGGAGGAATTTACGATGAATAATGTAATTAATGAGAGTGTCATTTTAAAGGTAAAGTATCCAGTTATTACAAGCTATACCTCAGATGCACATATGCTGTCTATACTCAGCAGTTACCCATCAACAGAAGCTTGGGTATTTAATAATTATATTAATTTATGGGGAGAAGAACCATGCTATGAGAATGGTTTTTCAATTTTAAGATTTCATTCCTGGTCAATAAAAAAAGTTTGTCCTTATTTCAAAATAAACCATTTTAAAAAAAGCTTTTTTGATTCAAATATAACTGAGTTTATAATCTCAAAGATAGATATGGGTAAATATATTGATGTTGTTTACGATCAATACTATATACCAAATACAATACAATATAAGGATAAACATAGCATTCATGATATGTTAATTTACGGGTATGATAGAAAACAAAGATTATTTTTTGTAGCAGATTTCTTTAAATATAGCAAATACGAATTTGAAACTGTACCTTTTGATTGCGTTGAAACTGCGATAATAAATGCACTAGAGTCATGCGTATTCGGGTGTGATGAAATAGAATTTATACATACAAATTATAAATTTAGTAACTACTTTCTAATTAATTCACTAAATAACTATCTTCATTCCCAAAATATTGTAGCAGAGAATGAAAATGTTATTATCAATGAATTTGAACTGGATCAGATAGAAAAAGGACGATACACATTTGGTATTAAAAACTATAGTTTATTGAAGCAAAAATTATTAAAAGTACTTCTTAATGAAACGGCTTTCCATGTTTTAAAGGCATTACATGTAATTTTTGATCATAAGGTAATGATGTGTGAACGGCTAAATTATTTGGCCAATATGGGTACAATAGATTACAATGATCCAATAATAGATGAATACTCTAATATTAAGAATATAAGTTTATTAACCCGTAACCTTTTTATAAAATTCGCGCATACAAAGGATAATAGGCTTTTGGATAAAATAATAAATAATATAAATATAATAGAATCCTTGGAAGTGGAAGCACTAAATTATCTTGTTAAAAATATTTCAACAAAACCGTAATGATATGCCTAAAAACCTGGCTTTTTCAGCGGTCTCGAACCTGTCCCCCCCTTTCCCTGTCTAAATTTAACCGTTCAGGAACCGGGAAAGTCTTGAAATACATTGCCTTTGTTCAGAAGCTTCACCAGGAAAGCTCCTTCATAGATAAGACAGGTTCCACCCTGAATGGCATTGCGAAGGAGCCTTTCCTCATAAAACTGAAGGGACAGCCAATGGGAATCGGAGCGGGTGGTTTCATAGAAAACAACGTCGGAATCCGGACTTGACCAGAGAAACACCTTCTTATGGGATGCATGTTCAATGACCATTTCGGTGCAGGAAGCATTCCAGATCGGAGTGACGGTGCATTGGTCTGCCGTCCCCTTGTTCCTGTTTTAAGAAATATACGGGGATAACCCCCTCCGCTTATGCCGAAGCACAGAAAAAGTAGTCGGAAGATAAGTGGAAAATAAGCGATAATCTTTTAGCCCTGACTTGAGCTGTGTTATTATATCAGGGTATTGTACCTACTGCCATAGTCTGCATCCTCTTTACCGAGGGTTTGAAAAGGACTTCTATGACCAAAGCCTCCATAGCTACTTTGTTTGAACCCATAACTTTAATGGCACTGTCGTTTCTGTTTATGAGCGAGAAGCTACCAGAGAATGGAATTCCTTCATATTATTATTCTTGTACAGGATGCAGGAAAGATCTATAACAACTTTTCAAATCAATAACAAAATTGCTTACAAAACCGGAAAATCAAGGTATTATTATGCGGGTGCATTTTTTCTATATACATAAAAACAAGGCGGCGTTATGATAAAACTATCACAAATCACCGAGGCGAGAATGGAGATAAGGCAAGAAGTCTTGTCTCATCGCCATTTCACTATAAGGAGGAGCATACAATGCCGATACAATCCAAGACCATTATTTGGCAGGAGGTAAAGAAAAAGATTGAAAACGAGCCCTGGGCGGCAGCTGTTGCCGAGTCCGTAAAACTGGGATTCGAAGGTTTTTGCAGGGAATGGGAGGGGTCTCCTCCAACGGAACCGAGCGCCTGGTATCACCATTATTTCTGCGAGGATTGCGCTGTAATGCTGCGGGTGGAATTTGACAAGCCTTATGCACATCAATGTCCGACCTGTGGCAGGACCTATACCGGTGAGCTGGTGGACGGGTCGTGGAGGAAACTGGTCCACTGCTCCATTATGCTAAACCTGGAAAGAGCCGCTATTCTTGCAAATCTGTTTCCTGACGAAGTAATTTACCGGAAATACCTGAAGGAAAATGTCCTGTTTTATACGGAGAATTACACGAAATATGAGGTTCATGGGAAGAATGTAGGGAAGGGAAGAGTATTTCCGCAAAACTTAACGGAAGCTATTTTTGTCATCGAAATGGAAAGGATTCTCCGTATGGTCGGAGAAATTGACTTATTTAGTAAAACCGAGCTGGAAAAGATGGGAGAAAACTTCTTCAGGCCTGCCGCCGACCTAATAAGGCCGCAAATTTACATGATTCATAACATCCATTCCTGGATGAACGGAGCCCTTGCAGCAGCTGCACATTTTCTCGGGGACAGGGAACTGATGGATTTTGCCATCAACGGTGAATTCGGCTGGAGGAATCAGCTGCAAAAGGGTGTGACGGAAGAAGGACTATGGTTTGAAATATCTCCGGGATATCATTTTTATACGGTGCAGGCATTGCTCTCTCTGGCATGGATCGCGCGGGAAGAAGATATAGATCTGTTTACCGTGCCGAAATTTGAAAAGATGTTTCGTATCCCGCTGGAGCTTACTTATGTAACAGGTGAGCTGCCTGCCTATAACGATACGAAATATGCCTACTGCATAGGTGAAGTTGCCGGACTTTACGAGGAGTTCAGCAGTGTGTGCCCAGAAGCGGCTGATTTTCTCTCCATAATTTACTCCCAAAAGAATGAGTTTACCTGTAAACCTTTATGCAGGCTGCCGTTTACATTTCCAAACCCTGCAGTTGCCTCCTATCCCCGTTCCTCTGTAAGTGCACTGCTGTTTGGCCCGCAGAAACTTACGCAAACCGGGAGGATACCCCAAATTTATGGGAGCCGTATATTTAAGGAAACAGGAATAGGAATATTGGAAAATGAGAATGTCAGGGTTGGGTTGAAATTTACCAATGCCAGTGGATGGCACGACCACTACGACAAGTTGGCGATCGATGTCTTTGCACTCGGAGAACAGATCAGTGCAGATTTTGGAACATCAGGATACGGAATTGAATTTACGGATAAATGGAACCGGACCTCTGTAGCTCATAATATGGTGGTTATCGACGGGAAAAGGCAGGAGCCATGCAATGCCGAATTGCTTGCCTGGAATGAAAACAATATCAGTGTACAAACAGACAAGGCGTATCCGGGAGTTTTGCTCAGACGATCCTTGCAGTTGAAAACAGATGGCTTTTCCGACCGATTCGAAGTTGACAGTGAAAACGAAGCCGTGATTGACTGGGTATTCCACTGCAAGGGTGAAATAAATGTGAAACCGGGTGATGGGGACAAACAGGTTTACAAGGATATCCCTTGTTTTAGTGAAGGTAACGGATATGATATGCTGACCAACCTGAGGTTGCTGGAAACAAATGAAAACTGGTCTTTGGAATGGAAGATGCCCGGCGGCACTTTGAAGCTTGATTTCGAGGGAGTAAAAGGAACCCGGGTATTTACTGGGCAATGTTATGGGCAAAACGGGTTGAACCGGCTCGGAATTGTTATTGTAAGACGAAGGGCTGTGAAGACAGCGTTCCAGTCCCGATTTACGGTAAGAAAAGCGTAGGGCTTGTTATTGGATGCAGTGTAGACCCGGGGCGGAGAATGAACTGCTCCGGGTCTATATTTTAACTGGGGATTGCCTGCTGTCTGACTGGCAATGGGCTTGTCAACCTTAAAGTCCTGATTTAGAAGGTTTGGAGCTTTTGGTAAATCATGATTGAAATCGGTTGTGCATACTCTGGAAGGTTTCTTCGACTTACACGAAACGGGACACGGGGGACAGACTCATCGTCCCATTTTAAGCTCTATCTATGACACTCCTTGAAATTCCAGTAATTCTGGATTCGACTCTATTCCTAGAAGAATTCATCCAGTAGTTTGTAATACTCAATTTTTACATAATCTATACTATCAATTCCATATTCCTCGAAAAGGTAAAAAACAAGTATAGCTATTCTTTTTGTAGATAACGAACTTTACACCGTGATTAATCGGAGCAATGGTAAATGAAATGGGTGAACCACGGGCAGTGGGGATAGGTTCATTGTCCCACCGTAAGTTCCACCCTTGCAAATTCCAATGATCCTAGATAATTGCTCTATACTGATGCTTTCCACTGACTTTACTTTTCATCTCTCTGTTCTATAGCGCTTTATTGTTTCAGTGAACCTTTGTCAATCATCTTCATCTTCAAAAAATCCTTCCAATTGATCCCTGTCAGCATGATGTGATAAAAGGAGCATTTCCAGCACTTGATGATCCTTGAATGCCAATCCCTCTGATAAATATCTATTTTTAACTCTTTGCCGATGGTCTGATATGCAGTCTCTTTTCCATATTCTCTCTTCGCAGTTGTTTGATCACAAGAAAATTATATAAAATAAATGAATCGCATAATAAGCATTGCTATATATTTTTGCAATTCAAAATCCAAACTCTCTCCATATCAAAAACATTATGCACCAAGTAAGAATAAACATAAATAACATTTTATCTAAAAATGAACAGGTAAACAGGGATAGATTAGAGGCAAATTAGAAAAATGTAATAACTTTGTAATTTAATTCCATATGCTATTATGGTAAAATTAATATAATATATCGCGATATTATAACAAACGGTAGTGAGAGCCATCCATATCATGTACTAAAAAGCAAATGTCATTAGCTCCCATTTTGGGGCCTACCCAACAATTTAACATTTTTATACTCTAATACTTTTCCGGAAGGGGGTTTATAAGCTTCACTATTCTACTCCTCAAACACCTCCTAGAATACGTTTTCCAGTATACAGTTATTGTTTTCTGGAACACCTACATATTAGGCATTTTAGCCTTAGAGTAGTTGAATGTTAAAAGTTGGTTATACCCAAAAAGTGGATTTATATATCTGTTTACACTTCCTACTACTAGAGAGGAGGCACATTATAGTATAGGATAGACTTAGATTTTTAGGTCAATTTTTCTTTATAAACTAACTACAAAAAATATTAATTACGAGGTGTTTTATGAAAAAAATAATGAGTTTGCTTATTGCTATGATGCTGATAATTTGTTTAATACCACAAAATTCATTAGCAGTAAATAATACTGATTCTATTAAAAGTACAATAAATAATTATTTTGATTCATATTATGATACTTTACAAAATTCTGATTTAAATAAAGGGAACAAAATTAGTCCATACTTTTCAGATCCGAACAATAATTTATACAACAAGTATGAAATTGGCAGATTAAATTTTTTAATTAAGGCTAATCAGGTTAACAATTATAAGCTTGAAACATATAAGCTAGAATTAAATTTCTCTGACGTGTCAATAGAAAATACTACGGCAAAAGTTGAGGTCGTTGTAACGGCATCTACGAAATATAACTTCCAGCAAAATGCAGATATAATTAATAAAAACCATATAATTAATATGTCTAACATTTCTGGTAAATGGTTAATAGTTTCAGATGAATATAATGACGAACTAAAAGAGCTATACGGAAATTTTGCAGATCTAAATAGTGAAATTCCTAAAATTAAAAAGAATGACACTCAAACTGATAATAATATCACTTTGGTAGAGTCCTCCATATTAAGAGGCGTACCAGGGGATTATACAGTTGATTATGATTCTACCAGAAGAAGTATTTCAGTTAATTATGCACTTTCTCATACAAATAACTCTGGTGAAAGTTCTAGTCAAGCTAATTACAATACTTCACAATTTAAAAGTTATAATCCAAACGACTGTCAGAATTTTGTATCACAATGTATTTGGTACGGCTTTGGAGGAAGAAATAGTTCAACAAAAGATTTACCAATGGATGCTTACTGGTGGGCAAATACTACATCAACAGCAAGTACTAATAATTGGATAAATGTAGATTCGTTTAAAAGCTATGTGACAAACAATTACTCAACAAGTGGTTATGGTATACAGGGTTATACTACAACCTCAGAATCTAGCATATCGATCGGTGATTATGTCTACGTCCCTGGTCATGTAATGTTTGTCACTGAAACAGATGGTACTTTTGCTGGGACTAAAATATCCGCTCATACAAGTAATAGATTAAATATATCTCTAGCTTCCTTATATGGTAGCAAACCATCTAATATGGTTTATGTTCATATCCTGAGATTTAAATGGAATGATGGCGGTAATTAATATTTAAAATACAAAGGAGCTCTAAAAGCGCAAAATCTGTATCCTTATGTAAATAATAACTTTTTGTTTAATATATTTAATTAAGAAAAATTATTCTGATATATAGGGATACAGTTTTTGCATTTAAAAAAGAGATTTTAGTATCAAAACTATTCTATTGTTAAAGTAATGCATGGAGGTTCTTATGAAAAAAATAAATACAATAATCTGTATAATACTACTACTATTTAATTTGTTTTTATTATGCTCTTGCCAAAAAGAAGATATAACTATAGGTAAAAATAAAATATCTATAGAAGATATAAAGACAAAGTATACAGATGAAAAAATTTTGAACATACAGAAAATAAAAAACAATTTTGTATTGATAGAATCACAAAAAGATACATTTGCAAATAAGTTTACACTATATAACTTAAACACTGGAGAAAGCAATTTTTTGCCAACCTCTGGAAACTACGTTTCTGTAGAAAAAATTATAGACGAAAACAATATTAATTTTCTTGCTACCGGTAAAAACTCAGAGTCATCCAATATTGAATTCCCTTATTTAATAAATTGTAATAGAAAAGATAGCACAATGGAATTTTCGGCTACTATTAAGAAAAAAATTTTAGAATTAACTGACTCAGTTGAAGGTGGAAATAAAAAGCAATGTCAGTTGTCAAGCATATTAACTACACCGAATACAATTCGTGTTTACTTTAAACCTAGTCAAGGTAAAGAAACTGAATTTTTTGCGGACAGTGTAACTATACCTATTACAAACTCTAAGTATATTAAAGAAAAGAATCAAATGACTTTTAAAATAGAAGATGTACAATTGGCAAAAGAATACGAAAAATCCATTAATAAGAATGATAGTTTTTTTATTACTCCTATTGAAACAAATGTTCAAACCAATTGTATAGAATTGGTTGTTACTTTAAAAGATTTTGTAGATGGATATACCATAGCATCAAATGTAGCATTCGAAAATAATACTCAAATTCCATATTTTGAAGTAGAATTTTTAAAACTAAAATAATAATGTTTTAAAATTATTTATAGGGGGGTACCATTTTAAGGTTCTGTAAGGTTCTTCTGTAGAGGACAACGGGCTGGATATGAGCAACGAGGAGGGTGTGAAACTTTCTCTGTAAATTGCTTTCTATGATGATAATTTTATTGAGGCTTGTGAGCCAGATTTTGGCTTGCAAGCCTTAATTACACTATAGAGAAAATTAAAGGGTATGTCAAGAACGCCCTTGAAAAGGACCACGGCAAACGCATGAAATTTATCTTTTCTCAGAAATCTCATAAGAGATTTTTTAAAATATGCCCTTGCGGCATAGACGTATTCGACAGGAAGTATAAAGTGTCCTGAACGGTACTTGAGTTGACACTCCCCTGGGAAATATTAAGTTTAGTTTAGCCAGCACCTTCAAAATTGAGGGTGCTTTTTATATAATCAAGTTGGCGCCTAACCTGATGTTTTTAAAAGA
>JAEZXR010000102.1 GCA_023419605.1 Bacillota bacterium | reverse complement strand
CCGCCTCTTTTTTTCATTGTTTTTCCCATATTGCCAAATTTTTTCATCATTTTTTTGGTATCTTTAAACTGTTTCAACAGCTTATTTAATTGAGCCATTTCAACACCTGCTCCTGCCGCAATTCTCTTTTTACGGTTAGGGTTTATTATATCTGGATTTTCTCTTTCTTCATTTGTCATAGATTGAATCATCGCTTCTATTCTCTTAATGTCTTTTTCATCTACATTAACTTGTTTTAAAAGCTTTGAGTTCATTCCAGGTATCATTGCAAGTAAGTCTTCTAATGGCCCCATTTCTCTCATCTGTTGTAATTGATCTAAGAAATCATTAAAACTATATTGTTGGCTTTTTATCCTAGCCTCTAGTTCTTTTGCTTTCTTTAAATCCATAGTAGTTTGTGCTTTTTCAATTAATGATAGCACATCTCCCATGCCTAGAATTCTTGAAGCCATTCTATTAGGATGGAACGGTTCTAAGTCTTCCAACTTTTCCCCTACACCAATAAATTTTATCGGTTTTTCTGCTACTGCTCTAATTGATAGTGCAGCACCACCTCTGGCATCACCATCTAGTTTTGTAAGTATTATTCCAGTTATATCTAATAAATCATTAAATGATTTTGCAACATTTACTGCATCTTGTCCTGTCATGGCATCTACTACTAATAGTATCTCTGTTGGTTGAACTTCTATTTTTATATTTTTAAGCTCTTCCATAAGCTCTTCATCAATGTGAAGACGTCCTGCAGTATCTATTATAACTACATCATTTCCATTTTTCTTTGCATGTTCTACTGCAGCTTTAGATATATCTACCGGACTTACTTTATCTCCCATAGAAAAAACTGGTACGTCTACTTTTCCACCAACTACTTCTAATTGTTTAATAGCCGCTGGTCTATAGACATCACATGCAACCAATAATGGTTTTTTATTTAATTTTTTTAGATGTAAGGCAAGTTTACCTGCATGAGTAGTTTTACCCGCACCTTGAAGACCACATAACATTATAATTGTAGGTGGTTTAGATGATAGTTCTATTTTAGCCTCACTTGTACCCATGAGGTTTGTAAGTTCTTCATTAACTATTTTTATAACTTGTTGTCCTGGAGTTAAACTCTCCATTACTTCAACACCTAAAGCTCTTGCTTTTACTGTTTTAGTAAAATCCTTAACAACTTTAAAGTTTACATCTGCCTCAAGAAGAGCAAGTTTTACTTCTCTCATGGCTACATCTATATCTTGTTCTGTAAGTTTTCCTTTACTTGTTAGCTTGCTTAAAGCATTTTGTAATTTATCAGATAGGTTCTCAAATATCATTGATTCACATCCTTAAATCTTCTTTAGAAAAACATCTGTCTTATTTTTTAAGTTTATTAAACTTTCTTTATTTTCTCCATCTTTCATACCTGATATGATAGTTTCAATGGCTCTATTATGTTCTTCTATTAGATCTATTATAGCTCTATTTTTTTCTATTAAAGCCAATGTATTTTCATAATCATAAAGATTTTTTTCTGCTCTTTTTAAATTTTCAGAAACTGCTTGTTTAGATATATTATTCAAACTAGCTATCTCTGTCAAAGATAGATCTTGATTATAATACTGATCCACTACGTCATATTGCGTTCCCGTTAACAGCTTACCATAATAATCAAAAAGTATCCCCATTTCAACTAATTTATCCATGAATCAAACCTCTATTCACTGTCAACCTTTTGCCTTGACTTAACTAGTATAGTATAATAAAACCCTTATGTCAACTGTATTTAAACAAAAAAACAGATTTTTTTAAATTTAAAAATCTGTTTTTATTTTCTATATTTTATTCTTCACGTTCAGGTTGAAATTTTGGATAATATTTTATAGTAGCAAGTCTTCTTCTCCAATAATTTAAAAATCTTTTAAGAGATTTATCTTTTTCGTACCACTGTGTAAATTTAAAGTTGCCATCTTTTAAAAATTTACTATATAATTTTTCATCATTTGGGTTGGCATATTTTTTTAATACTTTTGGATCTACATATAACCATAAGCCTTCTTCTTTATTATAATAAGTAGGCTCATCTTTTCCATATACTAAATCATCAACTAGATATGTTACAAAATTGCATCCACCTGCTGTCATATAGTAGCTTGAACGGCCTTGTCTTATATTTATTTCAAACACTTTATATTTTCCATCTTTAATATCATATTTAAAATCAAAGTTAGCAAAACCTCTGTATCCAATTTTTTCTAAAAATTCTTGGCACATTTCATATAAAACTTTATTTTCTTGAGTTATAAGTGCATTATAATTTCCTATACTCTCTGGTAGACATTCATCAAGTAAACATCTGCCGAAACACATCATTTTAACTTTTCCTTTTGTATTTACATAAGCATTTAAAACTCCCATAGTTGAATGGTCTCCAACTATATATTCTTGAATTATCATTTCACCTGTGTAACCTGCTTTATAAACATCAGAAAGTATTTTATCCAATTCTTCTCTTGTATTGGCTTTATATGCTTTTTTCTTACCTTCAAATTCAAGATTTAAAAACTCTATACTATCATTTGGTTTAGCTGCTACTGGAAACTCAAATGGAAGATTATAATTATTTAAATTATTTTTATCCACTATATATGTCTTAGGATAATCTAAATTATATTCTTCACAAGTTTTGTAAAAATCTTTCTTATTTTCAAGTCTTTTTTGCATATCACTATCTACATAATTGAATTTATAAAAGTTTTTTAAATATTTACTATGTTTAGTAATAAGAGATGTATATCCATCAGAACATGATATAAGAATTAAATCTCTTTGTCCTATACCGTATTTTTCTGCTACTTCTTTTAATTTTTGTTTAAATATCTCGTCAGTATTAAATCCATCCCAAGTATGTACTTCTACTATTTTTGAATCCGCTGTAAAACTTAAAGGTACACAACCTAGCGCTATAGATTTTACTCCATAAGCTTCATGAAATGATCTTGCAACTCCATATGCATTTATATCTGTACCTAATATAACTGGTAAAAATTTTTTATCCATTTATTTTCTCCTCTATAGTTAATTAAAGTAATCTATTTTTTATTATATCAAATATTATAAATTAATACATATTTGTCAAATAAAAAAAGACCGATTTAAATCGATCTCTTTTTATTATCTAGCTCCTCCGCCAAAGCCGCCTCCAAAAGAGCCGCCTCCGCCTCCGATACTGGACATTCCACCCATTCCTGCTGAACCTGATATCCCAGCATTAGCATGGTAGTTATTTATACTATTTGAATATATATAACACATAAGTAGTGTGTTTGTATCAAAAGTTGTCTGTTCAAAATACTGTGGTGCGATTTTTCTAAATTCTTTTTCTACTTCTTTAGTTATACCAAATATAGCTGCGTACATCATATACTCATCCCATATATTTACTTCAAAAGATTGTCTTTCGTCTAAAAGAGAAAAATCTTTAAGATAGTTTTTAAACTTAACTAAATTTTCTTGAAGTTCTATACCTTCTTTTGTTCCAGTTTGTACATATTTTTTAAATATTAAGAATTTATTAGTTTTTTCTTCAATATATCCTTGTTCTTTTGATTTTTTCATAGAATATAAACTAAATTCATTTATAAATTTATTAAATTTAGCATCATTTTTTTCCATCCAAGTTTTAAAATCTTTTTCTCTTAATACTTTTTTACCATCTTCTGAGGATGATTTTG
>JAEZXR010000097.1 GCA_023419605.1 Bacillota bacterium | reverse complement strand
CTTTTTTTCTTAAGGTATGGGGACACACCTTTCTGAATTACGGGTAGTCCTTTTGTCCCCAAAGTTCAAATTTAAAAGGGGCTTGCCCCCCCTTAAACCCCGCAAAAAATTTCATGCGTTTACCCTGGGGAAAGGGGAGTGTGGGTATAAAAGGCAAAGCCCATGGCAGGGTAAAAAATCCATCGTGGGCCTTCTTTCTAATGAATGAAAAGCAGCCTTAGTTTTTGGCGGCTTTCTCTACCTCATGCTAAAAATCGCACCGGATACGAAGGGAATCAGCCAGATCAGCCATACAAGCAAGCTGAACTTATGGAAGTTTGCTTTCAGCCGTTCATTATTTTTCACCAAAACCCAGGTTGCCCATACGACATGAAAAAGCATCAGAAGAATGGCCAGCAGGCCCGTAACGCCGTGGAAGCTGAATTCAAAACCTTTGGGCGCCAGTTTACTCATAAAGGTGGTTCCCAGGGTATCACAGAGGAGCCCGACCCAGAAGACGACCAGATGCCATTTCTTTAGAGTGCCCTGCGCTTTCTCACTCCATACGCCGATGGTATAAAATATAAAGGCTGCATTAATAAACACGATTGCGTAAACAAGCATAATACTCTTCCTCCTTAATTTATGTGCTATACTTTTCCCCAGGTATTTCGCATGCGAAACAAATTAATTTCGCTCTATACGCTGTAGTATGCCCAGGCAAGAAAAGTATCCAACTGTTTTTTACAGTGAGCCCTCTTATTTATTTTATTTCCGGTGGCAGAATCCATGTACAGCATGTCGAGGAAATCTACCTCGCTCCTTGCAAAATTATTTTTGCGATGTAGCTGCTTGTATTCCAGCAAGAAAATTTCTTCTGCTACATAGAATAGTGATATAATAAGATAAAAATTTCAGAGTAGGGGGGTCATGATGAAGATAATCATATTTACAAGCAGTCCCAATAAGGACGGACTGACAGCCGCTTGCGGCAAGGCCGCGGAACAAGGTGCCATAGAAGGCGGTGCCGAGGTGGTATGCATCAATTTAAATGCAGTGGCTGTAGGCCGGTGCGATGCCTGCGGAAATGCCTGGGGAACCTGTCGCAACAGCCATGCCTGTCAGGTCCAGGATGATTTCCAACAGATTCATAAGGACATTGCCGATTCGGATGCTTATGTGCTGATAACACCGGTGTATTGGGGAGAAATGAGTGAATCGGCCAAGTCGTTCTTCGATCGGCTGCGAAGGTGTGAGGCTTTGAGAAAGGAAGAAAGCCTGATGTATGGCAAGCTTGCTGTAGCTGTTGCAGCTGCGGGCGGAAGCGGGAATGGAACCATAAGCAGCCTGGAATCAATGGAACGGCTGCTGAAGCACATGGGTGCCAACATATTCGACCTGATCAGCGTAACACAGAAATCCAGATCCTATAAGATCGATACCATACGGGCCTGTACCAGGGCCATAGCACAGAAAGGCCAATGAGCAAAAACCGTCCCCACATAACCTGGTGGAGACGGTTTTTACTTGCTTTTGCAAATCACGGAATGGGATTGCAAAGTGCCTGCAAAGCTTTTTATAGGATACAAGGAGGACAGTCCCTAGGAGTGAATTGCAAGCCAGCCTAAATTGGCCTCCTTCGACAGGGAGGCACCAACCTGGATACTATCCGTGTTCAAATAAGCGATAAATTCTTTAAAGCAGAGAGATAAGGCAGAGAGCAATTCCTTTGACGGAGTAACATCAGGCTCCCACCACCAATTTTTTATAATGAGAGCACCGCTCTGCTTATCTTTTCCCGGTTCAAAACGGGCTATGAACCGGTCCCCGTACAGCACTGGAAGAACATAATAACCGTAGCGCCGTTCGGTCACAGGCTTGTAGACTTCCCAGCGGTAGTCAAATTCAAACAGCTCCTTTACCAACTGCCTGTCCCAAAGCAGATTATCCAGGGGCGCAAGAATGGCGGCACGGGTCGAAGCCTTGCCACATTCCAGGATGTGATCCAGCAGGGGTTTATCTTCACTTCGTATATAGAGCAACGGTTTTATGCCTTCTACACCGATCTCCATCACTTTCCCCTCGTGAAGCAGCTGCGAGAAAGCGTGGCTGCGCTCTGCGCTTTTGAGTCCGGAAATCCCAAGCCAGGCATCTCCCGATTTGTTCCATAACAACCCGATGCTTCCGATGCGCCGCAGAACATACCATGCATAATACTGCTCCTCCGTCCTATTGGGCTCAGGGGCCTGCAGCAATTCATGGGGAATGTGGCGGGCAGCCAAATCGTATACTTTTCGGGTGCGGGTTTTGTGATGAATGACCAGTTCGCCCCAGAAGTACATACTTTCCAATACAGCTCGTGACAGCCGTGTTGGAGCCCAGGACCAGTTGACGGTTTCATTGAAGTCCAAGTCCGCAGAGGACAAGGGACCCCGCTCTTCAAACTCTTTACGGACCTGCGGCAGTATGGGTACAACAGGCTGGGAGCTGTTCCCCAGCCTGTGCAGGGCAGCTTCTCTGTTGCGCCGAAAATAAGGCCAGTCCTCGGTAGAATAGATGGACATGTTTTTATCCCAGGCATCTACCAGCTTTCGATCCTTATACAGAAGCTCTTCCAGCATAAATGGCCGGAAGCCGGAGATCCGGGACTGTAAGACCAGCTCCTGGTTATAGCCGACAATGTTCAAAGGGTCAAACTGAATGCAGCCGACACGACGCACATAACGAAGGATACCGGATTTGCCCTCCAATGCGGAGGAGGGCCACAAGCCCTGGTAGGTAAGAAGGAACCGGCGGGCTTGCTCTTTGCTAATGGTTACTCTTTCCATGCAATTCTTTGCTCACTCTCAAGAAATTATTGGTAATAGTATACCGAACATATGTTTTTGTGTCAAGGGAGTTTTTCACAAGGGACATCTATGATATAATGTTGGAATATTTATGTTGCGTGCTGTGAATGAAGGGATATAATTATACCCTTGGCATAAAAAGGGAACATGAAAATAGGGGGATTCCTGTGATACTATCTGGAGTGGAAATAAGAAATAAACTGAATAAAGAAATTAAGATCGAGCCTTTCGAAGAAAAGCTCCTAAATCCGAACAGCTATAACCTGAGACTGCACAACGAGCTTCTGGTATATGAAGAGGATGTTCTCGACATGAAGAAGCCCAACAAAACAAAAACGATTATCATTCCTGAAGAGGGGCTGGTACTGGAGCCGGGAACCTTATACTTGGGGAGGACCCATGAGTATACCAAAACGGAGAAATATGTACCGATGCTGGAAGGGCGCTCCTCCATAGGGCGTCTGGGATTGTTTATTCATGTAACAGCCGGATTCGGGGATGTGGGTTTCAGCGGGTATTGGACCCTGGAGATTCACTGCATACAGCCCATAAGAGTTTATCCCATGGTGGAGATCTGCCAGATTTACTATCATTCCATTGAAGGGAAGTATGTAGAATATACCAGCGGAAAATATCAGAATAATACGGGTATTCAGCCCAGCTTGCTGTACAGGGATTTTGAGAAATAACGGCGGCGATAAACGGATTGAATAGGGGTGAAGCTTTGAAAAAAGAGATACAGCATATTCTATGGGATTGGAATGGAACACTGCTGGACGACGTTTGGCTCTGCGTAGAGACCATGAACCGGCTGCTGGCCAAACGGGGGCTGAAGGCGCTAGCCGTTGACCGATATCTTGAAGTGTTCGGTTTCCCGGTAAAGGATTATTATGCAAGGATCGGGTTTGATTTTACCAAAGAACCCTTTGAAAGCATATCGGAAGAGTATATAAGCCGATTTGGTTCCGATTGTTTCAGGTGCGGCCTAAAGGAAGACGCAAAACAGGTACTGGATACCGTAGCTGCCATGGGAATTTCCCAATCCATATTGTCAGCGGCCCACCGGGACTATCTGCAGAGCTGTATGGAGCATTACGGCATCCGTGATTATTTTCTGCATACGGCAGGGTTGGAGGACATTCATGCATTCAGCAAACTCCAGACAGGCCGGAACCTGATGCAGCGGTTAGGCGCAAATGGAGAGAATGTTCTGATGGTAGGGGATACGGTTCACGACTTTGAGGTAGCAACGGGTATGGGATGCCGGTGTATTCTGGTGGCAGACGGGCACCAAAAAAGAGAGCTGCTGGAAAAGTGCAATGTCCCCGTCGTAGAGCGCTTAGTTGATGTAGTTAAGTGGATATGAAAGTAAAAGAGGGATGTTTCCTGCTGATAGTACAGTTACCGGCAGTAGGAAGCATCCCTCCCTTTATTCTCGTTGAAAACCGGAAAATTTTATAGAAATAGAGATACAGCATTGTTTGCATTTCCTGAACTTCGGGTCTTGCTTTATACAGGAGGTTTCCGGAGTGGTAATATTGGGGCTACATACTTCCTTTGAACTTTGATATACTACTATTGTGAGTACTGTTACTATGAAGTCACCAGTTTACATGAAAAAGGAGAGAAAATTTATGGCTGAAATTAAGGTTCCCTATTCAAAGCAACTGATGGAGATCACTGTACCGGATGCGAATCTGTTGGGCGTGCTGGAGTCCAAAGCGCATTCGTATAAGACGGACAAGACACAGGAAGAATTGGTAGAGTATGCGCTGGATCACTGCATCGGAAGCCATCCCATTGAAGAGCTCGTAAAAGGCAAAAAAAATATGGTCATTATCACTTCAGACCATACCAGACCGGTTCCCAGTAAAATCACCCTGCCCATCGTACTTCGAAGAATTCGCAAGAGTAACCCGGACATTGATATTACCATTCTGATCTCTACCGGCTTTCATAGACCCACCAGCAAGGAGGAAAT
Source organism: Bacillota bacterium (assembly GCA_023419605.1). GTDB lineage: Bacteria > Bacillota > Clostridia > Acetivibrionales > JAEZXR01 > JAEZXR01. The sequence goes on along the minus strand of JAEZXR010000097.1, from coordinate 24,628 downwards.
GGCGGATAAATTCGGCAAGGACATCGTTAATAATGAAAAAATCGTCAACCATGTCTCCACAGAGGATGAAAACATGGTTCAAATCGGAATCCTTCCTTCCGGAGGGGAATTGAAAATAAACAAAATTGCGGTTGAAACGGAACTCCTTATTGCAGAAGGCTTTATAGAGCCCCACCTGTTTGCAGGGTTTTCCGGCGGAAGAAAAAGCGTACTTCCGGGAATCTGTTCCGCAGAGACCATAGCGGCAAACCACTGCTCGGAATTTTTACACCAGCCTACCTCACGGACAGGAGTTCTGAAAGGCAACAAGGTCCATGAGGATATGCTTTATGCTGCGGAAAAAGCCAAGCTGGCCTTTATACTGAATGTAGTTATCGATAGCAGCAAGAAAATCATCAATGCCTTCGCAGGCGACGCCAAGCTGGCCCATGAGCAGGGCTGCAAATTCGTGGAGGAACTTTCGGGGGTTCAGAAGAAGGACGCGGATATTGCCATAACAACCAATGGAGGATACCCTCTTGACCAGAATATTTACCAGGCTGTAAAGGGAATGACAGCCGGCGAGGCAACCTGTAAAAAGGGCGGGGTTATTATCATGATTTCCGCTTGTAATGAAGGAACCGGCGGAGAGGGAATCTATAAGACCTTAAAAGAGGCCCAGTCTCCGGAAGAGCTATATAACAGGATTCTGCAAATTCCGAGAAACCGGACCATGCACGACCAGTGGCAGTCACAGATTCTGGCAAGAATCCTTATGAATCATACGGTTATTATGGTGACGGATCAATGCGATCCTCAGATTATCAAGGACATGAAAATGGAGCATGCCTATACCTTTGAGGAGGCACTTCAGAGGGCCTTCGATCTGAAGGGAAAAGATGCAAGCATTACTGTAATTCCCGATGGAATTGCAGTTGTAGTAAAATAAAGGAATCATGTAAGGCCTGAGGATCGTTGGTAAAGTGCCCTGCTCCCGAGGCGAATTCCTTGCTGCCGCATGTAGGTGTATAGGCTTCCTTGTTTACTTATTGGCCTGGGGAGTATATAATCATTATATACATATGAACAAAGCGAGGGATTCCCATGGAATTGGATAAGAACTGTTTCTATTGCATGAAAGACGAAAGACTGTACAACCTGATGATTGAAATCGGTCAATTGGGTGTATCGACACTATACTTGTTTAAAGAGCAGACCCATAGAGGCAGATGCGTAGTGGCATATAACCGTCATGAGACGGAGCTGTTTAAGTTAAGCACCGAGGAAATGAACGCCTTCATGGCCGATGTAGCCAGAGCTGCCGCTGCCATCTACAAGGCATTTAGTCCCGGCAAGATGAACTATGGAGCTTACGGCGATAAGATGCCGCACCTTCATATGCATCTGGTGCCCAAATACGAAGGGGGAGAGAATTGGGGTTCTACCTTTGAGATGAATCCGAACAAGACTCACCTTTCGGAAGAAGAATATGAAGAAGTAATCAGCGCCATTAGAAGCCAGCTATAGGGGAGAGTGAAAATATTATTTCACCGACCAGAAGAATGTAGAATGAAACCCCGGCGGGAGGGAAATGCTGCCGGGGTTTTCGTTACTGCTACCGATGCTTCGATGTAGAAAGGAGTAGATGATCCTGCGAATCTATGTTTTTAATAAAAAGGTTCCGAAAAAGGCATATTTCCTGGTGCTGCTGCCCATAGCCATATTGCTTTCTCTGGTTTTGTCCTCCGTACCCGCAGTGGTAGAACGGCTATACTCCAATGCATTCTATCGATGGGTCAGCCAGCCTATAAGCCTGGCTACAGGCATTTTCCCCTTTTCGGTGGCGGAAATGCTGCTTATGGGTCTTGTGTTATTTACTTTATGGTGGATTGCAGCGGCCATCATAAAGATACGAAGGAAAAAAGCTGAAAAGGGGAAGGTTGTATTCCGGTTTATCCTCTACGCACTAACTCTTTTTAGTGTAGTGTACTTCGGTTTTGTTGCAGTATGGGGATTAAACTATCACCGGGAGCCCTTTTCCCAGATCGCGGGTCTTGACATACAGTCGGCTTCCCTGGAAGAACTGGTAAAGGTTTGTGAAGACATCCTTCAGCGTGCCAATAGCCTTAGGAGCAAGGTCAGTGAGGATGAAAACGGATACATGAAGTTTCCCGGTGGCTATAGGGCTATTTCTGCCCAGGCTTCGAAGGGGTATGAGCAGGCCGCTGAAATTTATCCGCAATTGGGGGGGCACTATGGAAAGCCCAAGCCGGTACTGCTCTCCAAGGCCATGTCCATGACGGGCATCTGGGGTGTGTACTTTCCCTTTACGGCAGAAGCCAATGTGAACGTTGCCATACCCGATTCCATGAAGCCTTCGACGACATGCCACGAGATGGCGCACCAGCGTGGTTTTGCCCGGGAAGACGAGGCCAACTACATAGCTACTTTGACCTGCAGCCTGAATCCATCTCTGGAATTCCAGTATTCGGGTGCTTTATTATCCCTGATCCATATTACCAATGCGATTTATGCCCATGATAGCGGTGAATACAAGCGTTTGTATGAAAAATTCGGGGAAGGTGTAAAAAGGGACTGGTATCAGATCGATGTGTTTAACCGTTCGACGGAGGGGGTTGTCAGCGATATTTCCAACAAGATCAATGATACCTATCTGAAAGCCAACATGCAAACCCAAGGCGTGTACAGCTATGGGAGAATGGTGGACCTGTTGATTGCGGAATACAGAAAAAAGTCATAGGGGTAAAGCTTTATAATAAAGAGGCAGTTTCCGGTGAGTGCAGCTTGAATGTCACCGGAAGCTGCCTTTTTACTGCTTAACTTCCTTTCGACTGCCTCTGTACCTGCATTGGCAGTCCTTCCGGAATAATGAATTTTCCAAAACCCCAGTTATAATTCGTGCCGCCTCTGCTGCTATGGAAAATAATGTTGACTCTCCACTTGCGTCAGGGTTTATAATGAGAGCAAGAGCTAAGTTGTTCCAAAGAGGGGGTTTATTGAATCAACTACGTCCGGAGGATAGGTATATGTTTAGAATTGGTGAGGTTGCAAGCATTTTTGATGTTTCCATAAGGGCTTTGCGGCTCTATGATCGGATTGGCCTGTTTCGGCCGGAATACGTGGACGAGAAAACCGGGTACAGGTACTATACACCGGATCAGTTATATATTTTGAATGCAATTATTGAGTTAAAGGAATTAGGGTGTTCGCTGGAGGAAATCGATCTGGTTATCCGAAGCGGGTTACAATCGGAAGCACTGCTGCGGCTTCTGGATAAAAAGGAAGCCTACTGGAGGGATCGCATCATCATTGCCAGCCATCGGCTTAGGGCGGTGAAGGAAACCAAACAAAGGATACGGCACGCTGTGAAATGCAGGGGTAAAAAAGGAGAAAGGGAGCCGGACAAAGCCAGGGGCTATCGTATGGCAAAGCTGGTAGCTTTAGGAGATACAAAAGTTTCGAGCATGTTGTCGGAAATTCTTTGGTTGTAGGGAAGAAGCGCACATGAGCCGTATTCAGGAGGAGGTTCATTGGTTTACGGAGAAATTATCCTACTTCAATAACGACGCTCCCTGGAAAAACTCAAAGGGAGCATTGATCCGGGGGATACAAAAGGTGATCGGTCAATGCAGACTGCAATAAAGAAGCCGGTAAGATGTTTATATGCCCGGTAAGCTGCTTCTCGATTCAGGCTCTGTAAAGTTTTTATTGTATTGATTGTTCTACCTCGACATCTACAGAAGAAGCCTTCTTAAAATAATTGGTTCCCCAAACACCCGCCAGAATCATTGCCACTCCTACTGCATGGTACCAGTGGAAAGGGTCATTGCGGAGCAATACACCGGAAACGACGGAAACTACGGTAGTCAGGTTGGCCATTACGGCCGACCGGGAAACTTCCAGCTTGGAGATGGCGTAGTTGAGTAGAAAAAAGGCTACAATGGAAGATAGAACCCCTAAATAGAGGAGGCTGGACACCACAGGAAGGCTTTGCAGGGGCAAAAAGTAGCTTCCCAAATTTCCCTTCCATAAATGGGAGATGAAGGATACTCCGTTAAAACAAATGGCTGCAAGCCACATCATGACATAGGTAATTTCGATAGCCTTATAGTGTACCGACAGCCGGCGGGCCAAAATTCTGTAAACGGATGCAACGGTAACGGCCAGTACAAGCAGGTAGATTCCATACATGGACCCGCTTTCCCCCTGAACGTCCTTCATGGCAACGATTAAAAGCACCCCGGAGACCGTGAGCAGGATGAAAAGGGATTGGAGCCTAGAGGGTATCTCCTTCAGGAATACGGCGCCAAGAATGGTGGATAATACAGGAATCAGGGCCATCACCATGCCGGATTCTGAAGCCGTAGTCCCGTTAACTCCGACGGTTTCCAGAGAAAAGTATAAAACCGGGTGGAGGAAGGCTAGAGGAAGTAATAGCAGAACTTTTCGGAGGCTAAGGTCTATTTTAATGATTCTTGCTACTCGCAGCAAGGTGAGTACTACCGCCGCCAGAGCAAACCGCAGTGCTAGCAGATGGAAGGGAGAAACAGCATCCAGGGCCTCTTTGATAAAGAGATAGGAGAAGCCAAAGATGATGGAGGTACACAAACCTGCCAGCACAGGCAGCAGTTCCTTGTTTTGTTTCATATTTTATCACGTCCTGTTGTATGTATAGTATCAATCTTACTCTATTCTAGTTGAACTGAAGGAACAATACAATACCCATCTGCTCTTTTGAGATCATTATTAGGGTATGATGCCAGTGCCGTCTATTTATAGTATTCTCTCGAAGGGATATAATGAACTGCATATAACAAGGTATTTATTCCTATAAATACATGATTGGGTGAAATGGTAATTTAATGAATAAAAGGTACAAAAATATAAAATAAAATTAACGTTTGTACTGCTTAAAAATTCCAAACGGGTATAGCACTTCGTAAAAAGCTATGGTATAATTATTCGCATAAATGGAAAATTTATTCAGGTCGTAAGGAGATCGACATGGAGGACTTGTGTGAGTTAAAGACACGGATAGCGAAGTTAAAGGAAGCCCTGTACAAGGTGTTGGCAGAGGAGATCCGAAATTCGGACCGGGTAGTGGCACTGAGCCAGGAACTCGATAGGGAGATTATTCTATACCTACGGTGCAGCCATAGAGTAACGGAGCCTTTTTAGCAGGCCTTTCACAGCATATATAGAGAGTATAGCCGGACGGGAGTGTCAGTCATAACGGATTGGAGTACCTCTTTCTTTGGCAGTTGGTGGCCTGTGCAGGGAGGTTTACGCTTTGTCCCCTTATAAGCCTATTCCTGTGAAGCGTTTGTTTTGTGGCAAATCAAAAATTGCTTCCGGCTAAATCGAATTGGAGAAGTTAATGTTTACAGCATAAAATAAAGGACTGTGAGTTTTCTCACAGTCCTTTGTATTGCAGGTTATACAGATTATAGTACATTCCGCGGTTGGCCAGCAGTTCCTGATGGCTGCCCATTTCGCGTATTTTCCCCTTATGCAGTACAAGGATGGTATCTGCGTGCTGGATGGTGGAGAGTCTATGGGCGATGACCAGCGTAGTACGGTTATGGGTAATGCGAGTCAATGCCTCCTGGATCAACTGCTCTGTCTCCGTGTCGATATTGGCTGTTGCTTCGTCCAGTATAAGAATCGAGGGATTGAAGGCAAGGGCCCGGGCAAAGGCCAGCAGCTGCCGCTGTCCTGACGAGAAGGTGGCACCGCGTTCCTTTACTTCTTCCAGGTAGCCTTGAGGGAGCTTTTCAATAAAGCGATGGGCATTGACATATTGCGATACCCGTAGAATGTCTTCATCACTGATGCCGTCTTCATTCAGCCGTATATTGTCCCGAATGGTTCCGCTGAAGAGGAAAACATCCTGAAGGACGGTACCTACATTTCTACGGAGGCTGTCTTTTTGAATGTCACGGATGGACATACCGTCAATGAGGATTTCTCCCTGCTGTATTTCATAAAAACGGTTGATAAGGTTTATAATAGAGGTTTTTCCCGCACCGGTAGCACCTACGATGGCTACGGTTTTTCCTGCCGGAATTTTGAAGCTGACATCCCGCAGAACCCATTCTCCTTCCTTATAAGCAAACCATACATTTTTAAATTCTACATCGCCTTTGAAGGTGTTGCTGTCAATGGAAAGTGTCCCACGGTCTTCCTCGGGTTCCGTATCCAGCACCATAAAAATCCGTTCGGAAGAGGCCATGGCAGACTGGAGAATATTATATTTTTCCGCCAGGTCGTTAATGGGCTGGAAAAATTGGTTGATATAGTTTACAAAAGCATAGAGGACACCGAACTCCACGGTATGATTGATGACCTCTCCACCGCCATACCATATGATCATGGCGATAGAAAGATAGGCCAGCATTTCAATGACCGGGCGAAAGATACCAAAAACGACGATTTCATTCATTCCGGCTTTATAGTACTCACGGTTGATTGCGGTAAATTCCTTGAAGTTCTCCTTTTCCTTGTTAAAAATCTGCAGGATGCGTATCCCGGAAATATTCTCGGCAAGAGCTGAATTAATGCGGGCCAGAGTGGTTCTCACCCTGCGGTATACCGTCCGTGCCTTGATTCGGAAGAGGACTGTAAGCAGTATCACCAGGGGAATAATGGTCATGGTAATAAGGGCCAGCCGCACATTCAGCCGAAACAGAATAACGATAACGCCTCCCAGAATGAATACATCCTTAAGCAGACTGACCAGCACATTGGTGTACATGTCATTCAAGGTTTCCGTATCGTTGGTGACCCGGGTTACAAGCCTGCCGACAGGGTTTCTGTCGAAAAAGCTCAGGCTCATTTTCTGCAGATGGGAGAATACCTGCTGCCGGATGTTGTATATAATGGTCTGTCCTGCATAATTCAAAATGTAGGTTTGCCAATAATTCAAAAGGAAGCCTACCACAATGGTTGCGATATAGATAAGGCCGATCCGGACAATGGCCTGAGGGTTCTGTGTACGCACCATATAGTCATCAATAGCCACTTTCAGCAGGTAGGGTCTGGCCAGATCCGTTACTGTAATTGCCATCAGCAGGATTGCTGCCAGGGCAAAAAACTTCCAATAGGGTTTTGCGTAGAGCAAAAGCCGCTTCATCAGCTTGGAATCATAGGCTTTGCCCAGGATTTCCTCTTCGTTTTGATTCAAGTTCTGATCTGCCATTCTACTCAACTCCTTCGATCTGATCTGCCAGCAGCTGCTTCTGGTAAAGTTCATAGTAGAGACCTTGTTTTTCAAGGAGGCTTCCATGGGTGCCTCTCTCCGCGATTTCTCCTTCTTCCAGCACAATGATTTCGTCTGCATCCTGAATAGTGGAGATTCTGTGAGAAACAATGACGCTGGTGCGCTGCTTCATGATCTCCTTTAGCCCCTTGAGGATCTCCTCTTCGGTGTGGGTATCTACCGCAGACAGGCAGTCATCCAGAATGAGGATGGAGGGCTCCCGCAACACCGCCCTGGCAATGGCAATTCTTTGCTTCTGGCCGCCGGAGAGGGTAACACCCCGTTCACCTACCATCGTATTAAATCCATCGGGGAAATCCATAATGTTGTCGTATACCTTCGCCAGCCTGGCTGCTTTTTCGATGCTCTTTTGATCCCTCCCCTGGAAAAAGTCGATATTTTCCCCTATGGTAGTGGAAAACAGGAAGGAATCCTGAGGAACGCAACCGATACCGCTGCGAAGCGTGGACAACGGCAGTTGTTCGATATCCAGGCCATCGATGCGTAAGGTTCCTTTCTCCACATTGTAAAGCCGGGAGATCAGATTAATAAGAGAGGTTTTGCCGCTCCCGGTTCTGCCGACGATGGCCAGGGTTTTGCCCTGTTCCACGGTGATATTGATGTTTTTCAGCACAGGCCGGTCAGTGCCGGGATATGTGAAGTTCAGGTTTTTAAACTCGATTTTGCCCTGTATCTCTTTTACATCCAACACATCAGGGCCATCCTCGATTTCGGGCTTCTCATCCATAATAGAATTAAGCCGTTTTAAGGATACCGATCCCCGCTGGAACATGTTTGTTACCCAGCCAAGAGCGGCGATGGGCCAAATCAGTAACCCCAGGTAGGTGTTGAAGGCCACGAAGTCACCCAGGCTGATTTCCTTGCTAATTACCAAAAGGCCTCCGTAAAGGAGGGCGATAGCGGCAGATAGAGAGGAAATTGCCATAATAAGGGGAAAAATCATCTGCATATTTTTAGCAAAGCGCAGATTGGTATCCCGGTTATACCGGTTGGCCTCTTCAAAACTATTGATTTCACTCTTTTCCTGCACAAAGGACTTCACTACCCGAATTCCCGAGAAATTCTCCCTGACTTTTTCCGTAAGCTGGGAGAAGGCTTCCTGCATCTTTTCAATCCGGTCCTGCACGAACCGCATATTGACCCCAATGACCACGGCCAGAAGAACCAGGGGGGCGAAACAGGCCAACGTGAGCTTTACACCTACCGTACTGAACATCATGATGATGGCAGCAACAGGGATGAGGGCGCTGTCGACCATCATAGCAGCTCCTTGGCCCAAGGCCATTCGAACATTGTTGATATCATTGGTAGCATGGGCCATCAGGTCACCGGTTTTATGATTGTTATAATAATTGACCGACAGCTTCTGGAGATGAAGATAGAACCGGTCTCGAAGCGCGGTTTCCAATATCTTTGAAACGCCAAAGACAAAGTATCTCCAAAAGAAACGGAATACAGCGATTCCCAGAGAAATTCCTATCACACCCAGGGAATACAGAAAGAGAAGTTCCTTTGTGATTTGACCGCTTTCCAGGGTGTCTGTCAGGTTCCCGAGAAATTTTGGAAGTACCAGCTGTAAGAAATCAACAAAAAGCAGGCACACGAGTCCACCCATGTACCTGTACTTATATTTGAACAGCAGGTCTTTTATGTATTTGAGATGATTCATAGGCCATAACAACTCCTATTTTTTGATAGAGATACCGGCAACGTGAATTTTTGCCCACATTTCCATCCACCCTTTCACGGAAGGGGAGCTTGATCCAACCGCTGGAATCATGAGCAAGAGGGCCATTGAGTATCCCGGAATCAGTGATTCTGCCAAGTATCCGTAAAAAGCCAAGAGCTCCCTTGGCAAGGCTTTATTCATGGCCTGCCAGCAGAGCTCTGTCTACTGCTTTTTCTATTTCATAAAATGTACAATTACGTTTGCGATACCCACGTAGAGGGCAATCTGGCCCAAAGCAGCACCTATATTGTTCTGCTCATAAACTTCATTCCATATGTCAACCTTGATAAGTTTTGTAAAGATTACTTTGAATATCGCCGACAGGGCTCCGAAAATAGCAAGACTGATGAAGGAAACACCCACCAGCTCCAGGAAGTTAAAGCCCAGGTGAAGGGCTACGGAGTTGCTGAGGATGGTTTCAACTGCGAAGACAAATCCCAGGAAAGCCGCTCCGGCAGCAATGTTGTTATCGATAAACACTTCCTTGAAAAGAGTGGTTCTCCGGCCCAAAATCATAATATAGATAATCAAGGCGGCCAGAGTGAGAATGATGACGGTGGAAACCCGCAAAGCAGTAACCATCAGGAATTCCGGGTCTACATCGGCAAAACGGACAATATTTGCGAATATAGTGGATAGCGCAACAGAGAACAGTGCTGCGGAGATATTCTTCTGCTCGTAGATCTCCTTATTCAAGTGAACCTTTCCGTTCTCATCTTCTGCGCCAATGAGCCGCACAATCAAACTGGACAGCAGCCGTAAAACGGTAAATACTACGATGTACCCTACAGTGTAGGCTGTACAGATAAGAAGATCCAGCCAAAGGTTTTCACTGGCAGAACCTTCTATAGCTTTGGCTGCAAGATAAAGGGTGGGGTATATGAATGCACCGATGAACTCAACCCAGGCGGCCAGGTTGTCCTTCTCAAACAGAGAGTCCCGAAGGCATATGCCCCGGGTTACGATTTTGTTATATAATATCCAGCCCAAAACAAAGCTTACAAGTACGATTGTAAAGCTAAAAAGTAAATTATTCACAAGAAAATTCAGAAATACACTTACGTCCATGCGAAACCTCCTTAATTATGCAAAGTTATCATTTTGCCGTCTGATAAAATCTATAAAAAATATCTTCAACAATCTCCCCGACAAAGATACGGAACATACCGTTTTCCTCTGCCATCTCTATGTTCAGGAATTCAGTTTTTCCGGGCTCCTCCCTCTGGTAATCCCATACAGTTACCTGGGATTCTCTTTCCATATCCCCGGTTTCTATATTGTAAACTTTTATGCTGCCGCGAAGGCCATCCAGCCGACGTTCATCGTCAGGCAGAATGCACCGCTGATATTCAAAGCCGTCGGGTGTATTGAGAAACCGCTGGCCTGCAACATCCAGGAAATCTTCAGAAAAGGGGATGGTGTCCTTCAGTGTATATACATAGGTTTCCATCTGCCCGTTGTTCCCGGGGAATACCTCGAGAATCCGGTCTCCTTCTTCCAGTTTTGAGTAGATCAGGTACCGTGTATAGGATTTTCCGCCTACATTGAATTCAATGATCTTTTTAAACCGGAAAAGCCCACTGTCGCGAAGGGCTCCTACCTTGAACTCGATCATGGAGCTTTTTGTGACCTTTAAGGGGTTCTGGACTTTAGTTATAACTGTATTGTTAAAATCAAACATGATAAAGCCTCCTTGATTTATATGCAAAATGAATGTAGTGGTAAAAGGGACCCCGCCCCTGCCCTTCCCAGAGGGAAGGGGCCTAAAGGCTGTAGTAATGAGTAATCAACAATGTTTTCTGCTTCTAGTATATCCCTCCACCGCCATAAGGATTCTTCGGACGGCGTCTGGAGAAATGGCGCAGGATCAGCACCAGCCCTGCGATAATAATGACTACGCCGATCAGAGTGCCAACAGGGTTTTTTACCGGCTTTGCGTATTGGTTGGTATAATAGTACTTATCTACGTTCTTTTCCAGGTAGTCGCTGGAAAGCTGGAGGTCCGGATCTACACCAGGCTCCATGTATGTGGCATCCCTGGGGATGTTTTGCGCCTCAAGGGCCCGAATCCGCTGCTCCATCTGAGCAAATTGAGCCGCTTCAAAGTAGTCCCTGTAAGGATAAATATCATTCCAGTGATGGTACCAGAACATATCCGAAGCACGCATGAGGAACCACAAGTCCCATGGACCTGCAAAGGCGTAACCATAGGAGAATGGGCCACCAAACTGATAGGTGTTTATATTAATCCGTATCGGCCTTGTGCTGTAATCGGAAATTCTCTGGGGCCTTGTACGCATAGCGGAATCGAAGTCCATGCGGCTGCCGCTGCCATAGGTGTTGTTGAAAGAAGACTCATAGGTTTTCTTTTGCTCATCGTTCAGCTTCTGCTTGTACGCGCTGTAATTGTTTTGTGAAGCCTGCTTTTTGTAGGTTTCCTGCATATATGTGTTTTTTAAGGTATCCGTTTTTGATTTTACGGTGCTGGAAGAGGACTTGGAGGAAGAAGAACTTCCTGTCGTACCACCCGTAGAACCTGAGCTTTTAGAAGAACTGCTGCCCCCGGTATAGCCCGAACTGCTGCTGCCCGTGGATCCTGAAGTGCCGGAGGAAGAGCCGCTGCCACTGGTAGAGCCGGAGCTTTTGGAGGAACTGCTGCTTCCCGTAGAGCCTGAACTACTGCTGCCTGTGGAACCTGAGCTCTTGGAAGAAGAACTTCCGGAGTAGGAACCGGGTACGCTCCGGGACGAAGAGCTGCTGCCGGAACTTCCGGAACTGCTGGAGGAAGAACCTGAGTATCCTCCCGTACTGCTGGAAGATCCCCCAGAACTCTTGGAAGAACTCGAAGATCCCCCGGAACTTTTGGAGGAACTCGATGACCCACCGGAGCTTTTAGAGGAGGAAGAACCTGAGTACCCTCCGGAGCTTTTGGATATGGAACGGGAAGAGGAAGAAGAACCGGATGATTTGGAAACACTCCCCTTCGCTTCCACCAGAGCAGTCTGGGTAAATATAAATATGATGGACAGAATCACTGCTAGTATCTTTCTTTTCACGAAATTAACCTCCTACTAATACATACAACGAATTGTACAGTTCTATCTCATGGTATAAACCACGAAACCTCGTGTTCTAGTAAAATTATACGGCATTCGGACACAGGAAGTCTGAATTACCTTACAAAAACTTTCAGAGCCTTGTTCACAAACTTAACCCTTATGGGGAGATTCGTTCCTTTTTCACCGTCAATACTCAGGGGAATATCGGAATCGCATTCGATGATGCAGCTCTTGGTGCGAAGCTTTGCCACGTTTCTATCATTCAGCGAATCATTGCTCAATACCTTGAAGAAGAGCGCCGCCAAGTCCATGTGGGAGCAGTTTTTTATTACCAGAATATCCATGAGGCCGTCCGAAATATCTGCATCCTTAATCAGATTGGAGAAGCCTGCTCCTCGTGTTCCGTTTAAAATAAGGAAAATGAGAGCATCGTCCTCAAAGGTCTCCGATTCCGTCTCGATCTTAAGTCGAAAGGCCCGACGGTTTTTGACCTCACTGAGAGCTTTCAGGTAATAAGCAAAGGGGCCGAAATTCTTTTTCAGTTCGTGGTGCGTGCTGAAGGAAACGTCAACGAAGAGTCCTCCTGCGCAGGTGCTGAGGAAATAGCTGTCGTTGTTGATGCGTCCTACATCCACATCCAGGGTGTTACCCTCCAATATGACATCCAGACATTGGTCAAGGGCGGGAGGAATATCCAGGCTATAGGCAAAGTCATTGCAGGTCCCTGAAGGGATAATTCCCACAGGAATATTGATATTGTTTTTCAGCATTACGTTGGTAATATAGTTTACAGTACCGTCTCCACCGGAGACCACAACGTAATCCAAAGGCTGCCGAAGAAGGGCGATAAGGTTGCTTTCTTCGTAGTTGAAGAATCTGTAGGGCTGGATCAGTGTCCCCTTCTCCTGGAATCTTCCCAGAATATAATCAAGCTTAGTAGGGACACTGTGGTCTCCTGATAACGGATTATAGATAAAAACTGCCTTTTTCATGTTACTTCACCTCAATGCGAATTTGTGGATCGGTGAAAATATTTTTCACTTTACCTATACAATCAGTTTTACTCCGTTTTCCTTCAACCAGTGGGAGCGTTCGCTGTAATCCGGCAGTACTGTGGCAACCAGACTCCAAAAGGCTTTGGAATGATTTTTCTGTATAATATGTGCCAGTTCGTGGACTAAAACGTAGTCCAAAATCGGCAGTGGAGCCATAATCAGCCTCCAGTTTATGTTGATGGAATCTTTTCCGGAACAGCTTCCCCAGAGAGTTTTCTGTTCCCGCACAGCTACCTTGGATGGGGCCACACCCATTCTTTCAGCATAGAAGCCGATCCGGTCCCGAACAAGAGCCTGTGCCTGTACCTTATACCAGTCCACGGCAATGGAGCGCAGGGAGGATACCTCAAATTCAGCCGGAAGACCTTCGGGAACCACCGCCAGGAATCGGGTTTCCTCCATCCGAAAGGCGACCCGGGAACTTCCGGGTACTCTTTGTATGTGTAAAGGATAGGCGCTGCCTCTGTACAACAGAAGTGCACCTTCGGTAAAGCTGCAAGGAGAAGCCTGCTGCTTTCTTTCCTGCAATAGGTCCCTCTTTTTAACAATCCACTCTGCCCTGGACAGAACAACCTCCTGGATCTGTGCAGGGGTAACCCAAAGGGGTGCCGCCACCCGCACACCTCTATCCGCAGTTACGGATATGCCAATGGTTTTTCTCTTTCGTCTTTCTATGGTATAGGGAATGGAGTGCCCCTTAAAATTTATCTCTGTTTGCATTATCTTTTCCATATCTTTTTCATTGAGTATACACTCTCTATTATGCCATAAGTTGAAGGATTTTGAAATACAGCTTTTTTCTTTCTCAAATTTTCCATGTTGGATATGTCGGGGATTGAATCAAACCAAGAGCTAAAATCCATTCCACTCTCCCCTTCAAGGCTCTACATATTACCCAATAATTCTACAAAGTTTTATATAATTCAAAAAAATCTATTAATTTACATAGCAAATATTGACAATGTTTTATTGACAAAGTATAATAGGTCCATATTACTATAGAAAAAACGCTATGTAAGACTTTAGTATCAGGTCCAAATTTCTTGCACTGGGATCTGGCCTGCTCTGTGTCGGGATAAAAAATGAGGAAGCTAAGAATGAATTACACAGCTGCGGATGCAGTAAAATCAAGGGGGAAGCTGATACACGACTGCGCTGGAACAGGCAGGCTTGACGCTGGAATGTATGGAGGGGGCCAAAGACATGGGAAGACTACGGATCGTTATTGCTGATACGGATGAGGGATATGTTCAGGGACTTTCGGACTATATAAGCAGTTTTCATTCTGCCCGGTTTGAAATAACTACTTTTACCTGCTTTGAATTTCTACGGGAATTTCTGCTGCGAAAGGAAAAATCCGTTGAGCTGCTTTTGGTCAGCCCGGAGATGTATTCCAGCGGCATTCTGGCAGAACAGGTGAGTTCCGTGGCACTTTTGGCACCGGGGAGCTTTACTGCAGAAGCACGAGGGCTCCGGGTTATAAACAAATACCAGCATGTGGAAAAGATCATGAGCGACATCGCCCAGGTATTTTCAGAATCTCAGACCTCGCAGGCTTTCCTGGCCGGAGGAAACCGAAAAACGAAAATTGTAGGCGTGTATTCTCCCGGCGGCGGTACAGGCAAGACCACGGTTGCTTTATGCTGCAGCATACAGAGTGCGCTCCGCGGGCAAAAGGTGTTTTATCTGAACCTGGAGAGCCTGCCGGTCGTCCCGGACTTTTTTGAGCGGAATCATCAGAGGAGTTTTTCCCGAGTCCTCTACTACATAAAAGAAAAAAGCAGCAACCTTGCCTTGAAAATTGATGGCGTTAAGTGCATTGATATACGATTCGGCATCCATTATTTTTCGCCGGTAGAGCACCCCTTTGACATGGAGGAGCTTACAGCCGAAGATGCGGGTATGCTGGTGGAAACGCTGAAATCCATAGGACAATATGACTTTGTATTTGTAGATATGAGCAGTGGCTTTAACCGCCTTAACAGCGCAATCATGGGAAAATGTCAACAGCTTCTTATTGTATCCGATCCGCAGTCGGTGGCAAAGGCTAAATGCGATAGCATGGTGCAGCAGCTGGCAAAGCTTCCCTCGGATTTTGACCCGGGAATATTGAATCGGGCAGGATTTGTTTTGAATAAGGCCGATGACCCGGAGCGGGCTGGGGAAGAAAATATATTCGAGCTTCCTTTTCTGGCAGGATGTAAACTGCATGGAATAGAAGCCTGCGTGGAAGATGAAGGATTCACAGGAGGAATCTACCGAATCCTGGAATGGCTGCTTTAGGAGTGAACGGATGAATAGTGCGCAGAAGGATGAAGTGTTAAAGGAAATTAAGGAAGAAGTAAGCAATGGCATCAGTATCGGAAAAAGCTTAACGGACGATGAAATAAGGGAACTGATAACAGGGGCCGTATTTGATAAATGCCGCAGCTCTTATGTAAATATGGGAGAGAAGCAGGAATTAGTAGAAAGAATTTTTAATTCCATGCGAAGGCTGGATATACTTCAGCCCATTATTGACGACAAGTCTGTAACGGAAATCATGATTAACGGGCCGGACTGCATATTTATAGAGCGGCAGGGGAGGATATCCAAACTGGATTTGACCTTCGAGAACAGGGAACGGCTGGAGGATGTCATCCAGAATATCGTATCCCGGGTAAACAGGGTAGTTAATGAGGCGTCTCCCATTGTGGATGCAAGGCTCCAGGATGGCTCCAGGGTTAATGTGGTATTGCCCCCCATTGCATTGAACGGACCCATTGTCACCATTCGCAAGTTTCCTGAGAAACCCATGACAATGGAGCAACTGGTAAAGCTGGGATCATTGACGGAGGAGGCTGCCGAGGTGCTGTACCGAATGGTGCGGGCAAAATACAACATCTTCATTTCCGGTGGAACCGGCAGCGGAAAAACCAGCTTTTTAAATGCTCTTTCCAACTTTATACCGGAGGATGAAAGAATTATTACTATAGAGGACTCTGCTGAACTGCAGATTATGACGGTACAAAACCTGGTCCGGCTGGAGACGCGCAATGCCAATACCGAGGGTAAAGGGGAGATTACCATCCGGGACTTGATCCGGTCCTCTCTTCGAATGCGGCCTGAAGGTATCAGTACAATAACACGACTAAATTGTTATTGCTAATTTAGTTCCATCCCATATGCATTCTTTAATTATTTCTTGTAAATACTTCACTTTATCTGCGTATGGTAATGTATCAAACATTTTTATGTACTTACAAATTTTCATATAGATAGTTTCAATATCATCCTTCTTTTTTGCATCTTCTTGCTCTTTATACTCCATTTCTCTTAATTCATAATTTAAACCGGCAATCTTTTTATCAAGCTTTTCTATTTCTAGAATTATATATTTTGCTGCGGACGATTCGGAATTGTCTTGTAAAGTAACAGTTAAATTTTCAATTTTCTTTTTAACGCTGCTAAGTTCTTTTTTAATAGCATCCTTGCTTTTAGCGGGAGTAGTATTACTGCTCGATTGGATAACATATTTTCCGATTAGATTTTTATCGAGTGACAATTGTTTAAGAAAACTAATTAACTTATTATCTAACTCATCTACACTAATCATCCCAATATTACAGAACTCAGGTCCCCTGCGGTTGCGATTCTGACAAAAATAATTGTTATAAACTTTGTTGTAAGTTTTATCTATTTTATGTTGTACTCTCATACTATATCCACATCTACACTTTACAATGCCCTTTAAAATTCCAATATTATGTTTGCGCGTTTTATCTATTAAGTTTTTCCCAAAGCATTCTTGCACAGATAGCCATTTATCAGCAGGTATGATCGGGTTATGAAGGCCAACGCTTACAATCCAATTTTCCGGGCTATTTACTTTATGTGTTTTTTTCTTCCCGCCTTTAGTTCGTCCATATACAACAACTCCATGGGTACCATCAAATTTGTCTATATCAAGTGCCATTATGCATCCTAATTTTTCAAAGTAATCATAAACTTTCCTAGTAGCAGCAACATAATGCGGGTTTTTCAAAATGTTATATAATTGTGAGCTTGACAAATAACCACCATTAATAGTTTTAACACCTTTTTTTCTAAGAAAGGTTTCTAATCCACTTAAACTATAACCTTCTAAAAATGTATCATATATCATATTTAAGAAAGGTAATTCTTCCTGATTTTCAGACAGAATTGTATGATGCTTTCCATTCAAGAGTACTCTTTCTCTTTTATATCCAACAGGAGATTTCCCACCGGCCCATTTACCCGATTTTGCTAGTTCGATCATACTATCTTTAACACGTTCGGCGATTGTTTCTCTCTCCATCTGTGCAAAAACAGAGCATATATACATCATAGCGCGTCCAAGAGGTGTTGATGTATCAATTTGCTCTTTAACGGATACAAATTGCACGCCGTGTTCTTGTAATACATTAAATGTTGTTGAAAAGTCAAGCACATTTCTACTAATGCGGTCTATTTTATAGCAAACTAATACATCTATCTTTTTACTTAGGACATCTTTCATTAGTTGTGAAAACCCTGGGCGGTGCGTATTAGCGCCTGTAAATCCCTCATCATTGTATTCAAGCATTGTCGTTACTTTAAAATTATTACCTACATATTCTTTGCATATTTTTACCTGTGACTCAATACTATCAGATTTGTCGGAAAAAACAGACTTTCTTGCGTAAATTCCTATATTCATAACTTTACCTCGTTTCAAATCATATATTCAGTTTTATGATCCAAATAATCCACGGACATGTTTTTAATTTTATATTCAACAAAGATTTCCCGGACTTGGAGTTCCTTTGCTACACGTGAAATACAAAGTCCAGTTCCGAAAAATTGTTTAATATCATCATCCGAAATCAGAAGCTCTGCCGCAAAGGAATTGGCCTGCCGCTCCAATCTGTCTACAGAAAAAAAAGTCTCATATCTTAAAAATTGTGTATTTGAGTCGGCATGGATCACTGCGTGCCCCAATTCATGACAGCAAGTAAATATTTGACTACGCTTGTCCAAATCGCTGTTTACGTGAATGAATGGTTGCCGAACATATTTACTGTAGTAGCCGTAGATTGATCCTAAAGGCTCTCGCACGACTATTATATTTTCTCCGAAAGCGATGTCAAAAGGATCCCTGGTTTTATGTTTATTAACCAGTCTTACTATCTGAGATTTTATCATATCGTTCATAGCATACCCTCCGTAAATGCTATTTTTTATATTTGTTAGGAGTGTACTTTTTTGCTATTTGCTTTGCAAGCCTCATGGAGTTTTCCAGACTTATCTTCAAGAGCTCCCGTGTTTCATCGTCCAGTGGCTCTCCGTCAAACATAAGTCCATCCTGCGATTTTTCCAGTTGATTTAGCGCCGTATTTAAGTCCTTCGCAATATCTTTTTCATCTTTTTCATTTAATTCTCTGCCAAGTAGGTAATCAGTGCTTACGTTAAAGTAATCGGCAATGATTATAAGCTTGTCTGTGTTTGGTTTGCTTTTGTTCCATCTGCTTATAGTACCATTACCTAATCCTAACTTAATTTCGAGTTCAGGCAAATTCATTCCTTCATTATTAGCAAGCGCTCGAATTTTTTCAACTAAAGTCATATTAACATTCCTTCCTATGTGAAAAATAAACATGAAAAATTTCATGCAAAAGTATTGACAACATGAAATTTTTCATGTAACATAGGTTTATACCAACAAACACATGAAAAAACACTAGTAAAACAAAAAGATTTCGCAGATCTGTTTGTTTTGTACATGAAATATATCTATTGTCTTTACTTTTATTATAATAGATTATTTTCTAGTGTGTGTCAATAGTTTTATCAAATTTTGTAAAAAAGGAGGTGGATTATGTTATTTCATAAAGTTAAGGAACTTTGTGACCAAAATGGTATTACGATAACCAAGTTGGAAAAAAACCTAGAATTTGGGAACGGGGCTATTCACAAGTGGGATATCTCACAGCCATCAGTAGAAAAAGTTAAAAAAGTTGCAGATTATTTCAATGTAGGAATTGATCACATGGTTAATGACAATCTAAGTATACCATCAAAGGAAAGTATAGAATTGGCATTAGATTATGACTCATTAACTCCTAAACAAAAAGGATTAGTGAGGTGCTATTTATCACTCATAAAGAGTCAAGAGGTATAAAGGGGGGTTGAGAATGGAAAAAGGAAGGGAAATCGAGATAGTAATTGAGTTAACAGAAGGATGGGAAGAAAGAGTCGCAATAGCGTCATACAACCTTTATTTAAGAGTTGAAAACAAAAAATATGCGTAAAAATTTCTTAAGGAGGTCAACATGTCAAATCTAATCAAAATTAACTATGACAACGACAGGCAGACAGTAGGCGGCAGAATGCTACATGAGTACTTAGAAGTTGGCACCGAATATGCAAAGTGGATTACAAGAATGTGCGAGTATGGATTTATCGAAAATGTTGACTTTGTAGTTATCGTCAAAAATGACGAAAACCCTCAAGGAGGCAGACCAAGCACAGACCATCAACTCACGATTGAAATGGCAAAAGAAATCTGCATGCTACAGCGAACAGAAAAAGGCAAGCAGGCCCGCCAGTATTTTATTGAACTTGAAAAGCAATGGAACAGTCCGGAGGCCGTAATGTCAAGGGCGCTGAAAATGGCAGATGCAAAACTCTTAAAACTCCAATCTAAAATTGAAGAAGATAAGCCTAAAGTACTTTTCGCAGATTCCGTATCAGCTTCCAGCACATCAATTTTGATAGCAGACCTAGCGAAGCTTATCCGCCAAAACGGAGTACATATAGGAGAAATTCGGCTATGGGCATGGATGCGAGAGAACGGGTATGTAATCCGGGAGCCGGGACAAAGCTGGAACATGCCAACACAACGGTCCATGGAGCTTGGGATAATGGAGATAAAGGAGGGCACAAGGGTAAGTCCAACATTAGGCAGCAAAATCACCAGAACAACTATGATAACAGGCAAGGGGCAGAAGTATTTTATAAACAAATTTCTGATGAAGAAAGAAGCGTAGAAAGGAGGCGATAGTGTGAAAGTTATTATAGATACCAAAAAGGTATGTAATGAAATTATCGAAGTATTGGCAAGGAATGAAGTAACTATTGAAAGCTTGGATAGAGTGCTGGAATATACCAGGGCAATGGCACACTCCAACACAATTATCCAAAACGATGATCAAAAATAGTGTTACGATGCTTTGTAGTTCTCGAGGAATTTAAGGCCGTCGAATGTTAAACGTGGGTTCCCTATAATGTCAATAACAAGGTTCCCGCTCGCTACTCTTTGAGGGGAAAGCCCAGTGACTAAACCGGTTTTGATGCAACGTTCTAGCGCATCGTCGAAATTTTCATTGCCTAAGCTTTCTTCCAAACCATCACGAAAATTCTTACCGTCTCGAATCGATTCGAGAATTCGAAACATTGCATCATTGAATTCCTTTGTAGATTTAAACATTTTTGCACCTCCCTTCACCAAGATTTTACCATGGGAGGAAATATAAAACAAGAAAGGAAGGAGATAAGTGCTAAACAGAGCAATACACCTATACAAATTACTCTTTAACCATGAATATGCAGCAAGTTACCAGAGACACAAAATGTGTGCTGATCTACTGGTAAGCGGAGAGAAAATAAAAAAGCGCTCTAGGAAGCGCTAAGAAAAAAATATTGACAAACAGATTATACCACTCTGTATAAATCTGTCAAGGAGGTTTTATGGATTACACATGGGGCGCTATCCCAGGGAGTCCGTATTACGATGAAAGAGAGGATTTTGAATGTATGGACAATTTAGCATTACAAATAGCATATGAGGAAGTGCAGGAAGGCTTCGTGATCAATAGCGATAATCTTGCTGAATGGGCATTAGCAATAATCGCCGAGGAAAACGCAGAAACCCAAAAGTACATAAATGTTTGCCAAACCAAGATTAATGAATACCAAATGAAAATAGATAAGGCCAAAACTCAGCTTGAAAACAAGACACGACATTTGAAGCAACAATTACAGCAGTACTTTGAAACGGTGCCACATAAAGCTACTAAAACCCATGAAACGTACAAACTTCCATCCGGCACACTAAGACTTAAATATCCTACTGTAGAATACAGGCGTGACGAAAAAGTGCTAGGCGAGTTTTTGAAATCGAATAACTACAATGGGTACTTTGAGGAAGTAGTAAAGCCCAAGTGGGCAGAACTCAAAAAGGTTGTTAAAGTGTGTGGCAAATATGTGGTTGATGAAGATAGCGGCAACATCATCGATGGCGTTGAAGTTATTGAAAAACCAGCAGAATTTGAAATTGAGGTGTGAGTAATGGGCCTATATGAAAAGATTTATAACATAATGAATGAATCTGAAGGTCTTGAAAAGAATTTGCAAGTAGGCACAGGCAGCAGCAGTTATAAAGCCGTTGGCGAAGCTGAGGTCCTAAACATGTTGAAACCTTTATTTAAAAAGCACCGGTTGATTGTATTCCCTGTAAGCGGGAAAATGACTGAAGCGAATTCAGTATGGGAATCCGAATATAACGGAAAGAAAGAAGTAAAGACCAGGAATGTTACACAGTTAGAGGTTAATTTTAAAATAGTTGATGTTGATACCGGAGAATCTGAAATATTAGTAGGTTTCGGGAATGGAGCCGACAGTCAAGACAAAGGAAGTGGCAAAGCATTTACTTACGCATTCAAAACAATGTTAAGCAAAACATTCATGTTATTCAGTGGCGAGGACGCAGACAATGAACATAGTGACGATATTGGAAAAGAAAAAGGTAATATCACTTCTAGTAAATTATCTGAACAACAAGTGAATAGGGCTTTTGCAATAGCAAAAAAGAAGGGCTATACAGTAGAAGAAGTAAAGACTTGGGCTCTAAAAAAGTATAAAGTTACTGAAATCTCGGCACTTTCCAAATCCCAATATGACGAATTCTGCAAGGGCATGGAAGGCATGGAGAGCAAATAGGAGGTATTTATGTTGGCATACCCAAAGCCCAAACATAAGCGCCGAGTTCCTAAAGCAAAAAATAATGGGTTTGAGGAATTAGTTGTGGTATTGAGTAAAAATCATTAAATTTAAGTTTAATATAAAAATTGTGGTATTTACAGAAAGGAGTGAGAGGTTTGGTCGACCGAAAACAGTCTGTTTACTCTGAGTATGAAGAATGGAAAATAAAGATAAGATTATTTTGGATTTGTGTGGAGGAACTGGTTCGTGGTCAATGCCTTATAAATTAGCAGGTTACGATGTAAGAATTATTACATTACCTGATTATGATGTAAGAACTTATGAACCACCAGAAAACGTGCATGGAATACTATGTGCTCCTCCTTGTACTGAATTTAGTGTTCTTAATTGCATAGCAGAAGCAAGACAACGTGATGAAGATGCTGGTATGGAGATAGTAAATGCTTGCAAGAGAATTGTTAAACAGTGCATAGAAAACAACAAGATTAAGCCAAAATTTTGGGCAATGGAGAATCCTGTAGGACATTTAAGAAAGTATCTTGGTAAGCCTAAAATGTCATTTCAACCTTGGGAATTTGGAGACCCTTGGACAAAAAGAACCGATATTTGGGGCCTATACAATGTTCCAGAAAAGAAATATAAAAATTGGGATGATGTTCCTAAACTACCGTTGTACATAAGACCCAACAGGGGGAAACCTAACTTTGCATACCTGCATAAGTCAGCATGGAAAGATATACCGCAACTGAGTTACCATGAACCAAAAACAGATGCAGAGTTTAGAGCAATGACTCCGCCAGCATTTGCAAAAGCATTTTTTGAAGCAAATCAATAGTACATTGACAACTAAATAAAAGGACAGCCATGTTACTGGCTATCCTTTGTAATACGACCGACACGACCAACACGTTGAATGTAATCTATCATGCGGTTGTGTTCTGGACATTGATAAAATAAGTTATCTGTTGGTATATCAACGCCTTGGCTGATTTGAGAAGCAATTTTGTATAGTGACTGCTTTCTATCTCTAACATAAGATGACGTATCTCTGTTCTTATTCCTTGCTACATAAACCGCTTTCTTAAAGTCAAACTTATCTGGTTTAGATTTGTTTATTGACAACATACAGCGGTCACGTAAAACATCGAATTTATAGCCACGACCAGCCTTTTCAATCTTCTTTATGTTATTGTTTGTAGATTCTGTAAAGGCGTTTGTATGGCGGTATGACCAGTAGTTTAGTATATGCTGTTTACGCTGTATAAAGGTGTCTTTCATGGCTCTAAACTCTTCCATAGGAGGTATGGCATCCAACCAGTCATTGAACATTGCAAGGGCTTCACCATAGTTTTTAGCAGTAGCGTAAATGTCCCTGAATGTCTCCTTGACCATGTAGGCTTCATAGAGTTCTGGAAAGGCGTTAAACCACTCATTCATTTTGTCTACGGCTTCAGGTTTTAAATCTTCCCAGTTTGTCATAAAAAGTTTTCTTGCACTCTTGAAAATCCTTATGTCATAGCCTTGACTGCGGTAGTAGTTTTGTAAGCCTATACGCACTTTGTCAACGCAACGGTTGATAAGTTGGACAATATGGTACTTGTCAATGACAATGATGGCATTGGGCAAAATCTTATTTACGCAGGCGGCATAACCTTCTGCGAAATCCATGGTAACGCATTTGCAGATATTCTTGTCCAGAGTCCTCAAGTAAGCATTGACAGTTGGTTTGTGGTTGTTCTTCTTAATGTCGATAAGTTTCTTGTTTAGTATGTCTGTAAGAACGAGGCGGTAGTGGTCATCAATATGGGCTTCATCAATGCCCAAGATGATAGGAGTATAAGTAAGGACGGATTGGTCTCTATAACGGTCAGCATACTCGTTAAATGCTTTAGCAACAGTTTTGCCGTCAACGCTGTAATCGTTGGCGATATAGCGGAATGTCTCACCGTTGATGCAACGCCTTACAAATTCATCCTTAAGCCTTTTGGTTAAATGCTCGTCTTTCTCGTAGAAGGTAAATTCATCAGGAAAGACATACTTACAGTCAGGACAGCGATAACGCTTGATTTTAAGATTTATTACAACAATTTTACCCTCGGCTTTGATGTCCTTGATTACATTAGTGTTTGAACTATGAACATGAGGTTTGATAGAGTGTCCACAGGCTGGATTAGTACAACGAGTCGGTCGTTTGGAAATCTCTGCATCGTACATGATACTTAAACCATCGGTGTCTTCGTATCGCTCGGTGCAGATAATTTCAGATATTCCAATATCGTAATTTATGGTAAAAACCTCCTTTCTATAAGGGAGATTATACCACAACTAAATCCGTATGCAAATCAATGAAAGAGGTGTTTAGATGAATGAAAAAACCACAGGCAATTCCGCATACCCTGTTTATTCGCTTCCTACTGAATATGCAAGGATAATTGGTAAGTTTCAAGGGGCTGTAGAGGCTATAGCACGATCTGTTCATATGCGCGACAAGCTATCTATTAAAAAAGCTCTTGAAGAGGCTGTT
>JAEZXR010000010.1 GCA_023419605.1 Bacillota bacterium | reverse complement strand
CAATACTTGGTCAGTATTGCCAAGTTTGCATATACCTGTGCAGCAAAAGGGGTAAATCTCGATGCCGTTATTACCAAATTAGGGATAACTGCATAAACTTTTACATTTTACTGCACAACACTAATTATTAAAATAAACTGTTAATTGACTCGGGGGGTTTTTTATGAATATTGGTTTAAATCTCTTCCCTGGAGGGAAAAGCAAAGCCTTGACCATGAGCTATGATGATGGAAATGTAGCAGATCGCAGACTTGTAGAAGTATTTAATCAATTCGGAATCAAAGGTACCTTCCACTTGAACTCCGGTAAATTCGGAAAGGAAAATTATATCGAAGCCACGGAAGTGGCATCTCTTTTCCGTGGACATGAGGTATCCGTACATACGGTTAATCATCCGCATCTTGAATACATCCCTTCCGAAAGTATTGCCGAAGAAATCCTGGAGGATCGAAAGAACCTGGAAAACCTGACAGGTTATCCTGTTACCGGAATGTCCTATCCTTTTGGAACCTATAACAGCACTGTACTTCAGATGCTCCCCTTCCTGGGCATCGAGTACTCCAGAACAGTCAAATCCCATGGCCAGTTCAGCCTGCCGGAAGATTTCCTGCAGTGGCACCCTACCTGCCATCACAAAGACAACATTCAGGAACTGGGGCAGCAATTCCTTGAAAGAGACCCAAGAGGTACGATGTCTCTCTTCTATGTTTGGGGCCACAGCTATGAATTTGACCGCAATAATAACTGGAACATCATCGAAGATTTCTGTAAGCTCATGAGGGGATATGATACCATCTGGTATGCTACCAACATCGAAATATGCCATTATTTAAAGGCCGTAAAAAGCCTTATATTCTCAGCCGACAAAACCATGGTACATAATCCCTCCGCCCTCTCCGTCTGGATATCGGTGGAAGGAAAAGCACTGGAAATCGGTGCAGGAGAAATAAAGAAATTGACAATTTAGCAAAACATATAAAAAAGACGGCGATGCCGTCTTTTTATGTGTCCTTATCCGCCACCCTTTAGTTGATTCTTCTCTGCAGCATATCTGCCAACACCTTCAGGTATTGGGTATACTGATTCTGCGGCAGCAGCTTCAGACAGTTCCTGGCTTTTTCAATATGTACGCCGGCAGCTTCAAAAGCTCTGCCCAGGATGCCTCTAGATTGCAAAACCGCTTTTATTTCCTCCAAAGCCTCCTCCGTCAAGTTCTGTGAGGAAATGGTTCCTTTTGTCCATTCCCCATATTCCGCATCTTTTAAAAGCAGCAATACAGGCAGTGTTATATTTCCATCTCTCAGGTCTTCACAGTTCGGCTTTCCCATGCTTTGGATATCTCCGCAAAAGTCCAGTATGTCATCGATAATCTGAAATGCGTAACCGAGCTGAAGTCCATATTCACCCAAAGCCTCTACTTCAACCGGTCCCGCCCCACCCACAAAAGCGCCGGACTGGCAGCAGCATTTAAGAAAAATGGCAGTTTTTTGGGCGATTCTGCTGTAATAGGCTTCGGTGGTTACAGAAGTGTCATACTTGGCCGAAGCCTGGTTCACCTCTCCCTGGCACATGTTTTCAATGGCTTCAACCATATAATCCATACTCTCTAGCAGCCGATTCTCCGCTAAAATACCAAAAGCTCTCGCAAAAAGATAATCCCCGCATAAAACGGCATATTGATTTCCCCATATGTAGTTGATAGAGGGCTTATTTCTTCGCAGTCCTGATTTATCAATAATGTCGTCATGCACCAGAGAAGCCATATGTATCAGCTCTGAAGCTACTGCTGCCTGTACCAGCTCCTGTCTCACTTCTGAGAAGACCAATCCGCTGAACAAAACCAGTAGAGGCCTGACCCGTTTCCCCCCTGCGTTAAGTATATGACTGCACATCTCTCTCACAGTTCCCTTGCTTCCAGATAGAGCATTCATCAGTTCCCTCTCTATCACTTCAATCTCAGGAAAACTTCCCGCCTCGAATTTAATGCTCTGCTGGTCCGTAGTCTGTTCCTTTAAAAAGTCGCTCAATAAAATCGTCCCTTCACATTTCGTTTCATTGCTATTATTGTCTACAGAGTCCCATTTTATTACATAAAGAACAAAGTACGATAGCATTTTGTTCTTCACCAGGAGGAAGTAGTTCCCCCTTCAACGGAACTAACCTCCTAAGCACTTCCTCTAAATCGGCGGGGGGAATCCCCTCTGCACTCCCCGTGGCAAGCCATAATTTCCTTACCATAAACAAAATGAGGTTTGCACAGGCGTCTGTACAAACCTCATTTAAATAAAATAAAGGCAGATGCGATCGATACATCTGCCTTTACAATCTTTATTATTATTTCTTTTCCTCTGCTATAGTAACTTTTATAGTTTCCTTAGCACCTTTCTTAGCACCTTCTTCAACTACCTTGGTTGCCAATTCCTTAAAGTTCTTTGAGGAAGAGGTTGCTCCCGATACCACATCTACCTTAGCAGGATCCTGCTTTTCAACAAGAGCTTTTTCAAGCTTTGGAGCATATTCCTGAGGATTTGTCTTTACAGCTGCAGTTGATTTTTCCTTCATGTTTTTGTTGTAGTCTGCATCCTGTGTCTTAAACTTTCCGTCTTTATTTGTGTAGTCAAACTTCGTTGCCGTGATCTTGCTGTCCTTTACGGTAATTTCAACAAAAGGCTTCCATCCTTTTGAATCGAAATCTGAAGCTTCCGCTTTGTAAGTACCGTCTTTCATAGCACCTGCCTTAGCTCCACAACCACTGAATACTCCTAAGGCCAAAACTGCGCTGAGCGCCAATCCTAAAACCCTTTTCTTGTTCATTAGTGCGTCCCCCTTTATAATTACACTAAAATAATATTACAATTATCATTATACTGCGTAGGTATAATTTGTCAATAATATTGTCACCTAATTAACAATTTCCGACATATTTTTCACCGCTTCAAAGATGGCACTTTGAATAAAAGCGCTTCCTCTATCTCCCGAAAACCAGAGTACAAATCCATACGGATGCAAGTACGCTGGCCAAATCCGCCAAAAGGGCTGCAACCAGTGTATACCGGATATTCTTCACTCCTACGGAGCCGAAATAGACCGCCAGCGTGTAGAAAATTGTTTCGGTAGATCCCATCATGGTGGATACCAATCTTCCGATAAAGGAATCCGGTCCGTAGGTTCGGATGGTTTCGGAGACCAGCGCCAGCGAAGCACTTCCCGAAACAGGACGCAGCAGGGCCAGAGGCAATACCTCCGAAGGAATTCCCAGCATTCCTGCCAGAGGCTTCAACGCAAACACCAGTAAATCCATTGCTCCCGAAGCCTTAAATACTCCCACTGCCACCAGAAGGCCCACCAGGGAAGGTATGATTCGGATCACTGTCGTAAAGCCTTCCCGGGCTCCTTCGACAAATACATCATATACTTTAACCTCACGGTACATTCCGGCGGAAAGAATCAGGAGAAAAATTGTCGGTATGGCGTATTTTGAGAGAACTGTTATGGCCTCATTCATCGCCTCCACCCCTTCGCCAGTATCTTTGCTCCCACCACACCCGTTATGGTGGCGCAGATGGAAGCAACCCAGATGGTTCCCATAATCTCGGTGGGGTTTACGGACTTTTCCGCAGAGCGAATGGCAATGACAGTGGCCGGAACCAGCTGTATTGCCGCAGTATTCAGTACCAGAAACATGCTCATTGAGTTGGTTGCCGTATCCTTGTCAGGATTAAGCTTCTGCAACTCCCCCATGGCTTTTAGTCCAAAAGGAGTGGCTGCATTTCCCAGTCCGAAAAAATTTGCCACCAGATTCATGACCATCGCCCCCATGGCGGGATGATTTTTAGGAACCTCGGGAAACAGGAAGCGCATCATGGGCTTTACCGCCTTGGCGATTTTTCTTACCAGTCCGCTTTTCTCCGCGATCCCCATGAGTCCGGTCCACAGGCACATCACCCCCAGCAATTCGATACTGAGAGTGATGGCACTTTTGGAGGAATCGATAGCCGCCTTTGTAACCTCATCAATCCGACCATTCATGATCCCCACGACAAACCCGATGAAAAGCAGTCCAAACCAAATATAATTAAGCATCTCTACTTCCATTGCATTCATAATCTAGTAATGTATATGACCAGGCCCTTTTAACTATTCTCCCAACGGACACAATATAGTTGCACTTGGCCTGTAGACACAGCTAAGGTGTAGTGGAAGTTATATTTTCACCAATCCTAAGGTTGGGCTTTGTTCGACAGGCCTAGTGTAACTTTGTGACCATTGGTAGTAATTCATACGGGAAATGTTGTAATCTTTGGACACCCCATGGCATAATATGGTAGTGAACAATGATTTAAATTGACAATCAGGATTGTCAATTATTTTTTTGGGAGGTCTTAAACGAATGACACAATTATTGGTAACCCTATATCTCATGTTTTTTTCCGTAACATCCTACCAGTCCGTAAACGTGAGTGTACCCCAGCAGGTATATTCACCCGTTGAATCTTCCATACCCATTACATTGCCCACGCCATCGCCAACCCCCACTCCTGAAGCAACGTCCACCCCTACTCCGACACCTTCGCCCAAGGTAGAGGATACACCCCTGGATTATGTGCAGGAACTGCGTACACTGGGCTTCATAAAGAGCGAATTTGAAGATCAGGATTTAAATATAAGAAACGGTGTTGTCCGATTTCAAGCAACCCATAACTTGGTAGTAGACGGTGATTTTGGCCCTCTGTCCACGGCGGCATTGCGGAAAAGGCTCAAAGACACGAATTTTCAATTTACAGATACGGTTCAAAATCCACCCTCTAAAGGAAAATGGATTCTAATCAATAAATCCTTGAGAAATCTGACACTCTATGAAGGGAAAAATGTGATAAAGAAATATCCTGTAGCCGTTGGTAACCCGCCATCCCTTACTCCCGTCGGGCAATATAAGATCGCCAACCGGATCGTAAATCCCTCCTGGGGTGGAGGCGGCTACGCCAAGCCCGTCGAAGGCGGTTCTCCCTATAACCCGCTGGGCTACCGGTGGATCGGCCTGAACATCGGAGGCGGAGGTGAATATGGGGTTCACGGCAATGCCGCCCCTTATTCCATTGGAACAGACGCATCCCATGGCTGCGTGAGAATGATCAACCCGGATGTGGAAGAGCTGTTCGAAATAGTATCCGTAGGCAACCCGGTGTGGATTACAACAAGTGAAGGACTGGAGGCATTGGGAGTGAGTCAGCCGCAGTACGAGGGGAATTGAGAATTGAAAATGGAGAATGGAGAATTATAAATAGTAAGAGGCTGTTCAATTATTTGAACAGCCTCTTACTATCTTACCATAGCAAATTGGCTAATGCCAATTTGCGCAGCGTCTTAATTTTCCATTTTCAATTCTCAATTTTCAATTCTTAATTAATCTAGATTTTCAATTTTCTCGTAGATTTTTACAAAAACTTCCGCCGTAAACTTTGCGTCCACATCCGCTCTGTGAAGTTCCTCTTCCACAGGGATCTCCAGGATTTCCAGCGCCCGGGAAAGACTGTAGCGCTGACCGGATGGGGCATTATAGATTTTGGAAAAATGCTTCTGCACATCAATGTGTGAGTTGATCCATTTGATACTCGCCCGGTTAAACTGACAGTTTAGTTTCAAGTGATGGATGTCGTCGTGTCCCCAGCTGCAAAGAACATAATTGCTGCCGATCCATTCCCGGAAGGAGGTCAGTACCTCCTTGAAGCTCCGGGCATCATTGATATCCTGTTGCAAAATGTTCGTTTTCCTCTTCACCACTGGAAAAAGTCTTCTATGTACCTTCGGTTTTACAAAAGCCTGAAAGCTATCGGTTATCTCCAGTTGTTCGTTTAACTTAATGGCTCCGATTTCGATAATCTCATTGGGTATCTTGCTTTTAAATACTTTACTGTTTAATTCCAGGTCGAATACAATATAGTTCATTCCTGCACACTTTCTTTTATTTATTTTCGCTGCATCCCTGGTTATTCCTGTTCCCAGTTATGATATACTGCCTGTACGTCGTCCAGATCTTCCAGGTTATCTACCAGTTTATCCATAAACTCGATCTGTTTTGCATCTGTCAGCTTTGTAGTGGTAACCGGAACCATCTGAACCTCTGCTTCAATGAATTCGTAGCCCTTGTTTTCCAGCGCTTCTCTTACGACAGAGAAATCATCCGGTGCCGTCAGAATTTCAAAGTACTCTTCCTCTGCTGCGAAGTCCTCGGCGCCTGCTTCCAGAGCCTCCATCATCAGGCCATCCTCATCGATAGCGTCAACTTTCTCAATGAGAATCACACCTTTTTTATTGAACATGAAGGATACGCAGCCTGCCGTCCCCAGATTTCCTCCGAATTTATCGAAGAAATGCCTTACGTCTCCGGCAGTACGATTCCGGTTATCTGTCATGGCTTCCACGATCACTGCCACTCCACCGGGACCGTAGCCTTCATAGGTAATATCTTCATAGTTATCCGCATCCTGATCACCGGAAGCCTTTTTTATGCTTCGCGCAATATTATCATTGGGCATATTTGAGGCCTTCGCCTTTGCAATAACGTCCTTCAGCTTTGAATTGGCCTCCGGGTCCGGTCCTCCCTGCTTTACCGCAATAACAATTTCTCTTCCCAGCTTTGTAAATATTTTACCCTTTTTTGCATCTGTTTTTTCTTTTTTATGTTTAATATTTGCCCATTTTGAATGTCCTGACATAATAAAAATCCTCCAAACCAATCAATTTTATACCTTTTGATGAAGGTTCTGTCCTTTTTCCTATTAAATTATAATATCATTTATCGAAAAAATAAAGCCTTTGCGCATAAAATATAGTCTTTGCAGCCCTGCCCATTCCACAGGAAAGGGAGGCATATTGTATAATTTGGTATAAAATGTTTACATATGGTATTTTTTTGTATAAAATAGTAATAAACCTTACTGATAAACACTGTATGAAGGAGAACCCGTTATGTCGAAAAGAGACCTTGCAAAGGCAGGAAAACTGGTATCTTATCTGTTGATAATCCTCCTGTTTTCGGCTGCTTTGAATCTTCTACATATTATCATGTTAAGTACCTATACCAGAGTGAATGTTCTTTCCACAAATGCTTTTACACTTTTTCGAATCAGTATGACTCTTCAATTTTTATTAACCATTGCCTGTGTACTGCTGATCTGGATGAACACAAAGAATCTGAGCAAAGGGATTGCTCTTCTCACGCGTGAAAAGGATACAATTGCCGCTGACAAACAGATGGAAACGGATACGCTGACTCATATGGTACAGAATCTTTCCACGCTATATAGCCAGGCAGTGGAAAATGATAATCTTAAGACCGAGTTTTACAGCAATCTTTCCCATGAGCTCAAGACACCCCTCAGTGTTATGCTGGGAGCCATTCAGCTTATGGAGCACAGTGAAAAAAATGCGCCTTCGCCCGGGTCCAAGAAGCATATGTATACGATAAAACAAAACTGTTACCGAATATTACGGTTGATTAACAATCTCCTTGATACAACTCGCATTGAATCCGGATTCATAAAAATGAACCTTGAAGATTGCAATATCGTCTATTTCATTGAAGAAATGGTTCAATCCGTAGTCCCTTACGCAGAGGAAAAAAATATTCATATCGAATTTGATACAGAGGTTGAGGAAATTATTACTGCCGTTGATATTGATAAAATAGAACGAATCATGCTGAACCTTCTTTCCAATGCAATCAAATTCACTCCTGCTGAAGGCAGCATATGGGTAACTATTTCTGAAGGCTCGGAGCGGATAAAAATTTCGGTAAAGGACACAGGCCCCGGAATTCCCAAAGATATGCACACCCTTATTTTCAATCGCTTTCAACAGGTTAACAACTCTTTGACCAGAACACAGGAAGGCAGTGGTATCGGTCTTTCTCTCGTTAAATCTTTCGTAGAGCTTCATAATGGCAGAATCGAACTGCTGAGTGAAGAGAATGCAGGCAGTGAATTTATCGTCGAACTCCCTATTTCCCTTTGCCTCAAAAGCCCTCAGAACATGATGAATCTCTGCAACCATCAAAGTAAGATCATACAGGCCATTAATATAGAATTTTCGGATATATACCGGTCAGCGTCCTAAAAATTGAAAACCCGCCGTGAAACCAAAAAATTTGTGACTTGTGGTTTTTATGTGGGTATACTATTAGTACGGATTCTTATTAATGTTTCTATTTGAACTCTATGGAAAAGGAGACTTTTTATGCTGGAAGAAATGATGATGGAGAAAAAGGTCTGGGCTGTGGTAGGCGCCAATGATAACCCTGAAAAATACGGTAATATGATTTATAAAAAATTAAAAAAGTTCGGCTACACCGTGTACCCGGTAAATCCCAACTATGAAGAAATCGACGGAGATAAATGCTATAAGGACCTCTCCTCTCTGCCTGAAAAACCAGAGGTTATTGATATGGTAGTTTCACCCAAGCGCGGTATGGCTGTCCTTAAGGAAGCTGCCAGCCTGGGAATCCGGAACATTTGGCTGCAGCCCGGAACCTATAATGATGAAGTAATGGAGCTTATCAAAAGTGAAGGCTTGACTGCAGTTCAAGCTTGCATCCTTGTGGCTCTGCGGTAAAGGCGGGTTCAAAACCCGCCCGAATCCCACGATTAGTCCATGATGATCTTTCCCTCTTCGTCAACAGTCACAAAAGTCTTATCCGCCACCTCCAGTATGCATCTCGCATTGGTGACTTCCGTCAAGGTTTCCATAAAATGCCCTACTTCATCTACACCCACATAAACGGTGATTTCCACATCCTGCTCGTAGAGCGTCTCTTTTACAGGATATCCTCCTGCCAGGATGGTATTTTGCACCTTACCGAAAAGGGTATATTCTACTATAACCTTTACTTCTGCACATAACTGCCTCTTTATAACCCTTGCTGCTTCCAAGCCCAGAGCCGCTGACTTTCCGTAGGCACGTATAAGTCCCGCAGCACCCAGAAGGGTACCTCCGAAATATCGGGTGACTACGACCACCACATCCTGTACTCCCCTGCGTTTCATCACTTCCAGAACAGGAAGTCCGGCAGTCCCGGAAGGCTCTCCGTCGTCACTGAAGCGTTGTTGAACAGTTTCTCCTCCGATATGGTAGGCGTAGACATTATGCGTAGCATCCCAGTATTTTGATTTTAGCCGATTGATGAACTCTACAGCTTCCTCTTCCGTAGTTACAGGTCTCACAGTCGCAATAAACCGGGATTTCTTTTCCTCAAACTCCGCCACCGCTTCCTGAAAAACCGTCTTATATTCCTTCTGCAATTCTTCTCAACCTCATCCTCTTTGGTTTTATAGACCGGTCACTGTAAACTTAGTGATTTCCAGCTAGGCAACGAGGCAAGGATAAGCCGACTTGCCTCGATGGATAAAATCACTTTTACAGTGACCGATCTTTAAGGTGCGATCAACATACTATGCAAAAACCACCCTACTAAAGAATTATTACATTTTCAATTCTCAATTGTCAATTCTCAATTTACAAAGTTGCTCCCAGCAGCATGACACCTTCATTTTCATTATAAATGCCGGGAAACTGCGATAGCGGCACGGGGCTGGTTCCACTTCCTACTTCCATGGTAAAGCCCGGTCTTCTATATTCCTGAATAAACCAATCCTTATACCCCGCATAGGATGCTTCATAGGGTACATTGGATACTTCATAGCCACTGACTCTGGCAAATGCCTCGGCGATAGAGCGGGACTCGGGAGGCGTCAGGTTCTGGTATGTCCAGTAGATGACACGCCCCTGGGTATGATAGGCAATCACCAAACGGAAATTATGCGCTTTTGTAAAATTAACTACTGCTTGAGTTTCGGGCTCCGACAGCGGATATGGACCTCCAAATCTTGTTGGTCCCGGACCTCGGACACCGAGACTGGGTTCCATTGCCTTTGCCTGTTCCCAGCCGGCAGGATAATTACGGTTCAGATCCACGCCCCGGATATTGGCCTTCCACACCTTAGAGAAAGGCTGCCCCGTTCGGTTCCACTGCAACAGTTGGCTATAATACGGATTATCCTGCGTCAGGCCCCGGATGGCCAGATCAACTCCATCGGGATTCACCATGGGCATAATATAAATGCTCACCTGATCCCATAACTTCGGTATGTCATACCCCCGCAGAGGGGTTCCCTGAGCATAGGCCTTCAGGTAATTTTCCGCAAACTTCATAACCAGCGGTGTAGTGATCCACTCAATGGCATGATGGGAAGCATTGTAGAATACCTCCCTGGGTCCCCTTCCCAACCGTAGATAATAGCGGTTTTTACCCAGGACACTTTTCCCCGCAATGCCGGTTTCCAGAAAAGGGTAACGGGCTTTTAGCCCTTCTATATCCCGTACCATCTCATCATAAGTATAGTCGACATCGGTAAATACCACTTCGATCCAATAGGGAACTACCAACCGCTGTCCGGGATAAATGAACACCAGGTTTACCCCCGGATTTGCTATTACAATATCCCTTACGGTTGTACCGTAGTTTTTGGCAATACGGTATAATGTATCTCCAGGCCGGACCGTATAAACATCATAGCCCTTCAAATACTTCTCCATGATAGCCCAGGTAGCTGCTCCTACCACGCCATCCGCCGATAGTCCGAACAGCCTTTGAAAGCCCATAACCGCCTGCTGTGTCTGCCTTCCAAAAACTCCATCCACCGTTCCTGCGTTAAAGGCTGTACGATTTAAAAGGCTCTGCACGACCTTCACATCCGGTCCTGTAGAGCCGACTTTTAATACCTCCATGCTATGTACCTCACTATAAACAGCTCTAGTACATAATATTATTAAAAATTGAAAATTGAGAATGAATAACGAAAAATTGAAAATTGAGAATTGAGAATTGAAAATGTAAAAGTATGGATACCACGAAAACATCAGCAATAAAGAATAAACCCATGGGTTTATCCTCTATTTGCCATATTCACCGTTTCCTTTCATTCTCAATTTCCCATTTTCAATTCTCCATTCATTAAAAACGCCCCCACCTTCGCCATTTTATCCTTCTTCACTTCCGCCTTTACCAGTGTTCCCTTTTCCGTATACTCTTCCTCCAGCACCTTCCCGTTCTGATGCAGGTAAGGGATCACCCATCCTTCCGAATAGGGCACCAGAAGTTCTAGTTTGATTTCCTGCTGCGGTAAGGATTGCGCGATGGTTTCCAGCAGAGCCTCCAGTCCCAGTCCAGTCCCAGCAGATACTTCGCAGATAGGGCCATAGGGATTCAGAATGGGGATTCTGGATTGAGGAGAAGCCACGTCCGCTTTGTTCAGCACCAGGATAACCGGCTTATTAAGGGCACCCAGACTGTTTAACAATTCGTTGACCACGGTCACATGAACTTCCATTTCCTCGCTGGACATATCCACCACATGGAGCAGCACATCCGCATAAACCGCTTCCTCCAACGTTGACTTGAAGGCTTCTACCAGGTCATGGGGCAGCTTGCGTATGAATCCGACGGTATCCACCAGCAAAGCCTGCCTGCCTTCCGGCAGCGGCAAGCTCCGGGTCGTTGGGTCCAGCGTCGCGAAAAGTTTGTTTTCCGCAAATACATCCGTGTGGCAGAGAGTATTCATCAGTGTTGATTTTCCTGCATTGGTGTACCCTACCAGAGCAACCGCCGGCACTTCCCTGCGTCCTTCCCGCATGAGTTCCCTTCGTTTGCTCACTTCCTTCAATTCATGCTCCAGCAAACTGATTCTGCGCCGAATATGCCTCCGATCTACCTCCAGCTTCTTTTCACCCGGTCCGCGAGTGCCGATACCTCCGCCCAACCGGGAAAGCTGACCGCCCATCCCCATTAATCGAGGAAGCCTGTATTTCAGCTGTGCCAGTTCCACCTGGATTTTTCCCTCTTTTGAATGGGCCCGCTTCGCAAAAATATCCAGAATAAGAGTAGTCCGGTCAATGACCTTGGCTCCTGTCAGCTCTTCGATATTTCGCACCTGCGCACCGGAAAGCTCATCATCAAAGATCAGCAGATTGGCATCCAGAGACTGTCGCATTAAACTTAATTCTTCCAGCTTTCCCCTTCCGATATAGAAAGCAGAATCCACCACCTGCTTTTTTTGCAGAACCTTTCCTAGGACATTGGCACCCGCAGTAGCGGCCAGCTCTTCCAATTCCTCCAGCAGCCGTTCCCCCTCGGTTTTACCGTTAATCGTTTTTCCTCCCGATTCCAGGCCTACCAGTATCGCTTTTTCCTCTTCATGCTCATTGGAATGCAGCAGGCTTGGCGATGTCCTTTCGATGTCACGAATCAACTCAAAGAATCCTTTCATCTTTTTGTCGCCAGCCCGGAATGGCCCGTATACCTGGGCTCTGTCAAACTCGCCTTCTTCGCCTCTTGCCGGAATGGCAGCATAAAGCTCTTCCGGTTTGCCTTCGGATACACCAATGGCTACCATGGCATCCAGCCGCAAGGTTAAAAGAGAGGAAACATCGACAGAGGATACCATCCCGTTTCCTCCCGGATGCGTATGTATACACCGGATACCCGACAGCCGGGACCGGTCACGTCTTCCTTCTACAGCGGAAAGCGGTGCGGTTTTACTGTCTCCCACACTCACCTCCAGCACATTCCCCTTCCGATCCATATATACCGCGATCTCCCGGTTGATCCGCTCCGTCAGATCCGCCAGCCGAACCGCCAGCGCATAGGGTACAAACTCACTTTTATCTGTTTCCAGGCTGTAAAGTTCCTCCAATTCATTGATCACCGAAGCCCGTAATGATTCTATATTTCCTTTTACTTCTATGACAAACACCATTCCCTTCATTATGCATTAAGCTCGTTTCAATAAAACTTACTTTTTAAATGTTTTTCATAGTTTTATTATACCACAAAAGGAATCCAGATAATTGGGAATAAACGACTCTCAAGTAAAGTCTACAATAAACAATCAATACTTTTTTTACCGCTTCCTTATACTACTCATACCTGCACCTAGAAGAATTCCAATTCCATCAATCAACACATCCCTCACAGAAGGACCTCTGCCGGCTATAAAAGATTGGTGGAATTCATCCAAAGACGCGTAAACAAGGGGAACTAGCAATGCCAGAAGAATTCTGTTACGTTTCTTAAAACCACTTTGAGTAAGAGCATTATATACCAATAGTGTAAGAATCAGATACTCGGATACATGTCCCGTTTTCCTTGTTGCAAAGTCAGTCCACTGAACTTTGCCCTTCAATGGAGTTTTATCAATGATGAATTGTATGCTCTTTGTTATCTTTTGACTTTTTCCTCCCGATGTTTCGCCGGATTCTGCTGAAAAGCTATAGATAACAGCCATCCACAGGATGACTAAAAACCATGATATTATGCGTTTGTACATATTTGCCGAGCCTTTCTTTTTATAGTTTGAACACATTAAGGATATCGCTAAACACGCTCCATGTCTATTATAAATTTACTGCTAAAAAAGGCCAAAAAATGTTGTCCTATGCAGGTACATTTTCTTAGGCCTTACCTTTTGATTTTGCATGAATGCAGTACCGGTTACACAGCATTTTCATCAATAGAAATAAGGATTGCTCAAGTTCCCGGCATTTTTAACTCATATACTAAAAACCCCACCGGGATTTCCCGGTGGGGTTTTACTTACTTCAATAATTCCAGTGCCAGCTTCTCGCCAAATTCCACACACTGCTTCAGTTCTTCCTCCGTCGGACGATACCTGAATGCAATGGGCTCCAGCGGCATGTTGATACCGGATTCCTGGAGAGACTTGTGAATCTCCTTATGGGCTACTCCATTCCAGCCAAAGCTTCCAAAAGCGCCTCCGATCTTGCCCCTGTACTTGTGGCCTTTGATTTCTTCCAGCATCCCGGCAATAGAACGCAGTACACCATTATTCACGGTACAGCTTCCCATAACAAGCCCCTTTGCCTTGAAAATCTCGGTAACCAGATCACTCTGGTCACTGACGGAGGAGTTGTACAGCTTGTAGAGGATTCCGTGCTTTGACAGACCCTGGGCGATAGCCTCCGCCATTAAACGGGTAGAATTGTACATGGTATCATATACAAATACCACATAGTTCTCCTTATATTCGTCCGACCACTCCGCATATTTTTCGATAATCTGCATCGGGTTCTTCCTCCACATGACCCCATGGCTGGGAGCAATCACGTCAATGGGAAGATTCATGTTTTTAATTTCCTCAACCTTTTTCTTGATCAGCGTAGTAAAAGGTCCGAGGATGCAGGCATAGTACTTGATGGCCTCTTGATACAGCTCCGCCTCGTCCACTTCATCATTAAAGTATCCCAGGGATGAGAGATGCTGTCCAAAAGCATCACTGGACAAAAGTACATTGGCCCCTCTTACATAAGTCATCATACTGTCCGGCCAATGAATCATCGGAGTTTCGATAAACACCAGCTCGTATTTACCGGTTTTAATGACATCTCCTGTCTTTACAATGCGAAAATCCCAATCCTGGTGGAAATGCTTTTTGATGATGTCTGCCCCATTCTTTGTGCAGTAGATGGGCATGGTGGGCTTTTTCTTCATCAGGTGGCCCAAGCTTCCCCCATGGTCCGGTTCATCGTGATTGATTACGATGAAATCAATGTTTTCCAGCCCTACTTCCTTCTCCAGCCCTTCAGCCAGTTCTTCCTTGTATGGGTCCCATACGGTATCGACCAGTACGATTTTTTCATCCTTAATAAGGTAGGAATTATATGTGGAACCCCTGTGGGTAGAAAGTTCATGTCCGTGAAATCTTCTTAAATCCCAGTCTTTGATTCCTATCCAATATATATCGTCTTTAACTTGTATCATAACCAATAACCCCTTCCATTCTTTACAATATCTAACGCTAAATATTATACCACAACCTGACCGGTTTAAACGAGAACTTTTTTCATTTAGAATCGGTTAATTCCAACTTTTTATCACTGCCACGCTCTCCTGGGATGGATAATAGTTCTTCTCTCCCTGCCGGTTACCGATGGCGAAGATGGAAAAACCCAGAAACCAATTCTGTGTGAAGGTTTCCTTGTAGGCCTGAAAACAGCGGGCTTGCTCCCCTCCATCTTCCACCTGGGAAGGAGAGGGGTGCCAGGGTTGTTTTGCTGCGAATTCTCTCCGGGGAAAACCCAGTTCTCCAAAAAGAACAGGTTTGCTCCACTTCTGGTGAAATGCGGCAATTTCTTCCACAATGTTTTGCTTACGGCCATACAGGTTGGACGCCTGGAGATCCTGCTTTAATTCCGCAACCGTGTTGACAGGTTTTTCCGACAGCTCAAAATAGGCAGCGATAGAGATATAATCGACTTTTGCAAAAATGCCGTTTTCCAGCTTTCTTTTATACCGCTCTTCTGTGGCCTTGTCCCAGTCGGCAGTATACCACCAGTTGGTTTTATAGGTGATGAGCCCCTTATAATATTGGCGGGAGAGGTCAATGACCTCAAACCAGCGGTCTTCATATTCTTCCATATGTACCAGGTTGGAAGCGACACAAATGGCATCCACCCGTTCCGGCACCGCCACTTTAGCGATAAGAGGCTTTATAACGCTGTTTTTCCAGTTGGTGAAGAAAGCATCTATATCATCCGGATTCCAGTTGGTTTCATAAAACTCACCATTAGCAATCCAGGGGTACGGCTCTAAAATAATGTTCAGATTCTTCCTCCTGAGTTTTTGGATCAGCTGTCTTGCTTTTCGGATGCTCCCTTCATCCAAGGCCATGGTACTGGACCGGATATCTTTTATGTTCACGGCTACAGGGACATTTACCGTATTGAGCTCCAGAGAATCTATATCCCGCATCGCCTGCCCGATTTCATAATCCGTCGAAAGATTTCCTGACTTTATTGGGGTCTGGAAATTCCGGTTGAGGGTTTTCCCCTGCCATTGATTCAGCTTGTCCGCTATCCGGGCCCTGATCTCCAGATCATGGCCGCTCCAGAGATATGTCCATACGGACAGCACCAGCAAAATAAATACCCGCATACCTGCCTGGATGATTTTTGACTTTGGCACATTCTCCACCTCCTGCCCTTTTAAGGTCGGTGAAAATATAACTTCAACTGAAGCAAGCCCGCAAAAAGGATGAAGCAATATTTTTACTCTTCCTTACCATACAGGAAGGGTAGAAACTTTTCAAGGCCCCTGAAGAGTAAATATTTTATCGGGTCAGTGCTACGGACCGAGCAATGAGGGTTGTAAATCCAGCAATGACTTTCGTCGTAAAACCTGTTGCATTCGGCCTGTATCAGCAGCTTTTCCAACCGTAAGCGTAATAAAGTTTTCTTTAAAGCAAAAGAGACTATGGATGTGTTCATAGCCTCTTTCATTTTCAATTTTCAATCCTCAATTCTAAATTCTCAATTACACCTTCACCAGCTTCCATCTCCCACCTTTAAACCGGAGAAAAACTACGACGGAACGCACATACTGGTCGACGACCGCAGCTGCCCAGGCCGCCCCAACACCAAAGTGGAACACCTTGATCAGCAGCAGCACCAGAGGAACCCGGATCAGCAATACGCCTGCAACGACAGCTACCAGAGGCCATTTTGTATCACCGGCTCCGCGAAGACCGCCGGAAAGCACAAGTTGAGAGTTCTGCGCCGGGGTCATCAGTACAATAATTTTCAGCAGGAATGCCGTAATTGCGATAACGGATACATCGGGAGTAAAGAGCCTTGCGATGAGGCTTCCCCCGAAGAAGAAACAGGCACTGATGACGAGGGAGGCTACCATGGCAATTCTACGCAGTTCTGTGCAATAAACGGCCGCCAATTCCGGTTTTTTAGCACCCAGATTTCTTCCCATGAAGGAAGTGGATGCCATACCCAGAGCTTGGCCGAAGTTAAAGGAAAGGCCGGTGATGCTGATACAAACCTGATGAGCAGCGAAGGGAACGGTTCCCAGGTCAGCCACTACCTTTGTATAGACTAAAAATCCGAGCCGCATGGCGAATTGCTCTCCTGCCGCAGCGACACCAATGTTCATGACTCTTTTCAGCATCCCAAAATCCAGCTTGAATTTATCTTTGAGGGATACCGCTACCGGAAGATTGCATCGCAGTATGGCGAGAATGGATAACACACAAGCCGTGAGCTTAGCCAGTGTTGTCGCTATGGCAGCTCCCTCCACACCTAACTGGGGTATAAACCAGAAGCCATTGATTAAAACAAAGCCCGCTATAACATTCACTATATTGGAAGCAATATTATACCGCATGGGGGATTTTGTATCGCCCGCGCCTCGCAAAATCGAAGTAACTGCCGTCGGAATGGCCTGAAAAAATATACCGATGGACATGTATTTCATATAGAGGGTCGCATAGGCCACCGTATCTTCCTGGGCTCCCATGGCAACAACAATCCACTCGGAAAGGATGAAACCGATGACACTAAGAATGATACCGGATATAACGGAGACGATCA
Organism: Bacillota bacterium; assembly: GCA_023419605.1. GTDB lineage: Bacteria > Bacillota > Clostridia > Acetivibrionales > JAEZXR01 > JAEZXR01. Next base: position 7,013 of record JAEZXR010000010.1, on the reverse strand, counting down.
ATGTCTGAATCACCACGGTTTTTGCGTTGGCATATTCCTTTGCACCGATAAATCGGGCTACCAACGCTGTAGCACCAATATTGAAAGCCTGGAAAACCGCGATACTGATAAATACCGGCTGGTTCGTCAGCCCGACCGCACTGATGGCATAGGCACCCAGATGGCCTACCATAGACAGGTTTACAATGGAAATCAGAGACACCAGCATCAACTCTGCCATACAGGGCCAGGTAAAAGCGATGATGGATTTTCTTAGTTCCCCCTTTGATATTTCTTCTTCTTTCTTTTTTGTTTCTACAACCCCAGCTTGTTCTTGTACAATCATTTTAACACCAACCTAGCAAATTCTATTTATACGTATAAATACTTTAGGCAAAAAAACTAATTTTATTATAACCCTATAGGGGGAAAAAGTAAATGTTTTATGGGGTTGAAATTTTACACGTTTTCCATATAACTCGTAGGGGCGGGTTCCAAACCCGCCCGGATACTAAACCTGCCCAATCCATTACTGTACCCCATATCATGAATCGATAATACTGCCGAATTCAGGGTGGGACAGAAGCCCAGGGCGGGTTTGGAACCCGCCCTACAGCGTATATGTATCGCGGAGGCATGTTATGATATATTCTTAAATTGACTGAAATACAAATTATGGTAATGTCCACCTTCTTCACTGATGAGGCTCTCGTGGCTTCCCTTCTCTACGATCTCTCCACCGTCAATCACCATGATGGTATCTGCGTCCCGAATGGTACTGAGCCTGTGAGCGATGATAAAGCTGGTGCGGCCCTTCATGAGGGTTAGCATCGCTTCCTGGATCTTCAGCTCGGTTCGCGTATCCACACTGCTGGTAGCTTCATCCAGAATCAAAATGGAAGGGTTGGCCAGAATAGCCCGGGCAATGGCCAGGAGCTGCCTTTGTCCCTGGCTCAGATTGCTGCCGCTTTCCGAAAGTACGGTATCATACCCTTTAGGCAGCCGCCGGATGAAGACATCCGCATTAGCCATGGCAGCAGCGGCCTTCATCTCTTCATCGGTGGCATCCAGCCGTCCGTATTTGATATTTTCCCGGATGGTTCCCGAGAAAAGGTAGGTATCCTGCAGTACGATGCCAAAGCATCTGCGCAGGCTGTCTCTTGTATATTCACGGATATCGGTGCCGTCAATGAGAATCCTTCCGCCGGAAACATCATAGAATCGGGCCAGCAGGTTCACAACCGTTGTTTTTCCCGCTCCTGTCGGCCCTACCAACGCCGTATTGCTTCCTTCCGCTGCATTAAAGGATATGTTTTTCAGTACCGAAACATCCGGTCGGTAGCCAAAGGAGACATCCTCGAATACCACGTGTCCTTTCGGATTTTCCAAAATTCTGGCTCCTTCACAGTCTTCTGGCTCTTCCTTCTCATCCAGGATTTCAAATACCCTCTCCGTACCCGCGATAGCGGACTGCAGAGTATTAAATATATTGGCCAGTTCGTTCAGCGGTCTTGTAAACTGCCTGGAATAGCTCAAAAAGCTTGCGATGACCCCCACCGTGATCATATCCCGTACAGCCAGGGCGCCACCAACACCCGCCACAGCCGTAAATCCGATATTGTTGATGACATTCATCAGCGGCATGATAAATCCGGACCAAATCTGCGCCTTGATTCCGACTTCAGAGAGAGTCGTATTTACCGCGTCAAACTGTTCGATGGCCTGTTTTTCATGATTAAAGGCCTTCACCACCTGGATACCGGATATGGTTTCCTCGATATGGCCGTTTAGTTTTCCCAGGGCCGCCTGCTGCTCCTTAAAAAGTACCCGTGTCTTTTTGGAAATGGTCCGGGTAAGCAGAAAGACCAGAGGGACAGTGATCACACTGGCCAAGGTGAGAAGAGGACTTAATCTCAGCATCAATATCAATGCTCCGCTGATGGTGATGGCGCTGGACATCAACTGAATGGCAGCCTGGGCCAGAGTGCCGCTTACATTTTCAATATCATTGGATAATCGGCTCATGAGATCTCCGTGGGTGCGGAGATCAAAAAAGGAGATGGGAAGCTTCTGGAGCTTTGCAAACAAAGTCCGTCGAAGGTTCAGTACTACCCGTTGGGATATGCCGGTCATAAACCAGCCTTGAAGAAGGTTAATGACCGCATCGGTACTATAGGCAACGATCAGTGCTATGACTACGATCCCCAGAGTCCCGAAATCCACGGCTCCCTTCCCGGCAGACATGGCATCCACCGACCTTCCGATGAGATAGGGCACAGCCAAACCCACCCCTGTACTCAAAAGAATTAAAATAAACACAAGGAAAAAAAGCCTGCGTTCTTTTCCAAAGTACTTCCATAGCCGTGCCAGGGTTCCCCGGAAGTCTTTGGCCTTCACCACCGGTGTCATGCCACGGGGGCCTCCAAATCCTCTGTTTCCCCCGAAACCGCCCATATTTCTACCCATTCCCCCTGGCAGCATACCGCCGGCGCCGGTGGAAATGTTCGGGTCTTGCCGGCTTTTTTCATTATTTTGTGCATTCTCTTGTGCCATCTTACATTCCCTCCTTGCCGATTTGAGAACGGAAAATATCCTGATATACCTCACAGGATTGCATCAGTTCCTCATGGCTACCGATCCCCACTACATCTCCATGATCCAATACAACAACTTTATCCGCATTCATTACCGATGTGATGCGCTGCGCAATGATGAGACAGGTGAGGCCGGCGGAGTATTTCTTCAAGGCCTCCCGGATTTTTGCCTCGGTAGCCACATCGACCGCGCTCGTTGAGTCGTCCAATATAAGGATTTCCGGCTTTCGGACCAGGGCACGGGCAATGGACACACGCTGTTTCTGCCCGCCGGAAAGATTCACTCCTCCCTGTCCCAGCAGCGTGCCATAACCTTCGGGAAAGCCCGAAATAAAGTCAGAGGCCTGTGCCATTTCAGCCGCTTTTTGGACTTCCTCCAGGGTGGCATTCTCCCTCCCCCATCGGATATTATCCAGAATGGAGCCTGTAAACAGAACGGATTTCTGCGGTACAATGGCGATTTTCTCTCTCAGCTTCCCAGGGTCCATCTCCTTTACGTCGACACCATCCACCTTCACAGCGCCGGCGACAGCATCATAGAACCGGGGTATCAGATGAACGAGGCTGCTCTTCCCCGAACCTGTTGAGCCAATAATTCCTACGGTTTCTCCCGGCATACAGGTAAATGTAGCGTTATTAATTACAGGATCCCCGGCTGCACCGGAATAGGCAAAGGATACATGCTCAAAATCCACCCGGCCTTTCACACCGGATGCCTCTCTGGAATGCTCCGGAACCGCCATGTTGTTTTCCTGCGCAAACACCTCGCCGATACGCTCGGCAGAAGCCTTCGCCCGGATAAAGGTATTAAATACGTTGGAGATGATCATAAGGGAGAAAAGGATCTGCGTCATATAGTTGGTAAAGGCAATAATTTGACCCACCTGCATATTCCCACTATTGACGCGAAAGCCGCCCAGCCAGAGGACAACGATAATCCCCATATTTACTGTCAAAGAAATCCCCGGTGTGAACACAGCCATAATGCGCATGGCTGTAATGGATATGGATGCCAGATCCCGGTTTGCCTTCTCAAACCGTCCTGTCTCGTAGTCAAACCGATTAAAGGCTTTCACCACCCTTACTCCCGACAGGTATTCCCGCATTACACCATTCACCCGGTCCAGCGCCTTCTGAACCTTAATAAAAAAAGGATATCCGATGCGCATACTGAAAAATATAATTACGCCGATAATGGGTACCACCGCGGCCAGCACCATGGCCATCCGCGGATTCAGCAATGTTGCCATGATCAGACTTCCCAGACACAGCAGCGGGGCTTTTACGAAAATACGCATGAGTCCGTGTACAAAGTTCTGCACCTGTGTTACATCGTTGGTCAGCCGGGTCATCAGGGAAGCTGCTTCGAAGTTATCGATATTGTCAAAGGAAAAGGTCTGTACCTTTCGAAAAAGATCGGAACGCAGCTCTGCTCCAAAACGCTGGGATACGTTGCTTGAAACCACATTCCGGCTTATGGCCGCCACAGCACCCAGTGCAGTAACCAGGAGCATGGCTCCTCCCATATACAGTACGTACTGCATATCTTTTCCCGCTACGCCCACATCAATAATTCTGGACATGATGGTGGGCTGCATCAAATCACAGATGGCTTCGAACATCAGACAAGCTACAGCGATACAAAAAGGCTTCCAGTAATGTTTTATGTATTTCTCCAAAAATTGCATAACTGCCCCCTATGACTTCTTGTTTTCTCTGAATCTCATATTCCTAATTATATAGCAACTTTATAGTGAAGGCTACCGGTTGAACAATTTAAATCAACTTTGCATATAGTAAAGTAATAAAAGGAAAGGGGTATTGCAATGATCATCCATGTTGTAAAACCCGGGGATAGTATCTATTCCATTGCTCGTTCCTATGGTGTTTCCCCCGGTAAAGTCATTTCCGATAACGAGCTCTCGAATCCGGACCAGCTTGTTGTGGGACAAACGATTGTGATTCTGGAAGGACCCCGGAGTCATGTGGTAACGCCCGGAGAATCCCTTTATTCCATTGCCCGCCGTTATGGAGTGCAGGTTAGGGACATTCTAAGCAGCAATCCCCAGGTACCTGCTTCCGGGCTGATTTATCCCGGCCAGGTTCTTACCATTCCTTCACAAACACGCATACTGGGCACTATCGAAGTGAATGGGTATGCCTATCCTTCCACAGATATGAATGTGTTGGAGCGGACACTTCCCAATCTCACGTACTTGAGTATCTTCAGCTATAACGTTAATGAGGACGCAAGTCTGAATTCCATTAATGATACACCCCTGATTCAAGCAGCCAGAAGGGCGAACGTCGCCCCCCTTATGGTCATTACCAACCGGGAGTTCAGCAGTGATGTTGCCTCTGCCATCCTGAACAGTCCGACCCTTCAGGATACACTATTGAACAACGTGCTGCGTATACTTAGGGATAAAAACTATTATGGCCTGGATATTGATTTTGAATATCTCTATCCCAGGGACAGGGAGCAATATAACAGCTTTTTAGCCAAGGCTGTAGAACGCATGCACCGTGCCGGATTTACCGTTTCCACTGCCCTGGCTCCGAAAATTTCCAAAAACCAACAGGGTCTCCTGTACGAAGCCCATGACTATGCGGCCCACGGCAGGCTGGCAGATCATGTGATCCTCATGACCTATGAATGGGGATTCACCTATGGCCCCCCCATGGCTGTTGCGCCATTGCCCCAGGTACGGCAGGTGCTGGATTATGCAGTGACCGAAATCCCGCGGCAGAAAATCCTCATGGGAATACCGAATTACGGCTATGTCTGGACACTCCCCTATACACCGGGAACCGCTGCTACCACTATCTCCAATGTAGGAGCTGTCCAACTGGCCCTTGCCCAGCGCGCCGCCATACAATATGACCCTACGGCCCAGGCCCCCTTCTTTACCTACTATGCTAATGGAAGGCAGCATATCGCATGGTTTGAGGATGCGCGGAGCATCATGGCGAAGCTGCTGCTGGTCAACCAATATGGTTTAGGCGGTGTCAGCTATTGGACCATCGGGCGGTACTTCCCGCAGAATTGGCTTGTTTTACGGTCACTTTACAATGTTCGTAAAGTACTTTGATAAATGCAACCGGGGCTTCAGCATTACGAAACCCTTTGCGAAACCAGGCAGGCGCTTATTCACTGGCTCCTTCTCCATTTGTAAGGGAAGAAACCGATGAATAAGCGCCTGCCCCTATTTTTTTCATCTTTACTATGCGATAATAAGGTACATAATCTCACAAGAAACGGAGAGGCTACAGTGAAAGAAGTTCTAAAAGAGTTTTGCAGCTCCCTCGGAATCGAGCATGTAGGGATCGCTCCTCCAGGGCCTTATCATGAACTGGAGGAACGATGGAAAAAAAGAATCGAGGAAGGGCACATTACCGGGTTTGAGGAAAGAGACCTTGCCCGAAGGATCGACCCGCGGCTGACGATGGAGAATGCGGCCTCCATCATTGTTTGTCTTTTTCCCTATTTTACAGGCAGCAATGAGGATTCCAACTTGTCCAAGTCCGCCATTCCCCGGGATTACCATCTTATCGTCAAATGCAAGCTGAACCAAATCGGGGAATTTTTACAGAATCGCATCGCAGATTTCCAGTATAAAGCCTTTGTAGACAATGGCCCCCTGGTCGACCGGTATCTGGCCTATCAGGCAGGTCTGGGCTATTGGGGTGTAAATGCACATCTGATAACCGATGCCTACGGTTCTTATGTATTCATCGGCTACCTTATCACCAATCATCCCTTTCCCTGGGACATGCCCATGGAAAGAACCTGCATCCGATGCGGGAATTGCGTAAAAGCCTGCCCTGGCTGCGCTATTTTAGGAAACTTCGATATAAACCCTTTACGATGCCGTTCCTTTATCACACAAAAAAAAGGGGAACTGTCCGAGGAAGATATCACCATCCTAAAAAGGAGCTCTCTGGTATTCGGCTGTGATATCTGCCAGGATGTATGTCCCCATAACAGGGGAATTGAGTGTACTCCCATGGAAGATTTCCAGAGGGATTTAAAGCACAATATCGATTACGAAGAATTGTTGGAGATTTCCAACAAGGAATTCCTCCGACGATATGGAGACAGGGCTTTCAGTTGGAGAGGCAAAGGCATGCTTCTTCGGAATTTTGAACTGCTGAAAAAGGGCGATAATCACTAAGACAGGGGGACGGCCGACCAATGCTGTCAACTTAACAACTAGTTAGGGTAATATTAGATATTTTTCAAGTAAATAACTTTGTATATTGAGTCATGTATCTTGATCAATCGGCAAAGCTGAACAATAAAAACTACTAACTTGTCCTGAACGGTACTTGAGTTGACACTCCCCTGGGAAATATTAAGTTTAGTTTAGCCAGCACCTTCAAAATTGAGGGTGCTTTTTATATAATCAAGTTGGCGCCTAACCTGATGTTTTTAAAAGA
>JAEZXR010000095.1 GCA_023419605.1 Bacillota bacterium | reverse complement strand
CTTTTTTTCTTAAGGTATGGGGACACACCTTTCTGAATTACGGGTAGTCCTTTTGTCCCCAAAGTTCAAATTTAAAAGGGGCTTGCCCCCCCTTAAACCCCGCAAAAAATTTCATGCGTTTACCCTGTATTTTACTATGTAATCTGCTGTTTTATTGATAATATACACTCTGCCTATTAAAATTATGTGAAATAATAGAAAAACATCTAAGAATCTTTTTAATAAAACAAAAAGGCCGATTACTTTGAACCGACCTTTCACTTTCTATTCTTAACTTAAATATGTTTACATAAGTCTTTATCCTTGGTAAAGGATATTATAGTTTTTCTTTTAACAATGTACAGAGGAAAGCCAATGTAAGCCCCTGGCCCCAGCCCTGAATTCTTTTGACGGGTACCTTTTTATAATCCTCAGCAGTCAGCATTACTGCCGTACCTGCAGAAACATTTTTCACAGTACCGTCTTCTGCAATATTATTCAATATACCGGGCAAAGCTTTCTGTACATACTTCTTATGCAGTGGGTGGCCCCACAGAACCAGTGCTGCTGAAATTCCTGCCGAAGCAGAAGTTTCCAGATATGAGGAGGGGTCATTCAATAATGTATGCCATAGTCCTTCCTCTGATTGTAGTCTCACAAGGGCACTCAGTTGGTCACCTAAAGCACCCCCGATTTGCATCCACATTGGATTCAGGTAGTTTAAAAACCTGTAGGCTTCAACCATGGTTAACGCCGCCCAGGCATTTGCTCTTGCCCAGTACATTCCGGACATATGGTTCTTGTTGACATTGTCCCACGCATGGTAGAACAAATTTGTTGTTGTATCCTGTAGAAACTCTTCATGCCAGTAGTACTGGTTTAATGCATCCTCAATGTATTCCTTGTTATTCAGCTTAAAACCCATTCTGAGAAGGAAGTAGGCGGCCATAAACAAGGTATCTGCCCAGGCTTGCTCCGGGAAGTCATTTTTTGATGATACGGTATGTTGAAATACACCCTCACCGAATCTCAAGGCATCTTTCCTCAAATACTCAGCCTTTTTAATCGCTATATCCAGGTATTTCTGATCTCCTGTTGCTTCATGCAGGGTAATCATAGTATGTCCCATGGCACATGCATTGACCATAAGTGGTGGCAGCCCTATCTCAAGGTATTCATCGACCCATTTTACAAGAAAATCTATATACTCCTGTTTACCTGTTGCTTCCCAGGCTTTGCTGATCCCATAGAAAGCAACTCCACATGGCCAGTCCCAGGTAAAATCCATATTCATTGTCCTTTTAACAACGCGATCTATTGTTTCAATGATTTGTTGTTCATCAAATTGAACTTTTTGCATATAGTCCTCATCCCCATTCATTATTTTGTCTGTATTTATGTTTAAGAGCTTTATCTACTCAAACCTTATCACCCTATACTCATACTCCCTAAGTTCCATGCATCCTGGATGCATGAATGGAGTCATCAATACTTTGCAGCCCTCCAGACTATCTCCTTCCAGTATCACATCCCTGTAGATTCCTGTTTTTAAAACATTATCACAAAAACATCCTATTGACTTCCAACAATTCAAATTTTTATGTGTCCCCGTCAACAAAAAAGTTTTTGCGATACCAGGGCAGGTACTCGCTAACTCCCGGCTTCCTCCGATAATCCATCGAGATAATCACCAATGAGGTCCAGGCACTGAATCACATTCAGTGACCACTGTGAAACTGAGTTGGTTGATACCCACGGCAATTCCCTTATGGGTTTAATATATTCGGATATATTAACATCCGACTTTTCTATTGGCAATGTAACACATCGATCTATTTCATTTTCAATTAATATCTTCCACACTTTTTTAGCCAGCGCTTCATCCTTTTTATAAACAGCAGCATAGGCCATCATCGATGCAGCAAACATTGGAAAAGCCCAGCCCTTTCCACTCATCGCTCCGGAAGTCCTTGCTCTCTTTTCTTCAGGGTCAAGACCATAAAACTCGCCATATTCAGCCATTACATCCTCCCATTCCGGGTCCTTGATGACCTGAAGCATTTCCAACCACACCTGTGGTGCACCCATACATATTACCAGATGTGAACCATTCCCCTCGCCCGTGTAAAAGAGTTCACCGGTTTCCGGGTCATATCCGAAAGTAGAACCGGATCTAAGCCTGAATGGCATTTTCTTAAGACAACTTAATCCTCTGATTAATTTGTCGCGGTAAGCAGTGTCTTCAAATCTTTCCCACATGGTAAGCCAGTTTGAACTAAATGCAGACCAGTCAGGTCCACTGCGTACATGGGTAGGATACTGGTCTTTGGGGTAATAAGCCCTCATTGGGTCCAGTTTCAAGGTTGCATAGTCTGCATCCCTGACTTCTGCCAATACATCGCCAATACGTTCATCACCCGTCAGATAATAATAGAATCTGTGCAGGCCGGCCATGCTGATCCGGGCTTCTTTACAGCCGCAGCCCCAATGGATTACATTGTGCCTTGAACCGAGCCCTGCATACTCCCCGATATGGTACACATCGACTTCACTATTGTGTCTCGCCATAGCTTCTGCCATTCTGAATATATCCTCACGGCCGGACCTCAGGAAGGAATACCATAGCCACATATTGGGCACAAGCTCCGTATTCTGCCATGCATAACCGCCCATATCATAACGCCAGGTATGCCGAACAGGATCATAGGTATGCATAATATCACCATAATTCCAGAAACCATACCATCTGCGCTGTTCGATTTCTTCCTTATAGAATTCAATGGCAGCATCCAACTGTTCCTCCAGCATGGCTTTTACTTTCGTACTCCGATCCATAAGGCTCCATACCCCAAAAGCTTTTACCTTGTGGTAGTATTCAGGCTCACAAACAAATAAATCCGGAGATTGAACCTCATCCGCACAACCCAGCAGTTCCTCTGCGTTGGGAACACCGTTAAAACACCAAAGGCTTACTTCGCTTGTATTTGCGATTCCATAAGGGGTGCTGCGGACCTCATCAAATCCCTCATAATAGGAATCCACATGGGCTTCGGTATCATAGTGACGCAGGTCCATGGCCTGGCTGTCAGGTGACCATAACCATACTTTCAGAATGGCTTCGTCTTTTGAAACATGATTGATTTCCAACGAAGAAGGATACTTCTGCCAGAAATCTCTTACACCTACTGCCATTCCCCCTTTTTCTCCACCCACAAATGCCAGGCCGCCTGACCGGTGTCCGTGGGCGGAATGAATCCAGCAGCAGCCCTCCTTGCCCGTGGTCTTTTGTATACTATAATGGTCGGAAGAGTCTTGAATCAGCTTGTAACTGTCCCAGGTTGTCAGGTTGGGAAGGTGTTGAAAAACCTCTTTGTGATTCTCAGGATTCAGTTGAAGAATTTCTCCTTTAATTTGCTTTTCATACAGATCCGTAGGGATCCTAGGCCGCCAAGTTAATAACAACTGCGGCGCTTCTGCGAATAGCCCCGTGTCACCTGCAAAGCGCACATGCCGGTTGTACAAGGGTCCCGACATGGGTACTGAAAACTGCAGTCCCAAACCTTTAATGAAATCTTTATTCTTATCTCCATCGTAGATAAAGGTATGGACGATTCGAATAGAATGCAGATCTGCGTAAAAATACAAACGAATAATAAAGGGAAGCCATTGATGATCTCCTGAAAGAGCCTTGTGGATCCCTTCCAGCCTGATGACTCCACGGATCGGGCCATTTTGTTCCACAACAGCGCTTTTCACCTCACTTTCAAAGGCTTCTTCCCTTAATAGCCGATTTCCAGGTACTCCATCTTGATATTCCTTTATACAAACCAACCTTCCATCAGAGCACAGCTCTCCATCATTTCTTTTGATTGATTTTATAATGGATGTGCCCTTACGGCCTATACAGCATAACAGTTTACCCGTATCCACATAGATGGAGTCATCATCCTCATATATGGACAGGGGTGTTTTGGAAACTACACCCTTCGCTTTTTCAAGGTAATAGGATCCCTCTTTATTTTCATTAAAAACAGCGGCGTGTGCCGTCCATTTGATACTGCCATCCGGCCAAAATGCCGTGGGCCAACTTTGTATAGCAGACTCTTTTCCAGACGCACCGATTAATGCTACCGTCTCATTTCGTTGTAAAGCCCCCTCTTCCCAAGGAATTCCCCAGGTCGTTCCTTTGAAATGCCTTCTGCTGTTACTCAGCCAGTTAAGTTTAATTCTCTGATTCAATTCAATATCTCCTATCTCGCATCAATGCAATTATTATGAAGAGATGGCAACTCCCTCACCACCCCATCTTTCAAGGAAATGCGCCCATTACAAATACTGATACAGTAAACATACGATTTAATCCCATCAATTATTATATATTCAAATTGTAGGACAGTGTAAGGATGTTGTAAATATCTATATTTTGATAGAATACCGATCTTCCAATGAAGCCCAAATGCCTGGTATAGAGCCATGCTATGGATAAAAACAGTTTATTGATGCAAGAAATGAACATCCTCTATGAAAGTGGCAAAGGACCGACTGTCACACAATATAGTATCTATTATAATTTTTCATATTTTAACGCGTATTGCTTCGGAGAGATTCCAATCATTTTCGTGAATGTTCTAATAAAGTGTGAATAATTGTTAAATCCAACCTTTTCATAGACTAGCGAAACAGGTATCCCCTCTTGTAATAATTTTTTGGCAGTAGCTATTCTGATTGAAATTATATATTGATTGACTGTAGATCCTGTATGTAATTTAAATATGTTATTAAGATATGCTTTACTCATATAAAATTTAGCGGTCAAATGGTCAAGAGACAGATCTTCTGAGAGGTTGCAGTATAAATAGGTTATCACATCCTTGATTTTTAAATAATTGATGCTCCTACCCAGGTAGCGATCTGAGTTTTGAGTATAGGACTGCTTACTGAGTAAAAGTAATATTTCAAAAAACGCGTGCTGTATATATATTTCCTGAGCATAGCCAGGTGAATTTATATAGTATTGCGTTTTCTTGATTAGTGCTATCAAGTTCGCTGTCTGTTCTTCTTCCAAATGGATGCATACAGCGTCGTACTCAGGTTGGTTAAAAAGCCCGCATAATAATTTTTCTGCCAAGGGTGAAAAGCTACTGATATACTCTATTTTAAAATATAACACATACCTTTCGTACACCTTATATGAATGTGGAGCGACTTTATGAGGTGCACGCGGAGGGAAAATAAAAACATCTCCCTTTTTAACATTATATATCTGATTATTCACATAGCATTTCATATCATCGCAAAACGGAACCAGAATTTCATAGGAATTATGACAATGAAGCTGCGTGATGGTACAGCGCGAATGAAGGTTATATATTATAGAAAAACCAGCATTTATATGGTAGTAATTTGATTTATCTATATGCATAATTTCACCTCTATTACTATTATATGTAATCATTGTAAAATTTCAAGTGTGCTTTATAAGATGAAATAATGTATATCATTAACAGCCCTCCTACTCGTTTATTTGGAGACCAAAAAGGGACTGCTGCAGAACAAAACTTTTACAGTTTATTCCACAACAGCCCCTTTGTTGTTTTTTGTAGACATATCATGTCACCAGCGTGGCAACATAATATGTAGTTCTTTGTTTTCAGTATCTTACAAATTAACGATCATAACGAATTAAATTACGGTGCTAAATAAATGTTTGGTTTTGGTGGTGTAGACATTCCATTTCCAAGAAAATAATCTGTTAAATGAGACTGGAGATATCCTTTGATCGTCATGCAATTTCGGTATGCCGGGTTTTGCGCGAGCGTATAGAGTCGTGTGGCGGTTGGTGTTGTTGTAGTGAAAATGACGAGTTTTGAGTAATTACTGGAAGTCAGTATAACTTCCTCACGCCAGTCACCCAGGATGTCGCCGTAGAACACTGGAGCACCACGGTCGCTACGGATGGCATTCTGATAATTCCAGGTTGTTACCAAACGAGAAACAGCGCTTGTACTATAATGCCACTTTTCAATTTTTCCGTCATTAAAGCTCTCACTCAAGAGGTCTCCATCCCACCATAAACGGAAGGCAGGATAAGGTTGAGAGGTTGAAGTTGTAATCCGTGTATTGGAAGGCCCATTGTATATCCCTGAGAAAGACCAGGTTTCATAACCGGAATAACGAGGGTCAATATCTCCAACATCACCGCGTCCTACATCTCCAGCCGGAGGTGTTGTGGTATGCTGCCAAAGCATTGAACCCTTGGCTGCATCATAATAATATTCAAGTAAACCATATGGGTTATCTTGTTGAATACCATAGCCCTGAAGTCCAGACCTACTTGGATCAAGCTTGCCGACGTAAAAGCGATCACCATGAACAACATTACTACTAGCCAAAGAGTAACGCAGTGTTCCATCGCCATTTAGAACGAAGCCTATTTCGCATATCTCATCATTACCATCACCATCTAGATCTACAATACGCATTTGGTGACCATCAGGACAATCCTGGGAACCACGGAGCCATTTCCAGTCCATTACAAGGCTTGAGCCAGTATAACGAAAAGCGGAAATAATGCAATTGAAGGAGCCATCTGCATTACGGTTTTTCATAAAAGCTACGATGCTTGGTGTTGTTCCGTTGAGGTAGCCTATGCCTAATTGACAGGCCAGAGGACCTGCTGAGGCGTAATCCTGAGGGATTGTACAGTAATTTTTGAGTTTTCCTGTCATACCATCCAGTACGGCCAGCCACTGTTTGGTATCGCTGGAGTTTGACCATACAGTACCGTCACCAAAAGTAACACCGTTAGCAATTTTGAGGACGACTTCCGCTTTACCGTCTCCATCAAGGTCATAGACAGTTGCACCATCCCAATGTCCTACGTCAATGGTGGCGGAACCGGGGGAGATATTGTCCTGGTTGCTGCTGTTAGGTCCAAGGTTTACCGACCACAAAA
>JAEZXR010000126.1 GCA_023419605.1 Bacillota bacterium | reverse complement strand
ATACTTGGTCAGTATTGCCAAGTTTGCATATACCTGTGCAGCAAAAGGGGTAAATCTCGATGCCGTTATTACCAAATTAGGGATAACTGCATAAACTTTTACATTTTACTGCACAACACTAATTAATTAATTAAAATGAAGCGTCAGTAGATCCGCTCCTATCACCATATGCATTTGTAACAGTATGATAACCAATTACGCTTGTTGCACTCAGTGTATTTGCCGTTGCATTTGATGATGCCTCGGCGGCAACTTTAGGATAGGGTTGTGAAATATTAGTACTATCTGTAGAAGTTGCCCCATATGCTATTTGCTGACTGCCTCCACTTATATAGTACATTACTGCCTGGGAAGTTACGGTTGCATTTGCAGTTGGTCCACTAACACCATCATGATTCATGTAATCAAAGCGTGTTGCAGCAGATGCATAATCATTATTAAAGAAGAGAACTGAACCTTTATGAGGAACGCTTTTTCCCTGATAACTTATATATATGTTTGTCCAAGGATAACAACTTATTGTTCCAGACCATGCGGAGCTAGCAAATGCTGCTACACTAAATATACTTACAATTGCAAGAGCTAAAAAAAGAATTTTAAATTTACCTTTCATAATTAACCTCCAAAATATTTTTATATAAATGCTTACCTTTTTTGACATTATAAGCTTTACTTTTTTACAAATCATTACCACTATCACATAAATAGTAAAGCTTATAAGTTTGTGATAGTACACAATAATGTAAAATTTTGAATATTTTGTAAACATTACAACAAATTATACTATATTATCGAATTATTACAAGTATTTTCTTTCGACATTTTTTGGGCAGCACTTATGCAGTTGTTCCCAATAAATGGTACGGCATCCGTCCAAAGCCTAAATCATAATATTTAGATCAAAAATTTTTAATAAATCTTGCAAACCTGATGCAACTTGTGTCAAAATACAATTGGAGTGTGTTTTTATAAGAAACTCTGTGGCTGGCGTTTATTATCTCTCTGATCACTTCGCCGTGGGCGGGAGTAATAGCGCCATCTTTATTTAGTTCCCAGTTTATATAGTTTAGCAATGTTTCAGCAATAAATATCATTTCAATGTGAGCTTCATGTGCCACTTTTGTCAGAGAGTGACAGGCTGTAAGCCTAATTCCTGCTTGGCATTACGGTAAAATACTTCAATTTTCTATCTCTTTGCATATGCTATTACTGCCTGTTCCGGGGCATCAAACCTGTTGCTTATCAATAAATATGAACCCTTAAAATGTGTTGCTTTTTCATCTGGATCCGTAATGTCTATGGCTACTTGTTCATGATCCATAACCTCTGGTAATCTAATTGTAGCAACTGCTGCAACTGGAGTGTATACCTGTTTTCTTATCACTTTGCCCTTCTTGTTAGGTCTCATTTCAGGAAGTTTAATATAAATGCCTGGAATGCTTACAGATGCAATCTCGCCAGCGTCACCAGTTTCAACAAGTTGGTTGTACACCATAGCAAGCAATTTTCCAGGATTTACGGGTGAAACCATTCCAATCAGAGCCATTTAGCTGATACAAAGCTGTATTTCTCTTGCACTTTGTTACCCAATCATAGTCATTAGAGTTAAACCATTGAAAAAATCCTTACACAAAAACCATCTATCCATTGCCACCCAAAGCTTTGCAGAAGATACACCTCCTAAAGAAAGTAACATTTCTTTAGCAAGTTCAAGTTTTGTACGTTTAGACTTGGACTTATTCTCTTTGTCCTGTACCCAAATTCTCCAAGATAGAGGAGTTACAAGACCGTTACCTCTTAGCAGCAGTGTTGATACGAGATTCATACTCCAAAGGTGTTTTTTCTCTAAATTATCAAACAGCCAACAAAGAAAAGGCATCTTTTTCCTATAAGGGCGTTCAATCTTAGTATCATCAAGAGAAATAACATCACCATCACTTATAGCTGTTTCTGGTGACGTAGAACAAAAGGACCTTACACGCTTCAGACTACTTTGTAGCCAATCAAAATCCTTACTAAAAAATCTACTAAGAGCTGATTGACTAAGTGTAGTCCCTCCTAAAATCTCACGAATAATCGGAGACTTGGTGCAATATTCAGCAATTTTATTTACAGAGCTGCTATTTCCTACTAACCCTGAAACATATGCAAATACTAACTTCCAGGCTGATAACCCAGAATGTTTATCAATACTAGAGAATAGGAATGAAAAACTAAAATTCTCCCACATAGTTTTTAAAATTGGAATACCGCCTCCGGCTCCATGATTTTGATTTTCAAAATTCGGTTTGTTTGCTTTTTTCAAAGGAATCACTCATTATCTACAAAGTAACGGTAATCAATACCATCCTCTTCGATTATTGTGGTGTTTTGGAAAAGTCAAGTGTTTTTAAAAAAATTCTTATATTTCTGCTGCGAGGAACTAAATCAAAAAAACGAATGCAAAAATACAATTATTTACCGTCAACTGCATAAGTCCTGACAAATGGTACAATCGAGATGATTATTTACTTCATGAATTCTCTGTTGGAACTCGAAGACACTACAAAGACCCTTAAAAGGAATACCCTAATAAACTCCTACAAGCAACAGACTCGGACAAGCATTAAACCGTATCTCTTTATTGTTAATAGATTAACAATTTTTTACAACTTTATTGACTATCACCAGCAAGAGTTATAAAATAAGTAGTAAAAAGGCAATTTTCAATTATAGTAAACAGGTCGAGGAGGTCTGGTAATGTATAAAATAGTGAGGAAAGAAGTCCTGAATCCGGTGGTTAAGCTGATGGAGATCGAAGCTCCCTATGTCGCCAGGAAGGCTGAACCGGGTCAGTTTATCATTCTACGTGTCGATGAAAATGGTGAAAGAGTCCCGTTAACCATTGCGGATTATGACCGGCAGAAGGGTACTGTTACCATCATTTTTCAAGAAGTCGGAAAGACAACGAAGGTTCTTGGAAACCTGAATGAGGGAGATGCTCTGCTGGATTTTGTAGGACCCCTGGGTGTTGCTTCCCATCTGGAAGGCTACAAAAAGGTGGCAGTGATTGGCGGCGGCCTTGGAACGGCCATTGCGTACCCTCAGGCAAAAAAGCTTCATGCTATGGGAGCGGAGGTCCATATGATTACCGGGTTCCGGAGTCAGGACCTGATCATATTGGAAGATGAAATAAGGGCAGTCACCGATAAGGCCATCACCGCCACGGATGATGGATCCAACGGAAATAAAGGCTTGGTTACCGACGTACTGAGAGGTTTGATCGAAGAAGGACATAAATATGACCTGGTGATTGCCATTGGTCCATTGATCATGATGAAATTCGTTGCAAAACTCACAAAAGAGTACGGGATAAAGACCCTGGTCAGCATGAACCCTGTAATGGTGGATGGAACTGGCATGTGCGGGGGTTGCCGTGTGACGGTAGGCGGAAAAACCAAATTTGCATGTGTCGACGGTCCGGATTTCGATGGACATGAAGTTGACTTTGATGAAGCCATGAGAAGGCAGTTAATGTACAAGTCCGAGGAAAAGAAATGCAGTGAGGACCATACATGCAGAATGGAGGGGATGCAAAATGCCTAATATGTCACCTAAAAAAGTGGGAATGCCGGAGCAGGACCCTGATATAAGAAATAAGAATTTCCTTGAAGTGGCCCTAGGCTACAGTGAGGAACTGGCAATAGAAGAAGCGCAGCGCTGTTTGGCCTGTAAACATAAACCCTGTGTAAAGGGCTGTCCTGTTAATGTTAAAATCCCCGAGTTTATCGAGTTGGTAGCCCAGGGGAAGTTTGAAGAAGCCTATGACAAAGTAAAGGAGACCAATAGCCTGCCAGCAGTGTGCGGTAGAGTATGTCCCCAGGAAAGCCAGTGTGAGAAATTCTGCGTAAGGGCTGTTAAGGGAGAATCCGTAGGCATCGGAAGACTTGAAAGGTTTGTTGCGGATTGGTACATGCTGAACAGACAGCCGAAAGTGGAAAAAGCCGAAAAGAATGGCAGAAAGGTTGCTGTCGTCGGAGCCGGACCTGCCGGTTTGACTTGTGCGGGTGACCTGGCCAAGATGGGTTATGATGTAACCATATTCGAAGCCTTCCATACACCCGGTGGAGTTTTAATGTACGGAATACCGGAATTCAGGCTTCCGAAGGCCCTGGTGCAGAAGGAAATCGACAGTCTGCGGCAGATGGGTGTTGAAATAAAGACCAACATGGTTATCGGTAAGGTATTTTCCTTGGACGAGCTCATCGAGGAAGGCTATGAAGCCATGTTCATAGGCTCAGGAGCAGGACTTCCAAGCTTCATGGGAATTCCCGGAGAAAACCTCAACGGGGTGTACTCTGCCAATGAGTTCCTTACAAGAATCAATCTCATGAAAGCCTATAAATTCCCGGAATGCGATACTCCGGTGAAGGTCGGAAGAAATGTAGCCGTTGTCGGCGGCGGAAATGTTGCCATGGATGCTGCGAGAAGTGCTAAAAGGATGGGGGCCGAAAAGGTTTATATCGTATACAGACGTTCGGAGTCCGAAATGCCTGCAAGACTGGAAGAGATCCATCACGCGAAGGAAGAGGGCATCATCTTTAAGCTGTTGACCAATCCGACTCAGATTATAGGGACTGAAGATGGATGGGTCAAAGGGATGGAATGCATGGAAATGGAGCTGGGCGAACCGGACGCTTCCGGGAGAAGAAGGCCTGTAACCAAAAAAGGCTCTGAACACATCGTCGATGTAGAAACCGTAATCATAGCCATCGGACAGTCTCCCAACCCGCTGATCAAATCAACCACGCCAGGGTTGAAGACCCATGAGTGGGGTGGAATTATTGTAGAGGAAGAAACGGGAGTTACCAGCAAGGAAGGGGTCTATGCCGGAGGGGATGCCGTTACCGGAGCTGCTACCGTAATTCTGGCCATGGGAGCAGGAAAGAAGGCTGCCAAGGCAATGGATGAATATTTGAAAAGTAAAACAAATCAGTAGTAAACTTGCAATTCTATAAAAATTCTTATAATGGATGCAAGAAGCCCTGGGCATATATAAACAAGCATATTTGCCCGGGGCTTTGTTTTGTCTGTCAGAGGATAAAATGAAATTTTTAAAATTAAAACTTGCAGTTTTCGCTGAGCGTGTTATAATAATGTCAAAGATAATATTTCATTTCACGGAAGTTCTACCGAATTAAATCCCCAATAATACAGTTTGATTGGGGTGTACAAAGAGGTATGCCGTAGTGACATACAAAGATGTATGTGTAAAGAAATAAAAACAAAATAGTATCTGGATTTGAAGGTGCAAATGCTGCCTGCTCCCAGGCTGATTTTGTATTGCTTCTGATAAACGCCAGGGTTTTTTTGCCACGGGCAGAAATTGCGGTGCTTTTCGGATGCACTGGTATCTGTTGGATTAAAGCTTTTAGTAAAGCTTTAATCGGATACATATTATTTTATCTTTTGAAGATATTTATAAAACTGTAGGGAGGCATCTATTATGAAGGTATTAGCTCATGTGATGGAGCAGGTGGCTGGGAGAAATCCGAATGAGTCGGAATTTCACCAGGCGGTCAAGGAAGTCCTGGAGTCCCTTGAACCGGTTGCAGAGAGGCATCCGGAATTTGTAAAGGCAGGAATTTTCGAGAGGATCGTAGAGCCTGAAAGGCAAATTATTTTTAGGGTATCCTGGGTGGATGACAATGGAAATGTGCAGGTAAACAGAGGGTTTAGAGTACAGTTCAACAGTGCAATAGGGCCTTACAAGGGTGGACTCCGGTTTCATCCTTCGGTAAATGCCGGCATCATCAAATTCCTTGGCTTTGAACAGACATTCAAGAATTCACTTACCGGACTTCCCATCGGTGGGGGGAAGGGTGGCAGTGATTTTGACCCGAAAGGCAAATCCGATGGCGAAATTATGCGGTTTTGTCAGAGTTTTATGACGGAGCTTTCCAAGCACATCGGAGAAAATACCGATGTACCGGCAGGAGATATTGGTGTCGGTGGACGCGAAATCGGGTATATGTATGGGCAGTATAAAAGGCTGAGAAACGATTTTACGGGAGTTTTGACAGGGAAGGGACTGACCTACGGAGGAAGCCTTGCCAGGACGGAGGCGACAGGGTATGGCCTCTGCTACTTTATGGAGGAAGCCATGAAAGCAAAGGGAAAATCCTTCAAGGGCTCAACGGTGGTTATTTCCGGCTCCGGAAATGTTGCCATCTACGCAACGGAAAAAGTGCAGGAACTTGGCGGCAAGGTCGTGGCACTCAGCGATTCCAACGGTTATATCTATGATGCGGACGGTATAAAGCTCAGCACCGTGAAACAAATCAAGGAAGTAGAGAGAAAGAGAATCAGCGAGTACGTCAAGGCGCATCCCAATGCAGTATATACAGAAGGCTGCGGGGGAATTTGGTCTGTGAGCTGCGATATTGCACTTCCCTGCGCAACGCAAAATGAACTGAATGGAGAAGATGCACAGATCCTGGTGAAGAACGGATGCTTTGCTGTGGGTGAAGGCGCCAACATGCCCTCTACTCCGGAAGCGGTAGAAGTATTCCTGGTGAACAAGACCATTTACGGACCTGCCAAGGCTGCAAATGCCGGTGGCGTTGCGACATCTGCCCTTGAAATGTCGCAGAACAGCATGCGCTATTCCTGGGCCTTTGAAGAAGTAGATGCAAAGCTGAAGGAGATCATGGTAAATATCTATAAAAATGCCAGCGAGGCCGCAAAGGAATACGGCCATGAGGATAATCTCGTAATGGGCGCAAATATAGCCGGGTTTATGAAGGTGGCTGAGGCCATGTATGCCCATGGAGTTGCCTATTAAATCGCCAAAAACAATGATTATATAGAAAAGATACGGCACTTTGGTTCTGAATTTATCTCGTCGGCAAACGGCCCCAAAAGCCCGGATATTTTCCCGTCCGATAATTATAAGGTCCAAAGCAGTGTATCCGTAGAGGGCTGTAAGTCTGAAGTTATAGACTTACAGCCTTTGCTGTTTTCCTCTGATGCGATATAATAGGGAAAGAGGAGTTGAGGGAGTTGCTGAAGAAAATAAATGTAAAGACAAATGGTAGAACAGAGATGCTGGATATAACCCGGCTGGTTCAACAAGCGGTAAGGGAAGCAGGAATCCCGTCGGGTATTTGCACTGTGTTTGTCCCCCACACTACGGCAGGAGTGACCATTAATGAGAATGCGGACCCGGATGTGGTGACGGATATGCTGAAAGAGATTAACAAGGTGGTACCCTTTGAGGATGGCTATCTACATATGGAAGGTAATTCTGCCGCCCATATCAAAGCCAGCCTTTTCGGATTTTCGCAGCAGGTGATCATAGAAGAGGGAAGACTGCTGCTGGGTACCTGGCAGGGGATCTATTTTTGTGAGTTCGATGGGCCGAGAAATCGCCAGGTCTATGTAAAGATAATAGAGGGATAATTCGAGATAAAATCCTTTTTAATAAAAGGTTTGAAGGGAAATTCAGGAATGGCAAAGGGGTTGGACAATGGATAAAAATGTAGCATGGTTCCTTCAAAAGCGGGTTGAGAAAACAATACAAAATTTAGCGAAAAGAAATATGGATGCCCTATACGTAGAGGATGAAACAAGGCTATTGGAAATAATCAAGGAGTTAATTCCTGCCGGATCAACGGTGGGCGTGGGCGATTCAATGACGCTTTTTGAAACGGGTGTCATTGACTTCCTTCGAACGGGTGACTTTAAATTTTTAGATAAATACAGAGAAGGCATTACCCGGGAAGAAAAGAAAAAAATGTATAGAGAGTACTTTTCCGCAGATACATTTCTTTGCAGTACCAATGCACTGACGGAAGAGGGGGAGCTGTACAATATCGACGGAAATGGCAGCAGGGTGGCTGCCATGCTCTACGGGCCGGAACAGGTCATCATTGTTGCGGGCATTAACAAAATTGTCCGGAATCTGGAGGAAGCAGAGAACCGGGTAAGACAGTATGCAGCCCCCATTGATGCAAAGCGGCTGGGTAAAAACACGCCTTGTGCAATAACAGGGCACTGCGTGGACTGCCACAGTAAGGAACGGATTTGCAACGATTTTGTTGTAATTAAGGGGCAGTTCGTGAAAGGCCGGATTAAAGTTATTTTGGTAGGCAAGGAATTAGGATACTAAGGACGAATGAAATTTTGCAGGAGATTTGATTATGAGGATTGGGTTTTATTGTATTGGAGAAATTGAGGACTCACAGCTTGCATTTGCGGTCATTGCTGCAACCTGGAAGGGACAGTGGGTCTTTGTAAAGCATAAAGAAAGAGAAACCTGGGAAATCCCCGGAGGGCACCGGGAAGAAAATGAAGCTATTGACTTGACTGCATCGAGGGAGCTGTATGAAGAGACTGGAGCTGTGAGCTATAGGATGGAACCGGTCTGTGACTATTCCGTTACAAGAGAGGGAGAGGCTCCGTCCTACGGCAGGCTGTTTTCCAGTGAGATAAAGGAACTGGGGGAACTTCCTGAAAGTGAGATTCATGAAGTACGACGAATGAAAAGGCTGCCAAATCGGCTCACGTATCCGCAGATACAGCCTGAATTGTACAAAAGGGTTCTTGAATACCTGGGGCAAAAGGCATTGCAATGCCTTGAAAAGGATAAAGCAAGAAATATCAATATCATGAACTTCATGAAGAGCTATCCCATAGACACTGTCAGCAGGGAAGGAGAATCGGTGCTGGTCCGGGGAAAAAGTGATGAAGACTGGGTTTACATCAGCAGCGAATCCCCGCAGGAGTTTCAAGCGCTGATAGAGGGACTGGATGAAGAGGATACGTGTTTTGCGGTTCTGGAGGACTGGATGCTTTCCGCCATCGTAGGAGACCGGGAGATACGGTCTCAGCTTACCAGCATGAAGCTGGTTTTCGATGAAACGGTTCCACTGCCGGACAACCGGCATGACTGTGTTCCCCTGGTTGTTTCCGATGCGTCCCACATCTATGAGAATTCCAAGTACAAGGAGTACACCTCTATCGAGTATATTGAAGAGAGAATTGTTAAGGGTGTGGGATATGGAATCCGTGAAGAGGGAAGACTGGTGGCCTGGGCGCTGACTCATGATGACGGAGCCATGGGTTTTTTGCATGTGCTGGAGGAATACAGGGAAAGAGGCTATGCCCGGGATATATCCGTTGTTATGATCCGAAGGCTGCTGGAAATGGGGGAAGTACCCTATGTACATATTGAAGAGGACAATGAAAGATCGATGAACCTTGCGCTTAAAACCGGTTTTAGAAAGGATCGGAGAATTCATTGGATTAAATTAAAATAAGAGAAATTTGTGAGGTAGACTGATAATGAAAACAACGGGTTGAGCTCCCATAGTAAAAAATATTTTTAAAATACACTTGACCCTCCCATTATGGGAGGGTTTAGCATATAAGTGGAGTTCAAATATGTGCACATAGGAGAATGACAAATATGTTTAAAATTGGTGATTTTTCGAAACTAAGCAGGGTATCCATTAAAATGCTTCGGCACTACGATGAGCTTGGATTACTCGAACCGTGCCATGCCGATGCCTTTACCGGATACCGCTACTACTCGGCAAGCCAGATCCCGAGGCTGAACCGGATTCTGGCATTAAAGGAAATAGGCTTTCCCTTGTGTGAAATTGCTTCTATACTGGAAAAGGAACTGCCTGTGGAAGAGATGGTCCAAATACTTTTTCAAAGGAAGGAGGCAGTTTTGAAAACCATTGAAGCGGAAAAAAGTAAAGTCTCCCGCATTGAAGCCTATGTAAGAATAATAGAACAGGAGGCTTATGATATGAAATATGAAATTGTGCTGAAAGAAATACCGCAGTATAACGCTGTATCCTTACGGGGGATACTTCCGAATTACGAAGAGGAGGGCATACTGTGGAATGAGCTGGGGGAATATGTAAAGGATGGGGGCATCAAGTGCACGTATCCCAGCTATGCCATCTACCATGATATCGGATATAAGGAAAAGGATGTTGACGTTGAAGTTATGCATGCCGTAACAGAGCCCGTACAAGGCACGGACAGGATAAAGTACAGGGAACTGGAGGCGGTAAAGGAAATGGCCTGCGTGATTCACAAAGGCCCCTTCCAGACCATGCATTTAGCTTATAATGCAGCCACAAAATGGCTGGAAGAAAACCAGTACGAGATGATAGCACCTTTACGGGCCATTTACCTGAAGGGTGCATGGAATGAACCCAACCCGGAAGAATGGATCACGGAAGTCCAGGTTCCGGTGAAAAAAAGATAGTTTTGTAATTTCTCAGAAGAAAGAGTCAACAATGGGTTGGCTCTTTCCTTTTCCCGGCTTTTTTATATGGCGTAAAGCTATTAACCTCTTGCGAATCCTATGCTATACTTTTACTATCAATGGTAAAACGGAAGGAAAAGAAGAATGGAACGGGTAAAAAAGAGACCCGGGTCATCTCGCGAGTTCGTATTCCGCTCTGATTCTTAGCAAAACAAGTCAAGAAAGCTCCGCCCGTACCATGGTATTCTGTATGCAGGAGGTAAGAACATGGAGATCTGGGAAAAAGTGAATGCGGTTCAGCGTATGCAGAATTATATTGAGGAACATGTAACGGAGGTCATAACGCTTTATATGCTTGCAAAGGCGGCAGGGTATTCACCTTGGCATGCTGCGAGGATTTTCAAGGAACTGATGGGCAAAACTCCTTTCGAATACATCCGGGCCCTCCGGTTGTCTCGGGCAGCGTTAAAACTGCGGGATGAAGATGTCAGGGTCATTGATGTGGCGCTTGACTTCGTATTTGATTCCCATGAAGGTTTTACAAGGGCGTTTTCCAAGGAATTCGGCATGACTCCGAAATACTACTGC
This sequence comes from Bacillota bacterium, assembly GCA_023419605.1. Lineage (GTDB taxonomy): Bacteria > Bacillota > Clostridia > Acetivibrionales > JAEZXR01 > JAEZXR01. The sequence goes on along the minus strand of JAEZXR010000126.1, from coordinate 19,394 downwards.
AAAAATACGCCTCCGCTGAAGCTTTTTATGCCCAGCCCGATCCGTGATTATTACCGCATGTTGCGAAAAGGAGAGGATAATATGTCTGAAAAAACCAAAACCAACACTGTTTTTGTCCAGGTCATTGACCGCCCGGCAAGGAAGCTGATTTTGAAGCGCGGCACCAATGCGACAGAGTATTTTGCATACTGCGAAGAAGTAGGGTGTGATGTATGGGGTGTTCTGTCCAGTATTAAGGAAGCGCTTTATGAGCCTATCGGGATGTGGATGCCGGAAAACCTGCGAAAACCGGGTACTTCCGTATACACCCAGGGGGTAGAGGTGCCTGTGAATTATTCGGGGGAAGTTCCGGAGGGGTTTGAACTGATTGACCTACCCCCATGCAAGATGATGGTTTTCCAGGGGCAGCCCTATGAAGACGAAAAGTTTGGAGAGGCCATCGGTGCACTGTGGGAAGTGATGAAAAACTATAATCCGGAAATTTACGGCTTTACCTGGGCGGAGGAAGATGGACCCCGGTTCCAGCTTGCGCCGATGGGCTACAGAGGCTATATTGAAGCAAGACCCGTTAGACCGGTAAACGTATAGTCTGTAGTACTCCTGTGGAGGAGGCTATAACAGCCTTTATAGTAAAAAAGCTGCTCAGTTCAATGAGCGGCTTTTTTTATGAGGATAGCAAGCACTGAACGATGGATCAAGTTATCCTTATATAAAATGACTTTTTCCATATGAAGTCCACGGTCCACCTCCAATACCATTATAAGACCATTTAATGTGAATATTGCCAATTATAGCATTAAGACTGATATTGTCTATTGCATATAGAACAAATGTTCTGTATAATGGATTTATGATAAAATTTGGAAGGAGATCCTGGATATGAGTGATATTTACAGTGAAGTGGAAATTAGAAGGCTTGAACCCATGCGGGTCGCAAGTTACCAGGTAATTAGCAGAACCCCTGAGGATGATGTCATCAATTATATGAAAAACTGGGCTATAAGGAACGGTTTGGACCAGCAGGAAGGGATCAGGTCCTTCGGGTTCGATGTGCCCGTCAGCAAAGAGCAGCAAGAGGAAGGACTCAGGGGCTATGAATACTGGGTTACAGTACCTGAGAGTGCCCTTGAATCGGAGGGGGTAAGGATTAAAAATATTGATGGAGATGAGTATGCTGTTTTGCAAATCACAGAACCCTTTAGTGATCCCTTCGAAAAAATACCCAATGGGTGGAAAAGGCTAAAGGATTGGGTAATGAAGACTGAATTCAAGACGACAAATTTTCAAAACCGGTATTGGCTCGAAGAAGTGGTCCAGGATAAGAACGGCACCTATATGGACATCTATTTTCCGGTTAAGGATGGAGGAAGAAAACTGCAGGCAGAGCTTATCCATTTTACTGTAACCGAATTAAACCCTTCCAAGGTAATCGGAAAGAAAATACGCTGCCAGGTAGGTCATCCGGGAGGAAATCCCATTCCGGCGTTTTGGGGGAAATGCTTTGAAGACGGTACTTTTAAAAGTCTTGAAGAGCATCCGGAGAGAATTTACGCCGGTGTGTCCGTGGGATGGATGGGTAGCTTCGACCCAGCGGACCACACCTTTGACTATATTGTCGGCGTGTTCGTGAAACCGGACGCAGATGTGCCCGAGGGGATGGTAGGTATTAAGATGCCTGAAACCCGGTATGCGGTGGGCACAATCAAGGGAAACGAACCCTCCATCTATATGAACGCGCATTCGCTTACCGAAAACGCGATGAAAAAGGAAGGTTTACAGTTTAATCCCGGTAGTGTTATTGAAATGGAATGGTATGATGAACGGTTCTGCCGAAATGAAGGATATAACATTATAGACTTATATATCCCTGTTGTTTAAGACCGGATATTTGAAGAGGGGGTGCGCTATATAATTTAAAGTCTAAAGTATCTGATAAAATGTAAACATTAGTAAATATAAGCACATAGCCTTTTAATCTTTGCGGGGGCCCTTTGTGCAGTTATGGGCCTGCTGCTGATTTACAGTGCCGTTTCAATCTTTGTTTAAAAGGAATAAACCTTCATAAGGAGGAGCTGCCTCAAATTTTCATTTTGAGGCGGAGCTCCTTTTTTAATGAGGTTTGATAAATTAAAATTACGTTAGAGGAAAATTAGAAATTTCTAATCTTTCTCTAATGAAGATCAAATTGTAATAATATACAATAAATTTGTAAAAGATTATAAATTGATGTAAAAGGTATTCCGGGGGTGGTAATATTGAGTTGTATAATTACAAAAAGTTACCGTATAAGAGGTTGTGAAAAAAGCAGTTTCAAAGGTTTTGCCCTATCACGTGTGGAGCCCGATGGCAGTTGGCAGGAAAGAACCGACATGTTTTCACATCCGCTTGAAAATACGGAGGATTAAGGATGTGAATCTGTATGACAAAAATTCTTATTGTTGAGGACGAACCGCAGATATTAAATCTGCTGAGGCTGGAGCTTTCCCATGAAGGCTATGAAGTGGACACGGCCATGGATGGGAGGGAAGGTATAGAAAAAATTGAAAACGGTGCTTATGACCTGGTGCTTTTGGATATCATGCTCCCTAAATTAAACGGCATGGAGGTTTGCAGAAGGGCCCGGAATTTTACCGATATTCCCATTATTATGCTCACGGCAAGGGATCAGATCATGGATAAGGTCACAGGACTTGATACCGGGGCGGACGATTATCTGACAAAGCCGTTTTCCACGGAAGAATTGCTGGCAAGAATCCGCAGTGCTTTACGAAGAAGCTCGAGGAACAAAAGTGAAAGCAATGTACTGACCTTTAAAAATATAGCTTTGAACCGCTCTTCCTGTGAGGTGAAAATCGATAATGAAGTCGTTGAGCTAACGAAAAAGGAATACCGGTTACTGGCCTATATGCTGGAAAATAAAAACCAGGTGCTGACAAGGGAACAAATACTGAATGCCGTGTGGGGATATGACTACTTTGGAGATAACAATGTGGTGGATGTATATATCCGGTACCTGAGAACCAAGCTCAATGACAGCACCAATGAAAAATATATTTCAACGGTACGGGGGATTGGATACATTATTCGGGAAAATGAGTAGAGAGGAAGAAGGAAGAGCATGCGTTTCAGGCTGAAAAAGCTTTCGATCTCCAAAAAGATTGCTCTGTTATATACCGGTTTTCTTTTAGTAACACTGATAATTTTCAACGTAGTGCTGCAAGTAGCTATATCTTATATCAGTCTGTACGATGTTCAAAAGGAGCTTGTTTCCAATACAGACACGGTTGAGTCGTATATAAAAGGCATGGACAGCTTTAATGCGGATGCATTTAACAATTTAAAACTGGGCTACAATATTTTTTTGAATATAGTGGATGAGGACAAAAATATAGTATACACGAACAAAGCTGATTTACCGTACTTAGCTATCGTGGACGATAATAAAATGGAGCTGTTGGCGGATAAGAGATCCGGAGCTGATGCAGCACTTTCCTATACAACCAGAGAAATTATTATTAAGGACAAAGTGATTTATATTCAGGTAGCACGGAGTACCGCATCTTATATGCAGTATCTTAAGGTTTTGGGGAGAGCATTTGCTCTGACTTTTCTCGTGGGAATCTTTATCTTCTTGCTATCGGGCAGGTATTTGAGCAAAAGTGTGCTGAAACCCATAAGAAATATATCCGGTATTGCCAAGGAAATCACGTCCAAAAGTTTGAATACGAGAATTCCGTTAGATGGGCCGGATGACGAATTAAAGGAGCTTGCAGGAGTGTTCAATTCAATGATAGAAAGGCTCGAATCCGATTTTGACAGGCAAAAAAGATTCATATCCGATGCTTCTCACGAGCTTCGTACGCCTTTGGCGGTCATACATGGACATGTTGCCATGTTGAACCGCTGGGGAAAAAACGATCCCGAAGTCCTAGCCAAATCGCTGGAAACGTTAAAAGCGGAGACTCAAAATATGAGCAGCTTAATAGAAAAACTACTGTACCTGGCGAAGAACGACAATAGCTCCCTGCTGCTTAACTACGAGGAATTTGACGTCTGCGTGCTTTTAAAGGAAGTTGTAGATGAGGCCTTGATGATCCACGAGGACTATTCCATCCGGTTTTTCTGTGACGGAAGCCATCGGATTACCGCGGATTATAATGCGATGAAGCAGGTTTTGAGAAACCTTGTGGACAATGGCGTGAAATTCAGCTCCCGGGATGGAAATATTGTGATCGAAGCTGAAAAAGACCCTAAAGGCACAGTCATTACTGTCCGTGACAACGGGATCGGCATCCCTTCCGAGTCGCTGCCCTATATATTCGACAGGTTTTACAGGGTGGATGAATCGAGGACAAAAGCGACGGGTGGAAGCGGATTGGGACTTTCCATCGTCCAGCACATCATACAAAGCCATAAGGGAAGTATTACCGTAGAGAGTAAACCCGGAGAAGGAACCCTATTCAAAATATTTCTTCCGGATAACAAAATATCATAAATGACCATACTTACTGGAACGGCCTACGTATAATTGAAAAGTGAATTCAAAATATCATAAATACACCATGGGGGGAAGATAATGAATTTTTTTAAAAGGAAAAAGAAAATCATCCTTATTATAGGAATCCTCATTGTTGGAACGGTAATTGCAGTCATTGGCGTTAACAACATGAGAGGCAAAAAGGAAATCACTACGATGGCTGGAACAACAGCAGCAGTCACGAAAGGGAGTATAAAGGTGGAGATTTCAGGCTCCGGGGTCATTGAGCCTGTTGAACAATATGAAATCACGCCTCTGGTCAGTGGAAAGATCGTGAGTGCTCCTTTTGAAGAAGGGCAAAAGGTTAAAAAAGACGATATCCTCTATAAACTGGATGCAACTGAAGTGGAGGGCAACATACAGAAGACCAAAAACTCCATAGAGCGATTAGAATTAAGTACTAAGGAAGCACGAAATACTATGGCAAAAACAGTAGTCTATGCGGAAGCAAACGGTAGGCTGACGAACTTTACGATCAAGGAAAATGAAAGCATCGGAAGCAATAAATTGGGTGACATTGTGGATGACAGTTATTGTATAGCGAGAGTTCCTTTTAGTGAATCCCAGATAAACCAAATTAAGGTAGGCCAATCGGCGACTGTCAATAGCTCTGCTCTTATGGCATCTATTGAGGGAAGCGTGTCAAAGATCAGTACTTTTTCCACAAAGGCAGCCGGTGGAGTTGCACTGTATGACGTCGAAATAACAATTAAGGGAAGCAGCAGTCTCATCAAAGATACTGCGGTTACAGCAGTGATTGCAGGTATGGAAAGCCCGGACAAGGGCAAAATTGATGTTCCTGAATCTTACTCCGTTACGTCCCCATTAGCCGGACGGGTAAAAAAAGTATATGTTTCCAATAATGATTCCGTAGTAAAGGGTCAAAAGCTTTTTGAATTGGAGAATGATTCCTATGCAAACACATTGGATAAAAGCAGCCTTGATCGCAGCGATCTGATGATTGCCCTTGAATCGCAGAAAAAGCAATTGGAGAATTATAACATAAAAGCTCCCATCGACGGCATTGTTTTGGAAAAGAATAAGAAGACGGATGATACCATCAATGCTGGACTGGCAAATGGGGGGCCCCTTATGGTGGTTGCTGACATGAGCAAGGTGAAGTTTAATATGAAAATAGACGAGCTTGATATCTCGAAAATAAAAATAGGCCAGTCTGTGACTGTTCTAGCGGATGCATTACCGGATCAAGTGTTTACAGGGGAAATAACCTCTATTGCAGGTAAAGGAACAGCAGCAAATGGCGTCAGCAACTATCTCGTTCAGGTTACGATAAAGGAACCCGGCGGACTGAAGCCTGGTATGAATGTAAACGCGAAAACCATTGTCGCAGAGAAGGAAAATATACTGATGGTGCCGGCTTCGGCTGTCTCAAAAAAAGAGGGAAAAGCCTATGTGAACATTCCTTCAAAGAGCTCGGATGGGAAGAGTACGCAGAGTAAGGTTGACGTTGAAATCGGTATAAATAATAAAGACTTTATCGAGATTGTAAAAGGGCTGAACGAAGGAGATGAAATTGTGATACCTCCTGTGGCAAAGGAAGTTACCAGGCCGGAAGGCGGTATTATTATTGACTAAATTGAGTAGACGGCCAGGACAGAAAAAAGCAGTACATCCGGAAGCAGAGATCCGGCGGGCACGAATGAATTTTCCGAGTAGAATTGTTGAGGTGATAAGTACATGGAGAATCTGATCAGTATAAAAAACGTATATAAAACCTATAAGATGGGGGAGGTAGAGGTGAATGCGCTAAATGGCGTATCACTGGATATTCGCTATAAGGAATTTGTATCCATCGTGGGGCCGTCCGGCTCAGGGAAGTCAACCTTAATGAACATGATCGGCTGCCTTGATGTTCCTACCAGCGGTGACTTTTTCCTGGACGGTGAGGATGTATCCAAAATGAAGGAGAGGCAGTTGGCAAAACTGCGGAATAAGACGATTGGCTTCATATTTCAGGGCTTTAACCTGCTGAACAAGCTGACGGCCTACGAAAATGTCGAGCTCCCATTGATTTACCAGGGAATTGGACCCGGCGAGCGTAAAAAGATGGTTATGCAGGCTTTGGAGCGTGTAGGGCTGGGTGGGCGTACCCATCATAAACCCACGGAGCTTTCCGGTGGGCAGCAGCAAAGGGTAGCCATCGCCCGTGCACTTTCCAGCCGCCCACCGCTGATTCTGGCAGACGAGCCCACAGGAAACCTGGATTCCAGGTCGGGGGTTGAAGTAATGAAAATGCTCCATGAACTGCACGAGGAGGGAAAGACCATCGTGCTGATTACCCATGATAACGATATTGCCATGCAGGCAAATCGCATCGTCAGAATCGGTGATGGGGAGATAACCTTCGATTCCCAAAATGATGGCAAGATAAGTGGGGTGGTGACGCAGTGAACTTTGCACAAAGCTTTAAGATGGCGCTTAAGAGTATTATGGGAAGTAAAAAGCGTTCCTTTTTAACCATGCTGGGCATCATCATCGGTGTTGCCTCCGTAATCGCCCTGATTGGCTTGGCGTCAGGTGCTACGGGGAATGTCACCGAGCAGTTGGAAGGTATGGGGACAAACCTGCTGCATGTGTCTATTGCAGGGCGCAGCGAGAGCAATAGAACCGTATCTCTGAAAGACATTCAGCAGTTTGCCGACGACAATCCTGATATAGTACAGGCCGTTGTACCCTCTATTAGTGGGAATATCACTGTGAAATATGGAAATGAAAATGTTGTATCCACGCTTGAAGGGACCAATGAACACTATGAAACCGCAAGAAATACAAAGCCAACAAAAGGTAGGTTCCTGTCCGTACTGGATGTAGAGCAGAGACAAAATGTGGCGATGCTTGGCACCTATGTGGCAAAAAAATTATTTCCCGAAGGGGATGCCCTTAATAAGGAAATCAAGTTGAACGGTCAAGCATATTATGTAATCGGGATCATCGAGGAAAAGTCCTCCGGTGTTGCCCACTCAGAGGATGATAAAGTTTATATACCTTATACATCGGCTGTCAGGCTCATGCAAAATGCCAAATTACGTTCCTTTTCCATCCAGGCGACTACGCCGGAGGCCACTGATGCGGTTATGGCAAAACTGGAAAACTTCTTGTACAAAATATTTGGCACAAAGGATGCCTATTCAATATTCAGTCAAAAGGAAATGCTGAAAACTTTAAATACCATGACCGGAGTGCTGAATACGATGCTGGGAGGCATTGCAGGCATATCGCTGATTGTTGGCGGGATCGGTATCATGAATATCATGCTGGTATCGGTAACGGAGCGTACCCGTGAAATAGGTGTCCGAAAGGCGATTGGCGCATCGCGGGGAAGTATTCTGGTTCAGTTCCTCATTGAATCCATTTTATTAAGCGGTTTAGGAGGCATCATCGGCGTTCTGTTTGGGGTTACCTTGGTTAGCGCATTGGGAACCATGATGAAGATAAAAGCGGCTGCATCACCGGGTACAATCTTGCTGGCCTTTGGGTTTGCGGTGGCAGTAGGTGTGTTTTTTGGATTGTCACCTGCAAATAAAGCTTCAAAGCTAAGACCCATCGAAGCATTGCGCTCCGAATAATTTGTACTGTTACATTTGCAGATGAATAAATATTTTCACGGCACTTTGCCTGTGAATAAGCTCTAAAAATTGGGGGTAATAAAGAATGAAAAAAATTTTGGCGATGTTTTTAATATTTGCAACCTTATTGGCGTCAACGGCTGTACAGGCTGGTTTTTCAGATATACCGGAGGATGCGGTATATCTGGATGCAGCCAATCGGTTGAACGCATTGAATATAATGATTGGTTCCGGCAGTAATAGCTTTGACCCTAAAGCACCTGTTACCAAGGAACAATTTGCCGTTATCATAGTCAGAGCGGCAGGACTTAAAGATACGGCAGAGACGATGAAGGGCTCCACCATCTATTCGGATGTGAACTCTTCAAGCGAGACGTCAGGGTATATCAGCGTAGCTGTAAGCAAGGGCTATATGGCAGGGTCCTTTGACGGCAAATTTCATCCTGAGGACAATATCACCTTTGCCCAAGTGTGCACAGCTGTCACAAAGGCTTTAGGTTATACGGACCAGGATGTACAGGGACAGTGGCCTAAAAGCTATATAGAAAAGGCTTCAAAACTAGGGCTTACCGACGGAATCAATTTGAACAGCAATGACCCGGTAGCCAGATGGGAACTGGCAATTATTGTTGACAGGCTTCTTGATACCAATATGAAGAAAGCCTCGCCTTCGGAAGCGGACAGGAGTTTTGCAGATGCAGCGGGCCTTTATGCAGAATGCATCATACTGGCAAATTCCTTGACCTCCAACAAGCTGGCAGACAACCAGGTACTTACAAACAAAGGCATATACTACATAAAGGACCGGAGCTTGAAGCTGGAACTCGGGAATACCTACAGGCTCGATATCGATAATGATACCATAAAAGCAGCCTATGGAATGCAGAGAACACTTGAGTACATATCCGTAGACAGTACGGTAGGCACCAAAGTATCCTATAAAGACGACAACAACGAGGTCCTGTATAAAACGCTTCCTGATAAAACGGAATATTATTATCAGGGAGTAAAACAGAATTATGACAACCTGAAAAATATAATCCAGACGAGGAGTTCCATTGTTTTTGCCTTAAATAAAAACAAATCCGGGTATGATTACGCAGTAATATTCGATCCTGTGTACAGCAAACCTGAGGTAGCAAGGAATTTCCAGCCTTCCGCCAAACAATTGGGATCAATTTCAATACCGATGAATCCCGTCGTTATAAGGGAAGGGGTCTTATCGGATGTGCTGCACATAAGGGAAAAGGATATAGTGTACAAGATCTCGGATATATGGAATAAGTATACGCATATATTGGTAATCAATGACAGGGTAGGCGGAAGGATTACCGAAATTCTTCCCGATAAAGTGAATCCCAAAACACTGAAGGTAGATGGCAAGGAGTACGGGTTTGCTTCCGACGTTGACTTGAACAGGCTTAGTGTAAGGCTGGGAGCCTTGAATGAAAAAGACAATATCGTGCTGCTGCTTGGCTATGACGGCAAGATTGTAGACCTGGAATATCCGGGAAGTGAGGACAATTCAAGCTATGCGCTGGTGCTGAATTCCTTCGATAAAATCGCTTCAAATGCTAATGATGGAACCTTGTCCCACACATATTCCGTAAAAATGCTCACGGGAGAGGGCATTACGGCTACCTACTACGTACAGGGCAATGCAGCCGAGTATAAGGGCAAGCTTGTGAAATATAAAAAAGTGGATAACCGTACCGTAGCATTGGAACATGTATATTATAACTTTCCTAAGGAACTTTCAGTAAATAAGCTGGATGGAAGCATAAATGAGGATTACGTAGCGGATAATGCTAAAATCTTCAATGTCATATCGGACAATGAGGGAGAGGATGTACAGGCAAATGTACTGGAGTTCAAGGATTTGCCCCATGGGGCCCTTCCTAACGGAAAGGTCTATTTCATGGAAAAAACAGGCTCTTTTAATGATGTAAGCGTAATGCTTACAAATGACATACTCGGACAGAGTTATACACCTGCAATCGTAAAGAGTGCAGGAATGCAAAACAACGGAAACTCCTACTCCTACTTCTATACACTTTTGGTAGAGGGGAAAGAGTATACATTCAATGAGATCATAGCCAACGCATCTACAGGGTCTGTAGTCGATGTAAAGCTTTCACAGGAAGGAATCCGGTCAGCTAAGGAAGCCAGGCGTGCCGGGGTTGAAAATAATTCAGTTGAGGATTATGACGCCAGGAGAATTAAAATAAACGGCAAGGTTTACTGGCTGAAGAATAATATTTCCGTGTATTTTACGGACTACCAGGGAAATATTACGACAAAGAGCCTGGCCAATGTAAACATCAATGAATTCTACGGCTCCGTATCCCTTTACTTTGACAAACCGCTGGAACAAGGCGGAAAAGTAGATGTTATTGTGATAAAACAGTAGGAAAACTGAAAAAGTGCGTTTACTAACAGATACGCTGTGAAATACAAAGCCGTGGATGGTTCTTTGCAAAAGAACGGTCCACGGCTAATATTTTCGAATTCTTCAGCAAATCATAAGTTATAGGCCATAGAGGGCGAAAGGGCGCATATTCATAACTTTGCGAATATGCTATAATTAGCTGGGGCGATTTGGTTGAAAACCTGGAAACCAGGGGGGCAAATGATATAAATCGCAGAAATGATGTTACCTGGAGACGATTTTATGAATTTTAAATACAGCATTGGAATGAGAACGATTAAGACTGCCATTTCCGTTTTTTTGTGTATTATCATCACTAGACTGGTAAAGCTGGATAACGCGTTTTATGCGGCCATTGCAGCGATTATTTCCATGGAAAGCTCCATTACCAACTCCTTCAAGGTAGGGAAAAACAGAATGATGGGAACCATCGTGGGGGCGGTAATCGGGTTGGTTTTTGCATTGATTCAGCCGGGAAGCGCCATATTATGCTTCCTGGGCATCATTGTACTGATTTCCGTATGCAATATGCTTAACTGGAATAAAGCCATACCCATTGCAGGTGTGGTCTTTATGGCAGTTATGGTAAACTTGAACGGTAAAAACCCGATTTTCTATAGTGCCAATAGACTCATAGACACCTTTATAGGAATCGCTGTGGCTTTAGCCGTTAACTATTTGATATTCCCCCATAACCATGCCGGCAACATATTGAAAAGCATCGAGGTGCTATCGGAAAAGGTTTCCGTGGTAATAAAGGACATGGTATGCCTGGGTGTTAAAACAGATTTAAGTGAGCTGCATAAGGAGATCGCAGAGGCAACGGCACAGTTGGATGTTTATGTGAACGAATTCAGGATAAGAAAAAATGAAAATGATAGAATCGAAACTATAAAGAAGCAGCTTGAGCTGTACAGGGATATTTACGATCATTTGAAGATGGCCCGGGAATTAGTGGAAGAAAGTGATTTAAGCATTGATAATATTGAAAAGCTGAAAAGCCTTAATTACCATGATTTCAAGGAGCGGGAGAATTCCAGGTGGGATTTGAGTATTGTATTCAACTACCATATTGATCAGGTGATCGATAATTTGCGTACACTGAACCAGCCGGGTTATCAGACCACGTAAGAAGGGAGTCGCACAAGATGTTCACGGCGGATACCACATTTAAGGGGATAATTACAATTTTTAAAAAATACGAAATAAAATACCGTAAATTCATTTCTGAATACTACAGTATTTTACGGGTTATTTGTATATATAATTGAAATGAATTCTACCAGTTACTTAATTCGTTTCGAAATTGGATGATCTTCTTTCAGTTCAAGCAAATCCCATAGGTTTCCATATAAATCCTTGAATACTGCAACCATTCCATAAGATTGTTCTTTTGGCTCTCTCACAAATTCGATTCCCCGTGAGACCATTTCATTATAATCTCTCCAAAAATCGTCAGTGTTTAAAAATAGAAAAACTCTACCGCCTGTCTGGTTGCCTATAAATGGCTCTTGTTCAGGTTTAGATGCTTTTGCAAGTAATATTGTAGTGCCGATTGATCCAGGCGGAGATACGACTACCCACCGTTTATCCTGTTCCGGCTGGTAAGTATCTTCAATTAACGTAAAATTAAGCTTCTTCGTATAAAATTCTATTGCCTCATCATAATCCTTCACGACTAAAGCTATGTGAACAATTGATTGAATCATTTTCCTAACCCCTTTCAGTTTTGTACATTCTCGTACAAGCCGTATTTTTATCATCCTATATTATAAAGTTCATTATATCATTTTTTAAATGAACATTTTATATCTGAATCCTACAGGAGATAGTTCACGCTGTTGCTTAATAAATACTTTAGAAACTGGAGCATATAGAGATGATTTTTATCTTCACAATAAGTAATAAACCTATTGCAACATTTACCAATACAGTGATATAATGTAGGCACGGGAAAATTAAAAGTTGCCGTGACCGCCCGGTGTGCAACCACCGAACGGCTCATGCAGGTACATACCCTACCAACACGTGAGACACTGTCTCCACAGCAACAATGTTATTATAGTACAATTTTACCCTTTTTACAATAACATTTAGCGCACGTGTCGGTTTTACCTTCACGCGCGCTTTTAATTTTCCCTCTCAATAAAATCTTGGGAGGGAGAATATACATGAAGGACATTTTGAACGAAGAATGGCTGCGCCAGGTGCTGGAAGCAGCCAGGAACTGCCGTATGCGGCAGTTGGAACCGGAGCTTATGGCCTGGGCGGAATACCGGGAGGTAGAGAAAGTAAAGAATGACATGATAACGCAGTTGGAGGGGCATCTCCAGCAGGCACAAAAGGAAATGCTTTCTCTGTACGACGATGCTTCCAGCCTGCTGCTGGGCAGAACCCAGGACTTTTTCTACGAACGGGGCTTTGCCGACTGCCTCCGAATCATCGGATGGATTCTGGTACAGTACCTGTTGGATGCGGGAAGAGAAGGAAAGCAGTAGTAAGAGGGAGAAAATGAGCCAGGGGAATGAGTTTGCCATCTCAGTACGCGGAGATCGCAGGCCCATTCCCCTGGCTCATTTTAGTTCACGCGGGTAGGCTAAGGTTAAGAAAAAGTAAATTTTTGAAAGTTTAAGTAAAAAAATGTTGAAAAAAGAAGGAATTTTGTAACCTTTATAGAATTCTTTATATCCTATAAGGTGTCTTTCGGCTAATGTTACGATTGCAAGGCTAGCGTCGGCACCAGTATAATTAGGGTAGGTGAAAACATAACTTTATCTGTCACTTTGCTGCACCCTTCCCGGGTGACGGACATGGATACCATGGTAGCCTGCAAAAGGATAAAGTGCTATTTTCATTCTCCCTTAGATAGAGAAATATAGAGTAAAGGTGGTCGAAGCATGAATGCAGAACATATTAACCCATTTGTAGAGGCAAGCCAGGGAGTACTGAAGCAGATCGCAGGTGTGGATGCCGTACTCGGCAAAATATCCTTGAAAACATCTCCCTACCAGGGTGATTCCGTCATCATCATCGTCGGTATCACAGGTAAAATTCGCGGACAAGTTGTTTTTAACATGAACAAAACTGCGGCTATGGGAATCGCGTCCCAGATGATGGGAGGCTACCCGGTCGCGGAGCTGGACGAGATATCCAAAAGCGCCATATCCGAACTGACCAATATGATTCTAGGCAATACGGCAACCTTGCTATATAATAAAGGTATAGGAATCGAAATAACGCCGCCGTCGCTTTTGATGGGGGAGAACATGCAGATTTCCAACTCCAACATGCAAACCATTTGCGTTCCCCTGCTGGTTGACGGCAAGATTCTTATGGAAATCGACATATCCATAAAAGACTAATAAACGACGATCTTTGAGAAGAGATGGCCTCAGGCTGTCTCTTTTATTGTATGGTATGAAAAAAGTGATATTTACCACTGTTTTATTTGGTTGAAAAAATTATTTTGTGATAATATATATAGGAAGATTTAAAATAAGGATAAAAACATGAAAGTGAAAAACAGGCAGCAGGGTGAAAGGAGGGACTCCATTGCCAATCCATATAGTGCTGGTGGAGCCGGAAATTCCTCAGAATACAGGGAATATTGCCAGGACATGCGCGGCAACAGGTGCGGGGCTTCATCTTGTAAAACCACTGGGGTTTTCGGTGGATGATCGATATTTGAAGCGGGCAGGTCTCGATTATTGGGATAGTGTGAATGTACAATACTATGATAGTTTTGAGGAGCTGCGGGAAAAGTACGTCGACAAAAATTTTTATTATGCAACTACCAAGGCAGTGAATACATATACTGATATAAGCTATCCGGAGGACTGTTTTGTTGTCTTCGGGAAGGAAACGGCAGGACTGCCGGAAGAGCTTCTGCGGGAGAACAAGGAGTGGTGTATCCGCATCCCCATGCGGGAATCCATCCGGTCGCTGAATCTTTCCAACTCTGCGGCCATCGTACTTTACGAAGCCTTGCGACAGAGGGATTTTGCGGGGTTAAAAGGCGAAGGCAAGCTGACAAGATATGAATGGGAATAACACCTATAGTTAAAAAATAATTACAGAATGGAGTGAAACCTGTGGTAAATAAAGATAGACTGGTAAATGAATTTATTGAATTGGTTCAAATCGACAGCCTTACGAGGCAGGAGCGGCAGATGGCCGATACTTTGAAGGCCAAACTGGAGCAATTGGGATACTCCGTATATGAAGATGATGCAGGGAGCAAAATCGGCGGAAATGCCGGAAACCTGATTTCTAATGTAAAGGGGCAGAAAGATGTAGCGCCGATCCTTTTAATGGCACATATGGATACTGTAACTCCTGGCTTGGGAAAGAAGCCTGTCATAGAAGGAAATACAATCAAAAGCGACGGAACTACCATTCTCGGAGGCGACGACCTCGCGGGCGTAGCGTGCATCCTGGAATCCCTGCGGATCTTAAAGGAGCAAAACCACAGCCATGGAGACCTTCAGGTGGTATTCTCCATTGCGGAAGAAGGAGGGCTCTTTGGTGCCAAGAACCTGGACTATTCAAAAATTAACGCCAAATACGGCTTTGTTTTGGATGGCGGTGGTGAAATCGGCAGTGTAGCGGTAAAAGCCCCTTCCCAGGACAAAATCAATGTTATTGTAAAGGGTAAAGCGGCCCATGCAGGAATGGAGCCGGAGAAGGGCATCAGTGCCATCCAGATTGCGTCGGAAGCCATTGCTACCATGAAATTGGGGCGTATTGATGAAGAAACTACCGCAAATGTAGGCATTATCAATGGCGGACGTGCTACAAACATCATCTGTGACAGAATTGAAATTAAAGCCGAAGCCAGAAGCAGAAACACGGAAAAGCTGGCAGCACAAACCCAGCATATGAAGGAATGCTTCGAAAAGGCAGCCGCGAAATTCGGAGGCAGCGTCGAGTTCAAATCGGAAATTGAATACCCGCCCTTTAACATCACAGAGGATGCTCCTATCATCGGGTTCCTTCAAAAAGGTGCGGAAGCCACCGGCATAAAGCTGGTTCTCGAAGCCACCGGCGGCGGAAGCGATACAAATATCATCAACAGCAGAGGCATCCAGGCTGTGGATTTGAGTGTGGGAATGGATAAGGTGCACAGCGTGGAAGAACAGATCAAGATCGATGATATGGTAAAGGCAACAGAGTTCCTGGTGAACACCATTTTAAATGTAAAATAAAAAAAATAAAAAATAATGTTATAAAGGTGAATGATGGGTGGTATATAACAAGGTGTTTTGTATTTTGGGGTATAGATCCATCATTCATCATTTGCTGTCAGCAGGGAGGGGTTTCATGGTTAAGAAAATCGGAGTTTTGACCGGCGGCGGGGACTGTCCGGGGTTAAATGCGGTTTTGCGGGCTGTTGTTAAAACCGGTATGGATAAGTATGGGTACGAAGTTATTGGTTTTAAGGATGGATATAGAGGATTGGTATTGAACCGCTTTATACAGTTTAAAGAGGGGGATGTTTCCGGGATTCTGGATAAGGGAGGAACCATTTTAGGAACTTCCAATATGGATAATCCTTTCCACTTCCGGGTCGAAAGGGATGGCTGTACAGAGATCAAGGATATGTCCGACCGGGTGCTGGAAAATGTAGCCATGCATGATATTGATGCCATGGTTCTGATCGGAGGCGACGGAACGCTCACCAGTGCCAGAGACCTGGCGAGAAAAGGCCTGAAGGTAATTGGTGTACCGAAAACCATTGATAACGACCTCTCGGCGACGGATTTGACTTTTGGATTTATGACGGCAGTGGAAACTGCCACCGAGGCCATCGATAAACTGCATTCCACGGCAGAATCCCACCACAGGGTCATGATCCTGGAGGTGATGGGACGGTATGCAGGATGGATTGCTATTGAAGCTGGAATCGCAGGAGGCGCCGATGTAATATTGATTCCTGAAATTCCTTATGACATCCGCAAGGTTGCTCAGAAAATATTGCAAAGAAAAAATGCCGGAAAAGGCTTTAGCATCATCGTTGTTGCCGAGGGGGCAAAAACCGTAGAGGGAGATGTTGTTGTAAGCAAGGTGCTGAAGGACAGTCCGGACCCCGTTCGGCTCGGCGGCATCGGAAACAAGCTTGCCGAAGACATCGAAAGCCTCACAGGGATTGAAACCCGGGTTACGGTTTTGGGACACCTGCAAAGAGGTGGAAGGCCTGTGCCCTTTGACAGAATACTGTCCACCCGTTATGGCGTGGCAGCGGTAGAACTGATCCAGCAGGAAAAATTCGGGATGATGGTAAGCCTTGAGGGAAACAGAATCGGAGCCGTACCGTTGGAAACGGCAGTAGAAAAGAACAAAATAGTTGATCCAAACGGTGAACTGGTTTCTATCGCGAAGAGTCTGGGAGTCGGTTTCGGAGACTAAGGACTCGGATTGGCAAAAAATTGGGGGGATATTCAGGCGTAATGTTGGAACTTAGTGAAATAAATATAAATGACAAGGCTTTATTTGATCGATACTTTGCAGCCAGCAATCCACAGCCATCGGAAATGACGTTTACAAACCTTTTTATGTGGAGGAATTCCTATAAATTCCGTTATACGGAGATCGAGGGACTCCTCTGCATCATTGCAGTTCCGGAAGGAGGAGAGCCTTTTGCCTTTATGCCGGTGGGAAACACGAATCCCGAGGCCATGGCAGGGGCCATTGAGCAGCTGAAAGGCTATTTTAGCGAGCACGGATGGCAGTTGCAGTTTAAGAGAGTGTATGAAGAGGCGCTGGACGCCTTTAAACCCTTTGTATCTCTCGAAGCCGACGTGCAGCACGACCGCGCCAGCAGTGACTATGTGTACCTGGCTTCTGACCTGATTGGATTAAAGGGAAAAAAGTTTGACGGTAAAAGAAATCATATTAACAAGTTTAAGAAGCTGTATGAGTACGAATATGCAGCGATTGACAAAACCAATATTGAGGACTGCCATAAAATCATGGAAACCTGGTGCAGGGAAAGGAACTGTACCGGCGATGATGACTTCTACCGCGAAAAGGTAGCCAACTCGGAACTTCTGGACAATTATGAAGTGCTGGGCTGTAAAGGCGCACTCGTCAAGGTCAACGGCAGCAGCGAAGCCTTTACGGTGGGGGAAATGCTGAACAGGGACACGGCTGTGATCCACATAGAGAAGGCAAATGCAAAAGTAAACGGACTCTATACCTTCATAAACCAGCAATTCTGTGAAAATGAATGGCAGAATACCCAGTATATAAACAGGGAACAGGATTTGGGCATCGAAGGCTTGCGAAAAGCAAAGCTTTCCTATAACCCGGTGCGACTGGTAAACAAATATACGGTGCACATGGCCTGAGACGCAGGGGTAATGCATATTTGCCGAAAAGTTGGATAGCCTAGTTAAGGGTAGCAAACACGGGAGGTAAGGGCCTTGCGGAGGATGCCGGCGAACCGGGTACAGATTTCCGGTAAATTGTGAACATTGTTAAAAAATAAATTAATTTTATGTGTAACTATTGAAAAGTAAGTTCAAATAGTATAAAATTATTGTGGTTTAAAAGAACAACATGCTATCAATAGATGAACTATTTTCTACCATGGACAAATAGTTCATTTATGCTAAATAAACATATTTGGAGGCGAAACACATGGCAGTAAAGGTAGGTATTAACGGTTTTGGACGTATTGGACGTCTTGTTTTCAGGGCTGCTATCAATAACCCTGATGTACAGATCAAGGGTATCAATGACCCATTCATCGATCTCGAATATCTCAAATATATGCTGACTTACGACACAGTTCATGGCAAATTCGAAGGAAGTGTGTCTACTGAAGGCGGCAAGCTGGTTGTAAACGGCCAGGAAATCGCATTCTTCGCTGAAAAGGATCCTGCTGCAATCAACTGGGCATCCTGCGGTGCTGAATACATAGTTGAATCAACCGGTGTATTCACAACAACTGAAAAAGCTGGCGCTCACTTTGTTGGCGGAGCTAAGAAGGTTGTTATCAGTGCTCCTTCCAATGACGCTCCTATGTTTGTAATGGGCGTTAACAACGACAAGTACACTTCCGACATGAAGGTTGTTTCAAATGCATCCTGTACAACCAACTGCTTGGCTCCTCTCGCAAAAGTTATCAACGATAACTTCGGTATTGTTGAAGGTTTGATGACAACAGTTCATGCGGCTACAAACACACAGAAGACTGTTGACGCTCCTTCCAACAAGGACTGGAGAGGTGGCAGATCCATACTCGGAAATATCATTCCTTCTTCTACCGGTGCTGCTAAAGCCGTTGGAAAGGTTATTCCTGAACTCAATGGTAAGCTGACGGGTATGGCATTCAGAGTACCTACAGTGGATGTATCCGTTGTAGACCTCACTTGCCGTCTTGAAAAAGCTGCCAGCTATGAAGAAATCAAGGCTGCTGTTAAGAAAGCATCTGAAACCGAGCTGAAGGGTGTTCTCGGATACACTGAAGATGACGTTGTATCCACAGACTTCATCCACGATGCACGTACATCCATTTTCGATGCTAAAGCAGGTATCGCACTCAACGGCAACTTTGTAAAACTCGTTTCATGGTATGACAATGAATGGGGTTATTCAAACAAGGTTGTTGACCTTCTCGTGCATATGGCAAAGGTTGACGGCGCTCTGTAATCAGTAATAGTGGAATAACGGGTATTAGCCCATAAAAAGGCTTGAGCTTCGGCTCAAGCCTTTTTCCTTGTGCGCCCAGCATGGGCGCATTCTTACGGGTGAAAGTCCCGAGTGCGGGTTGATAGTGCCAAGCACATAGCCAAGAGTAAGGGTGTCCTCGGCGACGAGGAATCTGAAGGAAACTGGAGGC
>JAEZXR010000118.1 GCA_023419605.1 Bacillota bacterium | reverse complement strand
GCCTCCAGTTTCCTTCAGATTCCTCGTCGCCGAGGACACCCTTACTCTTGGCTATGTGCTTGGCACTATCAACCCGCACTCGGGACTTTCACCCGTAAGAATGCGCCCATGCTGGGCGCACAAGGAATAAGCCCGGCAAAGAAGCCGGGCTTATTTTGAAACTGGAAATACTGAAAAGTTGTATGATCATTTACAAACTGGAGAGCATGAACAGCCAGCTGCCCCAGCAGTCATAGCTGCCATGCCGAGTCCAACCGCTCCAGTCATCGTAGCTGCCATGCCAAGTCCAACTGCCCCAGCCACCGAAGCTGCCATGCCAAGTCCAACTGCCCCAGCCATCAAAGGCGACATGCCAGGCCCAACTATCCCAGCCATCAAAGGCGATATGCCAGGCCCAGCTACTTCGGCCATCGAAGGCGGTGTGCCAAGTCCAATTGCTCCAGCTATGGAAGACGGTATGCCAAGCCCAACTGCTTTAGCTATCGAAGCCGGCATCCCAGCCAAACTGCCCCAGCTGCCCAATTCACAAGGCCGGCACCAGCAGCCACTGCCACTGCAATGAGTTCCATCAGATTTAGGTTCCATAACATCACCTCCATATATCAAATCGACAAGTTTACATAATACATATATATTCCTTAACCTACAGATTTGTGCTTGACAAGATTAAAACATGAAATAGGCTCTATAAGTTGCGATAATTAATTTATATTCGCAGGCATAAGTTGCTTATAACTTGCTCTGGAACCTTGTTAATGGAATTAATGAACCCCTTTACAGCTTCACGAATTTGTTTTACAAAAGAGTGCAAATCATAATGAATAACATCCTATTTCAGCTATTTGGCGTCTGTCACCTGGTCTATTCCTTCAACCAGCCCCTGTGTATTTCTTCAGGTCCTCTCTTCCTCCCCCGCCCCCTCTCTGACAGAGAAAATGAATTTGTTTTTTATATAATACAGGCATGTACCAGAGATTCTAGCACATGCCTGTGTTATGCTATAGATAAAGCCATATACCTGTTGATCGGGCAGATGGCTTCATGGTTTTAATTGTTACTTTATCTTTCAATTTTGCGGGTAATGCAAAACAATTACTCCTGATTTTAGAATACCTCGTATCCTTTTAGAATTATGTTCAGCTGCCTTGTTTGTCAATCAAATTACGGATATAGGAATAATCAATGCTGTTTGTGCTATCCCTGTAGAAGAACGGATCGTCCCGAATCGTATCTGCCGAGTTAATAATAAATTCTTTATATACTTTGCCATTGGTTTTATAAATCGTAGTTCGAAAAGAATATCCCATGTATCCTAATGACCAACCATCCTTTTTGAATGTAATACCATTCAGGTTCCCAATAATATGTTCAATGTCATTTCTACCGGTAATAGAAAGTTCTTTTCCTGTAGTACCGTCAAAAATATAAATCGACGAAACTTCAGAAGGTTTAATATTTACTAATTTATGAGGAGCGAAGGAAAATACAAAATATGCACCCAGGACTAGCACTACTGAAAGTATTACAAGCATGATTTTTCTTTTTGTACTCATACGCTCACTCCTTCGAAAAATGTAAATAAGCTTTAGTGCAACTCTTTCATAGGTAAATAGTACCATTCCATATTCATCCTGTCTATAGGAAGAACAGGCTGCTGCTTTTCCCTCATGTAACTCCTTACTATTGATACCGGCATAAAACAGATAAATAATTCACCTATTTATGCCAAGTGAATAGTATGTTACTAGAAATTTTACTCATGAGGTTATCAAAATGGAACATTGGGTTAGCGTAGAACCAGGCGTAAGAATTTATGTGAATGATATTAACCCGTCAGGTAGAAAGACAATCTTCTTTATCCATGGTTGGCCTGCAAACCATAAAATGTTTGAATACCAATTTAACCCGCTTATCCCGCTCGGATACCGTTGTATAGGCGTGGACATGAGAGGCTTCGGCAATTCAGACAAGCCTTTGGGAGGCTACAGCTACAATCGGTTAGCTGATGACGTCCGGTGTGTGGTAGATGCATTAAAATTACGGGACATCACTCTAACCGGCCATTCCACAGGGGGAGCAATAGCTATCCGGTATATGGCACGCCACAACGGATATGGGGTTTCCAAACTTGCCCTTTTTGCATCCGCAGCTCCCAGCCTTATCCAACGTCCCTATTTCCCTTACGGCTTAAAGGAAGAAGCTGTAAATAAAATCATTCAAGATACATATACCGACCGTCCGAAGATGCTGCGTGACTTTGGAGAAATATTCTTCCATCAGAAAGTAACGGAGCCTTTCTCCGATTGGTTCTTTCATTTAGGACTACAGGCTGCAAGTTGGTCTACCGTGGCAGTAGCCAATTCCTGGCTGGCCGAAGAATTATTTTATGATCTTCCTCAAATTCATGTTCCTACTTTGATTCTTCATGGCATCCATGACCAAGTTTGTTTGTACCCGTTGGCTATTGCGCAAAACCAAGGAATTAAAAACTCGAAGCTTGTAACGTTTGAGAATAGTGGTCACGGATTATTCTATGACGAGCGGGATAAATTTAACAGGGAATTGGTACAATTTGTCGGTTGAGGACGTACCCTGCTGTAAAAAATTTAACTAATCAAAATACTTATCTTCCTGCCATTTGAGGGGATTCGTATCAATATATTCCCATATTTTTGATATTCTGCCACGTCACGAGTGATATGATCATAGAATAATTTTTGCCATATACAATAACCAATTTATTTAGTCAAGCATCCTTTCATTTGACTTATAACCGTCGAAACTGTGGGGGCGCGCATTGCGCGTCCGTCATCACCCTGCGGTCTGAAAGCTTCAATCTACAATAGGTATGAGCACTTCACCGCATTCCTTGCAAATATAATCGTTTTCCTCGGCACAATCCTCACAGTAGCCATCCCCTGATCCGTAGCCGTATTCCCAATGAACATTCTGCGAATCACATACATTGCACTGCTCAACCCTTTTTGGCTTCTCCATAAAATCTCTCCTTATAAACTGCATTTTCATGGTATAAAAATACCGTAGAATCCATTTCTGAATCATACGGCATACCAGTCATTCGTACTATTAATCTTCATCAAAAGTGTATTCAATGTGGAGTGAGTAGTCCGCACGAATATAGATGCGTTTGACGATTTTCTTGATCAGGGCTTCTTTCAGACTGTACTCTAGCTTGCCTATATTTTCGATGATGGTGATTACCTTGTCCTTAACGGCCTTAAACCGCTCCTCGATGCTGTCCACCTTATCCAGCTTCCTGTTTAGCACCTCCAGCTTCTCTGTATCCACGTTTTTCTGTTCCCGGAGCTCACTCATCCGTAGCTTATACTCCTCGATGGAAATCGCGTCATTTTCATAGGCCTCCTGCTGCTTCCGGATGGCATTATTCACACGATCCAACTGTGCCAGCAGCTTCTCACGCTCTTTCCTTTCACTGACCATGTTTTTGTTATACAGATACTGTTTAGTCCTTATCCTTTCTTCGATCAGTGACTTATCCTTGAAGAAATTCTTGATTTCCTCCATCACCAGGTCGTCCACCTTCTGCATGTTCCAGTATTTTGTCTTCGTATCGCAGATGCCGAGCCTGTTTTGATCCACATAGCAATAGTAATGGGTCTTTTCCTTTGACTTTGATTTGGATGGAACCTTAGAGCCGTATATCTTGCATTTGCACACATCACAGTATAGCAGCCCGGACAGCAGGTATTTTTTTGTACTGGACCACTCCTTTTCGTCTTTTTCCCTTTTGATTTGGGCCATTCGTTGGATTTTATCGAAATCCTCCTGGGTAATCAACGGCTCATGAGTATTTTCCCTTATGATCCAGTCTTCCTCCGGGCGTACCACTCTTTTGGCTCTTCCTGCCCGGTCTCTAACCAGCGTCGTGACGTTATAAATAGTGGTCCCAAGGTACACCGGGTTGGTCAAAATCGTCCGAATGGAATTGGTGCCCCAGGTTCCTCCCCTCTTTGAAGGAATATTATGGCTGTTTAAATACTTGGCGATTTTAAGGTGGCCCCAGCCTTCCAGGTATTTCTCCACGATGAATTTGTAAATGGGTGCTGTCTCGGGATTCACTTCAAGATGCTGGCGGTCTTCGGAGAGTCTATACCCGTATGCAGGCGCTGCGACGTTGGTCTTTCCTTCCTTGGCCTTAATCATCTGGGTTATTTTCACCCTGGAGCTGGTGGTCTTACGCTCCTTCTGGGCAAGGCCCGCATGAATGACCAGGAGGAATTCATCATCATCGGTCCGGCTATCATAGGTTTCCTTTATGGATATGAAAAAGGCTCCTTTATCGGCCAGGCTTCTTTTTAGCTCCAGAATATCCATGATATCTCTGGAGGTTCTTGAAATCTCTTTTGAAACGATGCCTTTAATCAAGCCGTTATTTACGTCTTCCCTCATTTGGAGCATATCATTTCTAAGGTAAGAATAGGCTCCACTTTTTACGTCAATATAGAATCTATGTATATGATAGCCGTTGATACCGGCCCATTCGGATAAATACTTTTTCTGATTCTCTATGGAAGTCTTCTGGCTGTCCTTTGCCGTAGATATTCTTATGTACCCGCCGATCCTCAGGTTTGTCTCATTCAGCGTTGACCGCTGATCCCTTAGAATCTCCAGCCGGTTTCCCGAAACGAGGGGAGGAACAAGCTTCCGGTCTGTCATTTTTTCACCTTTTCTTCTCTGTCCAGGTCATTCATCGCCTCTTTGATAAGCATTTCTAGAATCTCATCCAACACATCTACTCTCGACATTCAAACCCCTCACTTTCTGCTCTTTACGATCGTATATAAATTACGATGGAACTTAGGGTCGGTGAAAATATAACTTCCGCTACAATTGTGCTACACCCTGCGTAGATGCCACGAAGGGTCCGCACAAAATCGGAAGTAATATTTTCACTCTCCCTTAGCTGATTCAGAAATGATGCATCCCCAAAATCGTTGGCTGCATCATTTCCAAATCAGCAGTTGCCAGTCGTATTATATATAGTATGAAGCAGACTAGCCGGATGTTCTTATTCAACTCCCATGATTAACCCAACTACCTCTATAAATTTATCTTGTACAAGATAAAACAAATATACTCTGGAGACATCAATGAAACAATTGAATTTAGAGAGTTAAGTTAGTGACACGTATGCTCCCACTGAGCCGAATTGGCACAATTCTATATATTACTAGAGCTGCCCAATATTTATTGGACAGCTCTCATACAACTTCATCATATCCTCTTTTTGGGAGTATTCTTAATAAAAAGTAATACGGATTTTTCAACAGCTCATTATACATTTAATTCCATTCTATCAAACAAATAATTTTTTAATTCCCCAACCGATACTGTCACCTGCTGCATTGTATCACGTTCTCGTACTGTCACCGTGTTATTCTCAAGGGTTGTATCATCTATCGTAACCGCATAAGGTATTCCGATAGCATCACCCCTCCGATAGCGCTTTCCGATATTGCCAGCATCATCATAAGAAACCATAAAATATTTTGTCAACTCTTTGTAAACTTTCTGTGCTTTTTCAGCGTGACGTTTTTTGATAAGTGGCAGCACATTTACTTTAATAGGTGCTAGAGCAGGTTTAACCTTCAGCACCAGTCTTGTATCTCCGCTCTCCAACTCTTCTTCTACCAGTGCTTCAAACAAAATAGCCAATACAAGTCGGTCTAGTCCGTAGGTTGACTCTATCACATAAGGAATATACCTCTCATTTGTCTGTGAATCAAAATACTCCATACTCTTTTTAGAAAACTCCTGGTGCCTGAGTAAATCAAAGTCAGTCCTGTTATGTGTTCCGTTTATTTCCCCCCAACCGAATGGGAATAGATACTCAATATCACATGCAGCCTTGGCATAATGTGCAAGTTTTTCATGATTATGAAACTGCAAATGTTTCTTTGCCAGTCCAATGAATTCAAAGAATTCGATTCCATAGTTCTTGAAATACTCATAAAGGTCTTCATCATCTCCCTGCTTACAGAATGTCTGATATTCCATTTGTTCAAATTCAATCGTACGGAATATAAATTTACCTGGTGTAATTTCATTACGGAATGCTTTTCCTATCTGACCAATACTAAATGGTAACTTCGTTCTCATAGTACGTAACACATTTAGAAAATTCACATACTCGCCTTGTGCATTTTCTGGACGCAGATAAATGGTATTTGACGTATCCTGTGTCACACCACGCTGTGTTTCAAACATAAGATTAAACTGTCTAATATCTGTAAAATTTGATTTACCACATTTAGGGCATAGTACTTTTTTTGCCTTTATAAAATCAACCATTTCTTCCTGAGTCATCTGATCAGCATTCACTGTAGCATCAAAATCACTAATTAGATTATCTGCTCGGTGTCTTGTCTTGCACTCTTTACAATCCAACATCGGATCAAAAAAACTATCTAGATGGCCACTAGCCTTCCATGTAGCAGGATTCATCAAAATATCTGAATCCAGTTCGTAGCTATTTTCTCTTCTCTGTATAAAAAAATACCTCCATGCATCCTTAATATTGTTTTTCAACCTCGTACCTAGTGGGCCATAATCCCAAGTGTTTGCAAGTCCTCCATATATCTCACTTCCTTGGAATATGAATCCATAACGGTTACAATATGCCATCATTTCTTCCATAGTCACTTTTCTCATATGCATAAACCTCCTCATTTTTTAATGAATAATAAAAAAGTTCGCTCTAAGCTTTATGCTTAGGGCGAACTTATATTTTTAGTCCGTGGTACCACCTAAATTCAGATAAATCTGCACTCTGCCAGCACGAGAAAAACTTTATGCTGCTTCCTTTATAACGGGGGAACTCCGGTGGTATCTATTCAGAATGTATCCTTTCAATCCACAGTTCAAAAGCGCCTTCTATATTGCCATCATAAAGATTCGCACCATCCATCTTCTCTCTGAAATCAAGTCAATATATACTATTCCTTTTCATAACCATTAACATATTTTTTAAATATAATATGCGATTAAAACGCATCTGTCAACTATAAAATTATAAAACAATAAGAACTTCGCTTTTATTCTTTGTCTACCCATTATTAGCCAAATGTGTACTTGAGTAAATAAAATTCTCTTCCCATTATAATTTAACTTACCAGTATATATTGAACATAGAATTTTCTAGATACCAGGTCGGTATAGGGTTGTTCATATTATCAAACCAAGAGAGAACATCCCTTGCCTGATTTTTCATTATAGCAATTTCTTTTTCGCCAAACGGAATTGCCCAGTAAATCGATGAGAGAGTATTACTGGAAATGTAAAATGCCAGCAGCTTGAAAAACTCAATTGGCGGTTTGCCGCCAAAATAACCGTTGAGTTGGCCTGTTGCAAAGTGCGGACTGATAGTGGCACTCCATACAATGCGGTTGAATTCTTCCCACGGATCGCCAAAATCGGGGCGATTGAAATCAATGATGGAAAGTGCTTTATCTGGAGAGATAACCATATTGCCGACATGATAATCACCATGTTGATAGCATTGCGGTCTGCCGGAAAGCAAGCAGCGGTTATTTTCAATGTAGACGATAATTTTATCGTCCCCGTCAAATTTGATACCGCAAGCTTTATATTTTTCAATTTTATTGCTTGTCTTACGGTTAAAGCGGGTGCACCATTCTTCCTGCTCTTTTGGAGCAGGGATTGAATGAATCAGTCTGAGTATTTCACCGGATTTTATTCCAAGCACATATTGCTCAGTTTCTGTCAGGCATGGTAGGACAGTCTCCGCATCTTCTCCATCACACCATGTGAGCAGTGAATAAACACTTTGCCCATTATCACAAGTGCCGAAATCCACAGGCTGTGACATAGCTATGCCCAAAGCCGAAACCTGTTTCATCATTTCTAATTCAGCCTTTTTTCTATCGTATTCGGATATGTCTGCAACACGTAGAATCAGCTTTCTGCCGTCTGCAGTTTCAATGTAATGTTTTTTATCATCTGACCAGCCTTTGTTGACAGACTCGATTTTTGTGAAAGTATAATAACTTTTTATGTCCTGCATCCTTATCATCCTTATCTCAAGTTAATTCTTGAAAGAACTCATACCAAAAGCCTTGTGTCTCAGTGAGTCCGCTACCAATGCCTGCGATATACCTGTAAGTTCATCATCACTATCGGTTGCAGAAAAATCACAATATTTATTTCCACGAATCAATCCCATTTTTATATGATCTATCGACAAGTACAATATATTATACTTTTCAAGTAATTTCTGCGCCATTACTGTTTTTCCGGTACAACTAATTCCACCAACTAAAATAACCATGGTCGTCTCATTGCTAAGTTATTGGCATAATGTGAACCGGATTATCCATCCATTATATGGATAACACCAATCTATTACCGCTTTCTTTATAGCCTTATTCCTTCATTTTTATAATTCCACCCCTGGTGAACTCTGATAAGCAGCACCTATTATACAAAGACGATTCATCACCTCAGAAAAAACCTCAAACAACCCCTTTAATTGTTCAATATCCTTGATAATTCCAGGTACCCTAAAGTAAAGCTCATCAACGCCGTCAGGAAAGCTTACTCCGAACCAACCCTCATCATCCTTTACTTCCAAGTGAAATCTTGGTTGCAGATTTATTAACTCTCGTATTTTGGGCTCTGCTAAAAGCTCCTTCACTTTTTCTTGATCAGAAGCCTTTATAACAAAAGCTTTGTCAAAGTCTACATCACCGATTTCAATATCATGAAAGCCAATAAACTCCCCGAGTTCACTAAAAATTCCACTTCTATAAATTGAAAATCTGAAACCGTCAATATTTACATATGGAGCTCTCATACGGGTATATGTTGTACTTGTTTTACCGCTAGAAACTGTATAAGTATCCAGTGTGATTGTCCAATCTCTGTATTGGGCTACCACTTTGTCAGAACCTTTAAACAAGCCGCCTTCTACAAATTTACTGCCAGTCTGTTCACTTAGAATCCTCCAAATTTCCTTTTTACTTGGTCCAAATAATTCCCTTATTATGCTCATTTCCGACCCTCCATTCATTTCATGCAGTTTATGGATAATATGAAGATCTCAATTTAGAAAGAATACATACGAATGTCTATATCATGCAAGCCTAACTATTGCATATAAAGACCTCCTTGAATTTGATAACCTAATGCTAACATGACCATCCAGTCAAACCTATAACGCAACTTGCGAATTAACTCGCACATTTGTCGAAAAAATAGTCCTTACTTTGTTCCTTAAACGAGTATGCTTTGATGATCAATTTCAAATATTTAAATTTAGAGGAATCTGTATGGTTATTGATTGAATGTAAAAATCACCGAGAGATCTGTTCGTTAGGGGATTCACCCATTCTAGCTTCAATAATAACTGACAGATAATCCTGTATCACTTCTCTGGTAACATTCATTTGCATAAGATATAAATCTGCTAATATCTTCTTAAATTGTAAAAGCATTTCTCTATCTTCCGCATCTACCGGCACAGGCGTATATTCCACCAGAAATACAGTTCTTGCAACATCATACAAAAAATCTCCATGACACACATTCATGAAATCTATAACCATTGTATGTCCATCCGATATGAATATATTACCAGGGTGGAAATCACCATGACAAAGTGTATTTCCATCCTGCAGTTTATCTAGCATTTGCAATACTTCTTTTCGTTTCTTTGAATTAGTTAATGGTGCATTTACTATATTATATTCTAAAAATTCCTTGTAATTCGGTACATTACTAATCCTATTCTGAATGATTGCCTTATGTAGCTTTGCCATATATACCGCACATCCCTGCACATCACCTGTTTTTATAACCCACTCCAACAGGGATTCACCCTTCACTCTATCATATATAATACCCATTCGCTCTTCACAAAAAATAATCTCATACGCTTTTGGCTTTGCAAAATCCATATTACTTATTGCCTTTGCATTATAAAACTCTTTTTCTACTGCGTCTTTTGGATAGCCTTGATAGAAAAGCTTAAGCACCTTACCTTCCTCCCATTCATATACAGTTGCAGTATTACCTACGCCAATTATTTTTCCGTACTTCATTTAGTTAGTCTCCTAATCTTTCAAAACACTAATCGTTATTCCCATTATTAAATATCCGGAATTTAACGTATTCAAGATTAATTTCGCATTATAGACCCCCATGCGCAGGCTTGCGCACCATCAAAGTAATGAAAACTACTTGCCTATTCGATATTATTTTTATACGGCATAATGCCGGAATGTCTTGGTGCTTTGAGCCCGAAGTTATAGACTGACTCAGGCCTCCTGCTTGAACCAAAAATTGTTACCATTGAGCACGCAGAGTAGACATTATCTACGTTACATAGAATATATTCTACAAGGGTTTTCCAATTCCTGCATATAAGCAATCTATTATGCAAAATAAAAAGACATCTTGGGTTCAGAAATATCAATCAGACAGAGGATACTCTCTTTCACCCAATGGGTGAAAGGGAAACATAATATTTTTTGCTTCGAAAGACAATAAAAAAGTATAATATGGTGATTTGTGAAAAAACAGTTGAAAGGGAGCATTTAAAATGGTAAAATATTACAGTTATTAACGGAATACGATGTGAAAAGTAGTGGTTCTCTATTAAAATCATTTTCACGTGGAATTTCGGTTCTAGAATATTAAACCGGACTGCAGTTTATAGGAATAGGTACCTATACTTCATCAGTGAAATAATTATCGGGTTTAATGGCTACTGGCGGATATTGCTCAAAAAAGTTATTTTTTCTTTGTTCATAAGACTAAATTTTGTGAGGAGGAGCGATTATGTCTAAATCGAGATTTATGGTAAAGGCAGTTGCATCATTTATTTGTCTAATTTTGCTTAGCAGTAACATATGCGCTGTTCAGGCGGCAGGAACTCCGGCGCTTGCCGTCTCTAATTCCTCAGTACCTGTGAACGGAACTTTGGATGTTACTGTTACCAATGCGAAAAGTCCGACCAACCTGAAAGATTGGGTTGGGCTGTATGAAGATAGTGTAACCCCGGGAAGTCAGCCTGCAATTTGGTGGGACTATATACTAAATCAAGGAGTTACAGACGGTAACGGCGCTTTCACATTTGATCCAGCAAATATACCATCCACTCAAAAGAGCAGGTATGCAGCCGGAAAAAAATACAAGTTTATACTTGCATACAATGATTCTTATACAGTTTCTGCAAGTATAAGTTTTAATGCTACTGCAAGTCAAAATCCTACAATCATATCAATTAGCCCAGTAAACGTTAATACCAGCGCAGGAACAGCACCTACTCTGCCTGCGACAGTAACGGCAAATTACAGCAACGGAACAAAGGGGACAGTCAATGTAACATGGAACCGCATTGACCCGGCGCTGTACTCACAAGCCGGAAGTTTCACCGTAAAAGGTATTGCTGCATCAACGGGAGTAGTTCCAAAGGCAGGTGTTACAGTCAGTGAAGGATCAGGACCTGCATTGTCTTTTCAGGTTATATCTGATACGCACATCAGAAACACCTCAAGTACTGATATCCATAATCAACATCTTACAGCTGCATTAAAAGATTTGAATCAAATAAATCCGAACAGTAGTGCGTTAATAGTTAATGGGGATATCACAGATGGTGGAAGCAGTACGCAATATGACCAACTCAATTCAATACTTCAATCGGTAAATCATGCAAAAACATATTTTGTAATGGGAAACCATGATATCTTCAATTATTCTGATTATAATACAGCTAAAAACATGTTTTTAACAAAAACCGGAATGCCGGGGAATTATTATGATTACTGGATAAATGGCTATCACTTCATAGTTCTTGGATCTGATGCTATTGCGGGCGACAAGGCAGTTATTTCCACTACCCAGTTGAATTGGTTTCAACAAACACTAAATGCAAATGCAAGTCCCAATAAGCCAATTTTCGTATTTGTACACCAGCCGCTAAGTAATACCGTATCCGGTTCAAATGCTATGCAGGATCAACAGCAGGATCAGCAACTGAAAAGTATATTGACTCAGTTTCCTCAGGTAGTCTTATTTACAGGGCATACTCACAGTGTTTTCACTGAGTCCACAGAATTTTACAATCAACAGTATTGCAACATGGCAAATGTACCTTCGACAGCCTACCTCTGGTATGATCCAACATATACTCGACCTGGGAACGGCAGTCAGGGACTGTGTGTCGATGTCTACACCAACAAAGTAGTAATAAAAGGGAGGGAATTCACTCGCCAGGAGTGGATAGGACAAGGGACTTTCCTGTATAACTCTATTACAAGCAATAAAAGCACATATGCCCGTGGTGAAAACATAACAGTTACATTCAGTAACGGACCGGGAAATGCCAAGGATTGGATTGGCATATACAAAAGCACCGATACCCCAGGGTCTCAAAACTCTACAGCATGGCTATACGTAAATGGTACAAAAACTGCAACTACCGGGATATCCAACGGAAGTGTCACTTTTACCGGAGGGCTGGCAAATGCGGGGACATATAAGATTGGATTTTTCCTGAATGACGGGCATACGCAATTAGGCAGTTATGTAAATATTACAGTGCAGTAAGGATTATAGATCGGTCACTGTAAACTCAGTGATTTCCAGCCAAGCAACGAGGCAAGGATAAGCTGACTTGCCTAGCTGGATAAAATCACCTTTACAGTAACCGATCTATGATTATTCCATGCATATAAACAGTAGTATAGTGCTATATTCTATATTGTTCTACAATTTCTTGAAATGGCGAAGTACCTATGCGTCCCACAAATTGATGGAACGATTCTTCGGGTAAACGGGCTTTGTTATACGCTACAATACATTCCAGTATAACCGTGTTTAAATGATCGGTACTAATACGCCCAATCATTTTCTCATTGAACTTTGCCCCAGGCCCAAGAATGCCCCCGATAAATATATCGAAAGCCTCTATCGTTCTCATATCTGATTTAAGTAACGCACCTCTTAACCCAATGTCGGCTATCTGAACCTGTCCACAGGAATTAGGGCAGCCAACCATATGGATGCGGACAGGTAAATCAGTTTTAATTCGCTTATCCAGATAATCAGCCAACTGCCTTGCTCTTTGTCTTGTTTCTACAAGAGCTAGATTGCAGTACTCATTTCCCGTACATGCAGCCATATGGCCAATAAAGTTGACAGGCTGTATAGAAAACTTCTCAAATATTTGATTTTTTAATAGTTCATTTGCATATTCTGATCTAACTCCAGAGATGATCATATTACGAGACATTGTTGTACGAATCTTACTATCGCCATACGTCTCAGCAATTTCTACAAGCTCCATAAATTCTTGCGAGCTCAGGTGCCCCAAGGGAATATTGAACCCAAGATAGCTTTTTCCTTCCTGTTTTTGAGGATGTACGCCATAAAAATAAGCACCATTCCATGCAATAGTTTTTTCTTCACCATGAGTTGGTATTTCACCGATGAGCCTAACTAATTCACTTTTAAATCTTTCCACCCCCCAATCTGCCACCAAAAATTTTAGTCGGGCATGCTGACGGTTTTCTCTATAGCCACTATCTCGGAAAATGGTGGCAATTCCAGCTGCTACTTTTACTACTTCTTCAGGCCGCACGAAAACATCCAGCTGTTGTGACATAACAGGTTTTGCGGATAACCCTCCACCGATCCATACGTTAAAACCGATGATTTCCTTGCCATCAATTACTTTCACAGAGGGAGTAAAGGACAGGTCATTGATTTCCTTATGGGCAGGATTATATACGCTGGAGGATATTGATATCTTGAATTTTCTTGGGAGGTTTGAAAAATCACGGTTTAGCAAAAAGAAATCATTCAGTTGCTTTACGAGATCTGATGTATCTATTAATTCATGAGGGTCTATGCCTGTAAGTGGATTGCCTACAATGGTTCTCGGGCAGTCACCGCATGCTTCAAAAGTACTTAGTCCAACTGCATCAAGCTGCTTAAAAATATCCGGCAAATATTCCAACCGAATCCAATAAAATTGGATGGATCCTCTGGAGGTTATTTTGATAGTACCTCTGCCATACTTGTTGGAAATCCCGGCTATTACGCGAGCTTGTTTTGTATTCATAATACCGGAATTAATACGAACCCTCACCATAAAGTATCCATCCCTGGGCTTCTGATCATATATTCCGGCCCATTTGAGAAGAACACGATCATCTTCTGAAACGGAATCATAGCCTTCTTTTGAATATTTATCTAGGATGGATTGAATTACATCAAGACCATCCCTTTTTAATTTGATTAGCTCAACATTATTAAGTTTTGAATTCTCTGTGGACCATACTGCTTCGTAAGCCATGTTACCCCTCCTTTCAATATATAAATAATAACGATATGTATGTTCTGATATTTAAGTATGTTTATGTTTTTGTGGAATTTTTGTAATTATAGCACCTTTAAAAAATTATTTAAGTGATTTCAATCACATATGAATCTATACGCTAGAAATTAGGTAAAGAAACAGTATTTATATGAAAATGCGCCTTGGTATGAACTAGTAATTTTTTTGTATAACGTGGGCCGAAGGAAACGTATAAAGATGACAACACAGAGTAATATAAACTAGTAAGGTACTAAAAGATTAGGATCGCAATTTGAATATTTGAAAAGTAGGCTTTACTGTATCTTTATAACACAAACATTGCAGCTTATGACATTAAAGGATTGACTCATCCTTTCTGCAAGAAGATATTACAGTTATCTATAGTATTTAAAGGAGTGTAATGAGTGACTAAGAAAATTATCTTAACAGGAATAAAAGCAACCGGAAACCCGCATATAGGTAATTATTTGGGATCTATGAAACCTGCACTAAAACTGGCAGATCACGATGAAACTATATGCTACTACTTTATCGCAAATTATCATGCACTAACCTCTACAGGAAAGGCTGGAGAAATCCGTGATTATACTCATGAAGTTGCTGCAACTTGGCTAGCCTTAGGGTTAGATCCCGAAAAAGTAATATTTTACAGACAATCGGATATCCCAGAAATATTCGAACTACACTGGATTTTATCCTGCTTTTGTTCAAAAGGTTTGATGAATAGAGCACATGCATATAAAGCACTGGTAGAAAAGAATGATGAACAAGGAGTAGATTCAGATTCCGGTATTAACATGGGAGTATATACATACCCAATTTTAATGTCTGCTGATATATTATTATTTAAAGCAAATACCGTTCCCGTAGGAGCTGATCAAGTTCAACACGTAGAAATAGCAAGGGATATTGCCAAACAGTTTAATTACCAGTATGGAGAGACTTTTCAGCTACCTCAACATCATGTTAATAAAGACATTCCAATGATTCTCGGATTAGACGGACGTAAGATGAGCAAAAGCTACAATAATACTATACCCTTGTTTTCCTCAGAAGAAGATCTTAGAAAATTAATTTTTAGGATTAAAACTGACTCGTTATCACCGAGTGAACCCAAAGACCCGGATTCATCCACATTATTTCAAATATATAGGGGGTTTGCGACTCAGCAACAAGCGGAGGAGATGAAAACCAAACTTTTGAAAGGGATCGGATGGGGACAGGTAAAAAGCGAATTATTTGAACTTATGAATAGTTATCTTAAAGGTCCAAGACAGGTTTTTAATGAACTTATTAGTAATAAAGAGGAAATCGATATTATCTTGAAGGAGGGAGCAGCTAAGGCCAGAGAATCCGGATCAATGTTTCTAAAAGAAGTTCGTAGAAAGATTGGTGTATAAATGGAATAAAATGCTGCGGATAATTACCAGTTCTGAAATGAGTTTTAATAATCGAAAGAAATCCGGTAGCCAGATGAATATACCGGACTTCTTTCGATTATATAGTTGTTCATTAGTCTATCTCTTCAAATTGATCCTTGCCTACACCGCAAATAGGGCATACCCAGCCTTCGGGGATCGATTCAAAAGGAGTTCCCGGAGCTATACCGCCATCCGGATCACCTATTTCTGGATCATAGATATAGCCGCATGGAAGGCATACATATTTTTTCATTTACTATTCTACTCCTTTGTACCATAGTGATCATGCAGTTATTGTAAAGCTACTGCTTTAGTTCGGCAAGCATTTTTTCACCGAAGCTTTTACCAAAGTTAATACATTCATGAAGTTCCTGCTCGTCAGGCATATACTTTATTTTTATGCCTTCTTGAAGTACTTTTATTTTAGCTTTTTCCAAATGTTCTGAAATGATTCTGGTAGATTCTCCGCTCCAACCGTAGCTTCCAAAACTGGCACCTGTTTTATTTAAGAATTTGAGACCGGATAGATCCTCAAGTATCGGAGTCAGAGAGGTTAATATCCCATTATTGACAGTAGAGGAGCCAAGAAGTACACCTTTGGACTTAAATATTTCTGTTAGAACATCATTACGGTCTGCCGTTGCTGAATTATATATTTTATAGCTCACTTGTACGCTTTCTAATCCCTTGGCAATAAACTCAGCCATTTTATGGGTAGCTCCCCACATAGAGTTATAAATGATAACGACAGATCGATTAGAGATTCCCTTCGCCCACTCATCGTACTTTTCTACAATTTTCATTGGATTACTTCGCCAGATAATGCCATGGCTTGGGGCAATAATGTCAACAGGTAAGTTGAGTGCTTTGATTTCTTCAATCTTTTTAGAAACCAGTTTGCTGAAGGGAGTGAGAATATTTGCATAATACTTGATTGCCTCTTGATATACTTCCGTTTCATCTACCTGATCATTAAAGATTTCAGAAGATGCGAAATGCTGGCCAAAAGCATCATTGGAAAATAGTATATTTTTTCCTGTAAGGTAGGTAAACATACTATCAGGCCAATGGAGCATAGGGGCTTCAATAAATATTAGATCATTTTGCCCGATATTAATCCTATCACCCGTAGAAACCACCTGATAGTTCCATTCTTTGTGGTAATACTTCTTTACGCTTTCATAGCCCTTTTTTGATACAACGACTGTCGCGTTAGGACAATAGTTCATGATGACTGACAATGCACCGGAATGATCAGGCTCTGCGTGATTAACGATCACGTAGTCAATTTTACTTAGATCAGTAACTTGTTGAAGATTTTCCAAGAACCGGTCTGTCAAAGGCTCCCAAACAGTGTCAATGAGTACTCTTTTTTCATCTTGTATATAATATGCGTTATATGTACTGCCACGGTGCGTAGATAGTTCATAACCGTGAAAATATCTTACCCGCCAGTCGGTTGCACCTACCCAGAACACATTTTCTTTTAGTAACTTCATTACTAAGCCTCCTTTAGCTCTGAAAAATAATCTGTAATTCAGCTATATCAGAATTTTTATTTATCTTTTCCCAATATGAGTAAAAATAACCGCATTTTAAACTAAAGCCTATCATTAAGAACCTCTTGGGGCAGCAGCAGTAAAGCTCTATTTAATATTCGGCTACCATGACTACCTTTCTCGTACGGGGGTGTAATCAGTTGTTTCCAAATTCGGCTTCCCTTTTTCTCATAAAAAAAGCCTAATATATGTTTAAGTAGTAGATGGGTTGGGATACCTCTTTTTTCTTCCTCCTCTACATAGGGAATATAACTTTCTATAATCTCTCTTCTGGATAAAGGGGTGGTAGCTTTACCTGGAAAGTATTTATCTACTTTTGAGAGCAGATAATGTCCACATTAAGTTTTCCATCTTATCATATACCCTTTATAAATTGACTGTAGACCAATTGAACAAATCCTATTTGACAACATTATGAAATCGACTTATGTAATTACTTCCTTCTAAGAAAGCGACCCTGATTGGGCCGCCCTCCAAGCTTTCATCCTTTATTCAACTCCCCAGGAGGAAGACAGCATCTTCCCCATTATAGGATTTCTACATACCCTTCTGTTCCATGCACACGAATTCGTTGTCCATCTTTTATCAGTTTGGTAGCATTTTCCACTCCGACAACTGCCGGTAAGCCATATTCACGTGCGATAACTGCTCCATGGGTCATCAGTCCACCAACTTCGGTGACTAGACCTTTTATGGATACAAACAATGGTGTCCAGCTAGGGTCAGTAAAGGAGGTGACTAATATATCTCCATCTCCTAGATCAGCATCTTCCATGTTTAAAATGACCCGTGCCCGTCCCTCTATCACTCCGGAGGAAACAGGTAGACCCACAATAGCGCCCGCTGGGAGATTTTCTTGTTTGTATTCACCTGCAATGATTTCACCGTCAGACGTGATAACACGTGGGGGAGTTAGTTTTTCATATAATTTGTATTCGTCTTTTCGTTTGCTGATCTGGTAATCCAGTTTATTTGTGCGTACGACTTCGCGAAGTTCTTCAAAAGTGAGGTAATATATATCTTCTTTTTCATGAAGTACGCCTGCTTGTACGAGTTGTTCGGCTTCCTTCATTAAAGCTTGTTTATAAACGAAGTAGCGATTGATCATGCCGTATTTTGGATATTCACGATAACCTATGAAAGTCCGGATTATGTCGATCATTCTTTTTGTCTCTTTGGCTTTTTCTTCACCATCCGGTAATTGCTTCAATCGCTCTAATAACGCCTGTTCTTTTTTCAAAGCTTCCTGCAGCCCTTGCTCAAATTTCCGCTTGCTGGCATTCGGCTCAAAGTTTTTGATATTACTGAGAATCAGGGGAACAAGTGTAGCTGGTTTTTCGCTCCAACGGGTTTTCGTAATGTCGATTTCTCCGACACATCGCATTCCGTATTTGTTAAGGTAAGCATAGATAGCGTCTTTGGCTTCCTTTCCACCTTCAAACTTAACCAGTTCATCCAAAAAGTGATCCGCTTTACCATGTTGTAAATAATCAATGACTTCCGGATAAGGACGAATCGCATCTGCTACATCCAATAGCGCCAGACCCATTTCTGAAGTTATATTATTTGGTACAGATTGAGAAAGCGTATCTGCTGCGTTTTTTTCACCTAGCCACTTGTTC
The DNA here is from genome assembly GCA_023419605.1 of Bacillota bacterium. Lineage (GTDB taxonomy): Bacteria > Bacillota > Clostridia > Acetivibrionales > JAEZXR01 > JAEZXR01. Next base: position 14,137 of record JAEZXR010000118.1, on the reverse strand, counting down.
ATATTTTCATTGATCCATGTTGAAGCATTGATAGCCGCCATATACACAGCTGAACCTTGTGGATCAGATCGAATGTTCTTTAACTCTTTAATATCTTCCAGAATAAAATCAAATAAATCTGCACCTGATTTTGTTTGGATGTCTTGTTTTAATGCTTCTATCGATGTTTGACATTTCTGAATCAAATCAGAAACGAGGGTCGGATCATTTGCGATTTGTACTGGAGCTCCCCAATTCGGCAACCCTTTATTGCTTTTATTGGGATCCTGTTCCTTTTTATCATTTGACAGCAATTTTATAAAATCTCGATTTATGAGGGTTATCAGTGCGTCCTTGGTAAGCGGATCGCCATGTCCAAAGATATTTAATAACATTTCCCTGCTGTCAGGAGAAGCCAGCATAGGTGTAACATCAACAAACAGCCTTCCACCCGCTTTAAACATGGGGCCATCAGCTGCAAGCAGGAAAAAAGACAATCCCAATGGTTTCATGGGATCGGTCATCATTTGGTTATGACCGACAGATAGGTAAACGTGATTTTCTTCATCATTCGCTTCAGGGATGGGGTATAAAGTCGTGATTGGGCGACTCTGGACAAAATAAAATGTATCATCAACCAAACACCATTCGATGTCCTGAGGACTGCCGAAATGCTCTTCGATCTTTCTGCCCATGCGCTCAAGCTGTAAAATCTGCTCATCCGTCAGCGCTTGCCTATTCTGCTGCTCATGCTCAATCTCCTGTTTTTTCGTACCCCCATCTTTTACGGCATAAATAGCCAACTTCTTGGCGGATATCTTCTTATCGATAACCTTGCCGCTTTGCACTTTATAGATATCAGCATTCACCAGGCCGGAGACCAAGGCCTCGCCAAGTCCGAAGCTGGCATCAATGGATAATACCTTTCTATTGGAAGTGACGGGATCGGCAGTAAACAAAATCCCTGCCGCCTGCGGGAAGACCATCTTCTGAACAACCACAGACAGGTGGACTTTACGGTGGTCGAAGCCGTTTTGAAGACGGTAAATTACTGCCCTCTCGGTAAACAGCGATGCCCAGCACTTGCTGATGTGCTTTAGAATTGCCTCCTTTCCGATAATGTTCAAATACGTATCCTGCTGGCCTGCAAAGGAGGCCGTCGGTAAATCCTCTGCAGTTGCGCTGGATCGTACTGCGTAAGGCTCATTTTCTCCAAGCCTGGAGAGGAAGTAAGTGATCTCATCACTAATGTCTTCAGGGATGGCTATCCCTTCGAGACGTAAGCGAATCTCACCGCTAAGTTCACCGATTTTATCCCGGGTTGCTTGGTCGAGCAGCAAAAGCGAATTTCTTTTGCGACCAGACCGGTCTTCCACCTTTAGAAGCGATAACTGATCAAGCAATTCGTTAATCGACGACGTTTCCCCTATGATTCTTTTAAAGGCTTCAGTAGAAATACAAAAACCATCCGGTACGCGTATTCCTTGAATCTTGGAAAGTTCCCCCAGGTTCGCGCCTTTACCCCCAACAACCGTGAGTTTTGTTTTGTCAATGTCCTGAAAACCAAGCACATAGGAACTCATATTTTTACCTCCTTTTTAAATCCCTTCTTCGATAATTTAGGTGATATTCTTCGGGCTAAAACGATTTACCGGCGTATTATATTAGCCTATCTATAATGTACCTTTTGCAAATATTCTATATACCCCGGCAATTTTCTTTCTAGAGGTTGTTTATAAGCAAATTCAAAAATTCTTCAAATTCTTTGAATTATAAAATAGTAAATCTGACGAGGGTAATTTCTTCAAATAACCAATAGAAAGGTTTCCTCTAAGGCTTTTTTATTGCAGTTAGTTTTGTTTCCGGAATCATATTAATTCCTTTGGATTCCATAATAATCCTCCTCCAACAAAATGCATAACGTGCTATTGCATTATATCACTGGCAAATGAGAACAAATAGTCTATATTTACAATTTTTTATATGTTATAATTAAAGTAGAGGGGATTCAATTTTCAAAGAAGTAATCCTTAAAGACGTTAACCCGATGCCAAGGTACATCCTTTTATAACAACGGAAGCAAATGTGTATCATTTGCAACACACCGTTTCAACGAGGCGGGAGATATGTTCGACGCCTATAAAGTTAAATCGGTACCCGCCACTTATAGAAGTGGGAGACACCTTGTGCCTCGTTATAAGCAAATGAAAAACAGTTATTTAACGAACTGAAATAGTCCAGACAATGTAAGAGAGGGTAAAAAAAACCCTTTCTTATGTTATATCATTGTCTTTCCTACAAATCGAATTAACGAGCTTTTTAATGTGTAGTTTAAAATCTACTTGACTTCTCAACAGATGACAATACATTCGCAGGAAGATCATTTGATTTTTATCAATTTTACTTTATAACTAATTAACCAAAGATACTGCTCATTTTATGGGGCCAGAGTTTTGTTGTATTTGTAACAAAAGCACAATCATATGAAGACCCGTCACACAAGCTCCAACAATACTAATAGAATTAAATAATAACCACGATAAAATCGAAGAGATAATACACACTGCCTTTCTCGTATTTTGCTTGATGTTTGCATGCCCTTCACCTAATACACTAGCATTTTAGATAAGCGCAACAAGGTTAATCTTCTGCGCACATACGGACACAATTGTAGCGTAAGTTCTCTTTGATTATCCTTTAAGCCGATTTCCTTCATATCGGTTACACAGCCTGCAAGACTCAATTTTCGCCTCATTTCTTTTGTATCCGGTAACCTGTCCAGTTCCTTATAAATCAAGGGCAATGTCTTTTCCAGTACATCAGGATTAACACCTTCTAGTATGTTCTGTCCATTTTCATCCAGTATTCCTTGGTAAAGCCCCTTCTCTCCAAAGGTCTGCTTTAATAATTGCGTTTCAAATGCCCCATTGCCGGTTACCTTGCACTGACCGCTTTCTATGGCCCGTTTAATCTTTTCGTAATGCTCCAGACACAGAATCAGACCAATGGATACTTTCTCTCCGTGAAGTGCATCTAATTTGTTGTTTATCACTTCCATTTCCCAAAAGTGAGCGATATGATGCTCGGCACCCGAGGCTGGTCTGGAATTTCCAATCATCTGCATTGCCAATCCGGATAAAATCAGTGCATACATTAATTTCTCCATACTTTCCTTATCTTGCAATTTGATTTTATCTAATACGAATTCGACTTCATGTACTGCCTCCAACTCCAAATTATATATTGGGGAGCAAAAATATTCTCCAGTAACTATGTTAGAAACCTTCCAATCAAGCAACGCTGTGTGCTTTCCTATTAAATCCGAAATTCCAGATGCTGTTAGGCGATAAGGCGCCTGTGCGAAGATATCGGTGTCCGCCAGCACATAAATCGGTGCTACCGCCGGCATTGTCTTTTTTAATCCGTGCCAGGTCATGGCTGCGACAGTGGAAACAAACCCATCCACACTCGCGGCCGTGGGCACTGATATAAACGGGATATTCCGTTCATGAGCAATATACCTTGTAATATCGTGAATTGTGCCGCTACCGACCGCAACTAAAATATCAGCTTCCAGTGCCAATTTCTCTTGAACCAAGTCAACATGCTGATTGTCAGCATGTATATCAGTCCCCTCTAACTCCAATACATCGTATCGTTCAAAATAATCCCCCATACTTTCTGCCGCGGCTTGTTTCGTATTCGTATCACATAGAAATACAGGTCTTTTATATCCTGTGATAGCTTCCCTTAGGTATCTTGTCGCCCGAGATTCTATAATAATGTTTTTAACTGAAAATTCATGTATCCGACCACAACTGCACAAGCCACCAAACCTATTAAAGTCTACTTTCATATTTGACTCCTCCAATTCCGATTTTTCAATATTCTTGTTGTACGACTATAATATTATGCTTTTTCATTAGAACCACCTTTCGTTTTCTCATTTATGAGTATATAATATGATTATTCCATAATTCGCGCAAGATTTGGCGGTATAATTGAAAAATAATCAGGTATGAGCAAGTATTTGTATGAAAGGAGTAGCATAAATGAGCAATTTAGAACGTGAATCCGAGATACTGGATATTTTAAAAGAGAAAAACTACGCTACCGTAGATTACCTTGCAAAACATATTCACATCAGCCCATCCAGTATAAGAAGAGATTTGGCTAATCTGGAAAAGAAAGGCCTTATTAAGCGTGACCACGGCGGCGCATCTTTCCTTCCTGCGATCCCCGGTTTTGCACCGTTTTCTTCCCGGTTACATGAAAATAAAAGAGAAAAGCTGTCGCTTGTGCGTGCTGCTGCAAAACTTGTAAAACCGAATAGCTCCCTGTTTGTTGATAGTTCGACAACAACCATGGAGATATACAAGTACATCACCGCAGACATGGACTTGACAGTGTTTACCAATAATATGATGCTTGCACATCTTTTGGCCTCCAGAAAAATCAAAACCTATTGCGTCGGCGGACGTATTTCAGAACGCAACAACGTCATAACAACGGGCACCTACGCATTGGAGATGCTAAATAGCATTTACGTAGATTTAATGTTTTTTTCATCATCCTCACTGTCGGAGGATGGTGTCATATCTGACCTTGATGAATTTGAAACAGCAATACGAAGGGTTATGCTTTCTCATGCAAAAACGAAAGTATTTCTATGTCCGAATAATCGATTTGGGAAATCAGCACCGTTCGGGTTAACAGATGTTTGCAACGTCGATTATGTTTTTTCCAATTCTGAATTTTCGGAAGCTTTTCAAAGAAAATATCCCGATGTTGAATTTTACAAGGCATAATCTATCACTTAGGGTTAGCGCCATACCTACGGGCCAGTGGAACATGATGGTGGAGAGCCGGAGCGCAGACATCCAGCATGTGGTAGATGGTTTTTAAATGGCAGCAAAGGTCTTCTTGTCCTTGTCTGACACGTATTATAAAGTATTTCGGCTTTGATGCTCTTTGCATGTTAGATTTTAGTAGCTAAACTTATGCAGACGGAATAGATATCCCCAGTTCTTGTAATAGCTATTTTCCCCTTATGCTTTTCGATGATTTTTTCACATGTTTTCATACCGATCCCAGTGCTATCTACTGTTTTTAAATCATCTTTATCTATTATTTTATTGATGCTTTTTACTTATTTCATGGTGTCAAAATTTGAATTCAAAAAAATTTAACCATATACCTGCACAAAACATCAGTGAGAAATTATCAATAAAGCCCTTCATTCTTGCGCCGGGCGCTCCAGCGTCGGAGCATCTGCAATCGGAACCATCTGGAGACAGTTTTCGAGCCTGTGTTCCATATTCTTCCGATTCGCTGTACATCGCATCGTTTTCCTTGCAAAGGGCAACAAGTTCCCGCAATTGCTGACGTATTTCCTTATGGTCTACCGATAAGCCATTATTTTTTTGCCAGTTTAGATAAGCCTGTACATTAGCTTGCTAAGACCACTCAATTTAGCGAACTGCCCGGTTGTAAGGTATTGCTGCAAATGTTTTGCCATAAACTCCCCCTATTGACTGTATAGCGACTGTATAGTTTATTATACGAAATACAGAGGCTTATATCGATTGAAACTACTTTTTAGTTTAAGTTTCAATGCAGCAGTGTCTATTGCTAAATTAAATTAGAAAATTGGACTATTGCACATTTTAATAGACAGGATGAACTTCAACACCGAAAAGTAAAGGAGGATAGATGCAGCGTATAAATAAGGATTTAGGAGATTAAGCGAGAAAATACAAGCAAATAAAAGTTAATATAAGGAGGGAGATTATGAGTATCAAATTAATAAACATGTGTTATAGAAATGTCTTTTTTGCAAACAAAGCTGTAGCTGTAGTAGGCCCCGATGCAGCTCCAATAAGAAGAATGATTCAAGAAGCTACCTCGTGGTCTGTTAAAATATTTGCAGCCCAAGCCTATAAGACTTGAGCTGCACTTTTCAGCCTATTCTCTTCTTAAGAATTATTTGTTTGCTCTTGTATAGGCATCGGTTCTGATCTTCTTAAGCTGCTCCAAGCCAAGCTTATTCAGTGTATCAATGTATTTCTTCCAGTCCGCATCATTATTTGGATCCACCTGGCCCATAATAAATTTGGAGGTATATTCATCTCTCGTATCATTGATGTTTGTGGTGATGTCTGCAAGCTTTTTATTCTCTTCCTCAGTAAAGCTCATGAGTGGAGCCATGAAGGTGTAGTAGTTAGGTCTGTTGCTGGTGACAAAAGTCTTTTCAATGTCAACAAGTACAGGGCTGTAAATTTCATTGACTGCCGGATGTGCTACCATCCAACCTACGCTGCCAATAATTCCATATTCACCTGTTTTTTCGCCGGTAGCTTTGATGGGTGAGACCATTTTTTCCAGGTAATAAGGCTTGCCATTCTTCATTTCATAGGTGATACCCTCTATACCATAGGTATTGAAAAGTTGACCTTCCTCAGTAATTGCCCAATTGTTATAGTCCAGAATCCTGCTCAACTTTTCATCAGAGATTTGGCTGGAGAATCCCATACCATCCGCAGTAAAATATGGATCTCTTTTATAAATAATTTTATTTGGATCTGCTGAAACCATATCTTTTGACCAATCCCAATTTGCTTCAGCATCTGCGCTCTTGGAAATATTGTTATATTCAGCAAGTTTTTGAGGGTAGCCCCAGAGAGCGAAGCCATTCCCCTGTGTCTGGAATTTCTTGGTCTGATCCGGCGTTGCAGTAGCAAATTCCTTCCAGATTAGGCCCTCTTTAAATAATTTATTCATATATTTGAGGAAATCACGATAATTATTTTCTGAGAAAGCATATGGAACAAAAGCCTTACTCACAGGGTCTACATAGGATAGTTCTCTGATGGACAGCTCCGGCATTCCAAAGCTCATCAAAAAGCCTGAGAAAGCCCATAGTGACGTTCCTGCGCTGGCAGCTACATAAGGAACTTTACCTGTTTTATCCTTAATAGCTTTAAGCGCATTGTACATTTCATCTGTAGTTTTTGGATAGCTTAGTCCCAGCTTATCAAAAGTGTCCTTTCTATATGTCCATGTCATGTTTGCCTTAACGCCTCTTTTACCTGGGAAATAGTATAACTTGCCATCCGTATACTTTACATTACCATATACATTTTTCCACTCTTCATCTGTCCACATTTTCAGATAGTTGGGAAACTTTGCTTTGATTTCATCCGTAGTAAAGCCCTTGATATATCCTGCCTCTGACCATTCATTCAATTTCCAGTCCGGCCTGAGAGAATACAAGTATTCCGGTGGCTCCCCGGAAGCAAAGAGCAGTGACATTTTAGTCAGGTAATCATTTATGGGAACTTCTGTTACATCTACTACTAAATTAAACTTTTCCTTCAGAACCTTTGCAAACTGATCATCTTTGATATTGATGGTCTCTTTTGAGGCTTTTGCTGCGGAAACTTTGACCTCTTTCGCATACTTATTTGCTCCCATGGCTTGCTGTGCCGTGCCTGCCGCACCGCTATCCGCTGTTTTTTGGGTACTGCAACCTGCAAAGCTGGTAACCAGCATGGCAGATGCCAACACAAGTGCTGAAACTTTCTTTACCATATAAATCCTCCTCTAAAAAATATATTTTTGAATCCTATCTGTATTCGGATTACAAACTTGCAACTATCATTTTAAAACCTCATACAAGGACTCCACTACCTTAAGCATTGGTATTCCATACATTCATCTCATACAGTGTCCAGTAATGGGCAGCGTCTGCCTTAGTCAGAACAATCTTTATATACCGTGCAGTCTGAGGGTTAAAGGCTATTTCCATAGTAGTACTTTTTGAATTTCCTAAACCTGTTGCTATGCTGCTTCCGAAGTCGGCACCATCTGTTGATACAAACACATCATACCCACGCGGATAGTCATTAGGTTTGTTTTCAAGGGTTATTTTGTTAAATGTTTTATTCTCCTTCATATCTATCATGAGATAATCCCCTTCGGCCTGGTATGATGTATGCCAGCCAGTGCTGATATCTCCGTCTAAAACTGCATATGCATTTAAATTATTGTTTGATGCTGTTGCAGTCCATTCAGTTCTGTCAAGTCTCCCATCATCCTGCAGAAATTTGAGTTTGTCAATATTCATTAGGTTATTCTCTGAGTTTCCATAAAACTTCAATATCACGTTATGTGTACCTATGGTTTTTGTAATCGGACATGTCACAAGTCTCCACGTTTGATCGCCTCTCGTGTTGGGAACCGGACAGGTACCAACCACGTCTCCCGAAACGCTGTCCAACACTACTTCAATTCTTGCCCCATCGACAGTACTTGCAACCTTTGCAATGAATGTTCTAGAACCAACTTCTTCAAAAATCACATTGTTAAACTTAATATAATCAAAATTATTGCAATCTGTAACATACCATGCACCCCCAACAGGTGTGGCAATGCTAACCCCAGCCATTTCTGCAGCACTTTCAGCCCCAATATAGTCATATGCATTCATATTTGCTGACGGATTTGAACTTTCCGCGTCGGTAGAAGGCATTTCCGGAAGATTGGGCGGAGCGATACCAGCGTCTCCCGAAGTAATTATACGGATACCGTTGCTGTCTATGGTTCCATTCCAGCTTACCATCAATTTTTTTGTATAGCCTGTCCCAGAGCGAGTGAATGCACAATTTTCACCATTGATGGTCACTGTTACATTTGTTCCAAAATTATCAGTTAAATGTATGGTGCTTACTTTTATAGGGTTATTGGATTTTATAGTGATATCCTTGTTCTGATAGTAAGTTCCGCTTTCAATACAGCTTATTGACCCGTAGCCCTCAGGTGATATAAACATTGCATCTTTCATCTCATGGTTCATTTCATCTAGAATGATCGGCTCTACCCATATTTCGTTTGTGTGCCTGTCGCGGTGGTATCCTACGATATCATAGTAATTTCTCCATATTCCAGGCATGCTTATGTATTGCTTGTCACCTGATATTATTGTTGCAATATAATTAGGTGTAGTTACTGCGGGCAGGATATCAAGAGGGTGGTTAAAGACATAGTTTCTGTTGTTATACTGCCTGTTGTAAGAATCCTTCTGCATTGAAACCAATTGATTTGCTCTCCTTGTATTCAGCAGCAAACCGCCATAATGAATAAGAATGTATGGAGTCCATTCATTATAGGTTCCATTAAGATTTCCCACCCCCCAATAATATGGATGATAGTAACTATCCAGCTTTTTCAATACATAGTTAGTTTCTGATGCACTCCATATCTCTCCCAATTTCAAGTGCATTGACAGCCATTGCCCGGCAAAGTAAGATTCACAGCCCCTTACGGTTGGAAAAGAATCATTCAAGTAACGAGCTCTATAAGAGGATACTACAGCGTTATATGCTGCCTCATATTTGTCTGCCAGGTCGGTTTCTCCCTTATCCTGTGCAAGTCTGGCCATAACCTTGTAAGCAACCGCAGATATGCTAGCATTAAAGGGGTTTGGATCACCTCCTGCATCATATGAGTTCTCGGAACTGTCAAAAGTATATGGATAAACTGCACTCCCATACAGCTCCACTTGATCTAATATTCTCTGTGCTGCTTTTTTCATATAAGGCCATAAATAATCAAATTGTTCCTGATCATCAGTGGCTTTATAAGTTTCATAAACAGAAATGAGGAAGCCACAGTTGAGATCCACCCATCTATTTATATCTCTGTAGTCTGCATGGTCTTTATCATCCCATGCGACCAATATAGACTTATCAAAACTACTATGATTAAAGTCGTGATGGATTTGACCGTTATTCTTCTGCGTTCGTGCCCAATAACGCAGCTCTTGCCATGCATAAAAAGGCACTAATTGATTTATAATCTGCCTAGCATGCCACATCTGATCTATGGTTCCGAAGCAAGTCCATTCGCCTTCTGCAAAAGCTACCCTTCCATCCCTTTTATATATAGAGTTATTAGTTAAGTTAACAAGTGTATTTAAGGTCTGGTTTTTAAGCCACTCAGGTAAATTTGAGCTTCTCATTTTTGTCACAAGTTCATCTGCATTCGCCTTCAATGTATCAAAGTTCATTAGTCCCTGATCTGCGATAGCACCGGAATCGTTATAAATCCCTAAATAATATGCGCGGTCAGGATCAGTATTATCATACCATGCCAGTACGAACTTGATGGTTTTTGTTTCATTCGCAGTAAGGCTTACTTTAACTGCAACCTTATTCTGTGTCCCATTTGGAGAATTGTTGCACTGGCCGTTTGCAAAGAATCCGGTATCGCTGCCAACAGAGATCACAGCACCCGGATCGCTGCTTCCTGCATATACGGACCACTTTTCCGATGTGAAGCCTTTTCCTTCAACATAAGAAGCTGAGCCGAAACCGATATCTACTTGGAAAGCACATGCGGCGACTGCTTCTGTAGAAATATTGTTTTTCAATTCCATTTCATAAAAGGCATAAGGCATGCTCATATTGTCATAATTGTAGTTATCCAAAGGCGAAAATGCTTTCAAATTAATTTGAATGTCATTAATGCTCCCAAAATTCACCTTATGCTCAGGCCAAATTGCATCGTCATCCTATCTGCCGTTACTTAATAGAGCTGTCATGGTGTCAATGGTTTGTATGTTACCACCTCTGTTCGAAAAAAACTGAAACCTGGTAGCACCTATTGGCTTATAATCATTTTGATCCGCAGGTGGTTGGGTTATCGCTGAAAACATACCATTATGTGCACAAAACTTTACTGCACCTGCGCCAAACCCTCCCAACGGCGTACCCGTGGTTCCATCGACAGCTGATGCTGTAATAATATTATCCGTTTTGATCATAAGTCTACATCCTATACAATTATTTTGTAATTAAAACTAAGATATCTCTATAAAACTCAGGTAACATATACCAAATTAATACATGTAAATTATAACTTCATCCTATTATTTTAGACAGTAATTTTTTGCCCACCTTTGGACATAATTTGCTTATTTTTATCTATGAACCTAATCTATTTTTTAATCACAGGCATCTCTTGCTCCCTGCCAATAAATTTGAGAACAGCATGTAAATAAACTTTCATGTTTAAGCTGTAGTTGTAGTCAATGTTGATGTGCTTATAGACAAATAGTGCTTTAATTTATATAATAAGCTTGAATAGTTTTAGTTTTTGGAGGCTCTTTTTTATGAAAGCGTATTACGAAAAACGCACCTATCCCCAAGACATGCCTATAAGAATATACAAGCATGAACATCGTTCCTTTTCCTTTCATGCCCATTGGCATTCAGACATTGAGCTTATCTTTGTTTGCGAAGGCACGTTGCGTTTCGGGATAAATCGTGATATTAAAACGCTCAGCAAAGGCAATGTAGCCATTTGCTGCAGCGGTGACATTCATTTTTATGATAGCCAAAATATGGAGTCCACTATCTACATACTCGTTTTTAAACCAAGCCTGATAGGTTGTCATGGAAATTGGCCTGAGGACATCCGTTTTAAGAACTCATTCATAACTCAATCGATGCTTCAGGAAAATAAAATAGATCCCTCCACTATTGATAGAATTGAAGAAATTTTCGAAAATATCTATTACGAAATGAAGGAATGCATACCGTACTATCCTATGTTCGTAACCAGCAAAATAATGGAATTATGCGGGATATGCCAGCGAATTATCCCAAGTTCACCGATAGATTCCAAGATAGAAAACAAAAGGATCTCCAACTTGAAAATTATGCAGGAAATCATCTATTATCTGGAATCAAATTATATGAAGTCGTTAACACTGGCAGATACAGCAAGCTATTTCAATTTGAGCACCTCTCATTTCTGCCGTCTATTTCAGCGACTGACAGGGACAAACTTCAATCATTATCTGAATACCATCAGAGTAAATATTGCGGAAGAACAGGTAAAATCAAGTAACAATTCGATTACTAATATTGCTCTGGAATGCGGTTTTAATAATATTAGGACTTTCAATAGGGTGTTTAAAACTCTAAAAGGTTATTCACCTTCCTGTCTTCGATTATAGATTTATATATTTTACCGACACGATTATGGAAGTGGTGATTATCTTGGCGGGACTTACACCGGTAAGCTGATAGCAGCTTTCATAAGACACGACTTTCATCCGTTAGGTTGCTCCCATGCCGGTCGCACAAACAAAGGCATCAAGACTTTTTCATCCCGGTGCCTTTGGATTTTCTTATTTGAAATTGTGTTTTTAGGACAATATTATTACTGACTTAACAGATTATACTTAAATCCGTATGTCAACCACTCTTCCTTGGAAAGGAGCTGTTTCCTTTTCCTTCTTTTCAGCTTTTTCAGAACTTTTGTCATCATTTAGAGATTTGTCTTTGTTCTCTACTGCATCATTCGTAAAAATTGATACTGGGTTTTGTTTATCTATATTTTTTATGTCTTCTTGCACATCTTTACTATCTTTAATAGCATCACTTTTTGTTTCTTGTCTTTCTGTTTTTTCCCCATCCTTAGCCGCTTTTTTTAAATCATCGTTTATTTTTTCTGATTTTTCCTGAATGTCACCTTCAAGCTTTTCTATTTTCTTCGCAATCTCTTGACCCGCTTCAGGATTTTTGCCACTATGAGTTGCAATCCTTAGCTGGCCTTTTAACTCAGTCCTTACTTTTCCTATGGTTTTTAAATCTGAATACCCAGACACTGCAGAAATCATATATTCTGAATTTATACCCCCATCAGGTTTTTCACCTTGAGTTTTATCATCTTCATAAGATGTATTATTTTTCGAATCCACTTTTTCATCGTCAGGCTTCATTTTTTCCATTTGCTTTTGCCGAATCTGTGTTTCTATTTCATTAATTCGCTCAGTCAATTCCTTGATTTTTTCCTGCTTCATTTTAGGGTCCATTTTACTTTCGCTGATCTTTTGTATTTGCTCCTGCAATTCCATTTTTTGTTTTTCAAGTAATTTTATAATATTATTATCACCCAGAGGCGAATAAGTAATGTTCGAGTTGTTAGTGACTGGCGTAATGCTCATTTTAGTTCCTCCAAAAGTATAAATTATTTTTTCTACACTATTTATCGTACATTTTCAGAATTACTATATAGGTTTTTACAAATATGTTTCTTTCTTACTAAATATAAATAATGTTCATAAGCAAATAATATCGGTTATTTATGGTAGACTGGAACATACTATAAGTGAGATTCATGCGAACATTATTTATGTGCTATTCTATTTTCTATATCCAATCCTTCCGTACAAACTTTCTGAATCCTATTAGAAGATAAATAAGAAAAGTAAATATAAGAATCAATGTAAATGAAATCGGCTCCAGGTGTGGTGAAAGATTTAAACCTTGCGGAAACATAACGTAGTATGGCGGTGCAAAAGGAAACCATGCTCCAAGGAAAGATTTCAACCCTGTAATAACAATATTTGGAACAACCACGGAAATACTGAATAGCAATGCAGTTCCAAAAGATCTAAAACGGGTTGATAAATCAATCTGGAGCATCGCTAAGGGAAAACAAGCAAGCCATCCTCCAACTGCACCAACTAGAACAGTTTTCCATGGTATTTTCCCTTCCACGTTAATGATGCTTCCAGTAAGTAAATATCCAGCCATAAACACAATTTGTGTAATTGCCAATAGAATTGCCAGCATCAAAAATTTGGACAAATAAATCTTCCAACGGGGAAAAGGAAGGGCAAGAAGCTGTTTCCATGCCCCATTTTTATGTTCATAAAAGCAGAGAAATGCTGCAAATAAGCCCGCAAAAAGTGGAAGAAAGAACATTCCATGTTTGGAAACCGCCTGAAAATACAAGGTATTCCAATTAGGTTCAAAGTATTCGGTTAAAGATTTTACGCTTCCAGCAGCAAGTGCGAAACTTGTGGCAACCTCCATAATGATCAGCAAAAAAATTAAAGGCCATCTAACTTTTCTGCATTCTGAAGCTAATAGCTTTATCATACTACTTTCCTCCTACTTTATTTTGTTTGTGTAAATCTATTTCACTTCAAATAGATCCTAAAATGTTATTTATCAAGGATTTCAAGTTTTTTTGAGACAAAAAAACAATGACCCCCTCTTTTTTGGTATAATTGAGTCTCCTACAACCAAAAATCCAAGAAAGGACGGTCATTGTTTGAACTCAATTATAACAGTTTTACTAGCAT
>JAEZXR010000112.1 GCA_023419605.1 Bacillota bacterium | reverse complement strand
ATCAATATTTATTGTTGTATAGGGTTCTTCACTCAAAAATAATTTCCTAGTTTTTAACCATATTTTTTCGGCTAGCTTATCATTCTTTATGTTTTTCTCAATGGCTATAAAAAAACTTTGATAAAATTTTTCGTCAACAATACCATATGACCCTAAAGGAGTATTGGAGAGTTGGTTAACCTTATCATGAGTTAGAACTCTCACACCGCCAGTAAGTGCAAAATTTATAATTTCAGGAGAAGGTTTAGGTAAGGCTACATAAACTTCTGAGGCTTTTGTAAACTCGCCCAATCCTTTTGCCCAAAAAATACGTTCATAAGGTCTTGATCTTTGTTTATTTTTACAATCGCAGATTATCCTGTGCCCTTTAAAAGGTAAAGTAAATTGAATGCCCAAAACGTCTACATCAGTGGCATCCTGATTGACAGGACCATATTGTAAAGGAATCGATCTTCTTGATAAGTATCCTTGGCTTTGAAATAGTCCTGCTACCAGATATTCGAGTGAATATCCCTTTTTCCCATAATTCGGGCTCTGATTGCCTGTTCTACTATTATAAGAATCATTGATCATTTAACTCATCCCCGTTCTTAGGGAATTAAGAAGCCTTGCTCTCGCATTAGCAACTGGTGCCGTTTCATTAGCCTCAATAACTTTTCTTCTTAATTCAGGTATAATATAACCATTTGGCTGTGTTTTAAGGAAATCTTCCTCATTAACTTCATTTTCGGGTAATAGTCTATTGTAGGATAGTAACTGCTGAACCATTTTTCCAACTTCAATCTGCCGTAATTTCATGTAATACTGACCACCACCAGCGGGTATAGTCTCAATTACACCGTCTAACTCCAAAAGCTGGTAGTCTTGTCCAATAGCTGTGCATTTACCAACCCATTCACCACGAACCAGTTTATTTACAATGTTCACCATTTTATCGTGGGTTGAAATCTTTCCCCTGCCATAGACAGATTTTGTTTGTCCAAATCTTAAGCAACTAAGAAGTATTTTAGCCTTATGAAAAACATCTTCAGATATTGAAAATGTGCCTACCCCTTGTCCTTTTAACTGAGGAGTAGTGTAATATGTGGCCGTTCCATATGGAGATTGAACAGTAATACCATCAAGCAGTCCAACACCCTCCATCATATTAATAATATGGGGCTTAATGTTTTTCGGGAACAACTCTTCAGAGAATCCAGGGGAATTTATTACAAGACTTTGCACCTCATTTACCATATCTTTTTCCTCAGACCCTAAATCTTTTAAAGCCTTTACTACCTTAGTCGGGTCTCCACTAAAAGCATATTCGTTATACAGTATCTTTTCGCTCATGTCTCCACCAGTCTTAATAAGACTTAATACTTGTTGAAGTTGTATCGCATTTAGAGCAGTTTCTTCACCGATACCGTTATTAATAAGAATTTCAAATAACTCTTCTTGACAACGGGGCAATTCATAGGTGGATTGCAAACTAATAAGACTTGCATGTTCAATTGCGCAAGGTTTAAATCTTTCATACATACTTGCCACAGTATTTAAAACATCAACCGTAGAGAAACAATAAATTTCCAATTCTTTGACATTACCGATAGCATCCTGTACGTAATCTATCTTGCCCTCATTTTTCAGAAAATTTAAATAAACTTTAGTTTCAGCAGGAGTAATTCCAGATTGTCTAGCAAAAACTTTTGCTTTTGTAAACGAAATAATTTCCTCTTTGTCAGCAATCAGTCTTCCAAGTAAAGTTCCGGCTTTTCCAGCTTGCTCAGTTGCTTCGAAATAGCTAAGTTCAGCTGTATTAGATTTAACCTGCATCAGATGTTTGTTGGAATTCACAATCCAAGTTCCTTTGGTCAGTTTATCCATAACCAAATCATTCCTTTATATATATTGCTTTTGGTTATTCTGCACCAGCTTTATAATTCCTCTATTTCTTTTTGCAAGTTATTCCAATACTAATATCTCAGTATCTAGATTTTTTCATTTAATCTCTCCTCTTAGATTTTATAAAGATAATAAACTTAAAAATTACTATTAAGTTTTTTCTGGCTTGTGTAAGATTCCTAAAGTTCCGGAACATTATTGGTTTTCCTTGGCCCTCAAAATATTGAGAAAGTCTTATATATCAAAGATTCACGGTTTTCAACTTTTATAAAACTAGTCGGGACGACGGGAGTCGAATCTATATCCAAAAATAAAGGACTTCTGCAATTTAAGAAGAATTTTATTTTAAGCATACATCTTAAGTCACATACATTTTAACTTAATAATGTCGTGTAACTCCCCACCTAAATTGTATGCGAACTTGGCAAAAAAAGCGCAGTGTTAAAAACCTTCAAGCTCTTGATTTAACTGGGATTAAGTGATTTTGGTGGACACGTTTTTTCCCGACGTACAATTGAGGGGCGTGTGGGTAACACCGTGAGGGTTCAAGTCCCTCCTTCGACACCAAAATGCTTATAATTCAAGGACTTGTGGGTTTTTACCCGCAGGTCCTTTTTGTTGTCTTGGGGACCTGTTTTGGTCGTATTTTGATCAAGTCGTACGCGCGCGTACATTTTGCGACGTGACGCGTAGGGGGGGGTCAGCCGCGCACATCACGTTTTTGGAGGTGTCCCCAATGTCGAACCGAAGAAGCAATCAGTTGGAGCCCTTGACCGCCGCCACCGTAACGCAAATAGTTCAGGAGCCCCTGCCCACTTTTGAGG